>CAKOVX010000005.1 GCA_934122155.1 uncultured Clostridia bacterium
AATAAATACATATTAAAGTAAGCGATAACTTACTATTTTTCTAACTAATTACTAAATTGTAATTTGTAACTATAACAATTTCTTTAATTCTTCTTTTACATACTCTAAATTGCTGTTTGTTAGTAAAGGAATTAAATTATTTATTTCTTCTATACTTTTATCCCACCACTTTAATTTTTCCATAATATCAATTAGTTCTTCATCAAATCTTTTTCTTAACGCTTTTGCAGGATTTCCTACAACTATTGTATATGGTTCAACATTACTTCCAACAACACTATTAGCACCAATTATTGCACCATCTCCAATATGAACTCCTGGAAGAATAGTTGCATTTTGTCCTATCCATACATCATTGCCAATGATAGTATCTCCCTTTATTGGTAAGTCATTTCGTGTTGGTGGTGTTTGTTTCCATCCTTCTAAAGTATAAAACGGAAATGTCGAAACTGCATTCATTTGATGATTTGCTCCATTCATAACAAATTCAACACCTGAAGCTATCTGACAAAACTTTCCTATAATTAACTTATCATTATTCCAGTCATAATGATGTGTTACATGACTTTCAAAATCAGAATCTGCAATATATGAAAAATCTCCTACAATAATATTTTTATTCTTTATTGTTGGCTTTATATATATTTCTTTATCGTATCCTGCAATAGGATTTATTGTATTTGGATTAGGTATTTTTCCATCTTTCATACTATCAACCTCACTTAAAAATTACTATTTCTTCTGATAAATTGTTATCTTTGTCAATTATTTGATTTCAAACTTATATAAGCCTTCGCCTGATTTTAGCTTTTTTATAAAAACTACTCCAAATTTCTCATAATAATTTTTCAAATCTGTTTTTAAGTACAATGTTAAAAAGCCTCTGTCTTTTGCTTCTTTTAATATTGCATCATTTAATATTCGTGAATATCCATGATTTCTATATTCTTTTTTTACATACATTGTAGCATACCAAGGAGTTAACTCTTTTTCTTCTTCACAGTCTTCCGGGAATATTGATATAAAACCTACTAATTCAGCATTGTCCACTAAAATCAATTTGCAGAATGCTTTATTACTAAACATGCAACAAATCTTTTCTTTTTTCCTCTTAAGTCTTTCTTCTCTATTTTCTTCTTTGTTATCTGCCCATTCTTCATATTCTAATCTTACAACTTCGTCTAGATATTCCAATTTATCTTTTAAATTATATATGTCCATTTTTATAACTCCTATTTTACATTTTCTAATCTCATATACAAAATTGGATATGGATTTCCTTGCTCATCAAGTTCTGTTCTTTTATATGTTTTAAATCCTAAAAGATTTTCATATTTTACCTCTATTATTTGTTACATAATTCTAATACTTTTCTCATTGTATTTGCGGTTCTTATTGTTATTTTATCACTAATACTTGTACTAGCAGTTTTTGGCCACCAGTTTGTTTTTCTATATTCTTTTAACTCATAAGACCAGAAAATAATATTGTTGTATTCCTGAACTTTTTCAAGATTTTCTTTTGGCTCTCCAATAGTATTATATACCTCTTCATATTTTGTTTTTACCACTTATATTTATTTCTCTTAATAATACAATATATTTCATACTTTTCTCACTTTCAATTTATATTTTATTAAATATAACTGTTTTTTCCTTCATTGATATTTTACCAACTTCATAACCATAATCTTTTAATTCTTTTTTGTAACTTAAAAATGAATGATCTATTTCAAATCCAAGAATATTTCTTATTTCTTCATAAGTTAGTTTATAGCTTTCCTTTTTATTTTCTTTTAGATAGTTCCATAATGGTTCATATTTACTCATATTTCACCTCACAAATTTTCTAGTTATTATTATATAACAAAAAGGCAGATACTTTCAACTAAATATCCGCCTCTTTTCCAAAGATCTTAATTATTCAAGAAATTCATTACTAAATCTATAATAACATCTTTTTCTTTTGGATTTGATTCTGCAATTAATAAAGTTAATGCCGCTAATGTATTGTTGTCTATTGTTTGTTCTCCATTTTTGTATAGTATTCCATAAAAGTTTAAAAAGTATATAAACAATGTAGCTGCAATTCTTTTGTTTCCATCTGCAAATACATGATTTTTCACTATTAGATATAAAAAGTTTGCTCCCTTTTCTTCAACACTTTTATATATTTCTTTTCCAGCAAAACTTTGATAAATATTTCCTATAATCGATTCTAACCCTCTATCTCTTTCTACTGCAAATAGTGTACTTTCTTCATTAAATCTTAGTTTGTTTATTATCTCAATACAATTTTTATATTCAATTTTTCTTTCATCTACACTTCCATCTATTTTCTTTAAGGTTTTATGATCATAATCATCAAGTAAGTCTAGTGCTTTTGAATATTCGCCAATTACTTTTAAAATTTCTTTTGCATCATTTCCTTCTAATCGTTCATCCATACGATTTGCTATATCTATTAATTTAATTGTCTTTTCTAAATATTCTAATCTTTTTTTATTTACTGCATAACCTTTTAGCATGTAATCTTTTAGTATTTGTGTAGCCCATTTTCTGAATAAAATACCATTTTGTGATTTTACACGATAACCAATTGAAATAATCATATCTAAATTATAATAGTTAGTTGGTTTATCAGAAAATTCGGAATTTCCGAATTTAGTCATTGTTTCTTCTTCAACCAGTTCACCTTCTTTATATATGTTTTTTATATGCTCATTAATTGTTGATTTAGCTTTATCAAATAACTTTGACATTTGCTCTTGAGTGAGCCATACCGTTTCGTCTTTTAAGTTAACCTCTAACTTAACTCCTTGATTTTCAAATAAAATAATTTCATTCTTCTTTTCTTCCATAGAAACACTTCCTTTTTACAAATTTAGTATAGCTACGTATATTATTATATATAATTTTTATCTATTGTTATAAAACTATTGTTTGTATTATATTATAGATTAACTAATATGTCAATATTTATTTTAAGATTTTGTAAAAATTTTTGAAAGCAATATAGCAGATAATTTTAAATAATTATCTGCTATTCTAATGAAATTATATTTTTATAATTTATATTATACTTTTCATCTTCTATTTCCGCTTCTAAAATAGATAAATTCACGACTTACTTATCGTAGAGTATTAGACCTTTTCATATAGCACATAATCATTATTATAATTAAGCACTATTTCATTGTCTCCACCTGGATAAACTCCTGCATTTAATAATTCTTTTGAGTTTGTTTCTCCATCTACTTTTGGTACATAGTCGGAATCAATTAATTGGTCAATAGTTCCTATTTGAGCTTCTCCACCAATATAATCAATTATTTTATTTGATTTAGTATATAATGCTCCATTAAATTTTACTAATGGTTCTTCTGCATATTTACATTCTTTAAAATCTGCTACCTTTTCATATTCACCATATTTTTTGTCATCCAAAAGTTCTATTTTTTCTATTTCTTGTAATGGTGTTGGCACTATATCTAGTATAATTTCATCTGTAATTGTTATTGCAATATTATTTTTTGCTCCTAAAGCAGATACAGGTATTTTCACATCCATCCATATAATATCAGTATTTTCTTTTACAGAAAAATTGTATTTTCCTCTCCAGTTTATGTTATTTACATCAAGACCTGTTGCACTTATATGTATTATTCCATTATCTTCCCTTATATTGTCAATTTTTGCATAGAATGTTGTTCCTTCTGCTTTACGTATTAATAAATCCGTTTTTGCTTTATTATATTGTCCTACTAATAAACCAATGACAAAGCTTATACAAACTGCAAGTATCACTCCTATTATAATAAATGTTTTTTTCATATTTATCACCTTTTAACCTTTCTATTATTTAGACTTCTTTTTTCTTGCTTTTTGTTGGTGATTTTTATAAATAATTCCAAAAATTATAGTTAATACTAAAAATAATCCTGAAACTCCTAGAATTCCTATATCATAGTGGTCCAATTGAATTTTTGTATTTTCTTTAATCACTGTTGTTTCAGTTGTATCATTTTTCTTAGTTTCGTCATACACAGTATCACTCGTTATTTCGTTATTCTCAGTCACTTCATTTTTTATAGTAGTTTGTGGTATATTCTCTTTCTTTTTTAGTATTCTACTTGCAAATATAGTAACAGATATAATAAACATAGATAAATTGCTTAATAATATTTTTAAAGAATGAACTGCTTTATAATATCTCCATTGTATTGTTCCTATTGGTTCTCCTAGTATTTGCGATATTTGCCTAAATGATAGATTAGATATAATTCTTAGTGATACTATTTCTTGTTCTCTTTTATCTAGTGCTGATATTATATTATTATATGATTGTTCGTCTTCTACATTAAATATATTGTCACATTCATCATTTATATAATAAATTTCGTCTATATTGATTGTATTTTTTTGTTTCTTTAGGAATGTTATTGCTTCATTTTTAGTTACAGCATATAGCCAACTTGCTTCATTTTTGTCTGGTAAAATTTCTTTATTAACTTTCCATATCTTTAAAAATACTATTTGTTTAATGTCTTCACTATTCTCTTTATTTTTTAATATCGAAAATGCTATTTTATACACTAAATTGCCACATTTATTATATAATTCATTAAATACATCTTCTTGCTTGTTTGTTTTTAACTCTGCAAAAAGTTTATGTAATTCTTGTTTATTTATAGATTTCATAATATTTACCTCTATTATTAAGTATTCTTATCCTAGTGCCACATCTAAAATCATCATTATTACAAATCCAAGAGCAACTCCTATTGTTCCTATATTTGAATGTTCACCATTTTGAGATTCTGGTATTAGTTCTTCAACAACCACATAAATCATAGCTCCTGCTGCAAATGATAATAAATATGGTAATATTGGTACTACTGTGCTTGTAAGTAGTATTGTAATAATTGCTCCTATTGGTTCTACTATTCCTGAAAGCGTTCCATATAAAAATGCTTTTGATTTTGATATTCCTTTGCTTTTTAATGGCATTGATATAATTGCTCCTTCAGGAAAATTTTGTATTGCAATTCCTATTGCTAATGCAAATGCTCCTGCTATTGTTATTCCTGTATTTCCAATAAGTGCACCAGCAAATGTAACACCTACTGCCATTCCTTCAGGAATATTGTGAAGTGTAACTGCAAATACCATCATTGTTGTTTTCTTTAGTTTTGCTTTTATTCCTTCTGGTTTATCATTATTTAAGTGTAAATGAGGAATTACACTATCAAGTACAAGTAAAAAAGCTATTCCTAGTATAAATCCAACTGCCGCTGGAATCCATGCTACTTTTCCTTGTTCACTTGCCATATCAATTGATGGTATAATTAAAGACCAGATTGAAGCTGCAATCATTACTCCTGATGCAAAACCTAATAGTAATTTTTCAACTTTTGAGTTCATCTTGTTTTTCATCAAAAATACCATTGCTGAGCCAAGTGTTGTGCCTAAAAAAGGTATTGCTAAACCTGTTACTAAATTCATAAAATCTCCTCCTTATTTATTTGTTTCTATAATAAATTTTAAATCTTCTATAGCCTTATCTATATTCATCATTCCATTTCCTATAGGATAATAAACTGGATATATTTTATAATTTTTCTTACCTATTTTCTTAGAAAAGCTTTGTTTTCTGCATTGTGATACAGATATACTTTTGTCTAAAACTATGGAACTGACTTGATTTCCAAGTGTTATAATTATTTTGGGGTTAATAATTTCTATCTCTTTGCAAAGTAAATCTAGATACTGACTATAAACTGAATTAGGCAGTACTCTTGCATCTGTTTGAGTACATTTTCCTAAATTAGTAATGAAATATTTGTGTTTTTCTACATTTGAATATACAATATCAGCAAAATCTTCATCCCATTCTTGTGGTTTTTTTGAAATAATTTCTTGATATATTTCTTCATCTAATAATCCAATTTTATAAAATAACTTCCATATATTTTTTGTACCTATCCAAGGTGATCTTCTCCCTTTCCATTCTGGACATGAAGCAATATTTCTACCTGTTGGATTCATAAAAACAAAGCAAATATTTGGATTTTTAGTACACCCTCCATTATATATAGACATTAGTTCTTTTGCTCCATATATTTTTTGTAACTTATCATATTCTACATTTAATTCTTCTATTTTCATATTTCTTCCTTGTAATTATTATTTGTTTTTCTTATATCACAAAAGCAAGTAATTTTCAATTACTTGCTTTTAATTTAAATTGATTTAATTATTTCTACAATATTATCTGCGGTCTTCTCGACACCATATTTGTCAACATTAAATGCAAAATCATAATTGTCGAAATTTTTCCATTCTCTATCAGTATAAAATTTATAGTGTTTTGCTCTATCTTTATTTATTTTTTCAATTTCTTTTAATGCATTTTTTTCGTCTAATCCATAATATTTAATAGCTCTATTTTCTTTTGATTTTGAATCACTATATAGAAATATTTTTACACTGTCCTTATTATCTTTTAATATATAGTCTGCACATCTTCCTACTATAACACATGAGTTTTTGGCTAAGTTATTTATTACTTCTTTTTCTGCAATAAATAATCTGTCATCATTATTGTTAATATATGTAGCCGACTTTTTCTTTTGGTCTATTTCTTCAATATATTGTTCTGAAAGTCCGGATTCTTTTGCAGATAAAGATATTAATTCCTTATCATAGAATGGAATACCTAATTTTTTAGAAACTAGTTTTCCAACAAACCTTCCTCCTGAGCCGTATTCTCTAGATATTGTAATAACTATATGTTTACCTTTATATGATGTGTTTTGTTCTTGATTTTCTTCTACTTTTTCTTGTTTTGCTCCAAGCTTTTTATACTCTGATTTTAATATAAATATAGTTGATATAAAGCATAAGACATCTGATATACATCCTGCATATAAAACTCCATATATTCCTTTATTAAATGCAAATGCTAATATTAGAGATATTGGTATTAGCAATATTATTTGTCTTATAAAGCTTACTGCAGTTGCTTTCCATACATGTCCTACAGATTGAATTACAATACTTGTTGTCATTTCTAAAGCATTTAATGCCATTACTAATAAAAAACTATGACACATAAGTGTAGCAAATTCCATAAATAAATCATAAGATTCATCACTACTTGATATGAATATACCGGCTATTTGTTTAGAAAATAATACAAAGATTATATTGAATATTATTCCTATAATAAAGTTAACAATTAATACCTTTTTTATTGTTTCTTTTACTCTTAATTCGTTTCCAGCACCATAGTTAAATCCAATAATTGGTTGTGATCCTATTGATATTCCTAAAACTGTTGAAATATATAGGCTGTTTATTTTTGATATTACACCATATACAGATAATGGAATATCTGCTCCAAATTTTGTGTTTGCACCTAATTTAGTCATTATATTATTCATAAATATAAATAATATTAAAATAGTTGCTTGTGTTATAAATGAAGATAAACCTAATGATAATATTCTAAATATATTTTTATCTAGTTTAAAATCATCTTTAGTTAATTTTACAGATTTTATTTTTCCAATATATATAATTGCTATTAAGAATGATACTGCTTGTCCTATAACTGTTGCAATTGCTCCACCTTTTACTCCCATATTAAATCCCAAAATAAATATTGGATCTAATATTATATTTATAACTGCTCCTATTACTAACATTATCATTGAATATTTGGGTGATCCATCAGCTCTTATAATATTTGAAAGTGCTGAATATATTAGCATAAATGGAGCTCCTAGTATGATTATTTTTCCGTAATCAATAGCATAATTATATACACTATCTGTACAGCCAAATATGTATACTAATTGAGGTAAAAATATATAAGCAACTACACTAATTAATACAGATACTATTACTGACATACTTATTGCTTGCCCTATACTTTTAGCTGCTGATTTTTTATCATTTTCACCTAATTTTAATGATAAATTTGCCGCTGCTCCATTTCCTATTAAACCTGCTAATGCATTAAAGATTATAACTAATGGAAATATAACATTTGTTGCAGCATTTCCAAGTGTTCCTACTCCTTTTCCAATGAATATTTGGTCAACAATATTGTAAACTGAATTTATTAACATACTTATTACACAAGGTATAGCAAAAGCTAATAAAAGTTTACTGATTTTCTCTTTTCCTAAATCTAACTCTTTCATAATTCTCTCCTTCTTAATTTTTTGCGAACCTATAAATTATATCACAAAAAAAATTTTTGTGTAAGTTTTTATTCTTAAAAAGTCGAAAAAAACGAATAACCAAGTATTCGTTTTTTAACTTTATTATCATTTAAACGTTACCCCTACTTCATTCAATGATATTCTTTTATAGTTGCTCAATCCATACTTCTATCTCTTTTTCAGGTGTAACAAAACTTAATATTTAATTCCATCTCTCAAATATACCTTTATTTGTTTTATGATATGAGGAATATTATAGTTACCTGCAAATTTTTCATTATTTAATAATTCTTCATTTATAGTTACCCATTCAAGTTTATTTTTTTCTTCTACCAAAGTTACTTCATTTTTTAATATTCCATAGTATACTTGTAAATTGTTTTCATATTTAAAGTAATTTAAATCCATAAAATGATCTAACTCAATATCATGACTGCTTATTCCTGTTTCTTCAAATAACTCTCTATAAGCCGCTTCATCATTTGGCTCATTTTCTTCTACTTTGCCTCCAACAAAATTGTATAATCCTTTGTATGGCTCTTTTGCTCTAATACAAAATAGAACTTTTGTTAAATCTTTATTAAATACTACTATTAAATTAAGTCTTTTCATAATCTCACTCCTATTTTATTTTGCAGTTCTGTTTCAACTCTTTCCCAATACCACTTGTAGTTCCGGTAATTAATGTATACATATTTATACCTCTCCTTCTCGTCTATTTTATATCATAAAAGCAGATAATTTTCAATTACCTGCTTTTAGTTTACCTTTCTTCACTTTTATTATGCTCTATACCCGATGTTTTTTCTCTTAAATTTGCTACTATTTCATTTTTCTTTTCTTGCCATTGCTTTGAATTTATTTGTTCAAATCTTATTAATGCGGTTCCAACGTTTTTATCATGTCCAAAAATGTGTGTAGCAAGCTGAGCTTCTGGAGTTTCTTGTACAAATTTTTCATCGCTAAGTTGTTTTTTACTATATGAATGGGTTGTAAAGTCCAATTCTTCCAAAAACTTCATTTCTCTTTTTATTACTGCTGGAGATATCATATATATACTATCTTTATCTTTGAATCTATAAAACCCTCCATCTCTCATTTCTTTTATTTTATCAATTGCATCTAATAACTGTAAGTTAACTAGAGCTATTGTTTTTGATATTCCATTTTTGGCCATTAGTTCATGTAAGTCTGTTGGTAAGTGTAAGTGAATACAATTCCCTGATATTCCATAAGTAAACATGTCATTGATAGGATATTTTTCATCATTTCTGCTTTGAGAGATTCCTTCTATTTTCTTTGACAAGGTTTCTCTTATATTTTGTTCACTATTTCCTAATCTTTCTGTAATTTGCTCAATTTCAGTATCACTTTTCATATCTAATTGACCAAGCAAATGATTTACTGCTATTTCGTTTTCTGGTGTTCTCATTGATATTAAAATATTTTTTACTTCTTTTTTATTCATTATAATATCACTTCCCTTTTACTAATTATAACATAAATAGTAGAATTTAGTAAATAATTCATGTTCTATTTATTATCACTAACCATTTTTCTTTTAAATACTATTATTGATATTACTAAAATCGCAATGGTGTATATTAAAAATACTATTATATTTCTTAGGCTTATTATTTGAATGTTATTGTTCATTATTCCTTTTATAATTGTTACACAACTTTCAAATGGAAGTATGTTGCATATTTTTGCAAATACATCTCCTAACATTTCTTTTGGAAAATACATTTCTCCTGTAAAGCATACTAATTGTACTACAATACTTGATATTCCCGATGATGCTTTTTCTGTAAATGTGCTTCCTATCAATATTCCTATTGCTATAAATAGTATTGCAACAATAATAGATACTAAAATTGCCAATATAATGTTTATATTAAAGCTTAATCCCAAGATTATGGCTAATATAAAGAATAATACATTTTGAATAATTATTATAGGAATTATTGAGATTATATAACCTAATATATATTCTACTGGTTTCATTGGGCTTGTTCCAAGTCTAATTAATAATGATGTACTTCTATCTTTTGCAACAAGCATAGCTGTAAAAAGCGTTAGAAAAGAAAATCCAAAAATAATTATTCCTGGTGTAAAATTTTCTAATTTATAGTTTTCACTTGGTATATTAAATTGTTGAAATATAAAAAGTAAAAATAATGGTAATAAAATTGCAAATATTATACTTAATGGATCTCTTATTATTTCTTTAAAATTTCTTTTAGCAAAGTTTATTATTCTCATAATTTTCCTCCTGTTGCTATTTTTACAAAAGCATCTTCAAAATCTTTTGCATTTGATTTTTCTATTAACTCTTCTGGAGTTCCTACATCTATTAAACTTCCTTTTGCCATTATTCCAACTCTATCAGATAAACTTTCTGCTTCTTCCATATAATGTGTAGTTAGTATAATTGTTATTTTTCCTTTTTGGCTTTCTATAATACTCCATAGCTCTCTTCTTGCAATAACATCTAAACCTAGTGTAGGTTCGTCAAGAAATAGTATTTGTGGGTCATTTATTAAAGCCATTGCAATAGATACTTTTCTTTGCCATCCTCCAGATAAAGTTTTTGCCTTTTGATTTAGTACTTCTTCTAATTTGAATGTTTTTACCAATTCGTCAATTTTTTCTTTTGGATTTTTTATTTGATATACTCCTGCCATAAATTCTAAATTTTCTTTTACAGATAAGTTCATTGCAATTGCAGTTTCTTGTGGTGATACATTTAAGATTTCTTTTATTTTTTGTTTGTCTTTATTTATATCTAATCCATTTATTTCTATGTTTCCACTAGTAGGTAAAATCAAAGTAGATAACATTTTTATTGTAGTGGTCTTTCCTGCTCCATTTGTACCTAACAAAGAAAAAAGCTCTCCTTGTTTTATTTTTAAATTAACATTATTAACTGCTGTTTTTTCTTTGAATTTTTTAGTTAGATTTTCAATTTCAATTGAGTACATTTTTACTCATCTCCTTTTTGAAATATTTTATTTGATAAATCTTCAATAATATCAGACTTTACTAAAGCTATTCCTTGTTTTTTATCACACAAAACAACTATTGAATCTCCTGGATTTATATTAAACATTTCTCTTGCTTCCTTTGGTATTACAATTTGTCCTTTTTCACCAACTTTGCAAATACCAACATATTTATCTTTATTCATAATTTTCTCCTTTTGGTTTCAGTTATACTTTTCATACTTATTATACTTTGCTAACATAAAAAAAGCAACATCTTTTTAAAATGTTGCTTAAATATTTTTTTCTTAGCATTTGAGCTGCGCTAAAGTACGTATTAAGCACATTAGTGCTAACATCGTATTTATTCATTTTTTCTGGTTCATTGAACCAGTGGTCAGTGCTACTTTACATAAAGTAGGGGACGCAGACCAAGATACCTGCTGCCACTGCCAGTCGCGTCATCGACGCCGCGGTAAGACGTGTAAGCGAGGGCTCCGGCTGGGCCATAAGACGAGGTGCTGAAATAGCCTCCACGATAAACACAAGGGCAGAAGTTGCTATCGCGAGAGTAAGTAGAGAATTCTGTGGTCCATTCAGATGCATTTCCTGACATATCCCATATATTACAATATTTGTCATTATTTTTTCCTGTTGCTGTAAATTTACCAGTTGTTTTACTTTCATTATGACTTGCGTAGTCTGTTTTCACTGAGTATGTTTGTATAAATATTATTGCTGTATCCCATGCATAACTATTTACTAAATCACTTGCATATACCAATTTATTATTTTCTTTTATTTCTCCATACATCTCTCTTGCTGCCTTTGCTGCATTTGGTTGTGTTATATTACATAATACTGTTTGATTATATTTTGAAGCTATTTTTGATGCTGTTCCACTTGCTTCAAATCGTGCTATGTAATATCCTCCATTTGCTAAGGTTGTTGATATAAATTCTGATAAGTTTCTTGCTGTTGTGTTTTCTGATGAACTGCTTGAAATTCTTGATGTACTTAATTCTTGAAGATTACCACCTATTGTAACTGTCTGTGTACAATTTTCTACTGACGCAACTTGTGCTGGTGTTGTTGATTTTAGTGCTCCTGTACTGCTGTCAAACTCGTATCTTCCAAGTGTTATTGTATTTGTTGTATTATCTTTGTTTTTTATTGTTCCTACTGGTACCCATACAAATTGATTTCCATCTGTTCCATTTTCTATTACTATTCCATCTTGTACTGCTGGTATATCATCTCCAGTATATGTATATGTTGCTGAACCTGCTACCGTTCCATGTGCTACTACTTTAAATCCTTTTGGTATTGTTATTTTATTTCCATATGCATCTTCTGCTTTTGTATTTTTATCTACTACTTTTCCTACTAATGTTGATATTTTAGATGTTGTTGTTGGATTATCGTCTCCTCCCGTTGTGCCTCCACCTGTGGTTCCATTTACTTGGTTATTTATCCATTTGTCTAAGTCATTTAATGCATTTAAATCACTCTCTTGTGCGTTATTCATTTTGTTTTGGGCATCTTGCGCCCTTTTTATTATTCCATTTTCACTAAATAGTGCATTTATACTTACTCCTGCAAGTATTAGTAAGACCACAATAGTTACTACTAACGCAATTAGAGTAATACCTGTTTGATTTGAGTAATTTCTTCTTGCTGATTTTTTATTTATTTTTATCTCTTTACTTATTTTATTCTCTTTTTTATTCAAGGTTATCTTCCTCCTCTTTCTTAAGTGTTTTTATTCTGCTTTTTTCTTCTTGTATTTAGTATGTACAATTTTTTCCTTTTTATGCACATTTACTCATTTTTAACTGTATTTCGCAGGTTTACTCTATATTAAATTTTCAATGTGCAAATCTCAGATTTTTATCTTACCAAAAAATAAAGTAAGATACTTGTACATATCTTAGTTAAGAATACCATAACATTTTTTTATTTTCAATACTTTTCTTTAATTCCTATCTACTTTTTTCGACATTTATTTTTTTCTTGCATATTTTCACCAGTGCTTATATATATTTACTTTTATAATTTATTACAACTTACCAAGCTTAAAAATTCAGTTGTTTTTTTATGTTATATTAACATTACAGATTAGCAAATTTGAACGATTTTTCTATTAAAAGCCATTATCTAGTAACAATAAGTCTACTATCTTATTTGTCTTTGTTTCATTTATACTTTACCAACATAAAAAAAGCAACATCTTTTTAAAATGTTGCTTAAATATTTTAATATGAAATATTTTTGGTACTTTCATCTTTTAATAATACTTTTAAATATCTTTTTCCATTCTCTGTTCCTAAAAATTCTGCAACTGAACTTGCAACTTTAGTTTTAGTTTGATTCGGATTACCAGAACTTGGATTATGTATTACATACAAGTCGTTATTTTTAGTTATATAATATAGGTCAATTTTACTACCACTAGAAACTTTGTATAAATACTTTGCATTAGTTCCTTCAATTAGTATTGCTCCTGTACTTTCGCTTATTGCAATTCCATTGCCTTCAATACTTGCTACTAAATCACTTGTATGGTCTGGTGCTCCTTCAGTTGCAACATAATCAATTAATGTTACTGTTGTATATCTTTTAAAGTCTTTTGTGGTGTATGTTACTTTATTAGTATTTGAACTTGTATTACTGTTTCCACTTGAACTTGTGTTATTTTTATTTGAGTTAGTACTATTGTTTTTGCTTGGTGTACTTATTGTTGCGACTTGACCATTTCCTTTTGATGGTGTTTTTTCATCCTTGTTAAATATTTCTTCAAAATCAATACCATCATCCATAATTTTATAAAAATCTACATTTTTGTATGTAAAAGATACCACTCCTACAATTAGCATAATCGCTAATATTATTCCTAATACAGCTGGAGCCATTGACGTTTTTGGTTCTTCTTCATCTTTTAGTTTTATGTGTGTATTTTTAGCTTTCCAGTTTTCGATTTTTATTGGTAACCATAGTCCAAAAATTCCAAATGTAATAATACATAAAAACCACCATAAAAGATAATTTCCTATTAAGCTTAATGATTTTCCTGTGAATATTATTTTTTTGCGGTTTATAATAGTATGTTTTGCAAACCATCTTTGTCTATAGCAAACTACAAATGGATATAATAAACCAAATGAAATAAATGTTAATATTTTGCTAAATAAGTTTACTCCAATTATTCCTAGTACTCCACCATCAAAGTAACTGTCTCCTTTGACAAATTCTTCTTTTTCAAAATGAATATTTGAAACTATCCATTGTTCTTTTTTAATTGGAACCCAAAATCCATAAATTCCTAGGGTTATGATTGTAAGGAAAATCCATTTGAATTTTTGTACAAATAAAGATGCTCCCGTACCTTCAAATTTAAGTCTTTTTCCATTGTATACTGTATGATCTATAGTATACGCAATAAGTAATTTTTCTGCCCAAGCATGAGCAATTCCAAATGTTACAGCAGTTATTATAAAAGCTAAAATTCTATAGCCTAGCCATTCTAACACTTTTCCATCAAAATATGAATCTGTTCTTTCTACCTGTTCTACTTTTTGAATTTCGTCATATTGTGTTTCTTCTGTTTTTACTTCCACTGCTGTTTGGTTGTTCTTTTGTTCCTCCATTACAATTTCCCCCTTTTTTATATACCATATATATATCATAAGTATTTTTGTTTTACAAGTAAATTACAAAAATAAGGTCGAATTTTAAATTCAACCTTACCTTAATTTTTAAGTTTTATCCTAATGCAACATCTAATACCATCATTAAAACGAAACCAAAAATCAATCCAAAAGTAGATAAGTTTTTGTTACCAATTATTGATTCTGGTAAAAGCTCTCTTGCAACTACTATTATCATTGCTCCTGCTGCAAATGATAATAAAAATGGTAACATACTTCTTATATACATTACAAGTATTGCCCCTATCACAGCTGATACAGGTTCAACTAAAGCTGATGCCTGCCCAATCATAAAGCTTTTAAATCTCGAATATCCTTCTGTACGAAGTGGTAATGATACAGCCGCACCTTCTGGAAAGTTTTGTATTCCTATACCAAGTGCTAACATAACTGCACCAATTAGTGTCATTCCTGGCACTCCACTTGCTATTCCTCCAAAAGCTACACCAACTGCCATCCCTTCTGGTATATTGTGAATGGTAATTGCTGCTATTAAAAGTATGCTTCTCTTTAATGATCCTTTACCATCTATGCTTTTTCTATTTTTTAGCATTTTATCCAAGAACTTATCTGATATCAGCACAAACAATCCACCTGTAATAAAACCAATAGCTGGTAATGCCCATGCTATGTATCCAAGTTCTTGTGATAAATCAATTGATGGTTCTAATAAAGACCAAAATGCTGCTGCAATCATTACTCCTGCACTAAAGCCTAATATTGTATTTAGTATTTTGCTGTTTACTTCTTTAAAAAAGCAAACTACAAGAGCTCCTAATGCTGTTACTCCCCAGGTAAACGTTGTTGCTAATAATGCTTGAATTACTGGGTTTAATGTTTCAAACCAATCCAATTTATTCACCTCACATTACATAATATGTCTTTTTGATATGTAATGTGATAAAAGCAAACAACTAGTTTTCTAGTTATTTGCTTTTAATTGATTATTGATTATTTGTAACTTCATAACCTATTAAATTTGGTCTTGTAACATCTATATCTGTTAATTGATTGAATTTCCAATCTTTAAATTCTGATACATAACCCATTTCTTTTCCATCTTTAACTACTGTACCATTCATTTCCTTTACAATCATTCCTGTAGATTTACTGAACCAAAGTTTTCGTCCTAGACTGCTTACTTTATAACATTCTTCTCCATTTACTTTCTCTGATGTTATAATCGAAAATAGTTTTAACTCTTTACTTGCATATTCATCAAGCAAATATGGTATAGTATTTGGATCATCTCCTTCATATTTTTCAACACCGGCTTTTAATGTATTTGGAGTTAAACTTATCATTTCTTTTGTATTTGAGTTTCTCCATATAATTATATTATTTTCATTATTTTGTACAACATACATTTTTATTCCATCTTTGTAATAAACTTTAGTTACCATACCTGCTGTTGAGTTTGATTGCACTGTGTATGAATAATTTTGCATATTTACATTTTCTTTTTGGTTAGCAATAATTTTATTAATAACACTAGTATTTACAATAACTAGGACTGTTGGAACTATTATAGCTATTGCTAAAACTATAAATATTATTTTTTGCCATAATTTCATTTTTTTCTTTTCCATAAATAAATCCTCCATTTTCATTTGTATTTCTGTCTATTTTTTATTTTACCTATATGATATATTAACTTTTTTTGTTTTGCAAGTAATATTTTAAAATTTTACTTATTAATTTATGTTGTAAAAATGAATTTTGTTTTTTAGTTTTAAAGAGTCTTGACCTATTTCTATCTTTAAGGTATAATAGTTTTTGAAACTACATAATATAGTTTAGTAAATTATTTTAGGAGGACAAATGAAAAAAGAACAAACTATTATAAAATTTGATAATATTAAAGATTTGTTATATCATTCAGCCAATACTTATGCTGATAATATAGCATTCACAACAAAGATAAAAAATGGTAAAGAAGTTGAATATATAAATCACACATATACTAATCTATTAGAAGATATCAATTGCTTTGGTACCTCTCTATATAAGTTAGGTTTACAAGGTAAACGTTCTGCAGTTGTAGGACATAATTGTTATGAATGGTCAGTTGCACACTTAAGCAACCTACTTGGAGGAATAGTTTCTGTTCCTTTAGATAAAGGATTACAAATCGGAGAACTTGAAGATTCTTTAATTAGAAGTGAAGTTGAATCAATAGTTTTTGACGAAAAATTAAAAGATATTATAGAAGAAATTAAAAATTCAGGAAAAACAAATATTAAACATTTTATTTGCTTTTCTAAAGTACCTGGCTTTTTGTATTTCTATGACCTAATTGATGATGGAAAAAAGGCAATTGAAACTGGTTATTCGGAATATATAAATCATAAAGTTGATTCTTATGCTATGAGTATTTTGCTTTTTACATCTGGTACTACTTCTAAGTCTAAAGCTGTTATGCTTAATCAAAATGGAATTGCCACAAATATATATGATATGCAATTAGTTGAAACTTTTTACAGTACTGATGTAAATATTGCATTTTTGCCATATCATCATATTTTTGGTTCAACTGGTATGCTTGTAATGTTAGCTTCTGGTGTAAAAACTGTTTTTCCAGATGGTTTAAGATATATTCAACAAAACTTAAAAGAATATAAAGTATCAGTTTTTGTTGGAGTTCCTGTTTTAATAGATAAAATGTACTCTACTATTATGAAAGAAGTTGAAAAACAAGGTAAAACAAAACTTATAAGCTTTATGATTAAATTAAGTAATTTATTGTTAAAACTTCATATTGATATTAGAAGAAAAATCTTTAAACAGCTTGTTGACGCTCTTGGTGGAAATATGAGATTTATCATCTCTGGTGGCGCTCCATTAGATAAACGTGTAGCAACTTGGTTTAATGACATCGGTATTCATTTAGTTCAAGGTTATGGATTAACTGAAACCTCTCCTGTTATATCCGCTGAAAATGATATATGTGTAAGGTCTGGTTCTGTTGGTATACCTATGAGTAGTCTTGAAGTAAAAATTGACAACAAAGATTCAAATGGTATTGGTGAAATTGTTGTTAAAGGTCCAAATGTTATGCTTGGATATTATAAAAATGAAGAACAAACAAAAGAAGTATTAAAAGATGGATGGTTCCATACTGGTGATTTAGGATATATAGATGATGATGGTTATTTATTTATCACTGGTAGACAAAAAGATTTAATCGTTTTAAAAAATGGTAAAAAAGTATTTCCTGAGGAATTAGAAATTTTGATAAATAGATTAGATGAAGTTGAAGAATGTTTTGTTTATGGTCTTCCAGATGCTCAAGATAGTAATGATGTTAAAGTCTCTGTTGAAGTAGTATATAATGAAACTATTACTAAGTCTAAATACCCTAATGCAACTGAGCAAGAACTAAAAGATATTATTTGGAATGAAATTAAAGAAATAAATAAAACTCTTCCTATGTACAAATATATAAAGCATCTTGTTTTAACTAAAGAACCTTTAATAAAAACTACTACAAATAAAATAAAAAGAAATGAAGAACTAAAAAAAATTATTGAATTGGAGGGATAGTATGCATAGAGTAAAATTAGCTGACAGAGTATTGCCAACATATACAAAAGGTGAAGAAATTTTTAATATGGTGTCACATATTGTAGGTGGCGCACTCGGTATTGCTGTTCTTGCTTTATGTGTTATATTTTCAGCATTACATCACAATGTTTATGGTATAGTTTCTACCTCAATTTATGGTGTATCTTTAATTTTATTATACACTATGTCAAGTATATATCATGGCTTGAACCCTAATCGTACGGCTAAAAAAGTTTTTCAAATAATTGATCACTGCTCTATATTTATTCTTATAGCTGGAACTTATACTCCATTTGCTTTATGCACTTTAAGAGAATATGATACAGCTACTGGCTGGACATTATTTGGAATTGTTTGGGGATTATCAATATTAGGAATTGTACTTAATTCAATAGATTTAAAAAGATATAAAGTTTTTTCTATGATATGCTACATATTACTTGGTTGGTGTATTATATTTAAAATAAATGTAATTATAGAATTGTTAACAATGAAAGGATTTATTTTATTATTAGCTGGCGGACTTGTATACACAATTGGAGCAATTTTTTATGGACTTGGTAAAAAGCATAAGTGGATGCATTCTGTGTTTCACATTGCTTGTATAGTTGCAAGTACATTACAATTTTTCTGTATATTCTTTTATGTAATATAACTTTAAATGGGAAGAGTAAACTCTTCCCATTTTCAATTATTTCTTTAATATTCTAATAGCATTTAATACTGCAATTACTGAAACGCCAACATCTGCAAAAACTGCTTCCCACATTGTGGTAATTCCTACTGCACTTAAAATTAATACTAATGCTTTAATTGAAATTGCAAATATAATATTTTGTTTAACAATTCTCATTGCTTTTTTAGAAATCTTAATAGCTTTATTTATTTTAGATGGTTCGTCTGTCATTATTACTATATCTGCTGCTTCTATAGCTGCATCGCTTCCAAGACCTCCCATTGCAATTCCTATATCTGATAATGCAAGTACTGGTGCATCATTTATTCCATCCCCTACAAATGCAAGTGTTCCATTCTTTTGCTTTATAAGCTCTTCTACTTTTTTTACTTTTCCATCTGGTAATAATTCAGTATATACTTTATCCATTCCTAATTTTTTAGCAACATCTTCACCTACTTCTTTTTTGTCACCTGTAAACATTATTGTCTGTTTTTTGTTATCTTTTAATTCTCTTATTGCTTTAAATGAATCTTCTTTTATTTCGTCTGATATAAGTATATAACCAGCATATTTATTTTCAATTGCTACATATACTACTGTACCTATTTCATTACATTTTGTATATTCAATATTGTTTTCTTGCATTAGTTTTTCATTTCCAACTAATACTTGTTTATTTTCAACCTTTACACTTATTCCTTTTCCAGATATTTCTTTTATATCTGAAATCAATTTTTCATCTATTTTTTCATTATATGCTTTTTTAATTGATACTGCAATTGGATGGTTTGAATAGTTTTCTGCATAAGCCGAATATTTTATAATGTCTTGTTTAGATGCTCCTACTTCTTCTACTTTTTTAACCTCAAATACACCTTTGGTAAGTGTTCCTGTTTTGTCAAAAACAACTGTATTAACATTTGCTAAAGCTTCTAAATAGTTTCCACCTTTGATTAAAACTCCTATTTTAGATGCTCCACCTATTCCTGCAAAAAAGCTTAAAGGTATTGAAATAACTAGTGCACATGGACAAGATACAACTAAAAATGATAATGCTCTATATAACCATTCTGTGAAGTTTGCTTCTTTTATAATAATTGGTGGTACAATAGCTATAATTACTGCCAATATTACAACTACTGGAGTATAATATTTTGCAAATTTAGTAATAAAGTTTTCAGATTTAGATTTTTTGTCTTCTGCATTTTCAACTAAATTTAGTATCTTACTAACAGTTGATTCTCCGAATTCTTTATTTACTTGAATTCTTAATACTCCAGTTTGGTTTATACATCCACTAAAAACATTATCTCCTGTGTTTGCTGTCCTAGGAACTGATTCTCCTGTTAATGCTGTTGTATCTAGCATTGACTCCCCTTCTATAATTTTTCCATCAAGAGGTATTTTCTCCCCAGGTTTTACAATAATTATTTCTCCAACTTTTACTTCTTCAGGATTAACTTTTATCTCAGCATTTTCTCTTAAAACATTTGCAAAATCTGGTCTAATATTCATTAAATTCTCTATTGATTTTTTAGAGTTATCAACTGCATAATCTTGGAATGTTTCTCCCACTTGATAAAGTAACATTACAGTAACAGCTTCTGGATATTCACCAATAGCAAAAGCACCTATTGTAGCTATTGCCATTAAAAAGTTTTCATCAAACACTTCTCCTTTAAAAATATTTTCTATCGCTTCTTTTAAAACTTCGAATCCTACTACTAAATATGCAATTACGTATATAGCAATTTTTATTATTTGATTATCAATTGGCATTAGTAATGCTACTAAAAACAAAACAAATGATGTTAAAATCTTTATAATCTCTTTTTTCATAATATTATCTCCTTTTTTATAAAACACTATATTCTGTGTTCAATATGCTCTGCACCAATCTCAAATACTTTCTTTACATGTTCATCATCAAGCATATAAAATACTTCTTTACCTACTCTTTTACATTTTACAATTCCACTTCTTCTTAATGTTCCTAATTGATGTGAAATTGAGGATTTACTCATACTTAAAACATTTGCAATGTCACATACACACATTTCATTTTTGTCTAAAGCTGATAATATTTTAACTCTAGTAGTATCTCCTAATATTTTAAAAAACTCTGCTAAATTGTTAAACAAATCTTCATCATTTAGTATTTGTTTTTTAGTGCTTTCTACCACTTCTTGATGTATTGCATTACAATCACAAATGAATTCATTTCTAGACATACTATTTCCTCCTTAGTTTTATTATATGCAAGTATAGTTGAATATTTACTCAACTTTGAATATATTATAGTTGAATGTATATTCAATTGTCAATGGTTTTTAATAGAAATTTCAAATAATTTTAATACAATAAAAAAGAACCAAAATTATTAAATCTTGGCTCCTTTTCATTTATAAATTATCTGTACTTATGTCTTCTTTTACAATTGTTTTTAAGTCCTTTTTAGTTTTCTTTCCTCTAGTATTAGCTGCATGTTTTATTATTGTTTTTTCATATAGATTTCTTGCAAATCTTGCATTTCCAAAATTCTTAGTGTTTCTATACTTATCTATTACTTTTACTACTTCATCACATGCTTCTTTAGTAATACTAAATCCTGCTTTTTTAACCATTCCTTCAAAGATTTTTAATAGTTCTTCAGATGTATAGTCTTTAAATTCTAGTGTGTACCCAATTCTAGAAATTATACCTGAATTAGCATTTAAAAATGCTTGCATTTCTTTGGTGTATCCAGCAAAAATTACAACTAAATTATCTCTATAATTTTCCATTGCCTGTATAAGTGTTGCAATAGCTTCTTTATTGAATGAATTACCGCTTCCTTCTTCAGATGCAAGTGAATATGCTTCATCTACAAATAGCACTCCTCCTAAAGCTCTTTCAATAACAGCCATTGTTTTTGGTGCAGTTTGTCCAACATATTCTGCAACTAAATCTTTACTTGATACTTCAATTAGTTTATTTTGTTTTATATATTTTAAATTGTATAGCATTTCTGCAATAATTCTTGCAACAGTTGTTTTACCTGTTCCTGGATTTCCTAAAAATACCATGTGTAAATTTATGTCTTTAATTTTCAAGTCATCTTTGGTTTTATTTTTTAGTTCTATTAAATCTACTAAATCTTTTAATACTTGTTTTATATTTTCTAACCCTACTAAGCTATTTAAGTCTGCAAATATTTCGTCCATAGATTTTTCTTGTTCGTATTTTGGTAAATCATTTTCTGTTATTTCTTTGTCCTTACTAAACAATATCTTATTGCACAATTTATCTCTATACTCTGGAAATGATAAATCTGTTTTTGGATATGTTGCAGCAATATAATCTAATAGTTTAATTGATGCCTCATCTGTTATTTTACTGCTCTCTTTTAACTTACTTAATACTTCTTGGTAAACATCTTGCACATCTATATTAGTTGATTCAATTTTGAATTCAAAATATTTTTCAATCATATCTGATTGCATTGCTTGTTCAATTGTTTCAGGTGTTTTTGAAATCAAAATAGTTAAAAAATCTTTTTGATTTTTTTCTAGCTTTTCTTTCATATTATGCAAAAATCTATCTTTGAATTCTTTTTCTTTTGATGAAAGCCCTTCAAAATCCTTTAGTACAATTACACTATTCTCTTTGCTATAAATTTCTTCAATCTGTTCTGGTTTTTCTAGGTTATAGAAAGATGTTTCAATTGTAATGCCTTTTTTTATATATGAAAAGAATGTAACTGCATCACTTATTATATCAATAATTCCATATATGGTTTCTTTATTGTTTGAATAAATACACATATTAAATGGAATATATTGTTTTTCTATTCCTTCACTATATTTTCTCATATACTCAATAATTTTTTTAAGAGTATTTTTTGATTGTTCTGTAATATATAAATCTTCTAACTTTTCAAAAGCTTTTAGCATAAATTCATCTTTTATTTCTTTTATTTTTTCTTCTGTCATTTCTTTCCTTGTATCTTCCTGTCTATTTAATTCAATTGTAGGGTAGTCTTGATTTAATCCTAATTCTTTTGCTAACTTTTCATTTTCTGCTTTAATTTTTTCCACTCCAAAAAAATCTTCATATACATCTTTAAAAAATTGTTTAGTATCCATATATTCCTCTCAATTGACAAATTATTTAACTTTTAATTCTATCATTTTTTCTTTTAGTTCTTTTTCAATATTGGCAAGCTCTACTTCAGCTTCTTGACGTTTTACTCTACCATTTTCATGAATTTGTATAACTTGGTCTAATGTATCAATTAAATCTTTATTAGTTTTTTGTAATGTAGCAATATCAACAATTGCTCTTTCTGATTCTTCTGCAATTTCTATTGAACCTTGTTTTAATATTTCGCTATTCTTTTGTAGCATACTATTTGTTAAATCTGTAACAGCTTTTTGTGCTCCAATTGCTTGTTTAGCATTGTTTATTCCTAATGCTAATACCATTTGGTTTTTCCATAATGGAATTGTATTTGTTAAAGATCCTTGAATTTTTTCTACAAGTTCTGCTTCATTATTTTGTAGTAAACGAATTTGTGGTGCCATTTGAATAGATATAATTCTTGTTGTTTTTAAATCATAAATTTTCTTTTCAAATCTATTTATCATGTTTTCCATATCATTTACTTTTTGTGCATCAAGTTGTTCTCCTGATTCTTGTGCCTTTTTTTGTAATTCAGGTAATGTTACATTTCTTAATTCTTCAATTTTCTTTTCCCCTGCAATAATGTATAAAGATAACTCTTTAAAATACTCTAAGTTTTTCTCATACATTGTATCAAATATTGTAATATCTTTTAGCATTTGTAATCTGTGTTTTTCTAAGCTTGCTTCAATTTTGTCTATATTTACTTCAATCTTATCATAACTAGCTATTAATTTTTCTAATTGTTTTTTTGCACTATTAAATAGTTTTCCAAGACCAGTTTTATTTGTATTAGCTATGTCAGAGTCAAATGATCTTATTTCACCAACAAGGTCTGCTAGTAAGTCTCCTACTTCTCCTGTGCTTCTTGTTTTTACATCATCTAATACACTATCTGAAAATTGTGAAATTTTAGTTTGAGCTTTTGCACCATATTGTAATATTTGTGTAGCATCTTCTACATTTATTTTTTTATTAAATTCTTCTATCGCATCCTTTTCTTCTTGTGATAATAAATCATAGTTTAATGATTTTTCAATCTTTTCATCTGTTACTTTTTTTGACTCTTGAGCAAAACTTTCTACCTCAGCTTTGTTTACCTCTTTATCAACCTTTAATTCTAATTCTTCCATTTTTTAATCTCCTTTTATTTTATTTTTTTAAATATTCAATCAATTGATTATATACGTCCATCTTCAAGCTTGTTACAGTACTTGTTATATTTTGTGGAATTCCTATTCCTAGTCCTGAAACATCATAGTTTCCTCCTGTAATACCTGTTCTAAAGCCATATTTAGACCATGCAATTTGTTGAATTTCTTTATCTTCAAATGCTTGATAGAACTTGTTTCCTTCTTCATCAAATGTTGCTATACAATGTGAATTCCAAATTGTTGGTGTTGGGTATAATATACGTATGTCTTTTTTTACTTGCTCAAAACCTTCCGGATTTGAGTTTGCAAATTCAATTATACTTTTTTCATAGTCAACAATCATAGGTTCTCCACCCATGCCTGTTTTTAAATATTTCTCAAACAAGTCTGCTGGTGTGTTGTTCATGTATCCAGACTTTTCATAAAATTCTTTTAATTTTGGCAAATTAGTTTGTAAGTTTTTGCTATTTATTGAACTCTCACACATTATTGATAATAATAGTCCGTAATATGTTGCCCCTGGTGATGATGTAACAGGGTCTGTTGAAGCAACATTTATATTTCCATATAGTTGCTTTAATCCTATGTCAGACCATTTTTTGCCTGTTAATATATAGTTTAAAAGCTTTGGCATATCTGTTATATAGTATACTCCATCTTTTTGAGTTACTATTTTCTCTTTTTCTAAAGCATCAACAACTTCTCCCCAGCTATATATTACTATTGGAGTATTTAAAGTTAGACCACCATTTAAAACTCTATATCTGTCTGCTTCTCCTTCTGCTTTATTTGGAGATAATTTATAATAATCATAAAATCTTTGATCAGAACAGAACATTGCATCATATTTAGTGGTTCCATCTTCTCTTACTAATGGATTTTTGATTAATTTTCCATTACTCCATGAATCATAAACAACATTTAATCTATACTTGTTTTCCATGATATTTACTACTTTTTCATTTGCAATAAATCCTTCTTTTCCTCCACCTGTTGCTACATATACTGTTGTTAGATCTTTGCCTGATAATGAATCTTTTTTATCGCCTATAAATTTAATTCCAATTATAATTAATATTAAAACTAAAAATATTACAAGCCCTATAATTTGTTTTTTGTTCACTCTATTCTCCTCCTTTATTTAATTTTAAAATCATTATCATCTACATCATATCCATCTGATTTTAGCATTGTATCAAATACTTTCATCTCTGCATCAGTATCAATCATATCAGATTGGTATAAATTTGATAATTGCTTTTTAAAAGCTTCATTTATTTTTTTAACCATTTTTTGTGTTGATTCCATAAATTTTTTACTGTCTTCTGTATTTAGTTTTTGATTTTCAATTTCATCATATTTAGTTAATATATTTATTGTTACTGGTAAATAATAACTAAAAAAGTTATTCATCTTTTTGTAACTATCTGGTTTCTTTTCTACTGTCTCAATTATTTTTGATACCGTAACATGTATTTCTGATATATTTTTAGCTAACTCAGAATTTTCTACTTGAGAAACCATTTTTTGAATTTTGGTGTTTGTATTTTTAGCTTCATTTAAAGCCTCATATATATTTAACTTTTCTTGTTTTGTTTTTTCTGTTTTACTTAGTATAAGTTCTCCCGCTCCAAAAGCACTAGCTCCTATTGCTAATGATGGCAGTAACCCTATTGATAAACCTAAATATGGAACTGCAAAAAATGCTCCACCGCACTATTGCAGATATAATTGTTGAATTCTTCACTCTTTATACCTCTTTTTTAATTATATCCTCTTACTTCTTTAAAAGCTTTTTTTAAGTCTTGTTTTCCATCAAAAACCTTTCCATTACTTAATGTTGCCATTTCTTGTAATTGTCTCTTTATAGCACTTCCAAACATGATAGAATATATTGGAATTTGTTTTCCATTTCTTGTATATGTTGATTTTAATTCTGAAATTGATCCTATATTTGCTTGTCCATCAGTCATTGCAATTATCGAAACATTGTATTTTTCTAAATCTTCTTGGCTTAGTTTCATAAGTGCCTCTATAACTGCTGGGTAAAGTGCTGTTGCACCACTAGGCTCAATTTTATTTATATTTTCTAATAATTGTTCAGTTTTTGCTCCATTATTAGTACTATAAGATTGCATTACAGTTCCGTTAAATGGTATTATATCTATTTTATCTTTTTCTGTAAATTGTAAGAAATCACTTGCGGCTTCATCAGATAAAATATAATTCATAGCATTCATTAGTTCTTGGTGTCCTTCTCCATACATACTTCCTGAGTAATCTAAACAAAAGGCCACATGTACCGGTTTTCTTAATTCTGTCTGGTATAAATTAAGTGCCAATTTTATTACTTCTGTACTTGGATATTTAACAGGTGAAATGTATTTAGTAGTATCAATTCCCCAATCAGGGTTAAATATACTTTTATCTACATTAGAGTTCACGCCTCCATACCATGTTCTTCTTCCTTTTGCTTGTAGTAATTTTTGACCTTCATTACTTAATATATAAGATTGTAAGTCTAAAAATATTTCTTTAGAATTTTCATCTTTATTATCAATATAAGCAAATGGTGAATCTGATATTGAAACTCCATCTATTGGGTATATTGCATATAATGTTTCTTTGCCTTGTTGTTGCAATTTTTTATTTATATTTATAATTGAAGATTCATAAGTAACTACTGCTTCATAGTCTCCATTAAGAAATAGTTCTTCCAAAAAGTCTTCGCTTCCAGATGACCTTTCTAACCCAGTAAATAGTGTAGTTAAATTTTTAGTCAATTTTTCATCTTGTAAGTTTTCTTTCTTTAATACTTCTGGGTTTCCTGCTAGTGTATACAAAAAGCCCAAATATGCAGATGCTCCACTATTAGTATTTGTTGGGTTTGACATACTAAATTTTAGCTTTCCGTCAGAAATTGCATTTACTATGTCTTTTGTTTTTATTGTTTTGTCCATAAAGCCTAGTTCTTTAGCTTTTGACTTTTTTATTCCAAATACTATTGGGTTTATGCTTGTATATTTTGAATTAGAAACCTTTACATCACTATTTAGCATATAAAGCCATATTGAGTTTGAAATCCAAACTGCATCATATTGTTCTCCACTGTTTAGCTTGTCCATTATGTCTAATGTTCCAGCATATTCTATGTTTATATTATATTTTTTTGTTTTTGCATAATTTTGTATTATATCTTCTAAGTCCTCATTTTCTTGACTTGCAATTATATCAAATGTTTTTTTATTAAACATATTAGTAATATTATTTTTCTTATCATTTTTTGAATCTATTTTCTCGCTTATAGAAGCAATAGCAACAAGTATAAATATTACTATTACAACAATCAAAGATACTTTTTTATTTTTCAAACTTACCCCTCCTTTGTTTTATTTATTATATATGTAAATACTTTAATTGGCAATATTTTTTAAATAAATATGTTTACATTTTTTTGAGTAAAAATTACCTTTTATCCACAAAAAAGCACCCCTCAATAGGGTGCCCTTTTGGGATGTATCATCATTATATTTAATTTATTTTTTCTGGTTTATTAAGCCAGTAGTTAATGCTATTTTACATAAAGCAAGGTTCTGAAAGAAGCATTGGCAATGTTGTCAACTGTAGAACCGCAGCTACGAAAACTTGTGTAGAATCTAGAACTGAAGTACTTATTTCCTCTATGCATACAAGGCTGAGACTGAGAAACATTTTCGTCCACATAAGTATAAGTGCTGTATTCGGTGGTCCACTCCCATAAATTTCCCGCCATATCAAATATATTGCATACTTTGTCTGCTTCTGTTTTTCCTGTGTTTTTTAATCCTCCTTTATTTCCGTTTTGCATTTGCATAATTAGGGTTTCCCATTGCTTGTATATATACTATTGCTGTATCCCATGCATAGCTATTTATTAAATCACTTTCTACATAGCTATTTCCACTATACATATTTTTACTTACCATTGCTGCTTGTGGTTGACTTATAAAGTTCCATAATGTTCCAGGTATATAATTCATACTGCTTTCGCTAAATGCTGTTGATACTTTTGATAATGGTTTTGCATTTCCATATTTTTCTGCTGTTGTTGTTCCATCTTTATTATATCCACTTCCATAGTTTGCTTCATATCTTGCTATATAAAAGCCTTTATTTACTTTTGTTTTGTTTACAAATGCTTCTAGAGCTTTTGCTGTTGTATTTGTTCCTGTTGTATCGTCTTTTTCATTTGATAGTCTATTTTTGTCACTTAGTTCATAACAATAATAATCTCCATAACCTTTAATTCCATATTTGGTATTTGCTGTTACTTTTGCTGCTGTTACTTCCATAGCTTCTGAGCCTTTTTGTACTAATGTTGGCTCTCCTGGTGTACTTTCACTTGAAGCTGCAAATGTATATCTTCCTAAAGTTATTTCTACTGATGTTCCATCATCTTTTATTATTTTATTACTTCCATCTGCGTTTATATTACTTACTGGTACCCATACAAACTGGTTTCCTTCTTTATCTTCTATTACAACTCCTTTTTCTACTGTGTCTCCAGAGTCATCCGCTATTTTAAATCCACCTGGTACTACTACTTGATTCTCTTTTTCATCTTTTGCTATTATTGTTTTACTACCTGTGTTTGTTCTATCATCTGATTTCAGACTTGAATCTGTTATTTTTGATTTTTCTGTTGGTTCTTCTTTTTCTCCATTGCCATTACCAGTTTTATCATTTATCCATTTGTCTAAATCATTTATAGCATCCAAATCGCTCTTTTTAGCATCTTCCATTATGTTGCCTGTATTTTTTGATTTGGTTAATATCCCATTTTCATTAAACAATGCATTTAAAGTTACTCCTGCTAATATTAATAGTACCACAATAGTTACCACTAGTGCTATTAACGTAATACCTTTTTGATTTGAGTAAGTTTTATTACTCATTTTTAATTTTGAATTTATTTGCATTTTGCTTTTCCTCCTTTTTACTTTTGTAACTCTTTCTTGTTTTTCTTTTGACATTACTATAATAACATAACCTTTTGTGTTTTGCAATAATCTTCTTGAATTTTATACAGTTTTTTACACTATTTTTGTATATTTAAATTAAAACTTATTCAAATATATTTTATCAGTATATAGTTTATTTGCAAATGAATATACTACTCTTTTTAGTACATATCTGTCAAAGGTTTCTTCCTTTTCTGGAATATATTCTTTTCCTGCAAAAATAGCACTAATAGCATTTTCTAAGCTCTCACAAAAATTGTTATATACTATTTGCATTGGAATATTTTTTGTTGCAGACTTTATCATAGTTGCAATATCGTTTATGCTATATAAAGGTTTTAAAATACATATAACAAATAAATTAGCGATATGTTCTTTGTTATATTTTTTATTGATTGCTGGTTTTATAACATTATGCTTAACATAGTTGTTTATCATGCTTTTTGTTATAACATGCCCTTCCTTTTCTTTACCAACATAATTAGCTAAAGCATTATCTAAAAAGCATATTACCTGATCCACATATAAGTCTATGTTTGGTAATTCTTCCCACCTTGGAATATGAAAATCAGCAATTTCCTTTTCTTTATAAATTTTTTGCTCCACTATTTTAACTTCTCCTTTTATTTCAATACAATCTTTTGGATTATTTATCTCTTAATTTTATTAGTTGTTGTTTTTGCAAATTCTTTATCTCTAATTACTACTTTTCCTATTCTCTTGTACATTGGTAATATTGAACACTCTTTTGCAATATCTTTCTTTAAAGTTTGTTCTTTATCTTTTATATCTAATTCTTTTAGTTTATCTTCATTTAAGAATACTTCTGCACATAGTCTTACTTCGCTACCGCTTTCGTCTTTAACTCCTGATACTATTACCTCTTGAACATAAGGTATTCTCATAATATAGTTTTCTATCTCTTCTGGGAATACATTTTTTCCGTTGTCTAGAACAATTAAGTTTTTCTTTCTTCCTGTAATCATTAATTGTCCTTTATCATTTATTCTTCCATAGTCACCTGTCCTAAACCAACCGTCTTGTAATACTTCTGCTGTTTTCTCTGGATTTTTGTAATATCCAAGCATAACTATGTCACCCTTTACGCAGATTTCTCCATCTCCTTCTGGTGTTACATCTTCAAGTTTTATTTCTACACACTCTAGTGGGAAACCAACTGTTGAACAGTCATTGCAGTAGTCCATATTAACACTAACCAAAGGTGAACATTCAGTTATTCCATATCCGTTTATTAAGTCAAGTCCTATTGTATCAAAGAATTTTCCTAGTTCAGGTCTTACTGCTGCTCCACCTGTTACTATCTTTCTTAAATTTCCTCCAAATGCATCATGTATTGATTTGAAGAATTTTTTTCTTAAATCTATTCCTATTTTTCTAAGTCCATTGCTTACTACCATCATTACTTTTAATATTTTATCTTTGTGGCTTTCTTTAGCATTTGACCATATTTTTTTATAAAATAGCTCTACAAATGCTGGTACTACATATATGTAGTCTGGTTTATATAGTTGTAAATTTTTAAGCACTGCTTTTAAGCTGTCATTTATACATATTGTTGAATGATGGTGTAGTGATACTAAAATTCCAGCAACTGCTTCATATGTGTGGTGATATGGTAAAACTGACAAACATCTATCATAAACTGTTGATACTCTTAAACCATAATATACTATGCTTATTAGGTTATGTTCTGATAACATTACACCTTTTGCCATTCCTGTTGTTCCAGATGTATAAACAAGCATCTTTAGTTTGTTGTGATCTGGTACCATTTCAGTATATGTTTTGTCTCCACCTTCATAAAGTTTTTTACCTTCTGCTTTAAATGTATTATATGATATGTTATTTCCTTCTGTTTTTTCTAAGTCAAATCCTATAAAATATTTTACATTTGGAGTTTTAGAGGCTATTTCTTCAATATCTTTTTGATATTTTTTTGCATAAAATAAAACTTCACTTTCACTGTCATTTAAAACATTTATTATATCACATACTGGCAATTCTTTATCAATTGGTACAATTACACCTTTACTTTTTAATACTGTTAAATATACAGTAACCCATTTATAACTATTTTCTCCTATTACAGCTATGTGTTTATCTGCCATATTTATAGAATTTAGTGCAGTTCCTAGTTCAAATGTATCTTCTTGAAACTCTTTATAGGTAACATCTACTACATTTCCTTTTTCGTCCTTATACTTAAATGCAATTTTATCTCCCGCTTGTTTTACGGCAATTTCAAGTAATTCTTTAATAGTACTTACTTTTTGAACATCATAATATTTTAATTCTTTTGTTTTTTCCATCTTTGCCAATCCCTTTCTTACATATGTATTCATTAAACTATATAATCTAGTTTTCAAAACTATTATATACATTCTTATTAGATTAGTCAATATTTATTCCTACTTTTTCCACTAAATCAAATATGTCATTTTAATTTAATAAAGTGAGTAGTTTAAGCCACTCACTTTGCTTTGCTATATTTTTATTTTATTTCAAATTTTTATCAAAAATTCTGGCAATCCACTTGAATATGGCGCTATATCATATTGCTGAAAGTATATTACTATTCCTTTTGGTGTTAAATAATAGCTGGCAAAATTGATTGTTTCTAATATCAACTGGCAATAGTCTGGAAAATATGTCCCTGTTCCATTTTCAATTTGTTTTGCTATTTGTTTATTTATCTCTTTTACTATATTAATTTGATAATTTGGATCTTTTTTAAAAAATGCTTGTAATGGTATTTGATATGCATGCTCTAAATCCCATGTCTGTGAACTTCTTATAGTGGAACCATGTGCTCCGCCTGTGAATGTATAATCATCAAAATATAAGCTTATTAATTTATCATTATTGTATGTTACTGTTGTCTCTCTATATAGTTCATATATCATAATTGGATATCCTTGTTGTTTGTTATAGTCATAAGTTGCTTTTGCCTGATTATATAATTCCCCTTCTGCAAATTCTTTTAACTTTAGTGCTTCTTGTCTATTTATATGATTAAATCTTTGTTTTCCAATATCATATTGGCTTTGTGTTATTTCTGGGTACTTTATAGTGTATTTTAATATAACTTCTCCTTTGTAATACAACTGTTTTTCAGCAATATTTATTTTTACTTTGTTTTCCATATTAAACCTCACAAAAACTCCTTTTTCCATATAATATGAAAAAAGGAGTTTTTGTGTTCTAGTTTAGTTTTTCTACAAATTCTTTTGCCTTTTCTTTTAGTTCTTCTAAAGTACCATCATTTTTTATTTGATAATCATATTTATATTTATTTACATCTCTGTCAGAAATATTTGTATTTATTGCTGCAACATTTTTATTTGTAATAAGTAATGTTTTAGCATTTAAGCATTGCTTACATTTTTCAATTTCTTCGCTTTCTCTAATATGTACAAACATTATTTGTTTATCTGAATTTTTAAACTCTTCTGCCATATTAGAAATATACTTAAATGGAGCATCATTATATTCAATACCAAGCTCTTTTAAGTCTGACAAAAACTTTCTAGATTTTTCGTCTTTTTCTCCATTCCAACCTGCAAGTACCTTAGCTGCCTCTTTTACCTTATCAACAGAAGATATATTCATTATAGGAGCATATTCAGCACAAAATTGTACAAAAGTATCTTTTCCAACTCCGCCACTTCCATTTATAACAACAATTTCTTTCATCTTTTATTCCTTCTTTTACTTCATCATTTCTTTAATAGCTTCTACCTCTGGTTCAGTTTCAAGTCTGGCAAATAGCATCTCTGGTTTATCAGTAACCTTGATATTAGCTAGTTTATCATAGTCAGCTAAGCTATCCCAAGTTCTTAATTCTTCTGGTATATTAAGTTGATTTAATATTTTTTCAGAAGTGTGCATCATATATGGGTTAATTAAAATAGCTATTCTACGTAAATTTTCTACTAAATGATACATTACAGACTTTAGTTCTTCTGTTTTTTCTTCTTTAAATAGTATCCATGGTGTAGTTTCATCAATATATTTATTTGTTCTAGAAATTAAATTCCATGTTTCTGTAATTGCATTGCTAATATGGTATGTGTCAAAATATTCTTCAGTGTTCTTAATTATATTTTTTGAATATTCTTCTACTTCTTTGTCTAGTTCAGTAGTATTATTTTGATATGATTCTATTTTTCCGTCAAAGTATTTATTTATCATACCTATCGTTCTATTTAATAAGTTACCTAAGTCATTACATAAATCAAAATTAAATCTTTCAACAAATCCTTCTGGTGAAAAGCTTCCATCTTGTCCAAATGACATTTCTCTTAAAATAAAATATTTAAATGCGTCTAACCCATAACGTTCAATTATTGGTTCTGGATATATAACATTTCCCTTTGATTTAGACATTTTTCCATCTTTCATCATAATAAAACCATGTGCATATATTTGCTTTGGTAATGGTAAATCTAATGCCATTAAGAAAATAGGCCAATAAATTCCGTGAAAGCGTATTATGTCTTTTCCAACAACATGTAAGTCTGCTGGCCAATATTTTTTCATCAAGCTATCATCATCTGATAAATAACCTAATGCTGTAATATAGTTTGTTAGTGCATCTAGCCACACATATACAACATGCTTTGGATCTTTTTTAACTTTTACTCCCCAATCAAAGCTTGTACGACTTACACATAAATCTTCTAACCCTGGTTTTAAAAAGTTATTAAATAGTTCATTTTTTCTAGACTCTGGTAATATAAAGTTTGGATTTTCATTGTAAAATTTTATAAGCCTATCTGCATATTTTTTCATATTGAAAAAATATGCCTCTTCTTTCATCTTTTTTACTTCTCTACCACAATCTGGGCACTTTCCATCTACTAGTTGAGTTTCAGTAAAATATGTCTCACATGGCATACAATACCAGCCTTCATATTCTGATTTATATATGTCTCCTTGTTCCATTAGTCTATCAAAAATCTCTTCCACTGCTTTGGTATGTCTTTCGTCTGTTGTTCTAATAAAGTCATCATATTCTATTTCCATTAGCTTCCACAATTTTTTAGTTTCTTCAGCCATTTCATCAACATGTTCTTGTGGTGTTTTTTGTTTTGCCTCAGCTACTTTTTGTATTTTTTGACCATGCTCGTCCATTCCAGTAAGCATGTATGTGTCAAATCCTCTTGCTTTTTTATATCTTTTTATAGTATTTGCTAAAGCTGTTGTATATGCTGTTCCTATATGAAACTTTCCACTTGGGTAATAAATGGGGGTTGTTATATAAAACTTTTGCATATGTTTTCCTCCTTTTTTGCTTCCTTTAAAATAAACTGTTGAATACTTTTATTACAACAGTTTATTTTTATTTGTTTTAAACTTTATTCCAAAACCAATCTAGGCTATCATCAATGCTTTTTCTTTTTCCCTCTTTTGCTTCAATAGCATCTATCCATAAATATGAAATAAATGATGCAAAAATAAACATTAAGTCTACTGTTGCTGAAGCTGTAACAGCTTTATATGCCTCTTGGTTTTCAGCAGATATTAGTGCAAATTCTACTGTATGGCATACTAAAAGAGCAATAAAAGCAAATAACATTACACCTGTGATCCAAGCTTTTTTGTTATCCTTTGCTAAGTATAGTACTAGTACAAATAATACTACTCCTATAAAAACTGCAAATGGTTGTGAAAAATTAATAATTGGCATCTAAATTTCCTCCTTTGTATATTTTAATTTAATTTTTTTTCAATTAATTGTGCTAAATCGTTTGCCTTTTCTTTAATATATTCTTGGTCTTCTCCTTCTATCATTACACGAATTAAAGGTTCTGTACCAGATGGTCTAATAAGTACTCTGCCATTGCCTGAAAATTCTTCTTCTAATTTTTGAATCTCTTTTTGTATCTCTTCGTCCTCTTTATATAACTCTTTTTTGTTGCTTGATACTTTTGCATTTACAAGTACTTGTGGATATACTTTAATAATGTTGCAAAGTTCTGAAGCTGCTTTTTGCTCTTCTAGCATGACTTTAATCAACATTAAAGATGTTAAAATTCCATCACCTGTTGGGTTATAGTCTAAGAATATAATATGTCCAGACTGTTCTCCTCCTAAATTATATCCATTTTTAAGCATTTCCTCTAGGACATATCTATCTCCAACTTTAGTCTGTACTAATTTAAGGCCATTTTCTTCTGCATATTTTCTTAGTCCTAAATTGCTCATTACTGTTGCAACTATTGTATCGTTTTTTAGTGTTCCTTTTTTCTTCATGTAATTTGAAATAATTGCTAGCAATTTGTCTCCATTAATTTCATTTCCATTTTCATCAATTGCTAAACATCTATCTCCGTCACCATCATAAGCAATTCCTAAATTGCAGTTATTTTCTACAACATATTTTTTTATCATGTCTAAATGTGTTGAACCACAATTTTCATTAATATTTACTCCATTAGGAGTATTGTTCATAATATAATGTTTTATTCCTAATGCTGTAAATACTTTTTCTGCTGCAACTGAAGTTGCACCATTTGCAGTATCTATTGCTACTACAAAGTCTGTTGTATCATAACTTTCAAATTCCTCTTCAAAGTTTTTTCTAAAGAAATATACATATTCATCCAACAAATCTGTTCTTACTTCTGCTGTTCCTATTTTATCATTAACAGCTGTAAATTCATCTAATTTATCTGAATCCATCATTTCTTCGATTTCTTCTTCTATTTCATCTGGGATTTTCATTCCCTTGTTACTAAAGTATTTTACTCCGTTAAATTCATATGTGTTATGTGATGCTGAAATTACCACACTAGCATCTGCTTTTAGTTTTTTTGTTAAATAAGCAACACCTGGTGTTGGAATAACACCTAAGCTCTTTACGTTAGCTCCATAACTTAAAAATCCTGCCGTCATAGCACTTTCTATTAGAGTTCCAGAAATTCTAGTATCTCTACCTATTAAAATTGTAGGTGTATGATTTGTATGTTTTGCTAATGCATACGCACCAGCTTTTGCTACTCGGTATACTAAGCCAGGAGAAAGCTCTGTATTTGCTATTCTTCTAATACCATCTGTCCCAAAATATTTTCTCATTTTATGTATCTCCTTTTTTGTTTGCATATATAATATAAGTTATTCATATTACTGCATTATTGTGAGTTTTTGTATTTATTTCTTGAATTATATCATAATATTTTAAATTTGCAATATCTCTTTTACATCTTTTCAGGCATTTGAATTCCTAATATTTCTGCCCCTATTTTTAACACTAATCCAGTAGCATATGTTAGATATATTCTTGCATTTTGAACATCCTTTTCTTCTACAATTATTTTGTTTTCATTGTAAAAGCTGCTAAATGCCTGTGCTAGCTTTATTAAATATCTTGCTATAATGTATGGTTCATATTTTTCAGCAGACTGCTTTAATATATCTTCAAAAGAATATATTAATTTTACTACTCTTAATGATTGAATATCTGTTAGTTTTGTAAAGTCAACTTCACTTATCTCTGGTATATATCCAGCTTTTTCTAACAAGCTTTTAGTTCTAACATATATATATTGCATATATGGTCCTGTTTCACCATTAAAGTTAAGCATTGTATCCCAATCAAATATTTCGTCTTTAATTCTGCTATTATATAAGTCATTAAATATAACTGCTCCAACTCCAATTTTTTTAGCTATTTCTTCTTTGTTTTCTAAGTTTGGATTTTTTTCGTCCATGATTTTTATTACTCTGTTAATAGCTTCATTTAGTAAATCTTCTAGCTTTATTATATTGCCTTCTCTTGTTGACATCTTTCCTGTTTTTAATTGTACCATTCCAAAAGGAACATGTACTAAACCATTTGTATATTTTTCGTTCAAATCTAAATATTTTGCAACTTCAAATATTTGTCTAAAATGCAATATTTGTTCATATGATGTTACATATATAGCTTTATCAAAATCATATGTTCTAGCTCTATATAGTATAGCTGCCAAATCACGTGTAGCATATGTAGTAGAGCCATTAGTTTTTTCTATAATACATGGTGGCATATCATATTTATCTAAATTAACAACTAAAGCTCCTTCTGATTGCTGCAATAATTGCTTTTTATTTAAAATGTCTACTACTTCTTGCATTTTATCAGAATAAAAAGCCTCACCATTCCAAGAATCAAACTTAACATTTAATAAATTATATACTTTTTGAAACTCTTTTATACTAAGGTTTTTAAATCTATTCCATAGTTCAATACAAGTTTCGTCTCCATCTTCTAGTTTTTTAAAATTATTTCTACATTCTTCTAATACTGTTTCATCTTCCTTACATAAATTATTTATTCTAACATAAATTTTTGTAAGTTCTTCAATTGGGTTTTCTTCAATATTATATTCTGTTCCCCATCTTTTGTATCCTTCTATCAATTTTCCAAATTGTGTTCCATAATCTCCTAAATGATTTACTCCTATGCAATTATAACCTAAACGTTTATATGTTTTATATATTGCATTTCCTATTACTGTTGAGCGCAAATGTCCTATATGAAATGGTTTTGCAATGTTTGGTGATGAATAATCTACTACAATGTTTTTTCCATTTCCGATTATACTCTTTCCGTATTCTTCTTTTTGTGCAGAAATTTCTTTTAACACATTAGAAACATATTCTTTTGGAGCTATATAAAAGTTTAAATATCCGTTTACTACTTGAATGTCTTGCATTAGCTCTTCTTCAAATTTTATATTTTCTTTTATTTCTTGTGCTATTACTGCTGGTGCTTTTTTTAATTCTTTTGCTAATTTAAAACAAGGAAACGAGAAGTCTCCCATTTTTTCATCTGTTGGTACTTCAATATATTCAATTATTTGATTTTCTGAGATATTTGTTGTTTTACTTATTTCTTGTGCTATTTTTTGTTTAAAATTTATCATTTATACTATGTCCCCTTTTTTGTTTTAATCTCCTAAATTTATACCTATATGTCTTGCTGTTTTAACTAAATCATCATCTAAGCTTACTTTTCTAATGTTACTTTCTGGTGTATTTCCTGAAACAGCACCAATTTTTTTATTTTCTCCAACTACACATTCTAGTGGAACACTATTTAATTTTCCATCTTTTATTACTGCTAAAACATTAAACTTTTCTTCTAGTGCTAGTTCCATTGCTTTTGCTCCATACTTTGTTGACAATACTCTATCAAATGCTGTTGGAGTTCCTCCTCTTTGCATATAGCCTAACACTGTACATCTTGCCTCTAGACCTGTCAATTTTTGAAGTTCTCTTGCTACTTTCTCTCCAGCTCCTCCAAGTTTATTGTTGTCTACTCCTTCGCCCTTGTCTCTTACTTCTTTTACAGTAATTTCTCCTCCAATTGGTTTTGCTCCTTCTGCCACTACTACAATACTAAAATTCTTTCCACGTTTTTTACGGTTAAGAATTTTTTGTGCAGCCTTATTTATATCATATGGAATTTCAGGAATCAACGCAACGTCTGCTCCTCCAGCAATAGCTGATTCTAGTGCAATCCAGCCTGCATATCTTCCCATAACTTCTAAAACCATAATTCTATGGTGTGTATCTGCTGTTGTATGAAGTCTATCAAGTGCTTCTGCTGCCACACTTACTGCTGTGTTATATCCAAATGTAATTTCTGTACAGGCAACATCATTGTCAATTGTTTTGGGAACACCAATTACATTTATTCCTTTTAAAGATAAATCTCTTGCTGATTTTTGTGTTCCATCTCCTCCTAATGTAAATAAGCAATCTATTCCATCTTTTTTTATGTTTTCTACACATTGGTCTGATAAGTCTTTATATACTGTTGTTCCATTTTCTTCAACAGGATAGCAAAATACATTTGCATTTGTAGATGAACCAATTATTGATCCACCTTTAGGAAGTATTCCTATTGCATTTCCTGTGGCATTTGTACATAATTGTACATAATCATTTTTTAATAACCCTCTATATCCATCTATAAATCCATAACATTCTACATTGTTATTTTCAGCAGTTTTTATAATTGCTCTTATAACTGCATTAAATCCTGAAACATCTCCGCCATTTGCTAAAATAGCAACTCTTTTTATCATAGTTGTTTTCCACCTTTCAATCTTTTACTTTTATTATTATACCAATAAATAAAAAAAATACAATAAAAATGTCAAAAAAATACTTTCTTTACTTGTTTTCATTATTGTAAGAAAGTATTTTTAATTAATATTTAGTTTTTATTACTTATATTTATTTTATTTACTTTTACGTTCATTTCTCTTGTTATAATATTTTGAATTTGAGCAATTGCTTTTTCATCTAGCTTTTCTACTTTTACTATTGTAGTTACACTTCCATTATTAGCAAATATTATAACATCTTGAAAGCCTTTTGTTTTTATTAGGTTTTCTGCTATCATAATAGCATTTTTTTCATTGTTTATTCTTTTTATTTCTTCTTGTGCTGTTTTCTTTTCTTCTGAACTTAAATTATTAGTTTCTAATATTTTTTGGTAATTGTCTAACATTTGAGAATACATTTTGTCTCTGTCTAACCTTGATTGTGCAAAATAGCCGTCTTCTTGTGTTGATGTGTTTTGAGTTGCATTTCTATTTGTGTTTTCTTGGGTGTTATTAGTAGTAGCAACATTTTCTGTATTTTGTACTGTTTCATTTTGTGTTTGTTTGTTTTCTGTGGCTTCATTTGCACTTACTAATTGCGCATCACCTATTCCTGCCATTAGTTCTGAATCAGCTGCACTACTTGTAGGTATTAAATTACTTTCTTTACTTTGATTTGCAAAATTTAAGTATCCTGCTGTAACTAGCATAAGTGCTATTACTGCAACAACAATTTGATTTCTTTTTAAAATTTTCATATATATCATCTCAAATCCTTTCTTAATTTTCGCTCATTGCAAAAACTTGTATTTTATGTGATGCCAAACCTGTAACCGCTTCCACTGCTTGAATAATATCAGCTTTTATATTTGTATTAGTGGCTCCCTGTGCTGTGACAATTGCACCTTCAACTTTTGGGCTCACAGTGCTTTGAGTTATAGGTGTTTTTGTTCCATTAGTTTCTTGATATATGACTTCTCGTTTTATGTCTGTTTCAACTACTTTTCTGGTTCCACCAGCTTTATCTTGTTCTTGAGTGTCTTTCTGAGATGAGTCTTCATTATATAATGGAACTGTTTGACTAGTTTGTGAATATGTAATTAAAACCTTTACTTTTCCTACTCCATTTATTTTTTGAAGTATGTTTTCTAACTGATTGCTCAAGTTATTATCTTTTTGTTCTGTAATATTTTGTTCTTGTGTAGCTAATCTTTTATTGCTATCTGTACTTTTGGTATCTTCCTTTTTATCCTTCCAAATTAAGTTTATAGCTACTAATACTACAATAAGTATAATCAGAAAAAATACTAAGTTTTCAATTTTCTTTTTGTTGTTTCCATCATCTGATTTTGAAACCAGTTCCTTTATTTTCTCCTTAAACATATTTACTCCTCCTAATTTATATTTATATTTTTCTCTTCTAAGTTATATATGCCACTTAAATATGCTTTTAAATCATTTTGCTCCTTAGTTGAAATACTTATATTCTCTTCTTTATTTTCATTAGTATTACTAATTGTAATATTTATTTCATTTACCCCTTTAACCTCATTGTTTTCTTCATTTTTCTTTTTACTAACTTGTGCAAATATCTTTTTTAAAGTATATTGTTCATCATTAGATATTTCTAAAGTCAAACTTTTAACACTATATCCTTTTTCTTGTATTTTTTGTTTCATATCACTTTTTAAATTTGTTATATATACTTGTTTTATTTGATTTTGTTGGCTACTCTCTATATTTTCCTGACTGCTTTTAGCAGATACTTCTATATATGTATTTATGTCATATATGTCTGAGACTCTAAATTCATTGCCTGTAACTTTGGTTATTACAGGAGAAACTATTGAAAACAAGATGTATACTCCAATTACAACTTTAACATATTTTTTGCAATTGCCATCTGGCAAAAGCATTTCAATAATTGTACCAATTATAACCGCTATTATTATTCCTTGTATCCAACCACTTATCCAATTCATGATTTTCACCTACCTATACATCAGTCCACTATTAGTAATCTTTAGTACCAGAGTGGTTCCTACAATTAACATTACAGACACACTACACATAATAGCAAGTAACATTTTAAAAGTGTTTCCCATTTCTTCTAAAAGCTTTACTATTTTCTCATCTGCTATTGGTTGACATACAGCTCCTGCTAAGTAATATAGTCCCATCAGTATTGCGAGTTTAATTATTGGGCCAACGCATATTGCAATTACTACCACCACTCCAACTATTCCAACTGCATTTTTTAATATGTTGCTACACCCCATTACAGTATCTACTGCATCACCTAATATTTTACCTACTACTGGTATAAAGTTTGAGACAGCAGCTTTAGTAGTTTTTGCAGTTATTCCATCTACTGTACTGCTTAGGCTTCCTTCTACTGAAATTATTCCTACAAATAAAGTAAGTACAACTCCTAATGTCCATACAACTGTAGAATTAAAGAACTTTGATAGCTTGTCTACTTGAATTCTGCTAGATACTTTTGAGATAATTGCTAATGCTGTTGATATTAGTACAAATGGTAATAAAATAGTAGTTATAAAGTTGCCTATAAAGGTTATTATAAATAGTATAATTGGTTCTAGTATTCCAGCAGATGCAAAGTTACCAGTAGTTAACATCAAAGTGATAAGCAGTGGCACTAGGCTATTCATAAATCCAACTAAGTTTTGAATACTCGTTTTTACCATTTGAAGAATATCTGAGAAATTTGCCATTATCAAAGTAACTATCAAAATATATTGAACATAATATGTAATTTGGGCAACATTTTTGTTTTCTAATCCCTCACTAATGCTTTTTAATATGCTATGAATTATAATTATTACAAGTATGCTTCCTAATACAGTAGCACAGTTTAATACTTCTTTTCCTACTAAACTTACTATGCTTTTTATAATTGTGTCATTGTCTATTTTGCCAGTAATTGCTGAAGTAAACAGTTCATTCACATCTATATCTTTAAAAGTATTTTGTGTGTACTTTTGTGCTTCTTTTATAAAGCTTGATATGTTTAGTTCTTCTTGTTGTGACTGTAAAACATCTTGACTAGTTGTTTCTGAGGCTATGCAAATGCTTGGAATAAAAATTAAAAACAAAATGGTTATGATAAATATTTTTTTCATTTGTTTAATTCCTTTTTATGGCAATAGTTTTAATATTGTTTCTAAAAGACTTGCTATTATTGGTATTGACATAGAAATAATTAAAACTTTTCCACCTAAATCTACTTTATTGGCTATTGCGGTTTCTCCTGTGTCTTTGCAAATGCTAACTGTAAATTCTGTTAAAAATGCTATTCCAGTTATTTTTATTAGGAGTATTAGAAATTCATTGTTTATTGCAGTTTTATTTGATAATGTTGTTAGCAAATCTATTATTGCTCCTATCTTGTCCATTATCATCACTAAAATTAGCACTCCTGCTGCTAAAGAAACATACAGCACAAATTCTGGTCTATATTGTTTTACAATTACAATTATAATTAATGAAATTAGCCCGAACTCCAATAATTTTAATTATATCCATTGCCTTTTTATCCTTTCTTATAGTCCAAACATTGTTCTTACACTAGTGAATAGAGTGCTAATTTCTTTTATTACAAGAGTAAGAACAATTACAAGTCCTGCTAATGTTGTCATCATTGCTTGATCTTCTCTTCCTGCTCTTACTAAAACTTGATATAGCACAGCTACTAAAATTCCAATTGCTGCTATTTTAAATAATAAACTAATATCCATACTTTATATCTCCTTTTAAATTAGTATAATTGCAATTGTTAGTCCTGTGACTAAGCCTAGAGTTCTATACATTTTCTCGTTTTTTCTACGTTCTTCTGAAGCATTTTCTAGTTGTGCAGTCAAAAAATCATTTACTACTTCAATTTCACTAAGTTGTCCATCTAAATCAGTTTGTCCTAGTAATCTTCCTAAGTTTTGTATTACAGAAATATCTTCTTGATTTAGGTTACACTTAGTTTCTTGTAAAGCTTGTATCCATGCTTCTCCTGCTGGAACTTCTTTCATTCTATTTGCTGCTCTGTCAAAAATACTCCCAACATTCCCACCTATTTTATTTGCTATTTCCATAAAAACATTTGGAATTGCCTCATATGTAAATTTAATTTTAGTTGCAAACATATTAAGGGCATTTTTCATTTCTTTTATTTCTTTTTCTCTGTTTGCATATTTTTTTGAAAATAGTATTCCTATTATGCTACTTGTAACTATAATCATAGCTAATATAAATAATCTAAAAGCTAACATTTTATTTCCTCCTAAACTGCTTTTCTTTGGTTTTGTTTTTCATATACCAAATGTACATCTCTTTTGTTGTTCAAAATCAGTATTTTGTCTATGTATCCATTTAGCACTAATTGGCTTAATATTGGGTTTTCTTTAATTTGTTCTAAGCTATCTCCATGCGCTGTGAATATTCCATTTACTCCTGAGCTAACTGCATATTCAATTGCTTCTATATCTTCTTTGCTTCCTATTTCATCTGCAATTATTACATTTGGACTCATAGATCTAACTAGCATTTTCATCCCAAGTGCTTTTGGTATATTATCTATCACATCTGTTCTTATTCCTAAATCATTTTGTGACACTCCTTTATATGTAGCAGATATTTCTCCTCTTTCATCTACTACTCCACAAGTAATGCCTTTAAAATTCATTTCTGGAATTCCATTACTGATTCTTCTAATTATGTCTTTTAATAATGTAGTTTTCCCTAAGCCTGGTGGTGAAACAATTAAGGTGTTCCATACAGTATTTCTGTTTAATATATGTATAATAGCTTTATTACTGCAATTTAGTACTTGCCTTGCAATTCTAAAGTTTAGGCTACTAATATAACTCAAGGTTGCTACTTTTCCGTCTTTTATTATTGCATTTCCTGTCACTCCTATACGATGCCCACCTTTTAAGGTTATAAATCCTTCACATATTTGACTTTGATAAGAATATAAGGAGTTGTCACATACTCTTTGTAAAATTTGAAGTACCATCTCAGGAGTAGTAATATAGTCTAATACTTTTTCATCTATATTGCTTTTTAGTATAACTGGCTTAGCTGTTCTAACTCTAATCTCTTCTACATTGTTCATATTACTGGATATGATTTTTTGTTTTAATACTTCTGGTAAAAAATTTAATATTTCGTCCATAGCTTGTACCTCTTTATTAATTTTGAAAACGTGCCAAAATTCTCTGTCCACTATGGCACACAAAAAAACATAACATATATATAAATATATATATGCTATGTTTTTTATTTTAGAACTATTTTATTAAATTTTATTATTCTTCCCAGTTGTGGTATACATTCATAACATCATCTAGGTCTTCTAACATATCTATTAATCTTTGCATTTTTGGTGCATCATTTTCACTTAATTGAATATATGTAGATGGCACCATTTGTACTTCTGCCTCTAAAAATTCTAATCCTTGTGATTCTAGAGCTTCTCTAACTTTTGAAAAATCTTCTGGTGAAGTTGTTATTTCATAACATTCATCAGTTGCTTCAAAGTCTTCTGCTCCACTATCTAGCGCTAACATCATCATATCATCTTCTGATAGATTTGTTGTAGTTTTATCAATTACTATTACACCTTTTTTACTAAATAAATATGATACACATCCTGTTGTTCCTAAGTTTCCACCAGCTTTATCAAATGCATGGCGTACATCTGCTGCTGTTCTGTTTTTATTATCTGTGCTTGCTTCAACTATAACTGCAACACCATTTGCTCCATATCCTTCATAAATAATTTCTTCATAGTTTTCATTGCTTCCAGCTCCTGAAGCTTTTTTGATTGCATTATTGATTGTATCATTTGGCATGTTATTTGCTTTACATTTAGCAATAACATCTTTTAATTTAGAATTACCAGCAGGATCAGGTCCTCCCTCTTTTACTGCAATTAATAATTCTCTACCTAATTTTGTAAATATTTTTCCTCTTGCTGCATCTGCTTTACCTTTTTTAGCTGCAATATTATGCCATTTGCTATGTCCTGACATGGTTAATTCCTCCTTCTTTATATTATAACATAAAATAATTTTGCAAAATAATTATAACATAATAAAAAAAGTTTTGGTAGCCTTTTTATAAATATTTTTTATAGTATCTCTTCAAAACAAAATAAGGCAATGCAAATTGCCTTATTTTTGCTTTCATTTTTAATGTTTTGGTTGTATTTTTTTGCTGTTAATTACTATTGTTGTTCCCAATGTTGTTACTATTATTAGTATTGCAATGTAAATACCAATATTATCACCAGTCTTTGGGTTGTCTAGTTTTTCACCTTCCGTTTTTTTCACATCTTCATATGCTAATGCATATGTTGAGAATTTATCTGTGTCAAAAGATATTCCTAACCCATTTTCTGTTAACTTTGCATCTAGTATTTCTGTCTTTTCTCCATGGTTTCTTACAATATAATATCTTCTGTTATATCCTTCCGGAACTGTTCTTAAATCTTGTGGTAATTGTATGGTTACTGATATTTTGTCTTTTAATTCATCTATTGTAGCAATTGGTTCATTTGTATTTTTTTCTTTAATAGCTACAAAAAGATTAAAAAATTTAACAAGTTTAGCTGTGTTTGACTGTTTGTTTAAAGCTCCTGTCATTTCATTTTGAAGTTCATTTGTAACCTGAGGTTCATCTTCTACTATTAAATTTACGGTAGTACTTATGTCTTTAATTTTCTCTGCTAATTCTTTATTATTATTTACTGAATCAATTAATATTTTTTCTGTTTTTTCCTTGTTTTCTATGCCTATTGTAACTTTTTCAACTTCTTTGTTTGAATCAATTGCTGGTACCTCCGCCTCTTTAGTAGTTTTAACAAATTCAGCTTTAATTGTAACTTCTGAATTAGGCATTGTAAATTTATTGTTTTCAACTTTCACTTCTTTTTGGTTAGCATCTAATACCGTTAATGTTTTTAATTTGTATTCTTCATTTTCTTTTACTGTTAATGTTACAGTTTCACCAACTATTGCTTTAGATTTATCTGTTGTAATTGTTCCATTTGTTGCATTCACAATTTTTATGTTATTTTCTTTTGCAACAGCATATTTACCATCAATTTTTTTGCATACATTTCCTGCACTAATGTAGTCTGTTACATCCGATTCAAAATTTCCACTTGTTACAAAGTTTTTTACATTTGATTTAAACACAGTTGATAAATCAAAGTCTTCTTTTTTAGCTTCTGAGACAAAACTTACATTATTTATTCTTAAAGATTTTATACTTGTTTCTGTTGTATTTTTATCCATATATTCATAAAATACAACACCATTTTTACTAGTATATGTACCTCCATCTATTTTTAAATCAATGTTTTTAGCATACCCTACATTTGATTCTATTTGTACTGCTGCGCCTGATGGATTTATTCCATTTGACCATGTTTGTGTTGGTCTCTCATCTGTTCCATTTGAATAAATGTTAGCATTTTTTATATCAAATGTTCCAGCTTTTATTCCTAAGCCAGCTCCTACTCCACCAATTTCAGCTCCATTAATTTTCCAATTTGCAAAACCTGCTGCATAAATTCCACTACCTGTTGCAGTAATTTTAGCTGTTGAACCTAAATTAATTATTGGTGCATTTTTAGTGTGTTTTATTTGTCCGTTAATGTAAATTCCTGAACCTACTCCACCATCTGAGTCTGTAAGACCATTCATTGTGCCATCACAATTAACTACAACACCATAAGCATATGGATTTCCTTTTGAAGTATATGGTGTTACAAATATTGCTGTCCATCCTGATAGTGTAACGTCTTTACCAATATTTACAACTGTATAATTTGTATCATTTTCGTTGTTTGAGCCTTTTAAGTAAAGTGCTCCATAATACATTGTGTTCTCTTTTACTGTTCCTTTTCCTGTTAATGTGACCTTAGCATTTTGTATACTGACCGTTTTGTTTTGCGCAGAAATAATATGATTGTTTAAATCTATTGTAATTTCTTTTCCATCGTTTATTTCTAGTGATTTGTCTAATGTAATATCTTTAATTATTGTTATTACATCTCCTTTATTGGCATTTTCTACCGCCTCTTCTAGTGTTGCATACTCTTTTGTGCCTATCTTGGCAACATTATTCTCTTCTGCAAATACCACCATAGGTGTTATTAGTAAAATCATCATGAGTATAATGCATAGTGCAATTTTTTTCATTTTATTTTATCCTCCTATATTTCTTTGGTTTTGTCAATAGATGTATTTATTGACACTTTTATTATATCTTAATAGCATTGTAGCTTCAAGTTTTTTAACTATTTGTAACACAATTTTAATATTATTGTAATATTTTTGCAAAGCAAAAATAAGCCAGCAAATGCTAGCTTATTTTATTTTTACTGCATGAAGTACAACTCTATATTTGTCATTATTTGCACAAGTTGATAAAGTTAGTATATTGCTGTCTTCATTTACTTCTGTTTTAAAGTCTTTCAAACTCCTTTTTTTCAATGTTTTTATAAATTCTTTAAACTCAATTTTATTAAAGTCTGTTTTTATATAATAGTCTTCTCTTTCTATTTGATATACAGAAAAAATTTCATAAATTGAATTTTCTTTTTCAGTTATTAATGTTATATATTTATTTTCTTCATTATTGTACCATTTTGGTTTTATAACATCTTTAAGACTACCAAACATACTGTTGTCTTGCATATTATGTCCATATATAATTAAGTTTTTATCTGTCCCATCAAATTTATTCTTATAGTCTGCAAATGGCCATCCAGCTATATTATATTCTTTATAATAATTATGTGTTAAATAATAATCATTATCTTTTGTTTTTACTATTGGGTATTCAATATTGCTGTTTTCTACCTTCAGCCATGCAACTGTATCTTTATTTTTTTCTTTTAAAGAACTAAAATTCACTTTGTATTTCAAACTATCATTTTCTTTTTTTGTCTCTTCAATTGTAATAGCATCTGATATCTCTTGTATTATGGTTTTATTTTTTTGATTATTTTGTATCCATTCACTAATTTTGATAATTGAAAAGATGAGCAGAATTATAAATATTATTTCAACAAAAAAAATCACTGTTCTTTTTTTATGATTTTTACTTTTAGTAGCTGCATGTTTACCTCTCAATAAGTGTTCACCGCTTTCTTGTTATTAATATGTTTAAATTTTAATAATTTTTTCCCATGGTAAATCTTCTTTGCCAAAATGTCCATAGTTTGTTGTCTGTTTATATATTGGCCTTTTTAAATCTAAATATTCTATTATTCCATTTGGAGTTAAATCAAATTTTTCTTTTACTAATTCTACTATTTTTTCTTCAGGTATAGTTGCTGTTTCAAATGTATTTATGTACACAGATAATGGTTGTTTCATTCCTATTGCATATGATATTTGAATTTCACATTTTTTAGCATATCCATTTGCAACTATATTCTTAGCAATATGTCTTAGCATATAGCTTGCACTTCTATCTACTTTGCTTGCATCTTTGCCTGAAAATGCTCCACCACCATGTCTGCTATATCCGCCATATGTATCTACTATTAGTTTTCTGCCTGTAAGCCCTGTGTCTCCTAAAGGCCCTCCTATTACAAATCTTCCTGTTGGGTTTACATATATCTTTGTGTTTTCATCAATGTACTTTTCTGGTATAACTGGTTTTATAACTTTTTCAATTATATCTTGTTTCATTTGTGCCATATCTACATCTGCTAAATGTTGGTTTGAAATTAATATTGTTTCTATTCTTTTGGGCCTGTCATCTTCATATTCTACTGTTACTTGTGTTTTTCCGTCTGGTCTTAAATATGGTATCACTTTTTCTTTTCTTACCTTTGTCAATTGTTTAGCTAATTTATGTGCCATGTCAATTGCAAATGGCATATAACTTTCTGTTTCGTCACAGGCATAGCCAAACATAATTCCTTGATCTCCTGCTCCGCCAATGTCAACTCCCATTGCAATATCACTACTTTGCGTTGTGATATTTGTTTGTATTTTGCAAGTTTTATAGTCAATATCTGTTTGTTCATTGTCATAGCCTATTTGTTTTATTGTTTCCCTTGCAATTTTTTCTGCATCAATTTTTGCATTTGTGGTAATTTGGCCTGCTATTGTAATTAAATTTTTTGAAGCAAAGGTTTCAATTGCCACTCTTGAGTTTTCGTCTTGTTCAAGACATTCATCCAAAATACTATCTGATATTAAATCACATAATTTATCTGGATGACCTTCTGTTACACTCTCAGAAGTAAATAAAAAGTCTTTCATAGTGTTCCTCCATTTATTTATAAATTTGTGGCATAAACATTATATCATTTTATACCCTAAATGCAATCATATTTTCTGGTTTTTTTCATAAATTTATATTGGTGAATTTTTTGTGATAATTAAAAGTTTTAAAATAAATAAAAGTTTAATTTTAATACCTATTACTATATTAGCACTACTAATAATTTTATTGGTTTGTTATATTGTAATTACTGCTCCAGTTTTGCCTACTAGTGGTCAAACAGAAAAATATATTTACAGCGAACAACCTGAAACCAGCCAACCTGAAACAAAAAAAGATTATATTAAATGGTTTGAATTTAAAGTAAGTTATGAAGTATTAGATAAAACCTCAAAATTGGATATTAATTCTCATCAAAAGAACGAAGCAGTAAAATACAATTGGATTGAACTCATATCTTATTTAGCTTGCAAATATGGAAATAATTTTTCTAAATTTAAGCAAGCAGATTTAGATAAACTAGTATCTGAATTAAAAGCTGGTAAAACCATGAGTGAACTAACTGAAAAAATGAAATTATATAAATATTACTTTGATGGGTACGATTCTTCATTACACGAGTTTATAGGAGATTATCAAATTGAAGTAAAAGATTCAAACTCAACAACAAAAAAGTTTGAAGAAAAGTATGGTTTAAAAGTATTTTGCCCTATTGCTAAAAATTATAGTTTTAGTCATTATGATGATTTTGGTGCTTCTAGATCTTATGGCTATAAACGTGTTCATTTTGGAAATGACTTAATGGGAAATATTGGTACTCCTGTTATTGCTGTTGAATCAGGTATTGTTGAAGCTGTTGGCTGGAATCAATATGGTGGGTGGAGGATTGGTATTCGTAGTTTTGACAAAAAACGTTATTACTATTATGCTCATTTAAGAAAGAATCATCCATATGTTGAAAATATTAAAGAGGGGCAGATTGTGCAGGCTGGTGATGTTATTGGTTACCTTGGAATGACGGGTTATAGTGCAAAAGAAAATGTAAACAATATAAATGTTCCTCATTTGCACTTTGGCATTCAACTTATTTTTAATGAAGTACAAAAAGAAGGTCCTAATCAAATTTGGTGTGATTTATATAATTTAGTAAATTTCTTGCAAAGAAATCGTAGTGAAGTTTATAAAAGCAATCAAAAAACAAAAGATTATAGTCGAAAAATTGATTTTATTGATTCATGTTTGCCTGATTAAAAAAGATTCTCATGTACACCATGAGAATCCTTTTTAATTATTTTTTAAATAATTTCATTATTTCATTATTTTATTATATATTTTTTTATACCATGGTAACTTTTCTATAACTGTCAAATTACCTTTTGAATCTGCATTATTGCTATTTATATATTGTTCTTGTTTTTTAGTAACTTTTGTTCATCAATAGGTTTATTTTTATCAATATTTGGAACATAATCTTTGCTCTTGTGATTTTTTATTAATTCTCTAAGTTGTAATGGTATTTAATTTTCTTAAACTCGTCTCTTTTAAATGTTCCTTGTAAAAAGTCTTTTTCATTTTTTACAAACACTGGAGCCTCTTTTACAGACTCCAATCTTTCTTTATAAATTTTTTTATCTTCTTCGTTTTCAAACATTAAATTTAAAAAATTATCTACCTTTTCTTGTTCAGTCACATCTGTTTTATAAAATTGTTCTACTTTTTCTTTAAGTTTTTCCGGTTTTAATGCCATTGTACGTGCCGTCTGCAATTACTTGTTTACCATGATTGCCTGGATATTTTTTAATGTGTTCACAAACTTCTGATAAGCTTTTCCAGTCCTCTTTTGTGTCATGCAAAATAGGCGAAACAACTTCTGCTCCTCCTTTAGCTACTAATACTTCCTCTAGCAAAATAAAAGATTAAGTTTATGTAATAAAAACTTAATCTTTTTGTAATACAACTGTAATGTATTTTACTGTACCTCATCATTATCGTCAGTTTCATCATACTCATAATCATATTCTATTGGTTCTGGTCTTGAAACCCTTGTGTGTTTTGGTTTTGCTTTAGCTTGTGTAGTTGGTATTGTCTCTTCATCTTTTTCTAATATGTCTTTTACTTGCTTTTTTATTTTTTCTTGATTTTTCATCTCTTCTTTTTTGTTTTGCATGCTTTTATTTAACGCATTATTAACCTTTTCCATTAGGTCCGGTACATAGTCTAGCAATCTATCAATTGCTGAACAATGTTCTACTGGTAATAATTTAACATTGTTTTGTTGAACTACTAAAAAAGCAACTGGTGAAATTGAAACTCCTGCACCACTTCCTCCACCAAAAGGAAGTCTATATTGTATTGCCTCTTCTTTTTCTTTTTTAGTATACTCATCAATTGTTTCTCCTTTAAACTCACTTCCTCCTGCTGCGAAACCAAATCCAACTTTTGAAATTGGAATTATTATTATGTTGTTGTTAGTTTCAATAGGTTCTCCTATAATTGTATTTACATCTACCATGTCCCTAATGCTGTTCATAGCTGTAAGCATAAGGTTTTCTATTGGATGTTGTTGAACACTCATTTTTCTTTCTTCCTTTCTTTAATAACATATATATTATATTGATAATATGTACCATTTTTATTTCAATTATACAGTTTAAGTTAATTTTGTATAAATTTTTATTGTTATAAATTGGCTTTATATTATAAATATAATTTTCTCTTTTTAATTTTTTTGCTAAATATGGCAATGTTATAGATATTGCTGATGAAATTGTTGCTACTAAAAATGAAGTTACTACTGGGCTTACTACTCCTAAATTTGCATCTAAACTTAAATATGATATTTTAGGTTGTAATTTTGGCAATTCTTTTAAGTCTTTTGCTGTAAAATCTTTTCTAAATTTTTTTAAATCCAGTTTTTCTAATTGCATTTTTGAGTACATTTTTCTAACTCTGTCATTGTTCAGGCTATACCATATCCATTTAATTTTATTGCCTAAATATAGCGAAAATATTATTGAATATTCATTTTTGTTTTTAGGTTCCATATTTGATACACTCAAGTTTTTTATTTGTATATGTAATGTTGATAATATTATTAAAATCAGTGTTATTATTAGTAATATAAATATTCCAAGCAAAATTAAAACTAATACCATTATAAACTCCTTTTTTGAAGTTATTTGATATTAGTTTTTCCATTTTTTATATTTTTAAACAGTTTTCTTAGCCTTTTCTACTGTAATATCTCCAAAAAGCTCTTCTTGTTGTGTAATTACTTTGCTTCTTCTAGACAATTCTAAAAGCCCAGAAAATGCTGTCATTAGCTCTTTTCTGTTGCATTTTGCTGTTGGAAATAATTTATTAAAAACAAACTTTTTACTTCTAATAAGCTCTTTAAACATTATTTTTAGTTTGCTTTCAACAGTATATGTATCTGTAATTGCAATTTGTTCAATGTTTTTAGCATTTTGATTTAGTTTTTGTGCGTTTTTTTCTATTATATTTTTATACATTTCAGAAATTATTTCTTTGGTATATGTTGCCTCCAGTTTCTGTTTTGGTAGTTCAATTATTTCCGGATTTTTAAATATTTTTTTAGAGTTGTTTTCTACACATTCTCTTAAATTCTTAGTAATTTCTTTATATTTTTTATATTCTATAATTCTTCTTAAAAGCTCTTCTTCTGTTAATTCTTTTTCATCTTCGGTGTCACTTGGTAAAAGTGTTTTTGATTTTAAATATAATAAAGTAGAGGCCATTATTAAAAATTCACTTGCTATTTCTAAATTAAGCTTTTCCATAGCATTTAAGTATTCTATATATTGATCTGTAATTTCACTAATTTTTATATCACAAATATCCATTTTATTTTTGTCAATTAAATGACATAGCAAATCTAGCGGACCTTCAAAATTTTCCACTTTTACTTTATATTTATTTGTTTCTAATGTTAATACATTTTGCATATAATTACCCATTATTCTAATATTTCAAATGCTTCTTTAATAGTTTCTGGCAAATAACCTTTTCTGTATAAAAATTGCTCGATTTCCTCTTTTTCCATTTGAGTTTGCTTTTTTAATATGATTTTTTGTGCACATTTTAATTCATATTCTTTTATTTCATCTTCATGTTTATCAAAATATGTGTCTATTATATCACTGCTAAGACCTTTTGCATATAATTTATTTCGCATTTCTTTTATTGACAATGTATTTATGGCTATAAACTCATTAACTGCTCTTTCTATATAATTTTCGTCATTTATATATCCAATTTCTTTTAAATGTTCAATAACATCTTCTAATAAGTTTTGGTCAACAGAAGAAGAGAACTTCTGAATTACTTCTTTTTCAGTTCTCTTCTTATACATTATATACTTTAATACTTTAGTTTTTAATTTATCAAATTCTTCTATATTGTCGTACAATGTTTTCACCTATTATTCTTCATCATCTGATGGTTCTGTTTCTTGTTCAGGGTCGTTTTCTTCTTCACCTAAGCTTTTTTCAAAAGCTTTTTCATAGTTTGCTCTAATTTTTCCTTCTATCTCTTGAGCTACTTTTGGATTTTTAGCCAAATAGTCTTTAACATTTTCTCTACCTTGACCAATTCTATCTCCATTGTAGCTAAACCATGAACCACTTTTTTCTACTATATCTAAGTTAACAGCAGCATCTAATATGTTTCCTTCTTTAGAAATTCCCTTTCCATAAATTATATCAAATTCTGCCTCTCTAAATGGTGGAGCTACTTTGTTTTTAACTACTTTTACTCTTGTACGGTTACCTATAACCTCACCATCTTGTTTTAAGCTTTCTACTCTTCTAATATCTAGTCTGACTGAAGAATAGAATTTTAATGCTCTACCACCAGGTGTTGTTTCTGGGTTACCAAACATAACTCCAACCTTTTCTCTTAATTGATTTATAAATACTATTACACATTTAGATTTGTTAATTACGCCTGCTAATTTTCTTAATGCTTGTGACATTAACCTTGCTTGAAGACCAACATGTGCATCTCCCATGTCTCCATCAATTTCTGCTTTTGGTACTAACGCAGCAACTGAGTCTACAACTATAATGTCAAGCGCACCACTTCTAACTAAAGCCTCTGCAATTTCTAATGCTTGCTCACCAGTGTCTGGTTGAGAAACAATAAGTTCATCTATATTAACTCCTAAATGTTTTGCATAAACTGGGTCTAAAGCATGTTCTGCATCAATAAAAGCTGCCTCTCCGCCCATTTTTTGTGCTTCTGCAATTAGGTGTAATGCTAAAGTAGTTTTACCAGAAGACTCTGGCCCAAATACCTCTATAATTCTACCTCTTGGAATACCACCAATTCCTAAAGCTATATCTAAGCTTAATGCCCCTGTTGGTATAGCTTCTACATTCATTGCTGTATAGTCTCCTAATTTCATAACAGAACCTTTACCAAATTGTTTTTCAATTTGCCCTAATGCAGCTTCTAGTGCTTTCATCTTTTCTGAATTATCTTTCCCCATTATTTATTCCTCCTAAATATCATAAACGTTTGTTTGTGTTTATTATATATTATTATTTTTATTTGTCAAGTATTTTTTTATAATTTTTATTTTTATTGTCTATACCAATTAGAAAAGTTATAAAAAATGCTGTAACAGTTTGGGTTTACATCACCCATTAAGTCTGTTGAATATGCTACCATATCATTGTTGTAATACAAGCTTATATATGGCACTTGTTCATTACAAATTCCAAAAATTTTGGCATATCTTTCTTTTAGCCCTTCTTTGTCTGTAATACTGTTTATTTCATTTATCATAGATATAATTTCTTCATTTTCATAATTGCATATATTACCTTTTCCTAAAAAGTAATTTAAGTCTGGTGCTATTGATGTATATACACCTGTCAATATCATTTCATAGTTTTTGTTATTTAAGTATGCTTTATATTGTGAGTCTGTCACTTGTTTTACATTAATTTTTATTCCAAATGTTTCTAGCTGGTCTTTTATTGTTTCTGCAACTTTTACTCTTTGGCTATTGCTATTACTTACAACTAAGTCAATATTTATTGTTTTAGTAATTCCATCTATCTCTTTTTGCCAAATTCCATATTCATATTTCCACCCAGCATTTTGTAAAATCTCTTTTGCTTTTTCTGTATTAACTTTATTTGAATTTTCCATGTCTTTTAATAAGTAACTATTATTTATTAGTGGATAGTTTGCGACAGTAACTTTATTTTCCAAAGTTGATGTTACTATTTTGTCTTTATTAATAACTTTGCTAATAGCTTGTCTTACCTCTTGATATTGCAATATGGTATTTTGGCAATTTAAGCCTATATAGTCATATTCTCTATTTGCATATAGTTTCTGGTTATAGCCCATACTGCCTATATATTTTTCTGCATTTTTATTGCTTGTATATATAAGGTCAATACTTCCTAGCTTAAATGCATTGTATTCTTTACCTCTATTATCATATAAATTAATATATATTGTTTTTATGTTAGAATTTTCAGCATTTATATCTCTCCAATTTTCATTTTTAATTAGCTCAATTTTATCTTCTTGTATTTTAGAAATTTTATATTTTCCTGTACCTAGTGGTATTACTTTTGAGCTATTTATATTTGTTGTTTTATATTGTTTTGAAGATATTATAGGAAATATTAAGTTATATTCAAAAAATGCTTCTTCTTGTTTTAATTCAATTCTAACAGTATATTCATCTATAACTTCTACATTTTTTATATTTTTAACATTAGAATAATATACTGACTCAGTTTGGCTTTGTAGTTTAGTTACAGAAAATTTAACATCTTCTGCTGTAAACTTACTATTATCATGCCACATCACATTATCATTTAATTTAATTACATATGTTTTATTATCAATTTTTGACCATTCTTTGGCTAGGCAGTTTGACACTTGATAGTCTTCTGTTATGCTAAGTAGTGGTTCAAATATAAGCTGATCTATATAAATAGCTTCTTGGTTGTTTGTTATATATGGATGTATGTTGTCTAAATTTGAGATTCCAAGCCTTATATTTGTAACCATATCTACTGTTTGATATGATATCTCTTTGTTTTCTGGCTGTTCATCTTTTTTATTATACGTTATTCCATATACTACTCCAGCTATTATTAATAATATAAATATTACAATTATAATTTTTAATGACTTTAGCTTCATTATGCACTCTCCTTTTGCCACCTAATTGTATAATACATTTTAGTCTTTTTCAATGATTTAAAACAAAAAGCACAAAAATATACTTAAATATATTTCTGTGCCCCTATATAAATTTAATTTTAAACTAAATTATTTTCTTGATTCAACTATTAGCTTAATGCCTGTTCTGTCTTCTCCTTCAACTTCTACCTCTGCAAATGCTGGTATACATACCAAATCCACTCCTGCCGGTGCTACAAAGCCTCTTGCTATTGCAACAGCTTTAACTGCTTGATTTAATGCTCCTGCCCCAATTGCTTGCATTTCTGCTTTATTTGATTCCTTTACCAAACCTGCTATTGCTCCTGCAACTGAGTTTGGATTTGATTTTGATGAGATTTTTAAAACTTCCATTTTTGCCTCCTAAATTTTTATTTTTTGTTCTGTGAACAGTTATAGTTATATTACAATTTCCATATTTTGTCTAGTAGTTTTTGGAAAAAAGTGGAAGTTTTTTCTTTCATATTTTTACATTATTTGTCATTTGTTTTGTCGAATTTTCTGCAATATTATTACTTAATAATAACTCTTTCAATTTTTTCTGTTTTTCCATTTTGATCATTTAATTCAAATATACATCCATTTAGCATACAGGCTCCTTCTGCCAATTTATATCTTTCAGGTAGTGACGTAACAAACCTTTTGACAGATTCTGTTACTCCCATTCCTATAACAGAATTTACTGGACCTGTCATCCCTAAATCTGTTATGTATGCTGTTCCTTTTTTTGTTATTTGTTCATCTGCTGTTTGTACATGTGTATGTGTTCCAAATATTATATTTACTTTTCCATCTAGAAAATATCTCATAGCAATTTTTTCTGCTGTTGCTTCCGCATGAAAGTCTAGTACTATTATATCAGCTTCTTTTGATAGCTTTTCAACTAGGTTTTCTGCAACAGTGAATGGATTTTCTGATAATACATTCATGTCAGTTCTTCCAATTAAGTTCATAACTGCAATATTTTTGCCTTTACAATTGCATATTGTATACCCTTTCCCTGGTATGCCTTTAGAATAGTTTGCTGGTCTAATTAGTTTATTATGGTCTATAAACTGAAAAATATCTTTTTTAGCCCAAGTGTGGTTTCCCATTGTAATTACATCTATTGGTAGTTTTAATAGTTCATTCCAATTTTTTATTGTAATTCCCATTCCTCCTGCAACATTTTCTGCATTTACTATTACAAAATCTATTTGTGCTTCTTCTTTTAATTTGGGTAATATTTGTTTTAATTTATCTAGCCCATTTTCTCCTACTATGTCTCCAACTGCTAGTATTTTCATCTGCATCAATTCCTTTCTAGGATAAGTTTTATATGAATATATTATAAACTTAATTGGTAAAATTAGTCAAGTAGGAGTTTAATGGTACTATAAGGAAGTGTTTTTTAACTTTTATTTTTTACACAAAATTTCTTGCACCCTCCAGATGAAAAATAATTATAAATACAAAACTGGGCGAAATCCCACACTTCCTAAACTTGTTGTTGGATAGTATGTATAAAAACTAAAAGCTGCTTTTTCAGAACCACTATTATAGCAATTTCCTCCCCTAGTAACTCTGTTAGTTTTTGGAAAGGTTTCCATTGTCCACTTCCATACATTTCCAGCTAAATCGAAAAGTATACAGCTCCATTTCCCCTTGTGCCGCTATATGTCACCTCTGTCGTTATATCATTCATTGCATTTAGGTCGCTTTTTTTAGCGTCTTCCATTATATTTCCTGCATCTCTTGATTTAGTTAATATACCATTCTCATTAAACAGTGCATTTAATGTCACTCCTGCTAGTATTAATAATACTTTTATTGAAAGTTTTATGTTTTATTCTATACTACTTTACATTTTAAAAAATCATTTAAAATAGTCTAGCATTATGTCGAATTTTAGTATATAATTGCAATGTTCATGCGAATATGCTGGAACTGGCAGACAGGCACGTTTGAGGGGCGTGTGCAGTATTGCGTGTGGGTTCAAGTCCCACTATTCGCACCAAATTTATTTTAGGGGGAATATTATGAAAGAAGAATTTTTATTATTATTACAATCTGTTCAAAGAGAAGGTATGGATAAATTACTTGCATATATGGAAAAAACCGACTTTTTTAAAGCTCCTGCTAGTACAAGATTCCATGGTAACCATGAAGGTGGTTTATTAGAGCATAGTTTGAATGTTTATCATTTATTAAAAGAAAAATTGTCACACAAGCCATATAGTGATGTTGTTAAAGCATCTGATGAGACAATTATTTTAATTACTTTGTTACATGATTTTTGCAAAGCAAATTATTATACAGTTGATTATCGTAACAAGAAAAATGAAGATGGTATTTGGGTAAAAGAGCCATATTATACAGTTAATGATACTATTCCATATGGTCATGGTGAAAAGTCTGTAATGATGATTACTAAATTTATTGACTTAACTTTAGAAGAAATGTATTGTATTCGCTGGCATATGGGATTTACAGAGCCAAAGGAATTATATAATACTATTAGTACTGTTTATGAAAGATATCCTCTTGCTTTAGCTTTACATGAAGCTGATTTAGAAGCAAGCTATATTCTTGAAAGTAGAAAGAAATAATTATGAAGTTAACATACATGAATTCAAGTAAATATTCTAATGTTAAAGAGGTCTTGAAGGCAGAGTTTTCTATGTCTGACAGGCTTTTATTAAAGTTGAAAAAATTAGATAAAATTTATTTGAATGGTAATGTTACTTCTGTGAATCATCCAGTTTTCGAAAATGATTTAATTGAATGTTACCTAGATTATGAAGAAGATAACTCAAATATTGTACCTACTGAGATGTCACTTAACATTATATATGAAGATGAAGCCTATATAGTTGTGAGCAAAAATACTGGTATTCCTGTTCACCCTTCTATGGATCATTACACAGATAGTCTTTCTAATGGAATTGCTTTTTATTTTAATCAAATTGGTTTAAGAAAGAAAATTAGACCTGTTAATAGACTTGATAAAGATACTTCTGGCATTGTTATATTTGCTAAAAATGAGTATATTCAAGAGTGTCTGGTTAAACAAATGAAGTCTAAAGAGTTTATAAAAAAGTATATTGCTGTTGTTAATGGCAATTTAGAAAATCTTGAAGGAACTATAAGTGCTCCTATTGCTAGAAAAGATGGCAGTATTATTGAAAGGTGTGTTAGTGAAACTGGTAATATTGCTATTACTCATTATAAAGTTATAAAAAGAAAACCTAATTTTGACATAGTTGAATGTATTTTAGAAACTGGTAGAACTCACCAAATTCGTGTTCATTTTGCTTATTTAGGTCATAGTTTATTAGGTGATACCTTATATGGTACAAGCTCAAATTTAGTAAGTAGACAGGCTTTACATGCTTATGAAGTTGAGTTTATACACCCACTCTCAAAGCAAAAAGTAAAATATATTGCAAATATTCCTGAAGACTTAAATAAACTTATAAGAAAAGTGGCTTCGCCACATGTGTAGGATTGCTTTGCAACCCACACAGCCCAAAGTAACTTAACCTTATACAATAGAAAATGCGTAGGCACTTACCTACGCATTCTTCATTTAATATAGTAAATCTATAAGCCGGGTTCTGTCATTTAAGATAGTCATTTATCTACTACTTATATTACTATAAGTCTCATGCCACCAAATCGGAAGATGACGAGTAGTCTTAGCCTTCCTGCTCGGTGTTGCTCCAGATGGGGTTTACACTGCCTAATATGTCACCATATTAGCGGTAGGCTCTTACCCTGCCTTTTCACCCTTACTGTATAATACAGCGGTTATTTTCTGTTGCACTTTCCTTAAGGTTACCCTCACTGGACGTTATCCAGCATCATTACTCTATGGAGCCCAGACTTTCCTCGTACGCAGCCTTTCGGCTTTGCTATACGCGACTATCCAACTTACTACTTTTTTATTATACTACATTTTAATTAAAAGTTCAATGTTTTACTATTCTTATTCTTTTAACTTTTTATTTAGACATTTCGTCTATTTCATTTTGTAGTTGTTGAATTAAAGCTTTTTTCTCTGCTATTGCTTTTTGTTTTCTTTGTTCAACTTTTGCTCTGTGTTCCTTTCTGCGTTTTACCATTTGATCTGAATTGTGAGCTGCTTTTCCTACTGACAATGAAAAAATTTTAGTATAGCCTTTTTCTGTTTTTTGTATACCGCCTATATAATTTCCGCAAGGGCGCTCAGGCATATCATCATTTAAGCCTTCTTGAATATATCTTGTTACTCTTGCTTTATTCAATAAGCCCATCATTACTGCTTTACAATATTCCTCATCATTTTTTAATAACTCAGAATCAATTTGTGCTAAAACTCCAGTATAGTCTTTTGCATTACGGCTTTCGTTTTGTTTATTAGGATTAAAAAATACAATATCATCTTGATTATACCATGAAACCATGCAATTTTGTACTTCTTGGTTTGCAAGGTTTACTGATTTATTATCCATAACTAGTCTTGTAGTATCATAAAGTTGACCTAATTTTCCAACTTTGTCATAGAAATCTACTTGTAGTCTTCCTTCATCAGTTTCAAGATATTTTACATCATAGTCTTTATCTTTTTTATTTTCTGTTTCTTCTTTTGCTTCTTTTTTTCTAAATATGTCAAATAATCCCATAATTTTCAACCCCTTATGTGTTATATTTTAGCACATTTGAAATAAATTTGCAATTTTATTGTAACATTTTTTCATTATAAAAACCTGCCAATATAAAATTGACAGGCTTTTTATTATATTATTCTTCTCCGTATTTTTCATCATATTCTTTTTGAGCATCAACTGCTTCTAAGAAAGCAACTTTTGCTTCTTCTGCTGCAAGTAATGATAGTGTTACACATTGTTCTGCATATTCTAATTCATTATCGATGTATTTTGATAATTTTTCTTTATCATGAGCTTCTTTTCTTTCTTGAATGTTTTCTTTTGCAACATTAAAGTTCATTTGAGCTCTTAATAGTTCACTTGAAATTTTGCTTTTTCCTCTTTCTGATGCAATTCTGCATTGCTCTTTTGCAGCTTCTAGTCCACTTTGTGCATCTTTCATTTTTTCTGATAATGTATCTTTTGCTTCCATTCCTGCTATTATTACTGTATCTGTTCCATCTTTAATTTTTGCATTTAGTTCTTTCATTTTTGCATTAAATTCTTCCATTTTTTGTTTTCTTTCTTCTTTGTTCATAATTAATTACCTCCTAAATAATTTACTTATTAATATATATCATACAATTGTGACCAATTTGTGAAATCATTATATTTTTTATGTTACTATAATTTCCATTTTGCTCATTAAGTTTCTATATTCTATAAAAAATATTTCTTTATCTTGTAAATTTACTGCTTTTTTTAGCTCATTTATTGATATATAGCATTGACTCATTGTCGCTTGATTTGTATAGTCATTTGTTAATGTATTTAATAAATTTGAAAATAGTTTTTCCGCATTTGCAAGTTTTAAATTTGCATCACTCCATTTTCCATTTGTTACGTCTGCATATGCAGATACCGAATTATATTGAATTGTTAATAGGTCTGTTTCTCTAGTATTTTTGTCATATGCTTTTCTATAATCTAATATTTTTCCATATATACCTGTTATTTCATTAATTGCATTTGTTTTGTCTTGTTTTTTTACAGCCTGAGTTGCTTTATTAAGCCCATCATTAAAGGCCAATATTGAATTACTGTCAATATTTAAGCTATATAAATCAATACTTACTGTGTTCCAAACTTGATATATTTGCTCTATCTCAGTTTTAATTTTTTCCCATTTAGCATCATATTTACCGTTATTTTTTAATATTCCATTTTGGACTGTGTCTGTTTTGTCTTCGACTTTGCTATTTTGCTGTAAATTATCATTTGTTTGAGAATCTTGTTTTTTGTCTACTTGGTCACTTAGATTTGTATTTATATTTGTTTGAATCTTAGGCTCAGTTTCTTGTAATCTATTATCTCCAATACTTAAGCTATTAAAGTCTCCAAGCATTGCCACAAAATATTGGTTTAAATACATTAATTCTTGAGTTACTTTATCTTCAAGATTGTATTTTTCATTGCTTCCATTGGTATAAGTAACTAATGATGTCAAAATTGCAATAATTGCAATTAGTGTAATAATTATAACTATTATTATTTTTTTCATAGTTTTCATCCTTTTAAATGTTTTACATATATTATTTGCAAAAAATTGCCTTTTATTCTAAGTATAATTATTTTTATTTTTTTTATACTAAATATGAAGGAGAATTTTTATGAATGCAATCGTTAAATTGTATAGCACACAACCTGGTGAGATCTTAAAGTTTTTACAGCATTTTTATAAAAATAGTTTTTCTATTGATGATGATTTGTTATGGCAAAAAGATTATGAAAATCCTGTTGAAATTGCTGATATTATTAGTGCTCTAATAGAAAATGATTATAAAATAAATATGTGGGTTAGCTTAGATAAAGATGTTTTTATAAATGTAACTAAAAATAATGCAGATGATATTATTAGATATTTGTTTGAAAGATATCCTTATTAATTTAAGAATTTTTTTGTTTTTTTATTCATAAATTTTATATGAAAGAAGGAATTTTATGAATAATGTTAAATTAGCAGTTGTTGGTGCAACTGGTCTTGTTGGCCAAACAATTATTAAAGTTTTAGAAGAAAAAAATTTACCTATTAATTATTATGCCTTTTTTGCATCTAGTAAATCTGCTGGAAAAGAAATTAATTTGTTAGGTAAAACTTATGTAGTTCAAGAGTTGAAAGATGATTCTTTTGATTTTGGATTTGATTTTGCTATTTTTTCTGCTGGTGCAAATGTAGCTAGGCAATTTGCTCCAATTGCAGTTTCAAATGGTTGTACAGTTATTGATAACAGTAGTTGTTTTAGAATGAATAATGATGTTCCTTTAATTGTTCCTGAGGTTAACTTTGATGAAGTTTACAAGAATAATGGGATTATTGCAAACCCAAATTGTTCCACTATACAGGCTGTTGTTGCCTTAAAACCTTTAGATGTTAAATATAGTATAAAAAGAATAATATATAGTACATATCAAGCTGTTTCTGGCGCTGGCTATAAAGGTGTAGAAGATTTAAAATTTGGAATACAAAATTTTGATAACACATTATCTGTTTTAGAAAATCAAAAGCAAACTTATGAATTACAAAAATTTAATATTCCTATTTTTAGTAATTGTATTCCTCATATTGATGTATTTTTAGATAATGGTTCTACTAAGGAAGAAGAGAAAATGATAAACGAAACTAGAAAAATTTTAGGAAAGCCAAACTTAAAAATAACTGCAACTACTGTAAGGGTTCCTGTATTAAATAGTCATAGTGAAGTTATAAATGTAGAATTTGAAAAAGACATTGATATTAATGAATTGAAACAAATATTAAAACATTCTCCTGGTATTGTTGTAAAAGAAAATATAGATGATTACCCTACTACTTTGGATGCTAATAATAAAGATAATGTATTTATTGGTAGAATTCGAAGAGATTTTAGTGTTGATTCTGGTGTTAATTTATGGGTAGTTGCTGATAATTTAAGAAAAGGTGCTGCTAGTAATGCTGTTCAAATTTTAGAAAATTTAATAAAAAAATAAAATGGCAAATAAATGCCATTTTATTCTTTTTCTAATATTATTGTTACTGGTCCATCATTTTGTAATGTTACTTGCATATTTGCTGCAAACTTGCCTGTTGCTACTTTTTTTACTTTTTGATTTTTGCATTGTTGTATAAAATATTCATAAAGTTCATTTGCCAAATCTGGTTTTGCAGCATTTATAAAACTAGGCCTGTTTCCACTATTTGTGTCTGCATAAAGTGTAAATTGAGATATTAGTAATAATTCTCCGTTTATGTCTTTTATTGATAAGTTCATTTTTCCATTTTCATCTTCAAATACTCTTAAGTTAATTAATTTTTTAACTAAAAAGTCCACTGTTGCTTTTGTATCTGTTGGTGCTACTCCGATTAGCACCATAAAGCCTTGTTCTATTTGCCCAATTGTTTCTTCATTTACAACTACATTTGAATTTTTTACTCTTTGTACAACTAACCTCATAATGTTATTACTCCTATATCATTCAGCCTTTTTTTCACGTGTCATTAATTTTGTTACTGCTTTTCTAGGTTCCAAACCATTATATAAAATATCATAAACTGCATTTACTATTGGCATTTCAATATTATATTTTTGTGCTAATTTATATGCCGCTTCAATATTATCTACACTCTCAATAGTCATTCCTACTTCTTTTCTGGTTTCGTCTAAAGTAAGGCCTTTTCCTATACATTTACCAGCTTTTCTGTTTCTACTATGTTCACTCATGCAAGTTACAATCAAGTCTCCTAAGCCTGATAAACCATAAAAAGTGTTGTATTCTCCTCCCATTGCTACACCTAGCCTTGCAAGTTCTGTTAGTCCTCTTGATATTAATGCTGCAAAAGTGTTATCTCCTAAGTTAAGCTCTGATATTATTCCTGCACAAAACGCAATTATATTTTTTAATGCTCCTCCTAGTTCTACTCCTTGTATATCATTGCTTGTATATACTCTCATATTTTCGTTCATGAATGTATCTTGTATTAAATATTGAACATCATAATATTTTGATGCTGCCACAATTGCAGTAGGAATTTCTAATGAAACTTCTTCTGCATGACTTGGTCCTGAAAAAGCTCCTATTTTAACATTAGGTATTTCTTGCTCAGCCACATCATTTAATGTTGATAATGTTGCTAGTTCAAACCCCTTAGAGCATATAACAACTGGTTGGTTTGTAATATAATCTTTATATTGTTTTAATGTTGTTCTAAAAAATTTTGATGGTGTAACATGTAGTATTATGTCTGATCCATCTACTGCTTCTTTTATGTCTGTTGTGCAGTATATATTATCTGGCATAGTTGCCATTGGTAAAAACATGCACTTTCTTTCATTGTTAATTAGGTCTGCTTCTTCTTTTGCAAATGACCATATTTTTACATTGTGTCCCATTTTAGCAGCATGAATTGCTAATGCACAACCCCAGCTTCCACTTCCAATTATACAAATATTTTTCATCTTTTAATTTCTCCTTTCTTTAAGTCTTTACTTAAAGCTTAACTTATTTTCTGTTCCATTAAGAATTCTTTGTATATTTTCTCTATGGTTAAATATAACTAGTAAAGCTATAATAATGCTAAATATTAAATAGCTCCAGTTGCTATTGCTTGTTGGTACAATATAATTTTGGTCTATAAAAGCTACTAATACTGGAAAAAGTATTCCTGCTGCAAGTGAACCAACTGAAACCATTTTAGTTAATGCTATTAAAAGTAGTGCAAATACTAAACAAATTAAACCTATTTGCCAGTTAACCATTAATAAAACACCTAATGATGTAGCAATTCCTTTTCCACCTTTAAATTTAAAGAATATTGGAAATGTGTGTCCTATTATTACACATATTCCTGCTAATTGTACTAGTAATGCATTGTCTAGATTCTTAACTATTTTTCCTGCTAGAACTGCTATTAAAATTGATACTATTCCTTTTAATATATCGCAAATTAGTGTTATGACTGCTGCTTTTTTACCAACAGCTCTTAGCATATTGGTAGTTCCTGCATTTCCGCTTCCCTTTTCTCTTATATCAAATCCTGCCATTTTTTTGCTAAGTATAATTGAAAAATTTATACTTCCTATAAAATATGCAATTAATGCAACTATTATATATGTTGCCATTCAAATCACTCTCCTTTGTTACTCTTTTTCTCCTTTTTCTCTTACAATCATTCTTATTGGTGTACCTGTTAGCCCAAACTCTTTTCTAATTTGGTTTACCAAATATCTTTCATAAGAAAAATGGAATAATTCTTTATCATTTACAAATACCACAAATGTAGGTGGTTTTGTAGTAGCTTGTGTCATATAAAATATTTTTAATCTTTTGCCTTTGTCTGTTGGTGGTTGTACAATTGTTACTGCTTCACTTAATACATCATTTAATACAGCAGTAGATACTCTTAATGCATTTTGGCTTGCAACCATATTTATCATTTCATATAGTTTATTTACTCTTTGTCCTGTTTTAGCTGATATAAACATTATTGGTGCATATGACAAATATGATAATTTGTTGTATACGTCTTTTTTGTAGTTTTCCATTGTTTGGTTGTCTTTTTCTACTTCATCCCATTTATTAACAACAATTATAATTCCTTTGCCAGCTTCATGTGCTTCACCAGCAATTTTGGCATCTTGTGCAGTTACTCCTTCATTAGCATCTAACATTAAAATACATACGTCTGCTCTTTCTACTGCTAGTAAGCTTCTCATAACACTATATTTTTCTAGATTATCATTAACTTTGCTTTTTCTACGAATTCCAGCTGTATCAATAAATACATATTTTCCGAATTCATTTTGAAACTCAGAGTCAATTGCATCTCTAGTAGTTCCTGCAATATCACTTACAATTACTCTATTTTCTCCAAGTATTTTATTTACTAATGAAGATTTACCTACATTTGGTTTTCCTATAATCGCTACTTTTATTACGTCTATATCTTCCTCGTCTTCATTCTTAGGTGGAAGTTTTTCATAAATAGCATCAAGTACATCTCCTATACCTTTTGCATTTACTGAAGATACCTCATATGGATCTCCTAAACCTAAATTGTAAAATTCATATAATTCATCTGGTACTTTTCCAAACTTATCAGATTTATTACATATTAAAATAATTGGCTTTTTTGATTTTTTAAGCATTAATGCAATATCATGGTCTGCTGCTGTAACTCCTTGTTTTATATCTGTTATAAATAAAATTACATCTGCAATTTCAACAGCCATATCTGCTTGTCTACGCATTTGAGAAAGAATAATATCATCTGACTCTGGTTCAATACCACCTGTATCTACTAAAGTAAAGTTTCTACCTCTCCAATTTGCATCAGCATAAACTCTATCTCTTGTAACTCCTGGTGTATCTTCAACTATTGATATTCTTTTTCCAACTACATAGTTAAAAAATGTAGATTTTCCTACATTTGGTCTTCCTATAATTGCAACTGTTGGTTTACTCATTTTCCCATTCCTTTCTTGATTTGTTAAAGTTACTATATTATTATATATTGCAAATTAGTATGTAAGTTTTCCTTCTAATAAATCATCATTTTGAATCCACTCATCAACATCAACTTCAATATATTCTGTATTGCTAGTTCTTACTATAACCTTTTTTATTCCACTATTTATTATAAGTTTTCTGCACATTTGGCATGAATTAGCTCCTTGGTCATATTCTTCTGTTTCTGTTCTATACAATGACAAATATAAAGTTCCGCCAATCATTTCTTTTCTGCTTGCACTAATTATGGCATTTTGTTCTGCATGAACACTTCTGCATGCATCATAGCCTCCATGCCTTATATCAGGAAAGCACTTTTTCTTAGTACAGTATCCTATATCAATACAGTTTTTTCTACCTCTTGGTGCACCATTATACCCAGTAGATATAATTTCATCATTATTTACTACAACACACCCTACCTTTTTTCTTAAGCAGGTACTTCTTTCAGCAACTGATTTTGCTATGTCTAAGTAGTAATTGTTTTTATCAATTCTATCAACCATGTTATTTGATTTCCTTTTCGTATTTTCGCTTATATTTTATCATATTATAATAAATAATGCTATTATATTTTAATTTTTTTACTGTTTTATTTATACTTACGCAAATATAACACATATTACCATATAAACTATTATTTTAATAATACATTTTAGTATTAGTGTATAATTTGTTAGTTTTATTCCTATATTATTTATAGTTTCATAATTATCTAATATTCTATTTTTTTCTTCACTGCTTAAAACTCCTTCTTGAGTTATATATTCATTTGCTAATGGTTTTGCTTTAGTCATTGCATCCATTTCTAGGTAAGACCTAATTGCATAATATATAGCACTTAGAGTTGTTAGTATAAATAAGTTTAACATTATATATTGATTTAGTTTAAATATAGTTAAAGCACATATTATCAAAAAGTAAAGCTGATATATGTTTGAAAATATAAAGTTAAAAAGCAGTGTTCTTCTATTTTGAATAGAATGTAAACATTCATGTGCTATTGTTTGAACTCTTGTAAATGTATTTTTTATATTTGCTATTATAATAGAATTTGAAACTGCAACATATAAACTTGCTTGATTGTTTTCGCTTTCTTCAATTTTCACATTTTCATTATTGACTATTTTTAAAATGTGTTTACAAATTTCTTTATTTTCTGGTAGCTTATTAGTTATTTCATTTAGGCTTTCATTATATCCTATTTTTTTTAGTATTTTAATATCACTTAACTTTATATTCCATGCAAATTTTAAAATTACTAAAGTAATTGCACATATAATAATTATTAAAATGTACTCCATATTTCAAAAACCTCCTCTAAAATAAAATCGTCGTTAAAAAAGCTTTTTAGAGCTTCCTTAACGACATTAATTAATTTTTTATAAAACATCTTTTATTGCTTCTGCAATTATTTTGTTCACGTCAGCTATCATTATATTGAATTTTACTTCTAAATCAAAGTATTCTTTAATTTCTTTATTTTCAACTAAGGTCATATACATTTCTTCTAGCTTTTTGTTTTTTTCTTCATCTTTTGCTTCACCTGTGTATGCCATTAATTGAACTTCATATCTCAATTTTTCAAATTCTTCTACTTTTTTCTTTTTCTCTGGGTCGTTTTGTATTTCATCTTTTCTTGCTTTATATAATTTGTATTCTTCAGAATCTCTTATCTCTTGTGCTAAACGATTTGCTGTATCATATACTTGCATAATTAATTTAGCTCCTTTCTAACATTTTATGCATAAGCATGTTTCTTTTGAAAGCTAAGTAAATTTGTAATTTCTGTTTCTGTATTATCTGCCTTTTTAGCTTTTTGGGCATTTTCTTGTGCAATTTCTTGTTTTTGTTTTTCTGCAACAGTTTTACAAATAGCTTTTTCATATATATAATGTGTATCTTGTGCAATTTTAGTCCAATTAAATTCTTCTTTTACTTTTTGTTTAGCTTTTTTGGCCATATTAGCAGCTAATTGTTTATCATATAATATTGATAAAACTGAATCAGCTATTGAGTTTGGGTTTCCTGCATAACTTTTCATTCCGTTTACTCCATGGTCTACTATTTCGTTTAGTCCTCCAACATCTGAAACAACTGTTGGTACTCCTGCAAGCATTCCCTCTAATGCCACAATTCCAAAAGGTTCATATGTACTTGGAAATACTGCAACATCAGCACATTTATATATTTTTTGCACTTGTTTTGCATTTAGGTACCCAGTAAAGTATACTTTATTTGCAATGCCCATTGCCTCTGCCTGTGCTTTTAGGTCATCTAGCATTCCGCCCTTACCTGCAATTACTAATTTTACATCATTATATCCTTGTATTATTTTAGGCATTGCAGAAATTAAATGCTGAATTCCTTTTTCATATACTAACCTTCCAATGTACAAAATAATTTTTTCATTGTCCATTGCATATTGTCTTCTAAAGTCATAATCTCTTTCTATTCCATTAAAGTTTGTTAAGTTTATTCCATTTGGAATAACGTTTATTTTATCAAAAGGAAGACCAAATAAGCTTTGTACATGACCTTTCATAAAATTGCTGTTAACTATTACTTCTGTTGCTTCATAAGTTAGCAGCCACTCTATATCATTTATATATCTTTGTGTTTCATTATGAATGCCTGAATTTCTTCCTGATTCTGTTGCATGGATTGTAGCTACTAATGGTATTTCAAATGATTGTTTTAGTGTTTTAGCACTAGATGCTACTAGCCAGTCATGTGCATGTATAACATCAAATTTTCCATTTTTATTCATTAACTCTGTTGCTTTGGCAACCATATTAAAATTTAACTGTAATACCCAGTCTATAAAATTGTTTGGATGTATCATATAGTTTTCTACACGATATACCTCTACCCCTTTATCATTTTCATATTCTGGTAAGTCTCCTTCTTTATATGTAATTACAGTTACTTCATGGCCATCTTTTATCATTCTTTTTGATAGATCGTGCACCACTCTAGCAATTCCGCCTACTATTCTTGGTGGATATTCCCATGTTAACATTAAAATTTTCATTGGAATTTTACTCCTTTTTCTTATTTTTCTTTTGACTTTATATTTTCTTTATTGTATATAATTTTGTAACAAAAGTAAACATTTTTTTACAAAATTTATTAATATTTTTTAATGTTTTCTCTTGAATTTATTTACATTTTGATATAGTATAATATAGATATAAATGTTTAAAATATAAGTGGAGGAAAAAATGCCAAAGGAAGCCAAAGATAAAATAGTTAAAGAAAAGAAAAATAGTAGCAAAAAAACAGCTTCTAAGTCAAGCTCAGCTACTTCTAATAAAAAAAATAGTACTACAAAAAAGAGTACAGTTTCTAGCAAAAATACTACAAAAAAGGCAACCAGAAAGAAACAACCTATTGTAGAATATTATGACTTGCCTAATTTGTATGATCAAACAATTGTTAAAATCTTAGCTCAAACCCCCACCGTTTTATTTGTGTATTGGGATATATCTAAGGAAGACAAAAAACTTTATATGCAAAAATATGGTGAAGACTTTTTTGATACCACATTTCCATACCTTAAAGTTACTAATATAACTAAAAATTATTCTTTTGAAATAGAAATAAATGATTATGCTAACAGTTGGTATATTAGTATTCCAGATAGTGATTGTAAATATGATGTGGTTTTATTTAGAAAGCATAAAAATGCTAATGTTAGTCAAGAAGCTGTTTATATTACTTCTTCTAATAATTTACAAACACCTAATGATCATATATTGTTTGATAGTTTTGGGAAAAATGTATTTTTTAAAAATGTAAAGACTAATGAAATTAAATCTGTTGATACCTCTTCTTTGTCTTTTATGAGTAATGTTGGTAAAATTTACAATATTTATGACTTGTATAAAGAGGTTTATAAAAATGAATTAATAGAAGACAAGTTAAATTCTCATTTAACATCTTCAAAAATGTCTTCTTAGAATTGGAGAAAATATGACTAAAGAAAAAGGTTATGTTAGTTTTATATTACATGCTCATTTGCCTTTTATACATCACCCAGAAAGTGAAGACTACCTAGAAGAGCAATGGTTATATGAAGCTATTTCTGAAACATATTTACCTTTATTAACAAACTTTGGAAAGTTAGAGAAGGAACAAGTTGACTTTAGAATAACAATGTCACTTACTCCTCCTCTTTTAAATATGTTTGATAATAAGCTTTTACAAAAAAGATATATAAAATATCTAAATACTCATATTGAACTTGCAAAAAAAGAAATTGAAAGAACTAAAAATAATAAAAAAGAAAATGAGCTTGCTAATTATTATTTTAATAGATATTCTAATGACTTGCATTTATTTAAAGATGTATATAATTGTAATTTGATTCAAGCTTTTAAGCATTTTCAAGATATTGGTGTTTTAGAAATTATCACTTGTGGTGCAACGCATGGATATTTCCCTATATTATATGTAAATGAAAAAACAGTTAGAGCTCAAATAGCTGTTGGTGTTCAAACATATAAAAAATATTTTGGCAAAACTCCAAATGGAATATGGCTTCCTGAGTGTGGATATATTCCTGAGGCTGACAAGTATTTAAAAGAATTTGGAATTAAGTATATAATTACAGAAACTCATGGCATATTATATGCTAACCCTACCCCTGTTTATGGTACATTTGCACCAATTATATCTCCTGAAGGGATTATTGCTTTTGGTAGAGATATAGAGTCTTCAAGACAAGTATGGAGCTCTATAAATGGCTACCCTGGTGACTTTAATTATAGAGAGTTTTATAGGGATATTGGCTATGATGCTCCTTATGATTATATTAAGCCTTATATAGCTTCAAATGGTGCTAGAGTTCATACTGGTATAAAATATTATAGAATCACTGGTAAAGATTGTGAAAAAGATTATTATAATTTACAATGGGCTCAAGATAGTGTTGAAAAACAAGCTGGTCATTTCTTTGATAGCAGAGTTAAACAAATTAATGAGCTTTCAAAATTAACTTCTAACCCTCCTATTATTACTTGTCCTTATGATGCAGAACTTTATGGACATTGGTGGTATGAAGGTCCAGATTGGTTATATGTTTTGTTTAAAAAAATTTACTATGATAAATGTAATTTTAAATTGATTACTCCTAGTGAATATATTGATAAATACCCATTTATGCAAGTGTGTACACCTTGTCGTTCTAGTTGGGGCGCTAATGGTTATAGTGAAGTTTGGTTAAATCAAACAAATGACTATGCTCACAAATATCTACATGATATTGGCAATAAAATGGTTGAACTTGCAAATAAATTTCCTAATGAAAAAGATAAGATAAAGAAAAAAGCTTTAAATCAGTGTGCTAGAGAAGTATTGTTAGCACAAAGTAGTGACTGGTTATTTATTATTACAAATGGAACAATGGTAGACTATGCTAAAAAACGTATTAAAGACCATGTTGGTAGATTTAATAAACTTTATGACGGTCTTGTAAATAATAAAATTGATGATGAATATGTAGATTTCCTAAAAGATATTGCAAAAAAAGACTGCATATTCCCTGAAATTGATTATATGATTTATAAATAAAAAAAGTGGCTTTGCCACTTTTTTTATTTGTTTAAATGTTCATTTGTTTCTTTTGTTTCATTATATCTTTCAATAAAGTACAATGGTCTATGTTTGCTTTCATTAAATGTTCTTCCTAAATACTCTCCTATAAAGCCTAAAAATATTAATTGAATTCCTCCTAAAAACAATATCACTACCATTAGTGAAGCATAACCAGGTACATCAATTCCTGTTACTAGTGTTTTTATTATTACAAATATCATATATATAAACGCAACAAAAGATATTACTGTTCCTATGATTGTTGCCCATCTTAGTGGTGATGTTGTAAATGATGTAATTCCATCAATAGATAGGTTAATCATTCTTCCATAATTATATTTTGTTTTTCCAGCAACTCTTGCATCTCTGTCATATAAAATTTCTTTTTTATTATACCCTATAAAACTGAATAGGCCTTTTGTATATCTTTGATTTTCTCTCATTGCTTTTAAAGCTTCTACACAACGTCTATCAAGTAGTCTAAAATCACCTGTGTCTATTTGAAGTTGTATGCTTGTAAATGACTGTAAAACCCTATAATACATTTTTGATGTAAATTTTTTTAGCCATGTTTCTCCATCTCTAGTTCTTCTTCTTGCATAAACATCATCATAGCCTTCTTCCCAGTATTTTATCATTTCTGGAATTAGTTCAGGTGGGTCTTGTAAGTCAGCATCAATAATAACTACTGCATCTCCTTTACAATAGTCTAGGCCAGCTATCATTGCTATTTCTTTGCCAAAATTTCTAGATAAATTTAGGTAGCAAAATCTTTTGTCTTTTTCTCTTAGTTCTTGCATAATTTTAAAAGTATTATCTTTACTTCCGTCATTTACTAATAATACTTCAAAATCATAGCCAGTATTTTCATTCATTAATTTTTCTAATCTTTCATATAGTATGTTTAGAACTTCTTGTTCATTATATGCAGGTACTAATATTGTAATTAGTTTTTTCTTTTCTTGTTCCATAATAACCTCCTCCGATTATTTTGATACTATATTTATATCACATTTTTCAAAAATAGTAAATAGGTTACAATTTTGAAATACACCCCAAATGTTAGATAAAAATTTTAACATTTGAGGTGTATCCTACTTCACATAAAGTAGAGGTCTGAAAGAAAAATTAGCGGTCTGGCTGCGAGTTGTAGTAGACCTCTCACGATAACTCGTGTGGGTATTGGTATGTCCGCCAGTCGCCTCCCCTATAAGTACAAGGATAAGTGTGACTGTCATAAATATAAGTGCTGTATTCAGTGGTCCATTCAAAACAGTTTCCTGCCATATCAAATATTTTGCATACTTTGTCTCCTGTTTCTTTTACTTTTATTTTGTCACTTGGATGTTGCAAATCTGTCTTTTCGTCTATCCATTTTTCTAAATCGTTTATTGCATCTAGGTCACTTTTCTCAGCGTCTTCCATTATATTCCCTGCATTTTTTGATTTAGTTAGTATTCCATTTTCATTAAACAATGCATTTAATGTTACTCCTGCTAAAATCAATAATACTACAATAGTCACCACAAGTGCTATTAATGTAATACCTGTCTGCTTTTTTGCTAATTCTTTACTTGCTCTTAGTTTTCTTTCTTTTTTCTTAAATGTTTCTTTCCTCCTCTTTCTTATGTATTTTTACTTGTTCTCTTCGTTTTATAATTTAATATGTACAACTATTATTAAAATTTTGTACATATTTTTTATAAGAGTATCAATTTTGTATAAATATAATTTTACCTCAATTAGTAATACTATAAAAAAGAAAAAAGCCCTTTATTAACTGGACCTTTCTCTCACTTCAAATAAAAGTCGAATTATTGATTATGGCTAATTTTAGTGTCATTTAGCAATCTATATGTTTTACATATATCACATTCTTTGCATATAAACACTCTGTCTTGAAAAATTAGTTTTAATGTATTAATAAATTCGTCTTCTTTATCAATTAAATGTATTTCTAATTTTTGTGGTAATAAACATAATAATGTATTTAGAGCAAAGTCATTAGAAGAAAACGATATGTCTGACAAATATTTGGCGTTGTATATGTTTTCTGAAACAGATACTATATTTCTTTTTTCATCTAACAAAACTGATTCTCCATTAATATAAATCAAATGTAGTAGTGTATATTTTGATGCTCTAGATTCTATATAGACTCTTAACAAACTAATAAACTCTCTATATTCTTTTTCAATAATAAATTTATTTACTGCATTGTCTACTACTTCATCCAAGTATTCTAAATATTTTTTTAGTCTAAAATATACAAAACCATCTATAATCATGCTATTGTTTTCTCTGATATATTTTTTTATATTGTTTTTTTCTGACAGCTTTTCTATATAAATTTCTGGATCTATTATTTGCATGCAGTTTTCTAGTATCTTTTTCTTTTCATATTCATCAAAATAAAAGTAGTTATAGTTTATAAGTTGTTTCATTAGTTTTTCTTCATAAAATTCAATTATTGTTTCTTTTATAAGTCCATCTAAAAAGTTTTGAAATTTACTATTGTCATTTCCTATATAATGAATAATTATATTTTTGTATATCTTAAATTGATTTTGAGAATATACTAAATCTTCAAAATCAATTTCTTTAATTCTATTTAGTAGATAATCTAGTATTTGGTCATTATTAGTTTTTAAGCAAAATGATTTCATCTTGTATTAGTCTCCTTTCTACACAAAATATTATCTACTAAAAACTTATTAGATATACATATTTTATTCAAAATTGTTCTAATTGGTAACATGTTCAAAACTTATTTGTTATTGAATTTGCAAAATCTGCAATACATTCCTCCTTTTATAGTATAAACATTATAATATCCTAGTTTTTCTAATATTAGCTGTGCTTGTTTACTTCTAATTCCACATGAGCAATATGCTACAATAGTTGTTTTTTTGTTTGGTATTACAGTTTGAATTTCTTTTTCTAAATTATATAAATCAATATTAATTGCATTTACCAAATGTTCTTCGTTATATTCTTTATGTCCTCTAACATCTAACAAAACGCCATTTGTTTCTCTTAAAATTCTTTCAGCTTGATTATAGTCAATTTCTTTATCACTTATACTTCTATAAAATCTTTTTATCATATTTTCACTTTCCTTTTATAAATTAAGAACTCATACTATATAGTATGAGTTCTTGTTACATTTTGATTATTTACTTTTGATTTAATTTATAAATGTTTAATTGTTTTTGCTTAACCATTGTCATTGCAATTATTGATACTGAATAAATTATTAATCCTATTGGAATTGTTAACGTATTAAATGGTAATTTAGCAAGTATTAATGCAATAACATATGTTGATTCAGGTGCCAATATTGCTAGTACATAATCAGCAAGTGTTTTTACAACGCCTAATTTTCTATACATTATAGCTGCATATATTAATATAATTGCTATACTTATAACAACTGGCCAAATATATGGTTTTATAATTGAATATACTTCTATTTTAGGCTCGTTTTTAATTTCAATGTCTTCTTTTTTGTTTTCTATCCCAAACTTTTCATTTATTTTACTATTTAGTTTTTCTATTTTTTCGTCTGTTTCGCTTTGCTTTGGTAATGTTATACATGCCATGTCTTCATATACTTCTACTTTTTGTACTTTTACACCATTTGTTTCAAATACTTCTTCTGCTATTTGTTTTATGTCTTTATTGTCAAAGCTCTTTCCTATATATACATATATTTTTGTATTTTCATTATATGTAGTGTCTAATTTAAAACCTATTGTTAATGTTAAAATTGCACTTGCTATAATAATTATAATAAGTATTGCATAAATAATTTTTTTGTTCATTTTTTATCACATTCCTTTACTATTTTTTGCATATTAATGTTCTAGTTATAATAACATTATATAATATATTTAGTGCTATTCCCCAAAACATTGTCATTCCAAAGCTATATATTGGAAGCCATTTTACAAAGCAGAAAATAATTGTAATAACTGTAATTGGTATTAATATACATATAAATTGAGTTAGAACTTTTTTATAGTTGAATTCTGGGCTGTTCTTTATTGAGTTTAGTAAATATACTATAAATATATAATTTAGGATAATTGCTGTTAAAATTCCGGCAATTCCTTCTAGTGTTATAATTACATTTGTTAATCTAACAATTATTAATAATGCTGCTATATAGCCAATTAAACTAATTGAACCTAGTAGTCCATTTAATTTATACTTAAATATTAAGAATAGAATTCCAATAAATATTACACTTGCAACTACAATTGCTAAAGTTATTGCTAAGTTCATGTTTGTATCTGCCAATACATATCTGTTTTCGTCTATTGTATATACTATTGGCAAGTTTCCTGTGTTTAATAATACTGACAAGTTGTAAGCTTCTTGTGCATAGTTAACTAGGTCTTCTGAATTACTTTTTGCAGTTCCAAATGATAGTTGAATCATTCCATTTGAAATTTCTTCTGCAAAGTATGTTGTAAGCATTTTAGTATCATCTACTTTTACTGTAATTTTTTTAGTTGTGTCATTTCCTTCTTCATCTGTGGTTTTTACAAATGTATTAGAAATTTCTTTTAATTTTGCTGTTCCTTCTTTGTTAAACTGAATTGTCAAATATACAGTAACTCCATTGTTTGTAGAGCTATAACCAACTTGTGTTTTTTCTATATGTGAATTATCTATTAATACATTATCTTGGTCATCTACTATATTAAATGTTCCCTTAGTTGCTACATACTGTATTACTCTGTTAGTATTATTGTTTTCTGGTATTTGTAGTGAGATTTCTCCTGTTTCGTCATTTTGTTTAATTATATATTGGTCAGTGGCCTTTGCTTCTTTTATTCCTGAAGGAGTATATTGAATTTCTTTAAATGTTTTTAATCTTTCTTCCATAATTTTTTTTACTAATTTGTAGTTTTCTTTTGTTAGTGCCTCTTCTTTGTTAACAGGTTCTTCTTTTTTGGTAGTTTCTTCTCCTTCTTGGTCTACTACATTTCCATCTTTATCATAAATAACTTCTTTTGTTTCTGAGCTTACAGCAAGTCCAACATCTCTATAACCAGTTAAGCTTGCTCCTAGTTTAAACTCTTTCAAAATATTTTTTACAGAGTTATATTTTTGTACATAAATTCCTCCAAATGATATTAATCCTAATAATATAATTATTAAAATTATTAGTGTTCTTTTTAGTGCTTTCATTTTTTATTCCTTTCTTTACCAAAATTATATATCTAAAGTATTATTCTAATGGATGATGTTCTCCATAATATCCAATTTGTGGGTCTATTACAAGCCAACTTCCATCATCAATTTTAACTTTATTCCATTGGTGTGTCCATTTGTTTTCGTTTATATGTTTGCTTTCTAGTCCAGCTGCATTACATAGTAATGTAACAGCATGGCAGCGTCCTGAGCAAGCAGCTATTTTTAATATGAGTGCTGCATATGCTTCATCTCCATAATTTGTTTTATAAGCTTCTGTTGACTGATTAGTTTGTGCAGCAACAGTATTAGTAATATATAAACAAATTGCTATTGCTTTTTCTTTTTTAGTCATTCCAGAAGTAATAATTTGAGATACTACTTTTTTTGCTTCTGCTTTTGCTAGTTTTAGTCTTCCTGCTTTAGTAGAAGTTGGGTCTGACTTTTGTGATGTATTACTATTGTTTTTTGTGCTACTTGAACTACTTGTTTTTGTTGTAGTTGATGTTGTTGATTTTTTTATGCTTGAACTGGTTGTTGTTTTAGTATTTGACTTTTTATTTGTAGCTATAACAGTTTTTTTGTTTTCTTCTTTTTGCTTTACCGTTACTGTAAATTCTTTTTTAGTTTCATTTCCATTTTTGTCAACAGCCTTTACTGTTAAATTGTATGTTCCTACTTTGTTAGTATCTAAGTCTCCTTCAATAACAAACTCAAGATTTCCGTCCACATTGTCCTTAGCAGTTATTCCCTCTTTTGCATCAAACTTATCACCTTGTGTAATCTCTTTGTTTGACACCCCTTCTATTATAGGCTTTTGAGTGTCTTCTACCTTCCAAATATTTTCTTTTTGATTAGTAATATTCTTAAACAACAAATTACTATAACATGTTTCAACTATAACTGGCAAATTTCCAACGCTTTCTGCTTTATAGCTCTCTGTTGGATTTAAAACTTTTCCATTTATTTTTATTACATATGTTGTTTCTTTAGCTAGTTCGGTAGGAGCTACTAACTTCTCTAAAATGTTTTCATAGGAAATACTTTCTCCATATTCTATTGTTTCAGAAGTTTCTTTAAGTGCTTTTTGATTTTGTTCTTCTGCCTTTTCTGCTTCTTGCTTATAGTACCAGTATCCTCCACCTGCTGCTATAAAGCTTAAAATCATTAAAATTATCACAATTATTAAAAATACTTTTATCCATTTATTTTCTTTTTGGTTATTTTGTTTATCTTCCATATCCTTCTCCATTATTGTTTTATATTAAGTAATTTTATAGTAGTTTTATATCATTAATAACTAGTTCAAACCAAATTCCTAAATATTTAGCTGCATATTTACTCATCATAGTTCTGTCCATAAATATTTCAAAGTAATCTAGCACTGGCGATATTTTGGTATCAATGGTCAAATCTAAAGTTACTTTTCTGTTTTCTTTATCTATTATAAATTTTGAGTCTGTAACTGCATAATTTACTTTGTCATGTTTATCAAATGTTGATATATTTTGGTTTACTACTCTACTTCTGTGTGCATCTGATTTATCTGCTAAAATTAATGCTGCTGATATATCACTTACTGCTGTACCAGTTTGTTCATCATGGTTTCCTATTGCCATCATTATTTCTGTTCTTTGTTCTGTATCCATTCCCATATCTTTTAGTATTTGGTATGCAAGTATCGCCCCTGTATGAGCATGATCTACTCTATTAACACAATTTCCAATGTCATGCATATATCCTGCTATTTTAGCTAATTCCACTCTTTCTTCAGGATAGTCCAATGTTTTTAAAAGTTCCCCTGCTCTTTGTGATACAATGCTCATATGTCTTATTGAATGTTCGGTGTATCCAAGTGCATTTAGCTGTTTTTGTGAACTTAATATTAACTGATTAAGTTCTTCATTTTTCTTTATATCTTCTAATGTAATCATCTGACTTCCTCCTAACGTATAATTTTCTTCTAAATTTTATATTAAAATTCAAAAAATATCAACTATTTTAAAGAATTTCCTCTTAATTTTTCTCTTTATTTTTCGACTTTTTCTGCCATTTTTGTTTCTAAATTTTTATGTCTAAAATTCAATATTATTTTTTGTTTAAATTTACTCCTATTATTCCTCCTATCATTCCCATGGTAGCTCCTATTATTAGCATTAATATAGAGTTGAATGTAATTGAAAAGCCCGCTAAAAACAAGCTTGATACTATGTATAATGTTATAATATATATTAAACCAACTAGTCCTCCATTTATTAGTCCATTTTTCTTTATTTTTCTTGTGCTAATCATACTTCCAATTAAAATACTTATTCCTGTTGTTACAAATATAACTGGAATCATTGTATTTTCTTGTATATTTGTATAGCATAAAAGCATTGCAAAAATCAGCATAAATAGCGCTGAAAGAATAATTGCGCTTATACTTCCCTTTAAAATTCTAACTGAATTTTTTTTGAATTCACTTTCTTCTGCAATAATGTTATTTTTTTCCATATACATACCTCCACATTTTTGTTATTTAATTTTATGTTTTTTCATTTCATTTAGAACAATAAAATAAAAGGTAAAACATACCTAATAAAGTATATTTTACCTTTGGTTTTATTGTTTATTTTGATTGTTTACCATAGTGTTTTGTGGTTGGCTGTTTGTTGGTGTTGTTGCTGTGTTATTAACTGTTATTGTATTTGTTTGTGTATTTGCTTCTGTATTTGAGTTTGTATTATTATTCTGTTGGTTATTATTAGTTGTGTTATTATTGCTGCTACTGTTTTCTGGTCTTACATATTTCTTTATATAATCAATTACATTTTGTTCTTGATTGTTATATAACATATGATATGTTACTTGACCTGCTGAAGTTGTAGAATATATTGCTTGTAAAGATACTGGTAATAATTTTTTTCCATCACTATCTATTAATCCACACAAGTTATTCTTTTTTACTACTATTCCTTCATAATCTGGTATTAGCATAACGCTGTTTGCATTTTTTTCACTTAATTTTTCATTTTCTGCAATATATCCCAAATCACTATATTCTTCATTTGTTATCTTTCTTCCTGTTATATCAAACAAATCCCATGTTCCATTCTTTTTTGCAGGAATACATTTGTTGTATAACAAATATTGATTCTTTATTTTATCATTAGCAAATTTAGTTGAGTCTATACCTATTTGATCATATTCTAAGTATAAAATAATACTTCCATTTGAATTAACTACACCTTGTTTTTTATTGTTTGTAACCAAATACAAATCATTATCTTTATCTATTTGCTTAATATTGTCATATTCTGGACTAATTTTGGTTTTAGAATCATATGACATAATTCCCATTTTGTTTTCTGTTGTTGTTACAATAAATTCTTTTGCGCTTTCAATAAATTTTACACTTGCATATTTAGTACCTAATATTTCTTGCCCATTTAAGCTTTGTACCCCATAGTTTCCATTTGCATTTTTTACTACTATCATATTATATAGTAAAGCCTTTTGATTACTAAAGCTTGCTTCATTGTCTGCAATTCCCGCATTTTGAAATTTTGTTGTATAGTGTTCTACTAAATATGGTAAAGTATAAATTGTTACTCTATTTTGTTCTTTGTTATATGACATTGAAATATTAAATGCAATTTCTGCTCCCTCAATTGTTGTACATAATTGATCACCTATCATTTTTACAGGTTCATCTATTTCAAAATATTCATAGTCATTTGGGTCAGTTGTCAATATTTTATATATTTTATTAGATCCCAAACTAAATGATGCAATTTCATCGCTAGATTCTACATAGCATTTAGTTTTATCTTCTGTGTATTTGTTTTCATACTCTGCATTATTTGATTCATAGCCTATATATGACGCAAATGTTCTAATAGGAATATATAATTTGTCTTGTTCAAATATCAGAACATCTTTTAATTTTGTATTTTGTTTTGCATCTATGCTTATTTTTAGTTCTGTGGCTTGAATATAATACATTAGCCCAATTAATGCTGCAACTATCAATAATAAAATTATTAAAATAACTCCTATAATTTTCATCCATTTTTTTGCATTTACTTGTTCCTTTGTTGGTCTGTTGCTATTATAGCCTCCACTACCAATAAAATCATCCATAAAACATCCTCCATCTCTTTAGTACAATTATTTTTTATAACCATATTTATGGTAAAATTCATTTTTGAAATTGATTAAATTATCATTCTCTATTTCTATTCTAACTCTTTCCATAAGTTTAGTCAAGAACCTTAAATTATGAATTGACAATAATCTTACTCCCAATATTTCATTTGCTTTTACTAAATGTCTAATATATGCTCTTGTGTAGTTTTTGCAAGTGTAGCAATCACATTCTGGATCTAATGGAGTAAAATCTCTCTCATAAGTTGCATTACGTACTACTACTTTTCCATTCCATGTCATTGCAGTTCCATTTCTTGCTATTCTTGTTGGCAATACACAGTCACACATATCTATTCCTGCTAAGGCTGCTTCTATTAAATAATCAGGTGTTCCTACTCCCATTAAATACCTTGGTTTGTTTTCTGGCATTAGTGGTGCTGTATAGTATAACATTTTTAAATATTCTTCTTTAGGTTCTCCTACACTTATTCCACCTATTGCATAACCAGGAAAGTCAAGTTCTATTAAATCTTTTGCAGATTTTTCTCTTAAATCTTCGTAAAATCCACCTTGAATTATACCGAATAAGGCTTGTTCTTCAACATTTTTGTGTGCTTCTTTGCAGCGTTTAGCCCATCTAGTTGTTCTTTCCATAGATTGCTTAGTGTATTCATAAGTAGATGGGTATGGGCAACATTCGTCAAATGACATTATAATGTCTGCTCCTAAAGCTTCTTCTATTTCCATTACTTTTTCTGGAGTAAACATATGCTTACTTCCATCTAGATGAGACCTAAATTCAACTCCATCTTCTGAAATTGTCCTTAGGTCGCTTAAACTAAATACTTGAAAGCCTCCACAGTCTGTTAAAATTGGTCTGTCCCATTTCATGAAGTTATGAAGTCCACCTGCTTCTTTTACAATTTCATGCCCGTGGTCTTAAATATAAGTGATATGTATTTGATAATATTATTTGTGCACCAACTTCTTCTTTTAGTTCTTCTGGTGTTAGTGATTTTACTGTTGCTTGTGTTCCAACTGGCATAAATACTGGTGTTTGTATATCTCCATGTGGAGTATGTACTATTCCTCTTCTTGCTCCCGAATTTTTATCCACATGTAATAATTCGTATGTTACTGCTGGTTTCATTTTATTTCTCCTTATAATTTTTACAAAGTATATAATATTATATACTTTTTGTTTTAAATTTTAATGTATAAACATTGCATCTCCAAATGAGAAAAATTTGTACTGCTCTTTTACAGCTTCCTCATAGGCTTGCATTATAAACTCTTTCCCTGCTAATGCTGAAACTAACATTATTAAAGTTGATTCTGGCAAATGAAAATTGGTAATCAAAGCATCTAAACATTTGAATTTATAGCCAGGATAAATAAATATATTAGTATCTCCTTCTACTTCTTTAACATATCCATTTTCATCAGCTATACTCTCTAACACTCTGCAAGAAGTAGTTCCAACTGCAATTACTCTATGTCCTTCTTTTTTTGCTTTGTTTATTTTTTCTGCATCCTCTGCTTTTATGTAAAAATGCTCTGAATGCATATCGTGTTCTTCAATATTCTCAACCTTTACAGGTCTAAAAGTTCCAATTCCTACATGAAGTGTGACATTTGCAATTTCTATGCCCTTTTCTTTCAATTTTTCAAATAGCTCATCTGTAAAGTGTAGTCCTGCTGTTGGAGCAGCAGCTGAGCCTTCATATTTTGCATATACTGTTTGGTATCTGTCTTTTTCTTTTAGCTTTTCATGTATGTATGGTGGTAATGGCATCAAGCCTATTTCATTTAAAATTTCATTAAATATACCACTATATTCAAATTTCACTTTTCGGTTTCCATCATCAAGTTTCTCTAAAATTTCAGCCTTTAATAAGCCATCACCAAATGATACTCTTGCTCCAGGCATCAACTTTTTACCTGGTTTTACCATTACCTCCCAAATGTCTCCTTCTATTCTTTTTAGCAATAAGAATTCTACATTTGCTCCTGTTTCTTCTTTTATACCATACAAACGAGCAGGAATAACTTTTGTGTTATTTCTTACTAAGCAATCTCCTGGCTCTAAATAATCTATTATATCCTTAAATATTTTATGTTCAATTGTTTTATTTTTTCTATCTAATACCATTAATCTAGATTGGTCTCTATTTTTTATTGGTACTTGTGCTATTAATTCTTTTGGTAAGTTATAATTAAAGTCTGAAACTTTCATTGCTTTTATCTCCTATTAGTCTGTTTTGATGTTGTTTGCTTGAAACAATTTTTTTATTCTTGAAATTATACTTTGTGCTACTTCTATAACACCTTTTGGTTCGTCAAAGGCATTTGTTTCTATTCCATATTTAAAATCTTTTTCATGAACTGGTTTAGGTGTATAAATTTCTTGTGGAAGTCCTATGTTTTTTCCATCATATTGAATAGTTTTATTCATATAGTCTGTATACCACTTTTTTAAACCTTGTTTTTTATCTTCTTCATATCCATATTTTGAATAATCATGTAGTTCTGGCCTTTCGTAGCCATACTCTTTTGCATTTCGCTCTAAAGTATGCAAAAATTCATGTATAAAAACTTCCTCTGGAAATGTATTAACATTAGGATTAAATTCATATGCCAAATTCTTATTATTGTCTGGCATGCGTATATTAGAAAAGCCAATTCCTAAGTAATCCATTCCCCCTAATCCAATCCAGTCATTTTCTAGAACCTTTTCTCCTTTTTGTGTATCTGCCATTCTAAATGCAACATATATGTAGTCATATTCATTTTTTTCAACATATGAATTTATATACTCATATACATCTGCTGCTGATACATAAAAGCCATTTTCGTCATCATATGAAAGTGTTTTTATTGGCTCTTCAATAACCATCTCGTCATAATTTATTATTACCTTTTGGTTACTAATTTCTTTTATAGAAGTTGCATATCTTGATAAATCTGTTTTTATAGTAGAAATATCATTTTTAGACATTTGTAATTTTACATGTTCTGTTCTCCCTTTGATATTGACATTTACATCTATATTAGGGAATATAAAACATCCTACTTTCCAAATGTTTGATGTAGAGGCTACTCCTCTTTGCATTTTAAAATCTGAAAACCAAACTGTTCCTTTTGATAAGGTTTCATAGCCTCCTAGTCTAAAGCCAATGTGAACTTCAGTCTCATTTTTAGAATTAAACATAAATGTCAATTCTTGCCATTCATTTGTTCCTACAAGTAGCTTTGATCTCTCTTGAGTCTCATTTAAGCAAATATGTGCTCCTCCTTGTAATGTTTCATTTTCATTTTGAATTCCCTCGGTTTTAACCATGCATGTTACTTTATATGGTGTATTAGGAACTACTGAGACTGTTTGTTCAAACATTGCATCATTATATTGTTTATTTTCTATTTTGTAGCTAGCACCTTTCGAATACTTTATATTATTATCCCTAATAAACTCAGTTGCATTTCTATTTCTTATGCTTTTGTCAAAGTTGTTGAAGTTATATTTATTATATAAAACTATTAATATAATAATGGCTATAATTGCTATTATATATCCAGTTATTTTTTTGACTTTTCTCATTAGTCTTTCTCCTTTTATTTTATAGCTTCAATACATCTATGGCATAGAGTAGGGTGTTCACTGTCTTTTCCTACTTCTGTTGAATATTTCCAACATCTTTCGCATTTTTCTCCTTCTGCGGTTTCTACTTTTACTCCAATTTTTTCTTCTTCTTTTCTTTCATTTTCTTTTATTTCTAATGCTGAAACTATGAATATTGTTGTTAAAAGTTCTTGATTTTCTTTTAGGAATTTATATTTATCTTCATTGGCAAATATGGTAACTTTTGCGTTTAATGAATGCCCTATTACTTTTTGAGCTCTTGCCAATTCTAGTTCTTTTGCAACTAATTCTTTTAATTCTATAATTTGATTCCATTTTTGTTCTAGCTCAGAGTTATCATATTCATCAACAATCTCTGGCCAGTCGCTTAACATTACGCTTTCTACTTGTTCATTTTTAGTATGTTTCATATATTTCCAAATTTCTTCTGCTGTAAAGCAAATCATTGGAGCTACCATTTTTACTAGAGCATCTAATATTATATACATAGCAGTTTGAGCAGAGCGTCTTGCTAAATCATCTTTTTTGTAAGTATATAATCTATCTTTTATAATGTCTAAGTAAAAGTTACTCATATCTATTACACAAAATTGGTTTATATCATGGTATACTAAATGAAAATTAAAGTTTTCATAATTTTCAGTGCAATCTTTTACAAGTTTGTTTAATTTTAATAAAGCCCATTTGTCTATTTCTTCCATGTCTTTATATGCTACTTTATTATCTGGATCAAAATCAGATGTGTTTCCTAAAATATATCTTGCTGTATTTCTTATTTTTCTATATGCTTCACTTATTTGTCTTAAAATATCTCTTGATATGCTTATGTCTGATTTAAAGTCTGAAGATAATACCCATAGTCTTAAGATATCAGCTCCATATTCTTTTATAATATCTTGAGGACTGATACCATTTCCTAATGATTTTGACATTTTTCTGCCATCTTCGTCAACAACCCATCCATGTGTTAATGTACCTTTATATGGAGCTACACCTTTTGTTGCAACTGATGTTAATAGTGAAGATTGGAACCATCCTCTATATTGATCATGTCCCTCTAAGTATAAATCTGCTGGGAAAGGTAAGCCTCTTTCTATTAATACTCCTTCATATGTAGAACCTGAGTCAAACCAAACATCCATAATATCTGTTTCTTTTTTGAAATCATGGCATCCACATTCTTTACAAACTGCACCTTCAGGCATTAAGTCTTTTTCATCTAAATCAAACCATGCATTTGATCCTTTTTCTCTAAATATTTGTGATACCTTTTCAAAGCTTTCGTTTGTTGCATATTCTTTTCCACATTCTTTACAATAGAAAATTGGAATTGGTACACCCCAAGTACGTTGTCTTGAAATACACCAGTCATTTCTGTCTTTTACCATACTTGTAATTCTATCTTCTCCCCAAGCTGGCACCCATTTTACAGTTTTTATTGCTTTTAGGGTTTCTTCTCTAAAATTGTCTACCGAGGCAAACCATTGATCTGTTGCTCTAAATATAATTGGATTTTTACATCTCCAGCAATGTGGATATGAGTGGTTAATTTTTTCTTTTTTCAATAGATATCCATTTTGTTCTAGCCAATCTATAATAGCATCATTTGATTTTGCATAAAACATACCTGCAAAAGGACCTGCTCCTTCTGTTTGGTATCCTTTTCCATTAACTGTAACTATAATATCTAGTCCATTTTTTATTCCACATAAATAGTCTTCTTTACCATAGCTTGGCGCTGTGTGTACTGCTCCTGTACCAGTATCTAGTTCAACTGCAACTGTATCATCACTGCCTAATACTACTTTTGAAGTTCTATCTAAGAATGGATGCTTGCATAAAATTCCTTCTAGGTCTGTTCCATTTACAGTTTTTATTGTTTTATATTCAGTAATACCTGCTAGTTCCATAACTTTATCTACTAAACTTGTAGCCATTACTAATTTTTCTTTTCCTGTATCAACAACACTATATTCGTATTCACCACCTACTGTAATACCTGTATTACCTGGTAATGTCCATGGAGTAGTAGTCCAAATAACTATAAATGTATCATTATCTAAAACTCCTTTTCCATCTTGTACAGGGAATTTAACGTAAATTGACATTGTATCACAGTCTTGATATTCAATTTCTGCTTCTGCTAAAGCAGTTTCACAGTCTGTACACCAATAAACTGGTTTTAGTCCTTTATAAATATAGCCCTTTTTATACATTTCTGCAAATATCTTTATTTGGTTAGCTTCTAGTTCTGGTTGTAGAGTAATGTATGGATGTTTCCAATCCCCTAATACTCCTAATCTTTTAAATCCTTCAGTCTGTTTTGCTACATACCCTAGGGCAAATTCTTTACATGTATCTCTAAATTTTGAAACACTTACTTCATCTCTATTAATTCCTAATGCTTGAATTGCTTTTTTCTCTGTTGGAAGTCCATGTGTATCATAACCAGGAATGTATATTGTTTGGTAACCTCTCAAGCTTTTAAAACGGTTAATTGTATCTTTTATTACTTTATTTAAGGCATGGCCCATATGTATTTCTCCATTTGCATATGGAGGTCCATCATGTAGTATATATGTTTTATGCCCTTCGTTTTTCTTTAACATTTTTTCGTATAAATCATTGTCAAAAACCTCTGCTTTAGTTTTTGGCTCATTTTCTGGTAAATTTCCTCTCATAGGAAATTCTGTACTTGGCAAGTTTAAAGTTTTGCCATAATCTTGTTTTTCATCTGCCATTTTATTTTCCTCCTTTTAATTTACATTTAAAAACAAAAAAGCCATTTCGTCATATTATAAATAGGACGAAATGGCTTAAAATTTCCGCGGTACCACCTAATTTAAAAGAATTATTTTCTTTTCTCTTATTAACCTTTAACGCAGGAATACGATTTCTTTTACTGTTGTTTCAAAGAAATAGCTAAAAGGTGATAACAATAATTACCAAGTGCTTTCAAACTCTCACCATTATGTTTGATTCTCTGTTAAGTTTTTGTAAAAATTGTGTTGTCCTTTATAATTGCTTTTACATTATGTAATATAGTTTAACACTTTTTTGTAGACTTGACAAGAGGTTGCTAGAAATATTTTACATAATATTTAATTTATAAATTACACACCTTTCTTGCTGGCTCTCATCTTATGGAGCGGAGTTACTTAAAGAGTGAAGCTCTAAAGCCCAAATCTCCAAAGCTGGAAGTAGTGTCACCGTCGCCGAAGGAAGAAACTGGAATGCCAGCGCCAGCGTTGTAGTAATTTCCACCCCTATTAGTACAATTACCGTAAGGTGAGTCGTGATATTCCAATGTCCACTCGCATACGTTTCCTGCTAAGTCATATATATTCATCTTTTTGCATGCGTCACTTGCTCCTGTGGTTAATAGTATTGAATTACCATAATCTGTATTAGAAACTTTTGTACTTTTTCCATTTTCATA
>CAKOVX010000006.1 GCA_934122155.1 uncultured Clostridia bacterium
AACTAAAAGTGGAAAAAGAAATATAGAAATAAATGAACTTACAGAAGATATTATAATAGATTCATTAAATAACAAAATAGAAAACAAAAATAAAGTTCTATTTTGTCAAGCAAATAAAAAATTATATGTAGATAATACAATAAATTCGGCATTTAAGCGAATATGTAAAAATGCAGGAATAACAAAACCAGTAAATACCCATATGTTAAGACATACTTTTGCAACTAGATGTATTGAGGCAGGAGTAGACTTGCCAGTGTTGCAACAATTAATGGGACATGCCAATATTGAAACTACAATAAATACTTATGGCGATATTTACAATTATTATAAACAAAAAGAAACTCAAAAAGTAATAGATTATTTAAAGAGAGAAAGAGCATAAAAGAACATTTAAAATTAAATATATGAATTTTAGATTAATACTAAAATAAGAGTTTTAAAAAAATGTTTTAAAACACCAAAAGTATCATAAAACATTGATAAATAAAGACTTTGGTGTAGTTTGAAAAAGCTACCACCTCGCCCATAAACAAAAAACGGTAAGAAGAATTCTTATCGTTTTTTTATTCTAAAATAAATTAAATTACTCTTTTATATTTTCTACAATCAACCTTTCCACTCAAATAGCTAGACAGCTTTTCTCCCTTTATCAAGTCTTCTTTTTGGTGTTTAGTCAATGTCTTTATTTGATACTCTAATTTACAAGCTAAAGATTTATCTTTGCTTTTCCAAGCAACCTCAAGTTTAACAGCCTCATGTGATTTTGTATATTTTGCACCATTTTTATCCTTGCTTAAATGCTCATTTATTCGTTTATCCAAATCATTTGTCATCCCAGTATAAATTGAATTATCAGCACATCTCAACATATATGTATAATACATTTTAGTCCACCTACATTTTTTTCTTAATTTTATCATTAAATAAAACTATTGTAAATAATAGACAATATGTGATATATTAAAGAAAAATTTTATTCAAAAAATATTTAGTTCTAGAAAGGAAAATTATGAATTTAGAAAATTTTAATCTTGGAAAATTTATTTTCAGTAATGAAACAAAAAATTTTATTTCAGAGTTTATCAATGAGTTAGCAAAAACATTAAATAAGGAGAAAAACATGAATATAGGAGTGGTGTATGGATTAGAAAATGAAAAAATAACATTACTAAATCCAGAAAACGGCAAAGAAGAAAATATATACATATACACATCTAATGAGACATTAGAAAAACTGCATAATCAAGGAATTTATGAAAATATATATAAAATGGACAAATTAGATTTTTATAACCTATACTCAGGCCAAAAAGTACAGTTAAATGGAGATAAATGTGAGTTATATAATGGAGAAATAGATATAAAAAATGATGATGCTTGGTACAAATTAGATGATTTGTATGGAGTATTAAGAGACAACGAAAATACTAATTTTGTAGTGCAAAAAATAACTGAGGACAAAATTTATTTAACACATGAAAATGGAAGTGGTTCAATATATACATATAAAGAATTATATCCGGATTTCTGTGTTGGAGATATAGTAAAAAGAGTAAATGGAAAATATATAAAATAGGTGAAAAAATGAGCAAAAGAAAAATAAGAAATATAATTACAAGTATAATATTTTTAATTGTTGCAATTACAGCAATATATTTTGGTGATATAGAAGTTAATGAAAATATATTAGAAAATACAACTGTATCATATAATTTGGGAGAAATTCCAGAGTATAATGGAGAAATATTTGTAACAATAAATAATAATATTCCAAATTTTGAAGAAAGTGATTTTACAAGTGAGTGTTTTGAAAGATATAGCAAGTTAGATAAATTAGGCAGATGTGGAGTGGCATTTGCAAACTTAGGAAAAGAAACTATGCCAAAAGAAGGTGAAAAAAGAACATCAATTAGCCACATATACCCATCTGGTTGGCAAAGTGTAGAGTATAATGGAAAAAGCTTATATAATCGTTGTCATTTAATTGCGTATAGTTTATCAGCAGAAAATGCAAATAAACAAAACCTTATAACCGGAACCAATTATTTTAACACAAGTGGAATGTTGCCATTTGAAACAAAAGTATTGGAATATTTAAGAAAAAGTGAAAAAAATCATGTGTTATATAGAGTAACTCCAATATTTGAAGGAAACAATTTAGTTGCAAGTGGAGTACAAATGGAGGCACAGTCTGTGGAAAATAAGGAAATATGCTTTAATGTATACATTTATAATGTTCAACCAAATATAGAAATAGATTACAGTAATGGATGTAGTAAATTAAAACAGTAAATCACATTACCTGCTTAATTTGAATAAATTATAGCAGGTGATTTTTTATGAATATTGTACCAACAAATCAAAAATACTATTATTCACTAATGATGCAAAATCTACAAGAATTAAAACAAAAATATCCATTTTTAGAAATAGGAAATATTGGCTTTAGTACATTAGGCAAACAGCTTCCATACATAAAAATAGGAAGAGGAATCAGAAAAATTATGTATAATGCAGGTATGCATGCAAATGAATACATATGTTGTATTTTACTTATGAAATTTGTGGAGAATTTTTGCCAAAGCTATGTTTTAAATAGTAGAATATTCGGCCAAAATGCTCGAGTATTATTTGATAATGTTTCTTTATACATTTTGCCAATGATGAATCCAGATGGAATTGATTTAGTTACTGGAAGAGTGGAACCTGATAGCAAGGAATACAAAAACTATTTAGAAATTTCAGAAGGTTTTCCAAGCATTCCATTTCCAAGTGGTTGGAAAGCAAATGCCAATGGAGTAGATCTAAATTTACAATTTCCAGCAGGTTGGCAAGAAGCCAGAAGAATAAAATTTGAGCAAGGTTATACAAAACCTGCTCCTCAAAACTTTGTAGGAGAAGGCTCATTAACTCAAAGTGAAGCACTAGCAATATACAATTTTACTTTAAAAAATAATTTTGGATTAACAATTTCATATCATACACAAGGAAAAGAAATTTATTGGGATTTTCAAAATATAAACCCACCACAAGGATATGAAATAGGTAAAATATTTGAAAAAGTTAGCGGTTATAATTTGACAGATGTGCCATATAATTCGAGTTTTGCAGGATATAAAGATTGGTTTATTCAAAATTATAAAAGGCCAGGTTATACAATAGAAGCAGGAATAGGTGAAAATCCACTTCCGATATCTCAATTTGAAGAAATATATAATGACAATATTGGGATTTTAGTTTTAGGAATGTTAATATAAAAAGTAAAAAAACTAAATAATTTTTTTGAAATTGTGTATACTAATTGTAAAATGTTGTGATACAATAACAAAAAAATGGAAGGAGACAAAAGATGGACAAAAAAGAATCTGAAGAATTAAAAAGTAAATTATTTAATAAAAAGGAAAATGGCTGGAATGCCAAAACAGAAGAACAAAAACAAAAAATTTTTGAATATGCTAAAGGCTATATAAATTATATGAATAAATCAAAGACAGAAAGAGAGATTATAAATACTTCAACAGAGATAGCACATCAAAATGGATTTAAAGATATAAAAGATTGTGAAACTTTAAAACCAGGAGATAAAGTTTACTGGAATAATCGTGGAAAAAGCATGTACCTAGCAATTATAGGAGAAAATAGTATTGAAGAAGGAATAAATATAATAGGTGCACATGCAGATTCTCCAAGATTAGATTTAAAACCAAATCCTTTATATGAAGATTCAGAATTTGCATATTTAAAAACACATTATTATGGTGGAATAAAAAAATATCAATGGACTACAATTCCATTAGCAATACATGGTGTTATAGTTAAAACAAATGGTGAAAAAATAACTGTAAATATAGGAGAAGATATGAATGACCCAATATTTACAATTACAGACTTATTACCACATTTAGCTCAAGACCAAATGAAGAAGAAGTTAGCAGATGGAATTGACGGAGAAGACTTAAATCTTTTAATTGGAAGCATGCCAATAGGTAGCGAAATAACTGATTCTGTAAAATTAAATATTTTAAATATTTTAAATGAAAAATATGGAATAACAGAAAAAGATTTATTAAGTTCAGAAATTGAATTAGTACCAGCAATGCCTTGCAGAAGCATGGGATTTGATAACAGTATGGTTGCAGGTTATGGCCAAGATGATAAAATATGTGTTTATGCATCTTTAACAGCCTTAATGAAAATACAAAATCCTGTTAAGACAGCAGTTTGTATTATATCTGACAAAGAAGAAATTGGAAGTATGGGAAATACAGGCATGGAATCGCATGTATTTGATACATTCATTTCAGAAATTTTAAATAAATTAGGAGTAAATAGACCTAATTTATTAGAAAAAGTTTTCTGCAATTCTAAAATGTTATCAGCAGATGTTGATGCAGGTTTAGACCCAATTTATGCAAATGTTTCAGAAAGAAACAATGCATCATATTTAGGAAGAGGAATTGGGCTTAATAAATATACAGGTGCTAGAGGAAAATCTGGTGCATCTGATGCAAATGCTGAATTTGTTGCAGAAGTTAGAAAAATATTTGAAGAAAATGATGTTAGATACCAAATTGCTGAACTTGGAAAAGTTGACATTGGCGGTGGAGGCACAATAGCATATATCCTAGCAAATAAAGGAATAGATGTTATAGATTGTGGTGTACCAGTACTTTCAATGCATTCACCTTATGAAGTTACAAGCAAATTAGACTTATATGAAGCACACAGAGGATATGAAGCATTTTGGAAAAATGCATAAAAAAAGAGCTCTATTAAGAGCTCTTTTTTGAGATTTACCTTTCACTGCTTTTCTTATCAGAGCAAACCCTATTACCAGGGCATTCATTATGCTGATATTGCTCGCAAAACCAGCAATCAGTACTAGAATCCGGGTTGATCTTTACTCTAATGTCAATGTTTTTTGTCTTTTCTTTCATTTTTTCTTCCTGCATGTGAATTCCTCCTTAATTGCTCTATAATGATTAGATTTGGACAAATTAAATCTCTACAACTTATGTTGTATATTATATTATACTATATTTATGCTAAAAATGCAAATATTATGAAAAAAATATCCGTTATTTCTAACGGATATTTTTTATGGTGAGCCAGAAGGGATTCGAACCCCCGACCCCAGGCTTAGAAGGCCTGTGCTCTATCCAACTGAGCTACTGACCCATGGACATCATATATGATACCACGATTTGTAAAAAGTGTCAACAAAAAGTACAAAAATACTAGAAAAAAATTTAGAATTACTATATAATTTGCTTAAGGTGATTATAATATGAAAGAAAGCAAAAAACTTAATATACATCAAATTTTTTGGTATTTTGTATTGTTTAGTATCTTAGGGTTAATTATTGAAACTTTATATTCTTATATAACAACTGGCATTTTAGAAAGTAGAAAAGGTTTTATCTGGGGGCCTTTTTGTCCTATATATGGTGTTGGTGGCACATGTCTTATTTTGCTACTAGATAGAATTCATTCTAAAAATTATTTTAAATTGTTTATATATGGATACCTTATTGGCTCTATTGTAGAATATATGCTTAGTTTTATGATGGAAGCTTTTTATGGTGTTAGGTTTTGGGATTACACTTACACTAAAATACACATAAACGGAAGGATTTGTTTAATATATTCACTGTTTTGGGGAATTTTAACTATTGGAATTATGAAATTTGTAAAACCGCAAATGGATAAGTTTGTTTATAAAATTTCATCATTTAAAATAAGTAAACATGTTGAAGTTTGTTTAGCTATATTTTTAATGATTGATATGTTAGTAACTATATGGGGAATTAGTACTTATGAAACACGAGTAATTTCAACATACTATGGTGATTCTACTCCTTATAAAAACACTTCTAGCCTATTTTATAAAATTGAAAACAATTATTTTACAAATGAACGAATGAAAAAAACATTTCCAAATTTAAGAACCAAAGATAGAAATGGTAATCAAGTATTTGTAAGGGATTTAATAAAATAGCACTTCACTTTGAAGTGCTATTTTATTATTCTGGTAATATAATTGGATTTTTCTTTCTTTTTCTGTATAAAGTAATTTTATTTCCAATAGTTTGTACACATGTAGCATTTATTTTGTCTGCAATAGTATTGCCTAATTCTTTTACATCTTCACCTGAATTTTCTAGTACATTTATTTTTATCAATTCTCTTGCTTCTATTGCATCATCTAATTGCTTTAACAAATTTTCTGATAGTCCAGATTTTCCAACTTGAAATATTGGATCAATTGCATTAGCTAAACCTCTTAAATATGCCCTTTGTTTGCTTGTCATATCTTCTCCCTCTCTTTTATTTGTTTTAGTTTTTTTAATTATACCATATTATCAGCTAAAAAGCAATTTTCATCTTACTATATTATTTCTTCATTTTAGATCATTAATACCTGGTGCATATATTGATTTTCCGTCATAAGTAAATCTTGAACCATGGCATGGACAGTCCCAAGTTTTTTCTAAATTATTCCATGATAGTTCACATCCTAAATGACTGCAAACTGGATTTATTTTAAATATTTTTCCATCTTCAGATTTATATACTCCCACTTTTTTTCCGTCTATTTCAATAATTCCGCCTTCGCCTTTTCCTATATCATTTAGCTTTTCTTCTGGTATTTCAAGCTTTTCAACAATTAAAGATTTTCCAGTTTGCTTTAGCATATTGCCCATTTCTTGATGATTTTTTATAGGCTTTAATCTAGTTGAAGCAAATACTTCTTCATATTGATTTTTCCTTCCTAGTATTTTGTCTACAATAATATTAGCTGCCACATTTGAATTGCTTATTCCCCATTTATTAAATCCCGTAGCTACATATACATTTGGCATTAATATTGAAAACTCACCTATATATGGTATTTTGTCTAATGTTATGCAGTCTTCTGTACACCATTTATATATCACTTTACTATCTGAATAAAATTCTTTTGCTATTCTCTCTAATGCTTCATAATTTCCTGCCAAATTCTTGCTTTCACCAGTTTTATGGTCTAAGCCCACTATAATTAGCAATCTTTTATCTCCATATTTAGCTGTTCGTAATGCTAAATTAGGTGTGTCACTGCTAATATACATACCATCAAAAAGCTCTTTCTCTGTTTCTACCCCTATTGCATAAGACATTGACTGATACATTTTTAAAAAGTAATAACCTGGTGCATTTATAATTGGGTAATGTGTTGCTATTACTACACTTTTAGCTGTTACTACATTACCATTTTCGGTTGTAATTTCATAACATTCTGCCTTTTCTTTTACATCTATCACTTTTGTATTTTCATATATTTCTGCTTCCATATTATTAGCTAGTCCTTGCGCATATTTATATGGATTAAATTGTGCTTGATTTTTAAATTCAATAGCTCCAAAAGTCTCAAATGGTAGCTCTAAATTATCTACAAATTTAGCTTCTCCACCCAATTCATTTACTGCTTTTATTTCATCTTTTATTTTATTTACTTCTTCTTTTTTTCTTGCAAACACATATGCACTTTGCTTTTCAAAATCACACTCAATATTTTCATCTTTTATAATTTGTTCTATATTTTTTATAGCTTGTTCATTTGCATCAAAATATTGTTTAGCCTTTTCTTTTCCTTGTGACTGTATTAAATAATTATAAAATAAACCATGTTGACTTGTAATTTTTGCAGTAGATTTTCCAGTAGTTTGCATACAAATTTTATCTTTTTCTAATAACACTGTTTTTACATTTGCTTTAGATAAATAATAAGCTGTTGTTAAACCTGTTATTCCTCCCCCAATTATACATACTTCTGCTTTTAAGTCTTTATCCAATTTATGAAATTCTTTTGTATTTGCACTATCTATCCAATATGATTTCATATTACCTCCTTTATGTGCCATTGTAAACGAAGAACTTTGGCACATTATTTCTTTAATAATTTGACTACAATTTGCATTTCTTTTTTGTTTCGTAAAACCTTAAAAGTAACTTCATCCCCTGGCTTTTTAGTATAAATATAGCTTCTTAAATCACACATTTTTTCTAAAGCTATTCCATCAATTTCTAACAATATATCTTTTTCTTGTATTCCATACCTTGCGGCAGCTGAATTGCCATTAACCTGCACCACATAAATTCCTTTGTCAATCTGTAAATTACTATCTAAATATGGTATTATGTTTTTGTCATATGCAAAAATTCCTAAATACGCTTCTTCAAATCCTCCTGTTGATATAAAGCTTTTTAATATTGCTTTTACTGAATTTATTGGAACTGCAAATCCAATTCCTTCTGCTGATGTAATCTTTACACTATTTACTCCAATAACTTCTCCACTCTCATTTATCAAAGGGCCTCCACTATTTCCTGGATTTATGGTTGCATCTGTTTGTATTAAATCTTCCATATATGAAGATTTTTCATTTCCAATTTCGTCTTGTGCATTTAATATTATTGTTCTATTGGTTGCACTTACAATACCTGATGTAACAGTTCTTTGAAATTCAAAACCTATTGGGTTTCCTATTGCATATACTATTTGTCCTAATCTTGCCTTAGATGAATCACCTAAAGTAACATATTTTAAATCTTTTGCACTTATTTTTACAATTGCCAAGTCTAAATCTGAACTTGACCATACTACATTTCCTTGATAATTCTTACCTGTTGAAAGTGTTACATAGCATTTACTATATCTTTCTCCTGACACATGCTCATTTGTTAGAATATACCCATTTTCTGCCACTATCATTCCTGTTCCTAAACCTAATTTTGATGTGCTATCTTTTAAAAATATAGAGCCACCCGTTCCCTTTAATTTTGAAATTCCTACTATGCTCTCGCTTACACTCTCTAGCATTTGGTTAATTGTTTCATTTTCATTTTTTACTTCATCTATTGTTTGTGATATTTTTGTTGCATCATATTGTTTATTTATTATTTTAGTTGGAGTTTCAATATCATAATATAGTACATATATTAGCGCTATCAAAATAACTATTAAAATACTAATAAATGTACCTAATATGTATTTTTTTATTCTAGATTTATTTTGTTTTTTTCTAATGTACTCTTCCATTTTTATTCATCTCCATATTCTTTTAATTTAATTATGAACATTTTAAAAGTTTTTAAACATATATTCCCGAAATTCCCATTTTTCTCCATTTCTTGTTGATTTTTTGTCGAATTTAATGTATAATTTAAAATATATTTCTTAAAAATAATAAATAGAAGGGATTTTTTCATTATGAAAAAAGTTTTATTTGATTTAACTAACCCACAAAAGTCAATATGGTATACAGAACAGTACTTTAAAAACACTTCTGTAAATAATATTGGTGGAACTATAATTATTAAAGATAACCTAAATTTTGAATTATTAAAAAAATCTATCTATGAGTATGTAAAAACCAATGATAGTTTTCTTATTAGGCTTTGTTTTGATGAAAAAGGAGATATAAAGCAATACATAGGGGAATTTTCGCCCTTTGTTATTGATTATGTCTCTTTTTCTTCTTTAGAAGATTTAGCTAAATTTGAAAAGCAAGATTGTGAAAAAAGCTTTACTATGCTAGATTCTAATCTATTTCGTTTTACTATGTTTTCTTTGCCTGATAGCACTGGCGGTGTGGTATTAACAGTGCATCATATAATTTCTGATGCCCAAACAGTTAACCAGGTTGCCCCTAAGCTTATGGACTTTTACTCTCACTTTTTAAATAATACTTACCCAGATGTTTTGCAAACTTCATATGTTGATTATATAAATTCAGAAAACAAATATTTATCAAGTAAAAAGTATATTGATGATAAGTCTTTTTGGGAAAATCTTTTTGAAAAGCCTTTTTCTTCATCCAGCTTATCAACAAATTCAATAGATTCTGCTTCTTTGTGTAGCTCAAGTAGAGAATGCTTCTCAATTTCTAAGGAAGAAATGGAACAAATAAATCAATATTGTAAATCCATAAATATTTCTTGTTATCATTTCTTCATGTCCGTTTTTTCTTTATATATTGGAAAGGTAACTAATGAAAAAAACTTTGTTATTGGAACTCCTATTTTAAATAGAACAAATTTTAAGGAAAAAAATACCGCTGGTATGTTTATTAGTACTGTACCTTTTTTAATTAATTTAGAAGAAAATCTTTTATTTACTGATTTTGCATCTAAAATCAGTGTAGAAACTTTGTCCATTTTTAGACATCAAAAATATCCTTATCAATCAATTTTAGAGTACGTTAGAAAGCAAGACCCTTCTTTGCCTAACTTGTACAATATCATGATTTCTTATCAAATCAATAAATCTAATGGTAGTATTAATGATATTCCTTATACTACAAGATGGACTCATAGTAATACAAATATGGACGAATTAGACATTCATTTATTTGACATAAATGATACTGGAGAATTAAGTATTGCTTATGATTATCAACTCTCTAAGTATAAGCAAAAAGATATAATTAATCTACACAAAAGAATTTTATTGATTATATCTCAAATTATTAACAACCCCGATATATTAACAAATCAAATTGAACTAGTTTTACCAGAAGAAAAAGCTTTTATGCTTAATATATATAACAAACCAATTGATGTTTCTATAACTGAAACAGTAATTGACTTGTTTGAAAAACAAGTGTCAGAAAACCCTGATAAATTAGCTTTATGTTTTAAAGACATCAATTTTACATATGCTCAATTAAATAATTGCGTAAATTATTTAGCAGATTATTTACACACCAAAAACATAACTGAAGGAGACAAAATTTGTTTGTTCTTCTCTAATTCTATTGAACTAATTGTGTCAATTTTGGCTGTACTAAAATTGGGAGCTTGTTACATACCAATTGATGTTTCATACCCTATTGAACGTATAAAATATATTGTTAATAATAGTAATTGTAAAAATATATTAACAACAAATTCACAAATTAGCAAATTAGATGATCTATCATCAATATCTTTAGAAATAAATTTATTTGACATAGAAAATAATTGTAATACTAATTTTGAAAACAAATATAGGCCTAATTTAAACAACTTGGCTTACATTATTTACACATCTGGTTCTACTGGAAACCCAAAAGGTGTTAAAATTGCTCATGAAAGTTTAGCTAACTACATTTGTTGGTCTAATAAAGAGTATGTACATGGCGAAACTACTAATTTTCCGTTATACTCTTCTATTTCCTTTGATTTAACAGTAACATCTGTATTTACTCCTTTAGTATCAGGAAATGCAATTTACATTTATGAGAACTCAAATCCACAGTTACTATTAAAGGAAATTATTGAAGATAAAAAAGTTCAAATTATCAAGTTAACACCTGCACATTTAACATTGTTACAAGACTTTAATTTAAAAGATTCTATTGTTAGCAAATTAATAGTAGGTGGAGACATCTTAACAAATGAAATATGTCAAAAAATCACTATGTCCTTTTCTCATTGTATTCATATTTTTAACGAATATGGACCTACTGAAGCAACTGTTGGTTGTATGATTTATGAATATTCACCTTCTCAGTATTCAACTGTTCCAATAGGTGTTCCTGCTGATAATACTAACTTATTTGTTTTAAATGATGATTTTAACTTAATTCCTTTTGGTTATAATGGACAATTATATATTGCTGGGAAATGCCTTGCTAAAGGCTATGTTGAACTTCCTGTAATGACTGCTAGTAGATTTATTGCTTGCCCTTTTATTACAAATGGTTTAATGTATAAAACTGGTGATATTGTTAAATTATATGATACTGGAATTATGGAATGTATTGGTCGTAGCGATTTTCAAGTAAAAATAAATGGGTTTAGAATAGAAATTGGAGAAATTCAGTCTAGAATTTTGAACTACTCTAATATAAAAGATTGTTTTGTAACTGTACTAAATATAAAAAACACTAAAGTATTATGTGCTTATTATGTTTGTGAAAAAACTATTGATGTTAAGAATTTAAGACATTACTTACAAAAGGTACTTCCAATGTATATGGTTCCAAAATATTATGTTAATTTAAAAGAAATTCCTCTTACAGTCAATGGTAAAGTAAATAAAAATCTATTGCCAAGCCCTTCTTTGTCAAAGCACAAAGCAATAGTTAAACCAAAAAATGATATGGAAAATATTTTGCATGATATTTTTTGTGATTTACTACAAGTAAATGAGTTAAGTGTTACATCTAACTTTTTTGAGCACTATGTTGATTCACTTACCATTATAAAAGCTCAAACAAAATTATATAGCATGGGTTATAATATAAACACTCAAGATTTTTATGAATACCCAACTATTAGAAAATTATCATTACATATATTAAGAAAATCAAATAATAAAACCCACTTATGCAGTGAAAATATTCCTGTTATTTCTGAGATAGCAAAGCCTATTGAAAGGAAATATACATTTAATAATATTTTATTATTTGGTGTTACAGGTTTTTTAGGAGCACATATTTTTCATGAATTACTTTTAAAAACAAACTCACAAATTTATTGCATTATACGTGAAAAAAATAATCTTAATGCAATACAAAGGTTTTATGAAAAATTCAGTTTTTATTTTCCATCTGAAAATATTGAAGATTATAAAAACAGAATACATTTAATAACTGGTAATATTTTAAAAGAAAACTTTAATCTGTCTAGTAAACAATATGATTTTCTTGGAAAGAGTATTGATTGTGTTATAAATTCTGCTGCTTTAGTAAAACATTATGGAAAATATGAAGAGTTTTACAACACTAATGTTGATGGTACAAAAAAAATAACAGATTTTTGCATTAAATATAATATTCCTTTACATTATGTATCTACCCTTTCTGTTTCTGGATATGGTTTAACTAAAAGCCCTGATGCAGTTTTTACAGAAAAAGATTTTTATGTTGGGCAAAATTATGAAGACAATGTTTATGTAAAAAGTAAATTTGAAGGTGAAAAATTAATATTAAATGCTTGTAAAAATAGTAACTTATGTGCTACTATTTATAGAGTAGGAAATATTACAAATCGTTTTTCTGATGGAGCATTTCAACAAAATGCTGGTGAAAATGCATTTTTAAACAGAATATCAGCTGTAATTAATTTGCATTGTATGCCTAAAGAACTATTAAATTTCCCTATTGAATTTACTCCAGTAGATTATTGTGCAAATTTTATAGTTGAATTGCTTACAAAAGATTTTAGACAAAATAATTTAACAGTTTATCATTTATTTAATCAAAATTATCTTGATTTTAATTATTTGTTTAACTTCTTAAAAGATCTTAATATTAATATAGATTTATGTAATATTACAGACTTTGAAAAACGCATACTTGACAGTAAGGATAATTATTTTGGAATTATTAATTATCTTGCAAATATAAAAAATATATCAGCAGATTCTCCTCATAATGATTTTAATGGAATATCTATTGATAATAGTTACACTAATTCTATTTTAAATAACTTAAATTTAAAATGGCCTACTCTTAATAAACATTATTTGCAAGCTGTTGTAGACTACTTAATAAAAAATAATTTTATAGGTGATAAAAAATGAAACAAAAAACACTTTCAAAGATAAAATCGTGTAAAACACTAGCATTATTAAATGCTTTTATAGCCATGTTGGTTATGATTATATTATACTTTACACTACCAACTATATTAAATTACCCTCAAAATTCTATTGATAATGATTTTCAGGTTGAAATAGTTGGAATTAAATATACTCACCAATTTATTATACTTTCAACAATTATAGTTGCCTTAGTATATATTGGTTTTAGGTTTGTATATAGCAGAATTAATTTTAATAAAAATATTAGTAAAGATTCACTATTAAAAATAAGAACAAAATGCTTTAATTATCCATATTTAATGATTGTTCTATTATCCTTTATTCCGACCATTATTTGTGGAATTTTATTAGTAGTTTTCAAAACAGATTTTGAACTTTTATTAAAATTATGTATTGTTATACTATCTTTTGGTACAGTATATTCAATAGTTTCTTATATGGTAGGTAAAAACTTTTTTGAACAAAAACTTATTGAGTCATCTGAGATTGTAGGAAATAAAAAAGGTGGAATCAGATTAAATATTTATAAAAAATTATTAATTGAAATTATTCCATTATTTTTATATTCATTTATATTATTACTATTAATTAGTACAACTATAATGACAACTGAAAAAGGAGATTTATTATACAATATTTATAGAAATGAGCTAATAAAAGAGTTTGACACATCTACTGTTTATACTTTAGATGAAGTTCAAAATAAGCTAAACACTCTATCTTTAAACTCTCAAAAAGATCATTCAGTAATTTTATCTGCTAAAGATGGAACAGTTTATTACTCTCCAAAACCATTAAATGACTTTTTTATAAAATATGCTCTTACATATTATGATGAAATGAATGGACATATTTTTGAATATTATGGTCAAAACTCACAAGCAGCTGTTATAAAAGTTCATACTGTTGAAGGCGATTGCTTTGTTGGTATTAGATTTTTCGTATTTGCAAATGAAGTTATAACACCATTTATAATTGTAACTATTATTTTAATTATATTTAATTTAATATTTGTTATTTATATTGGAAAAGGGTTGTCAAACGACATAAACAACGTAAGTGATGGTATGAATCATATATCAAATTCTGAAAATGTAGTTTTTGAAAAAAATCTTCCAATTACTTCAAATGATGAGATGGCAGACTTAATTTTAGCATTTAATAAAATTCAAGATCTGACTAGAAACTATGTAACCCAAATTCATGACAATCAAAATATGTTAATGGAAAGAGAAAGATTAGCCTCTTTAGGTCAGTTAATTGGAGGCATTGCTCACAATTTAAAAACTCCTATAATGTCTATATCTGGTGCAGCAGAAGGTTTAACAGATTTAATTAAAGAATATGAAGCTTCTGTTGGTGACCCTGATGTTACAATACAAGATCACCATGATATTGCAAAAGATATGAAAGATTGGATAGAAAAGATCCGCTCTTATACTGAATATATGTCAGATATTATTACTGCTGTTAAAGGCCAAGCAGTCACAATGTCTGAAGAACAAGAAACTTCGTTTACTTTAGATGAACTTGTAAAACGTGTAGATATTTTAATGAAACATGAGTTAAAAAATGCATTGGTTAGTTTAAATATATGTATGCAAACAGATGAGCAGACCATATTGAAAGGAAATATCAACAGTTTAGTACAAGTTATAAACAATATGGTTTCAAATGCAATACAAGCCTATGATGGTAAACCAGATCAGCAAATTGACTTAGTATTAAAAAGAGAAAACAATAACATAATCATTTCTGTAAAAGACTATGGCTCTGGGCTTCCAGATGAAGTACAAAATAAATTATTTAAAGAAATGATAACAACAAAAGGTAAAAATGGTACTGGTCTTGGATTATTTATGTCATATTCTACTATCCGTGCTCACTTTAATGGAAATATTACTTTTGAAACTGCAAAAGGCCAAGGAACTACATTTAATATCATATTGCCAATTTAAACATTAACTACTAAGTTTAAATCTAGTCATTTCAACAAATGACTAGATTTTTTTTATTTTATTTTTTTAATAAATACTGTACAATTCGACAAACTATGATATAATGTTGTTGTCATCTTGAGTATACTTACTATAAATATTGAGGTGAAAAGTATGAGAAAAAATATGCAAAGTGCAAACGATAAAGGCTATAAAATTATAGCGGTTGATGATGAAGAAGGAATTGTTGACTCTTTATCAATCTTTCTTAAAAGATCTGGCTATAATTTTACAGGAGTTACCGACCCTATTGAAGCAATTGAAAAGGTAAAAAATGAGCATTTTGATTTAATGATTTTGGACTTTATTATGACACCAATTCATGGTGATCAAGTAGTTGAAGAAATACGCAAATTCAATAAAGAATTATATATTTTGTTACTAACTGGTCATAAAGATTTGGCTCCACCTCTAGAAACAATCAGAAAATTAGATATTCAAGGTTATTGTGAGAAAAGTGATAAGTTTGACCAATTACTTCTTTTAATTGAGTCTGGAATAAAATCAATTGAACAAATGAATGAAATTAAAAGAATAAATGAAGAACTTTCTTCTACTTATGAAAAATTGGAAAGAGCTTATTTAGATAGTATTCAAACTTTACGTTATACAGTTGAAGCAAAAGATCCATACACTAGAGGTCACTCAGATAGAGTTTCTAAATATTCTGTTTTACTTGGAAAATATTTAGGTTTATCTGACACTGATTTAAAAACTTTAGAGGTTGGTGGATTATTCCATGATATTGGAAAAATTGGTATTCCTGATAGCATTTTATTAAAAGAATCTAAGCTAACAGATGATGAATATTCACAAATAAAAAATCACCCTGCAATTGGCGCACATATCTTATGCAATGCTGAGGTATTTCAAGATATTATACCAATTGTAAAACATCATCATGAAAGATTTGATGGAAACGGTTACCCAGGAAAGTTAAAAGGAACTGATATCCCTTATTTAGCTCGTGTAGCAGCTGTTGCTGATACTTTTGATGCGATGACATCAAGAAGAACTTATCGTGATCCTTTAAGTTTAGATGTCGTAAAAGCTGAAATTGAAAGATGCTCTGGAACACAATTTGACCCAGAAATTGCAAAAGTATTTTTAGATATTTTAAATAATCATTATGATGAAATAAATGAAATCCAGGAACAATTCAGATAAGGGGTATTTTATGTTTAAGGTTTTAGTTCTATCATGTAGTACAGGCGGTGGTCATAATTCTGCTGCAAGTGCTATAACAGAGGAATTAAGAAATAAAGGAGTTCAAGTTGATTTTAAAGAATATTTGGACTTAATAAATTATAAAATAGCTAATGTAGTAAATAAATTATATATTAGTTCAACAAAAGGAAATGGTGCTGTTTTTAAAAGAGTTTATAAACTAGGCGAATTATATGAGAAAACTAAAATTACATCTCCAGTTTATGGCGTAAATAGACTACACAGAAAAAAATTATATAATTATATTGTTGAAAATAAATATGATTATGTTGTAGTTACTCACCTATTCCCTGCTGAAGTTTTAACTGCTATAAAAAAACAACATGGCATACATTTTATTGCAGTTGCAACAGATTATAAATCAATTCCATTTTGGTCAGAAACTAATCCAGACTATTTTATAATTCCACATAAAGATTTAATTGAAGATTTTACTAAAAAAGGTATCAGCCACGAAAAGCTAATACCTTTTGGTATTCCTGTGTCAACTAATTTTAGTAAAGATTTAGATAAATCTAAAATATTTGCTGAATTAAATTTAGATGAAAATAAAAAATATATATTAGTTATGACAGGAAGTATGGGATTTGGAAATGTTACAGGTATAATAGATGTTTTGCAAGATGAAATTTCTGAAACAATTTTAGTCGCCTGTGGAAATAACAAAAAAATTTATGAAAATATTTCAAATAATTATGACTCAAATAAAGTAATTCCTTTTGGTTTTACTCCACAAATTTATAAATATATGGCTATAAGTGAACTTTTATTAACTAAGCCTGGAGGACTTACAACAACAGAGGCTGCCACAATAAATATTCCTATTATTCATACTATGCCAATACCTGGTTGTGAAACATATAACGCAGAATTTTTTGAGAGCCGTGGAATGTCTATTAGCTGTAAAAATACTACTGATATAAAAAATGCAGTAATATCTCTTTTAAATGATAAAAATAAAATGGAAAATATAATAAAAGCACAAAAACAAAATATAGATAAAAATGCTTGTAGCAAAATTTGTGAATTTATAATAGATGAAATAAGGAAATATAGTAAATGAAAGAGAATTTACAATCAAATGTAAATAATGAAAATGAAGATATAATAAAAATGTGGGAACCACTTAAATTTGATATTGGCTTAAATTATAAATATGTAAAAAATAATATATTTTTTAAGTTAATATCAAATTTATTTTACTACATCATAGTTGCACCAATTATTTTTTTAATTTCTAAGATTATTTTTGGACTAAAAATTGAAGGAAAAGAAAATTTAAAAAATATTAAAACTGGCGCTATTTCAGTATCAAACCATGTGCAATATTTAGATTGTACAATGCTTGGTCTTGCATGGTTTCCTAGAAGAATATATTACACTGCTAAAACTGATGGCTTTAAAATGCCTGTTGTTAGGCATTTAGTGCGTTTGCTATATGCTATTCCTATACCTGAAAAAATTTCTTGTAAAGAAAATTTTTATAAAGCAATTGATGATTTATTAGCTAAAAATAAAATAGTACATTTTTACCCTGAAGCTTCTTTATGGCCATATTATAATAAATTACGTAATTTTAAAAATGGAGCATTTAAAATTGCTTCAAAAAATAATGTACCAATTATTCCATTTGTATTTAGTTTTAGAGAGCCAACTGGTATTTTAAAGCTTTTTAAGTCTAAGCCTTGCTTAACTTTAAAAGTTCTACCACCTGTTTATTCAGACCAAAATTTAGCATTTAATGAAAGATATTTAGATTTAAAAGAAAATGTATATAAAAAAATGAGTGAAAAAATATAAAATATATTCTTTCACTCTTTTTCTTTAAGCATCTTTTATTGAAAGTTGAACTTTTTGTCTTTCTAAGTCAATTCCAATAACTTTTACTTTTACAATATCACCAACTGAAACTACATCAGATGGATTTTTTACAAAGCTATTACTCAATTGTGAAATATGTACTAAACCATCATGTTTTACACCTATATCAACAAAAGCACCAAAGTCTGTAACATTTCTAACAGTTCCTGTTAAAACCATTCCATCTCTCAAATCTTCAAATTTAAGTACATCAGCTCTTAATATTTGCTTAGGCATTTCATCTCTTGGGTCTCTACCTGGTTTTGACATTTCTTCAATAATATCTGCTAAAGTCATTTCACCAACATCAAGTTCTTTAGCTGTTTCTTTTACATTTACTTCTAATAATTTAGCTTTTATTTCTGATTGTTTTTCTTTATTTAATAAATCCTCTTTTTTGTATCCTAATTTATTAAGTAAATTTTCTGCAACAGAATAACTTTCTGGGTGAACTCCTGTAATTTCTAAAGCATTTTTTCCACCAGGAATTCTAATAAATCCTGCACATTGCTCAAATGCTGCTTTTCCTAATTTAGGAACTTTTAATAATTCTTTTCTTTCAGCTAATTTACCATTTTCATCACGGTATTTTACTATGTTATTTGCAATAGTTTTATTTATTCCTGCTACATAAGAAAGTAATGATGGTGTAGCTGTATTAACATCAACTCCAACTTCATTTACTGCATCTTCAACAACACCAGTTAAGCTTTCTGTTAATTTCTTTTGGTCAACATCATGTTGATATTGCCCTACTCCTATTGCCTTTGGGTCTATTTTTACAAGCTCTGCAAGTGGGTCTTGCAATCTTCTTGCAATTGATATTGCACCTCTTAAAGATACGTTTATATCTGGATATTCTTCTGTTGCAAGTTTTGATGCAGAGTATACAGATGCTCCAGCTTCACTTACAATTGCATAATGAAGTGGTCTTTCAATTTCTTTAATCATATCTGCAACAAAGCTTTCAGATTCTCTTGAAGCTGTTCCATTTCCTATTGCAATAATATCAACTTTATATTTTTCTATTAAAGCTTTTAGCTCTTTTTTTGCACCTTCTACATCATTTTGCGGTTCTGTTGGGTATACAGTAGTAGTTGCAAGTAATTTTCCTGTTTCATCAATTACTGCAATTTTACAACCTGTACGATATGCTGGGTCAAACCCCATTACTGTTAAACCTTTTAAAGGTGCTGCTAAAAGTAAAGGTTTTGCATTTTTTCCAAATACTTTAATGGCTTGAGTTTCTGCCTTTTCTGTTAAGTCAGAACGAATTTCTCTTTCAATAGATGGTTCAATTAATCTGCTCCAACTATCTGCAATTGTTTCTTCTAATATTGTAGTAAATTGAGTTTTTTGTTTAATAATATCTCTATTTATTAAATCTAAAATTTTATCTTCTGGTTTTTCAATTTTTACTTTTAAAAATTCTTCAGCTTCTCCGCGATTGATAGCTAAAATTCTATGGCTAGGTAAGTGATTTACCTTTTCGCTAAATTCATAATACATATTATATGCTGTTTTTTCTTCTGGCTTTGTAGCTTTAGTTATTATAACGCCTTCTCTATAACAAATACGTTTAATTTGTTTACGATATTCAGGGTTGTCTGATATAATTTCTGCAATAATATCTTTTGCACCTTGAATAGCATCTTCTACACTTGCTACAACTTTTTCTCTGTTATTTTTATCTTCTTCTGATAATTTATCAATATTTACATATTGTTTTGCAATTTCTTCAATTGGTGTTTTTTCTGTTTGAGCTAATATAATTTCAGCTAATGGCTCTAAGCCTTTTGCTTTAGCTACTGTTGCTCTTGTCTTTTTCTTTTGTTTATATGGCCTGTATATATCTTCAACTTCTGCTAGTGTTTTAGCATTTTCTAAGTTTGTAAGTATTTCTTCTGTAAGTTTTCCTTGATTTTCAATTGATGTTTTTACTTCTGCTTTTCTTGCTTCTAAGTTACGAAGATATGTAAGTCTTTCTCCTAAATCTCTTAAAGTTTCATCTGAAAGACCACCTGTTACTTCTTTTCTATAACGTGCAATAAAAGGTATTGTATTTCCTTCATTTATTAATTCTATTGTTCTTATAACTTGCACTAATTTTATATTTAATTCTTCTGCAATTATATTTGCTATTCTTTCTTGTGTATCCATGCCTCTATCCTTTCGTTTTTTATGTATTATATCAAACTTTATTAAAATTGATAAGTTTTTTGTGCAAAATACTAATTTTTTTATTATTATGAATAAACTTTATATATACTATCTTTTGTCTTTTCAAAATTCGACATTATTAGATTGACTTTTTAAATCTATTAATGTATATTTATAATATATTAAGAAAGGGGGGGTTTTTGTGAAAAAATCAGCTGATTATAGAGCTAGTGCAAGAGAAAAATTGTCTGGAAAGTGGGGTAAAGCTGCTCTTATTTCATTAGGTTACTTTGTAGTATTCTTTGTTTTAGGTTTTATTGAAGGATTACTTCCTGAAAACATAAAATCTATTTTCTCAATTGCTACAACTATTATTGAAATACCTTTAAGCTTTGGATTACTTATATCTTTCTATAAATTATTTAATGGTGAAGATGCTAAAGCTTTTGACTTTTTAAAATCTGGTTTTTCAAACTTTAAAAGAGCATGGTTAGTTGGATTAAATGTTGCGTTAAAAATGATAATTCCAATTATTATTTTAATTGCTGGTATGTCAATCTCAATGGTTACCGGAATAATAACTTTTGCACGAGGAACAGCATCTGGAAGTTCTTATGCATTTGCAGCAATTGGTGTACTTATGTATATAATAGGTATAATTTGGACTATACTTCAATCATATTATTATCAATTAGCTTACGTTGTTGCAGTTGACAATGAAGAACTTTCAAATAAAGAAGTGGTAGAAAAATGTAAAGAAATTATGCAAGGTAAACGTTGGAAGCTATTTTGTTTACAATTTTCATTTATTGGTTGGGCTATATTAGCAGGTCTAACTTTTGGAATTGGAATGTTATGGTTGGTTCCATATATTCAACTTGCTACAATTTCTTTCTATGAAGATGCAATTGGTAAAAATGAAGAAGTCAATAATATTGCTGAATAAAAAAAATCGCATTTTAAATGCGATTTTTTTTATTCTACTCCTAAATATTCATTATATGTAACTTCTCTGTCTATTACTGTATCTGCCTTTATATCAATAATTCTGTTTGCAACTGTTTGCATTAATTGATGGTCATGTGAAGTAAATAACATATTTCCTTTAAATTTCATCATACCCTCATTTAATGCTGTAATAGATTCCATATCTAAGTGGTTTGTTGGTTCATCCAAAATTAAAAAGTTTGCTCCTGATAACATCATTTTTGAAAGAACACATCTTACTTTTTCTCCACCTGAAAGTACATTTACTTTTTTAAGTGCTTCTTCACCCGAAAATAGCATTCTTCCTAAAAAGCTTCTTACATATGTTTCATCAGGATCTTTTGAATATTGTCTTAACCAGTCTGTAATTGATAAATCTGATTCAAATAAATAGTTATTATCTTTTGGGAAATAGCTTGATGTAATTGTTGTCCCCCATACTATTTCTCCTTCATCTGGTTCAAGCTCTCCTGCAATAATTTGAAATAATACAGTTTTTGCATTCTCATTATCTGCTAAAAATGCAATCTTATCATTTTGTTTTACTGTAAATGAAATATTGTTTAATATTTTTTCTCCATTTATTGTTTTAGATATGTTTTTAACATGTAAAATTTCTTTTCCTGGTTCTCTATCTGGTTTAAAATCAACATATGGATATCTTCTATTAGATGGTTTAATCTCATCTAATTCAATTTTTTCTAATGATTTTTTACGAGATGTTGCTTGTTTTGATTTTGAAGCATTTGCACTAAACCTTGCAATAAAGTCTTGTAATTCTTTAATTTTTTCTTCTTTCTTTTTGTTAGCTTCTTTCATTTGCTTTAATGCAAGTTGACTAGACTCATACCAGAAATCATAATTTCCTGGGTATACTTTGATTTTTCCAAAATCTACGTCTGCAATATGTGTACAAACCTTATTTAAAAAGTATCTATCATGTGATACAACAATAACTGTATTTTCGAAGTTTATTAAAAATTCTTCAAGCCAACTAATACTTTTTAAGTCTAAGTCGTTTGTAGGCTCATCAAGTAATAATATATCTGGGTTTCCAAATAGTGCTTGTGCTAACAACACTTTTACTTTATCTTTTGCCTCTAAGTTGCTCATAAGTTCATAATGTTTTTCTGATATTATTCCTAAATCATTTAACAACACTGCTGCATCTGATTCAGCATTCCAGCCATCTAGTTCAGCAAAACGTTCTTCTAATTTTGCTGCTTTCATGCCATCTTCTTCAGAAAAATCTGGTTTTGCATATATTTCATCTTTTTCTTTCATTATTTTATATAGTTCACTGTTTCCCATAATAACAGTATCCATAACAGTATATTCTTCAAAAGCAAAGTGATCTTGTTTTAAAACAGATAATCTTTCTGTTTTTTCTTTTGTTACTTCTCCTTTACTTGGCTCAATTTCTCCTGATAATACTTTCAAAAAAGTAGATTTTCCTGCGCCATTTGCACCAATAATTCCATAGCAACAACCTTTATTAAATTTTATATTTACGTCTTCAAATAAAGTTCTTTTTCCAAACCTAATTGTTACTCCAGTAGCTGTAAGCATTGCTTTTCCTCCTTATATAATATACTTTGTATATTATACCATATTTTTCAAGTTTGTAAAGGAAAAGAGCTGAATTGCAATAGCAATTCAGCTCCATAATTTTTCTTTTATCTATCAAATAATAATTTTATTGCCCATAATCCAGAAATTCCTACTAGAATATAAATGATTCTACTTATAACTGACATAACACCAAAGATAGCATCTACTAAATTAAAATTAAATATTCCTACTAGTCCCCAATTAATAGCACCAATAATAATTAATATAAGCGCTATTGTATCTATTGTTTTCATCTATCTCTCCTCCTTAAAAAATAATTTTAAAAGTTTTCACTATTAATTATACTCATTTTTGCTTTTTTTATACTTTTAATAAATTATTTTATATATAGGTTTTTAGTAGATCTATTTTAACATATCTCTTTTGTTAAGCCATAATGTAGCAACCACTGAAGTTATAATTGAAATAAATATTAAAATTATAAAGCCATATTGATTATTTTGCATTGGAACTGGTACATTCATGCCCCAAAAACTAGCTATCATTGTTGGTATTGACAAAATAATTGTTATTGATGTTAAAAATTTCATAACCCTATTTAAGTTATTTGAAATTATTGAAGCATAAGCATCCATAGTTCCATTTAAGATATCACTATATATTTTTGCCATTTCTATTGCTTGCTTATTTTCTATAATTGAATCTTCTAATATATCTTCATCTTCTTCATATAGCTTAATAATTTTTCCACGCATAGTTTTTTCCATAACAGCTTCATTTGATTTTAATGATGTAGTAAAATACACTAAACTCTTTTCTAAGTTTAATAATTTTAATAATGCTCTATTTTTCATTGAATTTTTCAAAATTGATTCTGCTATTTCTGTTTCTTTATTTATTTTCTTTAATAAGTGTAAATACATTGAAGCATTACTATATAGTATTTGTAATAAAAATCTGCTTTTTTTATATGTCACAATATTTTTCATATTGTTTTTCATTAAGTCTTGAATAATGCTATTTTCTTTTAATGATACAGTAATTAAATAGTCATCTCTTACAAATATAACACCAATTGGCATTGTTGTGTAAATTAAAGAATCCCCTTCTTTTTCTCTAATTGGTACATCTATTATAAATAATATTGTGTTATCATCTTCTTCTATATCAATTCTTGCCTTTTCCTCATAATCTAATGCATACCTAATAAAATCTTCTTTAATTTTTAACTTTTCACATACATCCTTTATTTCTTCTTCGCTCGGGGCTATCATGTTAATCCAATTCCCTTTTTCATAGCTTGTTATTTTTTCTGTTTTATTAGTTTGTAATTCTGTTTTATACATTTCTAACATAATATATCCCCCTCTCTTTTTTATTATATCATATTATTTTTTTCTATTTAAAAATAATAAAAAATAGAACGTAAGATTCAGCCTTTTTCTGCTTTAAAATCTCTCGTTCTTAAAATCATTAATTATAAATTTAAAGCATTGAATATACAATGTTTTAAGCAATTTGGTGCGTCATAGAGGAGTCGAACCTCCGACCATCAGATTAAGAGTCTGCTGCTCTACCAACTGAGCTAATGACGCATATAACTAACTCTTATTATTATACGGCGGATTAGTCTACTTTGTCAATAGTTAGTTAATTTATTTTAACATAATTTATTTGCAATTTCCGCAAATTGTTGTATTGTTAAATTTTCTCCTCTTATATTTTCTGGTAAATTTAATTCTTGTAATATATTTTTTAATTTTTCTTTTGACGATATTCCAGCATTAGAAAGCCCATTTAATAATGTTTTTCTTCTTTGCATAAAACTTGCTTTTATTACTTTAAAGAATATTTTTTCATCCTTTAATTCAACTGGTGGTTTTTTTCTAATGTTTAACTTTATTACTTCTGAATTTACTTTAGGTTCTGGAATGAATGAGGTATTTGGTACTGTTAATACTTCCTGTGCTTGTGCATAATAATATACACAATATGTAATAGCTCCTGTATTTTTTCCTCCTGGTATCTCTGTTAACCTATCTGCTACTTCTTTTTGTACCATTACTGTTATACTATTTATGTTTAATTTTTCCTCTAGCAATTTCATTATTATTGGAGTTGTAATATAGTATGGCAAATTTGCTACAATTTTAACCATATAATTTTCAGTATTCTCTTTTTTTATTAAATCATTTAATTCTACTTTTAATATATCTTCATTTATAACTGAAAAATTATCATATAATTTAAACCTGTCTTCTAATATTTGCAACATTTTCTTATCTAGCTCTATTGCAATTACCTTTCCCGCTTTTTCTACTAGTCTACTTGTTAATGTTCCAAGTCCAGGTCCTATTTCTATAACAAAGTCATTTTTACTTATTTGTGCTGCTTCTACTATATTATTAATTGCACTATCATCAATCAAGAAATTTTGTCCTAATTCTTTGTTAGCACTAATATTATATTTTTTCATTAAAAATTTGGTTTCTTCATAAACATTCATTTTTTTCTCCCATTTTTTATTATATTCTAAGTATATAAGCATAACCTCCAAAAGTCAAGAAAAGCACTAGAAAAACTAGTGCTTTTAAGTATTATTCAGTTGTATTGTTTTGTGTTGTTTCTGGAGTTGTTGTCTCATTAGTTGTTGTATTTGAAGTCTCCGTATTTGTAGTAGTATTCTCATTAGCTGGTTTAGTTGGTGTTGTAGTCGCTTTTTTTGTTCCTCTTCTTACTATTTTATTTCTAGAATTATATGTATCCTTAGATAGTAATGTTTTTGATACAACTTTGCCATTTAATTTTAAAATTTTGTATCCCTCACTTCTACATCCTACAATCGCAGTTTGTTCTACAACTTCTTTTCCTTCTTGTAATGTTGCATCTTCTTTATATATTGTAGTAGGATTTATATATGATGTTACCTTTGATTGAATAACTACTTCATATTCTTTCTCTTCTTTTATTCCATATATTGAAACCTTACATACACCTCCACTTGCAGATGCCACTATTTTTATTGGATATTTTCTGGTGTTTTTAAATATAAAATCTAGACTTCCATAATAAACTGTTGCATCTCTACTTGCAGCTACATATCCAGTTGTAAACATATGATTACTTCTTTCAACTATTTCTAGATTTGCAAGTAGTGCAGTATTGTATATTGTTGATGATACTTGGCAAACTCCTCCTCCAACACTTGGTACTACTTTACCACCAACATATGCTGTTCCCTCTTTAAACCCTGCTTCAATAGTCCTTGAACCAACTATTGTATTAAATGAAAATTTTTCACCTGGCAATAAAACTGTTCCATTTGTTTTTTGTGCGGCAAGTTTAATATTTACATTTCTATTATAATTGCTTGCATCAAATCTTGTTGAAAATGTTGATATTAAATCTGGGAAAGCCTCTTCTCCTAAATTATTAATTGTTTTTTTAGGTTTTGTTATTTTTAGAGGTATTGTATATTCTTTTTTATCTTCTTCTAATAATTTTTTTGCTTCCTCCATTGATATAGCAAAATCTACTCCATTTACTTCTGTATGTACTACTGTTGGATTTTTTTCTACATAAGCATCTTTGGGTTCTTTATATATTTCATCATGAATTTTTTGCAAATCGATTGGATCTGGTTCTTTATATTCTGTTGGAATCTCTATTACTTGATAATTTGTATGAATATTGCTTAGCTGTGCCTTTATTAACTCTTTTAGTTCTTCACTTTTTATTTTATAACCTGCTTTGCCTTTTACTACAATTAAATCATTGTCTTCTATATAATAACTGCTTTCTACAACCGCATCTTTCATTTTAGAGTTAACATCTTTTATTGTAGATTCTAATAAGTCTTCATCTAGGTAAAGAGTTGGTTTTATATCTTTTTTAAATAAACTAGTAAATAATATGCTATAATTATTAGTTAAGATATTACCGCTTTTTCCAATGTTATAGGCTTCTATTACTGCACTATCTACATCAAATTTTGCATTAAAGCTGTTTGCTGTAACACTGGTTTCGTTTTCACCCATTTTTAATATTAAATTATTATTTTCATCTTTAAATCTTTCTTCAATGGCAGTATTTATTTTACTTGTTGCCTCACTTACAGTTAATTTTGATACATCTATTCCTAAAATTGATATTCCTTTAAATATTTTATCATTATTCATATTAATTAAAGCAAATATAATTGAAAATATCATAGTAGCTAAAATAACAAATAAAGCTATAATTATAGGCACTACCTTTTTGTTTTTTTCTTTTTTAGCATGTTTTTCTTCTGGTTTATTAATTTCTTTTCTATCTTCTGGTTCTTCTTTTGCTTCTTCGCTAATATCCTTATTTTCTGTTTGTCCTGCTATATTTTCTTCATTTTTAGTTTCTTCTATATCATTCTCTACATTGTTTTCTTGTTCTTGATTATTTAGGTTTTCTTGTTCTTCCATCTTCGTTCCCCTTTATATAATAAATATATACTTTTGCTTAAAACAATATTACCATAACTATTTTTATTTTACAATAAATTTATACATATATTTTGTCAAAATTTATATTTTTTTGTTATTTTATACTAGACAATTTTTTATTTTTTTAATATAATGTTTATAGAAAATTTTGGAAGAAGAGGTATTGTTATGTTAGGTCATATGATTGCATATATTCGCAAAGAAAAAAAACTTACAAAAGCAAGTGTTGCAAAAAATACAAATATCAATACTGGTCATTTGACACACATTGAAAAAGGTGAAAGAAATCCCAGTCATAAAGTTTTAAAAAGCATGTGTAAAGCTATGGATATTCCTTATCGTCCATTAATGTACACTTATGATAAAGAACTTACAGAAGAACAATTAGCATATAAGGCTGTTGCACATATTCCTTATGACAAAATACCTACTTTTGACTTACTTGGTGGATTAATTGACTGTCCTACTAGTGTTGCTGGAGCTTCTATTGCAGTTAAAATAAATGATACTTCTATGGAGCCAAAGTTAAAAAAAGATTCTTATGCATATATAGAATTTAACACACCTCTTGATAATAGAGATATTGGGTTATTCAGTTATGAAAATAAACTTTTAATTCGTAAATTTATTATTCGTAAAGATGGTTTGGTTTTAAGAGCCGAAGATAAAGATATTCCTGATATTTGCTTAGATCCAAAAGATGAGTTTTATATTGTCGGAAAAGTAATAGGCTCAAATTAATTAAATTTTTTGTCAAAAATACTTGAATTATATATTTTTTAATATTATAATACGAAATTAGTTAACAAGAGATAAATGAGGAGAACTTTAAATGGAATTAATTAAAAATATTTTCTTTAATACAGATAAATTAGTAGAAAATTCAAAGGTTAAAATTTCATATGCTGGTAGGCTTTTTCAAGATGGCTGTGAAGAAGTATATATTCACTATGGGTTTGGACTTAACTGGGATAATATAAATGAAATTAAAATGGAAAAAACTGAACTTGGCTTCCAAGCAGAAATTGAGCTTATTTCTAGTGATACATTTAATTTCTGTTTTAGAAATTCTAAAAATGAGTGGGATAATAATAATGGACAAAATTATATTTTTCCTATTGAAAAAGTAGAGCTTGCCTTAGTCGTTAAAGAAAAATCTTTCTTAGATAATTCTAGAAAGTTAAGAAAAACATATATATGGAGCAAAAAAATACGTTTAGCAGTTTATAAGGTAATTACATATTTACCAAAATTAATTTCAGGCAATTATAAAAGAAAAATCATAGAATAATAAAAAATAGCAAGTAATTAACTTGCTATTTTTTCATATATACCATCCTCCATTTATTGAAATAATTTGTCCAGTTGTGTATTCATCTTTAATAAGCCATTTCACACATTTTGCAATGTCTATTGTCTTCCCTATTTTATTTAATGGTATTTGTTCTTTTATCTGTTCCAATTCTTCAAAATTTAGATTTTTATTCATATCTGTATCTATTATTCCTGGAGCAATTGCATTTACTCTTATATTTGATAACCCTACTTCTTTTGCTAATGCTTTTGTCAGTCCATTTATTGCCGCCTTTGTAGTTGAATATGCAACCTCACATGATGCACCTGTTTCTCCCCAAATAGATGAAATATTTATAATACACCCTTGTTGTTCTGGTATCATATATTTAAGTGCTTGTTGCGTACAATAAAATACTGAATTTAAATTTGTATTTATTATTTTTTGCCATTCATCTTCTGTCACATCAGTAAATAATCCTTCTTGAGATATTCCTGCATTATTAATTAAAACATCAATTTTATTAAATTTATTTAATGCAAATTGTATTAGACTTTCTGCTTCTTCTTTTTTAGAAACATCAGCTTTTATTATTTCAATTTCTTTTCCTTGTTCCAATAATTCTTGTTGTATTTTTTCTGCTTGCTCTTTTGAATTATTATAATTTAATATTACTTTATAATTTTCATTTGCTAATGTTTTTACTATTTGGGCTCCTATTCCTCTAGAGCCCCCTGTTACAACAACAACTTTATTAGCTATACTTTTTTCTCTGTTTTCTTCCATGATTTAAGTTCGCTCCTTTATACGTTTCAGTCAACGAATGACAATTAGGACATAATAATATGACAAAGAACTAGGCAAGTTGTACAACAAACCTAGTTCTAAGTAATTGGAGCCACTTATCTGATTCGAACAGATGACCTACTGATTACAAGTCAGTTGCTCTACCAGCTGAGCTAAAGTGGCATATCTGGTGACCCCGACGGGAATCGAACCCATGTCTCCGCCGTGAAAGGGCGATGTCTTAACCGCTTGACCACGGGGCCAATAAAGAAACTTGCTAGGATTTAATCAAATTAAATCCTAGTTATGGTGAGCCATCGCGGACTCGAACCGCGGACAACTTGATTAAAAGTCAAGTGCTCTACCACCTGAGCTAATGACCCAAGTTTCAAGCTCGTTACTAACTTTTTTTACGTTAGCACAAGCCTAATTTTAAACTATTTTTTATCATTTGTCAATAGATTTTTCATTTTTTGTGAAAAAAATGTAATTTTTTTTTGAATTTTTATGAATTTAGCTTCTTAATTAACTCTTCAACATCTATTCCATGTACTTCACAAGCCTCTTCTATTGTTTCTGCTTGTGATGCTGGACAACCTAAACAATGCATTCCTGCTTCTAATAAAATCTCTGCCTTTTCTGGAGCTTTTTCTAATAATTCTCCTATTGTCATATCTTTATTTATTTCCATATTCGATACCTTTCCTTTCTATTGGTACAAATTTTGTTGAAATTATAGTAATTTTTCAACTTTTTACCTTCAGTACAAATTTAATTTTATCATATTTTTATTAAAAAGTATAGACAAATTTCAAAATATATTATATGATTGTTAAAAATTGGAAGGTGGTGTTAATATATTAATTTAATTGATTATTTTTTCATTATCCTTATTATCAATAGTTTTATCTTTTTTTATTCATTATATAATTTTTTTGATATTAAAGTTTTTCATAATCTACAAGGTTCAAAATTAAAATTAAAAAATCCCACTAATTTTAAATAATTATTTTTAAGGAGGTGTTTATGAATTAAACGAGTTTTATTCATTTTATTTTTTACGCTTATTTTTTGTTTTATTGGTTATAAAATATTTTCTCCTATTTATTTTCAAAGCCACATTATTATTGATTATGGTTTACACCCTTTTGATATTTGTATAGAGCAACCTGTTTTATGGAAATATTTAAAAATATTATTTTTAATTACTTATATTTATTCTGGAATATTTTTTTCTAATTTATTATCTAATGTATTTCATTTGAAAAATAAATCAAAAATAAATAAAAAAAACAAATTAAATAAAAATAATTATTCTTTAATAAATTCAAATAAAAAATGTGAATTAAAATTATTAGTTGGAGAAAATGTAAATACCAAAGAAATTATTTATTTACCTGAAAAAAGTTTATACCAAAATATTTTAATTACCGGAACTATTGGTACTGGAAAAACCAGCAGTGCTATGTACCCATTTACTAAACAATTAATTAAATATGAAAATTATAATAATGATAAAAAATTAGGTATGTTGATTTTAGATGTTAAAGGAAATTATTATCGAAAAGTTATAGAATTTGCAGATGAATTTAATAGGCATGACGATATTATTGTTGTTGAATTAAATGGCAAATATAAATATAATCCTTTGCACAAGCCAAACTTGAAGCCATCTATTCTTGCTAACAGATTAAAAACAATTTTATTACTTTTTTCAAAAAATAATTCTGAGAGTTATTGGTTAGATAAATCAGCTCAAATTTTAGAAGAATGTATTAAACTGTGTAGGCTCTATAACAATAATTATGTTACATTTGATGAGTTACATAAATTAATTACTAATGATAATTATTATTTAGAAAAATTAAATTATTTGCGTGATAATTTTATTAAAAACATTTTTTCTGAGAGTCAAATTTATGATTTATATTCTAGTTTAAATTTTTTCGAAAAAGAATATTTGAATTTAGATCAAAGAACTATGTCCATTTTAAAATCTGAAATTACCAGAATTACTAATTGTTTTATTTCTGATTATGATGTTTTAAATACTTTTAACCCTAAACAAGAAGAACTTAATTTTTTTGGTTTTGAAGAAGTATTAAAAAAAGGAAAAATTGTAGTATTAAATATGAATATAAATGAATATTCAAATTTATCAAAAATAATTGCAGCATATTTAAAATTAGATTTTCAAACAGATGTAATGACTAGGCTTGCCAACAGTAAAGACAATAATTTTAGGAGTGTTTGTTTTATTTCTGATGAATATTCTGAATATTGCACAGAAACTGACTGTAATTTTTTTTCGCAAAGTAGAGAAGCAAAATGTATAAATATTGTTGCCACACAAAGTTATACTTCTTTATTAAATACTCTTCATGATCAATCTGCAGTAAATGTTATTATTCAAAATTTAATAAATAAATTATGGTTTAGAAGTGATGACATTTTTACAATTGAAAATGCACAAAAACAAATTGGAAAAGAAGACAAAGAAAAAATATCAAGAGGAATCTCAGAAAATGCTAAAGAAACTGTTTATAGTTATTTTACTAATTCTTTAAATTCTAAAAATTCTAATATTTCGGAAACCATTACCACAACTCTTCAAAATGATTTTGTTTATGATACCAATTTTTTTACCAGACATTTGACTAATTTTCACTGTTTAGGTTTTTTATCAACTGGTACTGAAATTATTCCACCATCTGAATTAAAATTATTTCCATATTTTAATAATTAATATTTTTTAGGAGGTTTTATTTATGTTTAAATTTATTTATAAAAAAAGATTTTTATTTATCTTATTATTTATTTTATTTTTATTTATTCTTTCTTCAGACACATATGCTAATTTTTTTAATGGCAACCCAGAAATTGTAGATAAATTAAATTCTGCTTTTGAAAAAATTGAAAGTTGGATGTTAAAATTAGCAACTCCCGCGGCTGCTGTGGCTGTTGCCGTTGGATTATTTATGAAAAAATTTAGCTTTGGTGATGAAGAAAGACTAAGAGTTGCAAAAAAATTAATTAGAGGCAGTTTATTTTCTTATGCTTTTATTTTAGTTTTAGACCTAATTTTATCTGCAATTAGTTCTTTATTAACTTAATTTGGTGGTGATGTTTTGGAAACTTCTAATTTAACAACTTCAATTATTGAAACAATTAATTCTATTTTTGAAACTTTATTTTCTTCTATTGATACTACAATTTATTCTGTTTTGGATGAACTAACTTTTATTAATAAAGATATTTTAAATAATTCTATATTTCAAAAAATATTTGATTCTAATAGTTATAATGGTTTATTAGTAATTGCAAATTCTTTATTAGTTGGATTTTCTCTTTATTATGCCATCCGTTTAATTTATTCTTATTATATGAATTTACAAATTGAAAGACCTTATCAATTTATTCTTAAATTATTAATTTTTGGAATTGTAATGAATTGTTCTTATTTTATTTGTAATCAATTTATTCAAATAAATAGTTTTATTTCTGATGCAATTCGTACAGTTGGTTTAAATATTTTTGGACATGATATATCTTTTTCTGAATTAATAAATAAATTAAATTATATTTCAATTAAAGAAAATGAATTTAATATTTTTTCTTTTGATGGGTTAATAAAAAGTTTTATTTCTATTAGTTTATTTAATTTAATCTTTTCATATTCTTTAAGATATATAATGGTAAAAGTATTTATTTTAATTACTCCTTTTGCAATATTAAGCTTGATAAATGAATCTACCTCTTGGTTTTTCAAAACTTGGCTTAGAACAATTTTATCTTTATTATTTCAACAATCTTTAGTTGCAATTATATTATTAATTATTTTTTCTTTTAATTTTTCTTCAAATAATATTATTTCTCAATTAATGTGTATTGGTGGAATATATGCACTGGTGCGTGCTAATTCATATATTAGAAGTTTAATTGGTGGTATTTCAACAGATGTTTCAAATAATTTTAATATTGGCAGCAAATTTTTAAAAAATATTTAAAAGGAGTTTTATTTATGAAATTTATTTTTCCACAAAATTATAATTTTAAAAATAAATTATTTGGAATAATTGATTATTCAAGTTTAATTTTTAATATTCTTTGGAATTTAATTGTCTTTTTATTAGTTAATTTATTATTTAAAAACAATAATATCAAAATATTTATTTTTATTATTTTTTCTTTGCCTATTTTTTTATTTACTATTTTGGGATTTAATCATGAAAATATTTTAAGTGTTTTCATGTATTTAATTAAATATATAAAAAGACCCAAAATATATTTTTATTCAAAATAACTTTTTCCTCATAAGTTTATTGTAAATCAAATAGAAAAATGATATAATTTGACAAAACATAACATTGGGGGAGTTTTTTATGAAGTTAGAGCAAAATGATTTATTACCTTTGTTTTCAAGTACTAGTCTTCCAGATATATTTTTTACAGAATATTTACCTGAAGCAAATGGTGATTATCTTAAAGTCTATTTGTATATTTTATTTTTGTCAAAATATGATAAAGATATTAAATTAAATGATTTAAGTAAAAAATTAAATCTTTCTTTTAAGGTAATTCAAGATGCAATGAAATATTGGGAAGACCAAAATGTTATTGTTAAGAAAAATACAGGTTATGCTTTTAATAATTTACAAGAAATAGAATTAAATAACTTATATAAGCCTAGAGTTGCTTTGTCAGCTGAACAAGTACAAAAATCAGCTGAAAGTCAAAAGCGTGCTAAAACTATGGAATATATAAATAATAGATATTTTTCTGGTTTAATGCCAACTACTTGGTACCCTGATATAGAATTATGGTTTAAAAAATATGGTTTTGATGATGAAGTTATGATGGCATTATTTAATCATTGCTTTGACAAATCTGCATTACACAAAAATTATATTCAAACAGTTGCAGATGCCTGGGCAAAAAATTCAATTAAAACATATAATGATCTAGATTTATATTTTGAAAAGCAAGAAGCTGTTAATAAAATTGCTAATATGGTTATTAAAAAATTGGGCCTTGGCAGACAACTTTCTCAATATGAATATGCTTATGTTGAAAAATGGATAGTTGATTTTAAATTTAATTTTGATATTATTGAAATTGCTTTAAAAAGAACTACATCAAAAGTAAATCCAAGTTTTGATTATATAGATAAATTATTAACTGATTGGCATGATAGAGGTTTTACTTCTGCTGAACAAGTTCAGAAGTTTTTATTAGATATGAAACAAAAAAATAAGGATATTAAAACTTTAGAAAAATCAACAAAAAATTATCAAAATTACAATCAGAGAAATTATGATAACTTAAATAGTCTATATGCTAATAAATTATAGGAGGTTGTTTTGAATAATTCTACTTTAAAATCTCTTTTAATTGAATATGATAAAAAAAGAAGAAATGCTGAAAATATTGCCCAAAAAGAAAAAGAAAATTTATATGCGGAATTTCCAGAACTTGATGAAATAGATAAAAAGTTAAGTTCTTTGGCATTTTCTTCAATGATAGAATTAACTAAAAATAATGATAAAAAAATAATAGAAAATTTGAATTCTAATATTGAATTATTAAAAAAGAAAAAAGAAGATATATTAAATTCTATTGGAGAAAAAGCAAAAAAAATAATTCCAAATTATGAATGTAAAAAATGTAATGATACTGGATATATTTTTGATGGAAATTCCACAGAAATGTGTAGTTGTTTAAAACAAAAAATTTATGATATCGAATATAATAAATCAAATATTTCTAATTTAGAAAAACAAAATTTTAATAGTTTTAATTTAGCTTTTTATTCTGATGAAGTAAATAAACAAAAATATAATTCAGACATCTCACCTAGAGAAAATATTAAAATAATTAAAAATATTTGTGATAATTTTATTAATAATTTTGATAATCCTGAACAACATAATTTATTATTTACAGGCAACACTGGTCTAGGAAAAACATTTTTATCTAGCTGTATCGCAAATGAATTATTAAAAAAAGGGAAAACTGTATTATACCAAACATCTTCAGTTATGCTTGATACAATTATTAATTATCGTTTTGGTAAATCAAATGTTTCTAAGGATATATATGATTATTTATTAAATGTAGATTTACTTATTATTGATGATTTAGGAACTGAAGGAATAAACAACATGAAATTAGTTGAATTATTTAATATTTTAAATAGTAGACTTTTAACCCCAAATAAAAAAACTATTATTTCTACTAATTTAAGTTTGCAAAATTTATTTAATACTTATGATGAAAGAATTGTTTCAAGAATTGTGGGAAATTATGATATATGTTACTTTTTCGGAGATGATATTCGTTTTAAAAATAAATAAAAAGATATTTCTTTTCAGAAATATCTTTTTTGTTTTTTATCTTTCTTCCCCAGCATTTTTTTCTTTTTCTCTCTTACTTTGTTCTTTTCTTGCATCTAATATATTTATTTCGTCCATTATAAGTTGGTGCATATTTTTTAAACCTTTGAAACGTTCTGGCAATTTGCTTTCAAATTTCCTGATGTCTTCTTCTATAAGCTCTTTTTCTTTTGGAAATTGCCCTTCTCTAGTTGTAGTAATCTTATCATATAATTCATATTCAACAATAAGTAATAGCTGGGAAATTATTTTATCTTCATCCATTTTTTATTCTCCTTCATTTTCATCTGGAGCTATCGTTTCAATGCTAACAACCTTTCCTTCATTTGTTCTCATTAATGTTACACCTTGAGTAGATCTACCTAAGATACTAATATCTTTAACTTTTAATCTAATAATAGTACCGTTATCTGTAATTAACATTACATCTTCATCATCTGTTGCAATACGTATACCAACTAAGCTTCCTGTTTTTGGTGTTATCTTATATGTTGTAACACCTTTTCCACCTCTAGTTTGTACTCTATATTCATCTAATTCTGTTCTTTTTCCAAATCCATTTTCAGTAATTGCAAGTAATGTTGCATTTTTATTGCCTTCAATTATAGATTCCATTCCAATAACATAATCTTCACTATCTAGCCTAATACCTATAACACCTTGTGCTGTTCTTCCCATTGGTCTAACATCTTTTTCACTAAATGTTATACAAGAACCTTGGCTAGTAACTAATACTACATTATCTTGACCATCTGTTAATCTAACATCTATTAACTCATCATCTTCTCTTAATGTAATAGAAAGAAGTCCTGTTTTTCTAGTTGAATCAAATTCAGTTAGTGGAGTCTTTTTAATAAATCCTTGTTTTGTTCCCATTAACAAATATTTTCCATCTGCAAAATTACTAATTGGAATAACTGCTGATATTTTTTCTCCTGGGTCTAACCTTAATAAATTAACTATTGCAGTACCTTTTGCAGTTCTTCCTGCTTCTGGTATTTCATACCCTCTTAATCTATATAATTTTCCTTTATTACTAAAGAATAATAGGGTATCATGAGTTGAAGCTGTAAATATTTGTTTAACAAAATCTTCTTCTCTTGTAGCTAATCCTGTAATTCCTTTGCCTCCACGTTTTTGGCTTTTATATGTATCTATTGGCATTCTTTTTACATATCCAAAATGTGTTAAAGTAATTACTGTTTGTTCTTCTTTTACTAAATCTTCAATATTAATTTCGCCTTCTGCTGCAACGATTTTAGTTTTTCTTTCATCACCATATTTTTGTTTAATTTCTAATAATTCTTCTTTAATAATATCAAATACTAATTTTTCACTTGCTAAAACAGCTCTTAAGTGTTCAATTAATTTCATTAATTCATTATATTCTTCATCTATTTTTTCTCTTTGCAATCCTGATAAAGTTTTTAATCTCATATCCAAAATAGCTTGTGCTTGAATATCTGATAAATTAAATCTTTCCATTAATCTTTCTTTTGGGTCATCATATGAACTACGAATAATATTTATTACTTCATCAATATTATCTAATGCAATTCTTAATCCTTCTAATATATGTGCTCTAGCTAATGCCTTATCTAAGTCAAATTGAGTTCTACGAAGAATAACTACTTTTCTGTGGTCAATATAGTAATCTAAGCATTGTCTTAGTGTTAAAACTTTTGGTTCTCCATTAACTAATGCAAGCATTATAACACCGAATGTATCTTGTAATTGTGTATGTTTATATAATTGATTTAATATAACTTGTGCATTTACATCTCTTTTTAATTCAATTACAATTCTTACTTTTGATTCTCTATCAGATTCATCTCTAATTTCTGATATTCCTTCAATTCTTTTATCTTTTACTAATTCTGCAATGTTTTCAATTAATTTTGCTTTATTTACCTGATATGGAAGTGAATTTACAATAATTCTTTGCTTATTATTACTCATCTCTTCAATTTCACTTTCACCACGAACAGTAATTTTTCCTCTACCTGTTGTATATGCTTGTTTTATTCCCTCTATTCCTAAAATAAGTCCTTCTGTTGGAAAATCAGGTCCTTTTATAATCTCCATTAATTGCTCATCAGTAACATCATCTTCATCAATTATTTTTATAATCCCATCAATTACTTCTGTTAGGTTATGTGGTGGAATATTTGTTGCCATACCTACTGCAATTCCTGAAGAACCATTTATTAATAAAGCTGGTATTTTGGCTGGAAGTACGGTTGGTTCTTGTAAACGATCATCATAGTTTGGCATAAAATCAACTGTATTTTTTTCAATATCAGTAAGCATTGTTTCTGCTATTTTTGCCATTCTTGCTTCTGTATACCTCATTGCTGCTGCACCATCACCATCAATTGAACCAAAGTTTCCATGTCCATCAATTAATGTATATCTTTGTGTAAAATCTTGAGCTAATCTTACCATTGCATCATATACTGAAGCATCTCCATGTGGATGGTATCTACCTAAAACAGAACCTACTGTATTAGCACATTTTCTGTAAGGCTTGTCTGATGTGATTCCATCCTCATACATAGCGTATAAAATTCTTCTATGTACAGGTTTTAAACCATCTCTTACATCTGGAAGAGCTCTCGATACAATAACACTCATAGCATAATCAATATATGCTGTACGCATCTCTTTTTCAATATCGCGTTCTACTATTTTTCCGTCATTTCTTTTTTCGTCGTTTGCTTCCATTATTTTACCTCTTTTCTAGTATTTTTCACTCCTTTATTATACTAAAACACTATAAAATTTGCAAGTAAAAAATCGTGATTTTATGGCTTAAATCACGATTTTTTTATACTATTTAATTAAAATTTCAGCAAGCTTTTTTTGCTCTTCTGTTAAATTAAAATCATGCCCATTATTTTTTATAATTAGGTGTAAATTTTCTATTTGTCTTGCTTGTTTCAATGTTTCTTCTAATGGTAAAGTTTGTTTTAATCTATCTCTTATTTTTTCATATTCCCTTTACATTCCATCAAAATCTTGATTCTGATAATAATTTTTCCAATTATTTTCATACTTCCCTAATTTTTCTATATTATCTAACTGATTAGCAAATTCTGTCTCAATATTACTACTAACATTATCCAAAATAACATTTTTCCCTTGTCTAATTAAACTTCCAATACTTGATGGAATTAAGCCCTTTTTTACTGTATAACTTAAGGCTTTATCTAAAGTATCAGAAATACCATCAATTATTCCTCCATTTTTTACTGCATTTTGTGCCTGCGAAACACTTTCAAATTTTCCAGTAAATATTCCAGTTATACTTTTACCTAATTCAATCCCCTTTTCCACAGTTGCACTTATTCCTTCTTTTAGTCCTCCTTTTATTAAACTGTTTTTTATATCTATAACTTGATTTTCAACAAAATCTGGTAATACCCACCTTAGTCCTAAATCAATTGCTGTATTTATTACTTTTCCCATTGTTGTATTTAAAAATCCACTTTGCTCTTTTTCTGTTACTAATTCATTATTATTTAATTGATTATTATTTAATATTAATTCTTTTTCCATATTAAATTTCTCCTTTTTAGGTTTTTAACAAATTATTATTTATTTTTAAATATTCTTTTTTTAAATTTTTATTTAATTTATTTATATTATTTTTATTTATAATTAAATTGTATTTTGGGTTAAAAGATAATTTTCCTAATATATTAAATCCAGAAAAAACTTTTTTGAGAATAGAAATATCTATTGAATTTTCATTATATTTATTAAATAAAATATTTATATTTTTTTGAGGTATTTCCCAATTATTTATATAAATATCTAATAATTTTTTTGCTTTTTTTATTTCTAATAAATTAGCTTCTAAAATAAAAATATCTAAATTACTATTTTTTATTATTTCTTTTGTATAATCAAAAAAACATTCTGAAGAAGTGTCTATAATAATTACATCATATTTTTCTTTTAATTTTAATAAAATATTTTTTACTTTTTCACTACTAATTTTGTACTTAGAATCAAATAATAAATTTATTCCTGATATTAAATCCATTTTTGAATTTACTTTAATTATCAATTCTTCTATTTTTATTTCCTTTAATAAATTATTATTTTTTATTTTATTTTGTATTTTTTGAGAATATTTTTTAATTCCTAATATTGTATGCAAACTATTATTTAAAACATCAAAATCAATAATTAATATTTTATTTTTATTATTTAATAATGAATTTGCTAAATTAATTGTACATATACTTTTTCCTACACCATTTGTTCCTGTAATGCTAATTATTTTATTTTCTTTTAAATCACTATCTTGTTTTTTATTAAAAATATTTATTAATTTTTTTAAATATACTTTTTTATTATTTATTTTATTATTTTGTTTTTCTAATAACATTTGTTTTATTTCTTTCAATTCATTATTTATTTCCATATTTTTATTATTATTTATTATTTTAATTATTTCTTCAATTTCAATTTGATTATTATAAAAAATATTATAAATTCCTTTGGCATATAAATAATTTTCTAATTCTATATTTTTATTTTCTAAAAATAAAATTATTTCAATACTTGAATTTATATTTTTTATTTTTTCTATTAATTTTTTTATTTCAATATTTCCCGGTAATAATTCACTAATAATTAAAAAGTCAATATTATTTTCTTTTTCTAAATATTCTAATATTCCTTCTTTATATTGTATATCTTCTATTATTACTTCAAAATTATTTTGCTTTTTTAATTTTTCATTTAATATTTCATTTCCTATTGCAGTAATTATTTTTTTCATAATAAGTTCCTTTCTTTATTAGGTTCAATTATCTCTTTTTCAAAATCAGCAGCTTCAATTTTTGTTAAAATATGTTCTGCTCCAATAAACATTAAACATTCTCCTCTTTTTAATGATTTTATTTCTATTTTTTCTTTTTCTGATAAATTTGTATATTTTTCTAATACTTTTATATTTTCTTCTTCTAAAGCAAAAAATGTTTTTATTTCTGAATTATTTAAAATACTTTTTCCATATGTACCATCTTCTAAGCTAAATAGGTCTGAAATATCTTGAGTTATTGCAACTGCACTTCCTCCATATTTTCTAATTGTTTTAAATATTTTATATATAAAGCTTGCTACTTCTTTATTAGAAGTTACTCCAATTAACCTCCATATTTCATCCATATAAATTGCTTTATTTTTATTTCGATCTTTTTTTATTTTATTCCAAAATAATTCAATAAAAATAAACATACCATATTTTAAATTGTCTTCTCCTAATTCATAAATATCTGCAACAATTAAAGGATTATTCAAATTTACATTAGTATAATTATTAAAAAATTTTAGTGAGCCTTTTACAAATGGAATTAATTTTATTTGGAATTTTTTTGTTTTTTCATCTTGTCCTAATAAATTATAAAAATCTTCTAAAATTGGCATATCATATGTTGTTTTAAAAATTGGTTTAATTATTATTTTATTTTCTTCTTTTTTATATAATGTTTCATCATCAAATGTAATCTGTTTATTTTTATATAATTCAATTATTTTTTCTTCTAATATTGCTTTTTCTTCTTCAGTTAAATTACCAAAAATTAAATTAAAAAATCCAATTAATTTACCTAATTTATTTGCTAAATATCCCTGCTCATTATCTTCTAAACTTTCTTCCATAATATCAAATACATTTATATATGAATTAGAATTTGGTCCTATTTTTAAAAGTGAACCTTCTAATTTTTCACACATATTTCCATATTCTCTATCTGGATCTATAATATATTGTTCTATTCCTAATAATCTATTTCTTAAAACTAATAATTTTGTATAAAATGATTTTCCTGCACCACTGGTTCCAAAAATACATATATTTGAATTTTTATATTTATTTTTATTATATCTATCAATAAATACTAAAGAATTATTATAAATATTAGTCCCAATAAAAATACCTTCTTCATCAAATATCGCAGAAGAAATAAATGGATATGTTGCAACTAAACCACTTGTTAATACATTTCTTTTGGCTGCATTTTTTAAATCTATTGAATTTTCCATAAGAGGTAATGCTGTTAAATAAGCTTGTTCTTGTCTAAAATATGCTCTTCTTGTTTGCATTCCTTTACTTTGTATAATACCTTCTAATTTATTTAATAAATATTCTAATTCTTTTATATCATTCGAAAATGTTGTTACATAAATATATAAAAAATATAATTCTTCGTTATTTATTTGCATTTCTTTTCTAATATATTTTGCATCATTATATGTAAATGCTGCGATATCTATATCTTGTCTATTTTGATTTCCTTCTTTTAAATCAACTCCTACATTTCCAATATGATATGTTAAATCTCTTATTGTTTTATATGTATCCTGTTTTTCATAAAAAATAGAAATATCTAAATTTATATTTGTATCAATAATTGATTTTAATATTAAATCTGTTTGTTCTCTAAAATAATTTGTAATAATTAATGTAGAATAATAAATATTATCGATTTCAATAAATTTTGGATTTGAAATATTTATATAAGATGGACTTAAATAATCTTTGTTTGAAAAAGAGCCCTGAAAAAATAATTTATTTTCTTTTTTATTTATTTTATTTAAAAAATTATTATTTATTTTATTTAATATTTTTTGAATATTATCACCTCTTTTTTATTTTTAATTAAAAAATATTATATAATAATTAATTTTTTTATATTATTATAAATTATTATATATTGTCTTTTTGTTCAATATATATTAGTTCTATCTTTTTCTGTTAGTTCTATTTTTTGTTTTTTATTCTATCATTTTAAAATTTTGATTTTACACTAAAACTTTATAATTTTGTGCATTTTTTATTTTGTCAAATTAGCATTTTTAGAATGTATAATTACATTTTTTTATTTCACAGCTGTATTAAAATTGTTCATCTATATCTATTATTTGTTTTTATGTATACCATCCGATTTGTTTCTGAATTTTATGTTTTAAAACATTTTTCCTTTATTCCCCAGTGTTTTATTGGTTGTTTTTGTGTGGTTTTATATTCATTTTTTATTATTTTTCTAATTTCAATTTGTACTATTTCTTTATTGTTTTCCATACTTAACTTTTTTATCCAATTTTATAGTTGTCATTTTGTTACTAAATTTGTTCTAAATACATTCTTGTGTCTAAAAATGAAAAAAGTACATTAACAATATCTTTTTGGTTGTGTATTTCTTCAACCATATTTCCACACCTAGATAAACACTCCTTTATTTTAAAATATTCATCTGTTAGCTTTTCTGTCAAATATTCATTATTGTTTAATATTTCTTTGTTATTATTCTTACATTTTAGTATAATATAAAAGTTTTTGGATGATGATTTTTTTTCTTGATTTATTTTTTTTATATATTGGATATATTTTTTAGATATTTGTTGAATAAAAATTTTTTCTTGACTTAAATTTTTTTGTATATTATTAATATGTTTTGATAAATCTTCTTTATTACTTTGAATTAATATTTGAAAATTAAAATTACATGTTTTTAAAAAAATTTTATATGAATTTAATATTGCTTCTTTTTCTAGTTCTGATTTTAAATTAAAATTTATTGGATTTATTTTTATTATTTTTATATAACTGTTATTTTTTAATTTAATAATTCCATTATCTAATATACACTGAATTGGAAGCCATTCTTGAACAGTATTTATTTTTTTTATTATTAAATTACACCTCCTTTTATAAAAATTATTAATAATATTTTGGAATGTTTTAAGAAATAATAAATATTTTGAAAAAATAAAATAATTAAAAATTTATATATTTATATTAACTTTTTTTATTATAATTGTCAATAAAAATCATATGCCAAAATTCGACAATATTTTTTTGAATAATAAAATTTTTTTTGGACATATTAATAATGTAAGGTTAATATTAGTTGAACTAAGAGTTTTATGAGGTCGATTTTAGGCTTTTTGAAATTCGAGCAAAAATTAATTATTGTTTAATTATTTTAGATGATAATTAGTTGGAGATGAGAGTATATTATTTGTATTTAAGCTGTATTAAATTTTATTTTTGTTAATTTAATGAAGGTAGCATTTGTTATATATGGTTGAAAATATAGGTAATATATTCGAAGTTAAGATTATTATTGTATATTTTAATGATTATTATTAGTCCTTATAGGATGAATTTAGTTATTATGTGTGCATTATTAGTCGAGCAACTGATTTATATATTTGGTGCATAGTTTATTTGTATAGTAATATACATTAGATTAAAAATTAGGTATATAGGTTTTAGCTGTAAATTAATATTAGCTTTACTGATGAAAAAATAGCGAGGTAACTATCCTCGCTATTTTTCATTAAATATCCAAATTTTTAACAAATTTAGCATTTTCTTGAATAAATTTTCTTCTTGGTTCTATTTCATCACCCATTAATAAAGTAAATATAGCATCAGCTTTAATTGCATCTTCCATTGTTACTTTTATTAAAATACGATGTTCTGGATCCATTGTTGTTTCCCATAATTGTTCAGGGTTCATTTCTCCTAAACCTTTATATCTTTGAATACCAACTTGATCTCTTGATATTCCTTTCTCTGCTAATTTCTTAAATGCTTCTGCTAAATCATCATCTGTGTAGCAATATATGTCCTGCATACCTTTTTTAGATAATTTATATAATGGTGGTTGAGCTAAATATACGTTTCCATTTTCAATTAAAGGTCTCATATATCTAAAGAAAAATGTTAACAATAATGTTCTAATGTGCGCACCGTCAACGTCGGCATCTGCCATTATAATTACTTTTCCATAACGTATTTTTGTAATGTCAAAATCTTTTCCAATACCTGCTCCAACTGCTAGAATAACTGGTTGTAATTTATCATTATTATATATTTTATCTGCCCTTGACTTTTCTACATTAAGCATTTTTCCCCAAAGTGGAAGAATTGCTTGGTATTTTCTATCTCTTCCTTGTTTTGCACTACCACCAGCAGAGTCACCCTCTACTATGTATACCTCACACTCTTCTGGGTTCTTGCTACTACAATCTGCTAGTTTTCCAGGTAATGTTGATGTTTCTAATGCACTTTTTCTTCTTACTAGTTCTCTTGCTTTTCTTGCAGCTTCTCTTGCACGTGATGCATTTATACATTTCTCAAGAATTGCTTTTCCAACACCTGGATTCTCCTCTAAAAATGTTGATAATGCCTCATTTACCAAGCTTGCTACAATACCTGAAACATTACTATTTCCTAATTTTGTTTTAGTTTGTCCTTCAAATTGAGGTTCTTTTACTTTAACAGAAACAACTGCTGTAATACCCTCACGGATATCTTCTCCTTGTAAATTAGGATCTTTATCTTTTAATAATCCATGTCCTCTTGCATAGTCATTAAATGCTTTTGTAAGTCCTCTTTTAAATCCTTCTAAATGAGTCCCACCTTCAATTGTATTAATGTTATTAACAAAAGTATATATATTTTCTGAATATGCTGTTGTATATTGAAAAGCTACTTCAACGGGAACATCTCCATCTTTTTCAATATATATTGGCTTTGGATGTATTTTCTCTTTATTTTGAACTAAATATTCAACAAATGAATTTAGACCACCTTCAAAATGAAATTCTGCTTTTTTAATATTTTCTTCATCTCTTAAATCAGAAATATTAATTTTTAGACCTTTGGTTAAAAAAGCCATTTCTCTAAATCTATTTTCAAGTGTTGCATAATCATACTCTAATGTTTCAAAAATAGTATCATCTGCTAAAAATCTAACTTTAGTACCTGTTTTTTTAGAATCTCCTATTCTTGTTAATGGTTCTACTGTTTTTCCTCTTTCAAATTTCATTTGGTATATTCCACCATCTCTTTGAATAGTTACTTCTGTCCATGTAGATAAAGCATTAACAACAGAAGCACCTACACCATGAAGTCCTCCAGAAACCTTATATCCACTATCTCCACCAAATTTTCCACCTGCATGAAGTTTTGTATAAACAGTTTCTGCTGCTGATATTTTAGTTTTTGGATGTATATCAACTGGAATTCCTCTTCCGTTATCCTCTACGCTAATAACATTTCCTGGTTCGATTTTTACATCTATTTCTGTACAATAACCTGCTAAAGCTTCATCAACGCAGTTGTCCACAATTTCATACACAAGATGGTGTAATCCTCTTATAGATACACTACCTATATACATACCAGGTCTTTTTCTTACTGCCTCTAGTCCTTCCAATACTTGAATTTGGTCTGCTCCATATTCATGTTCGAATTTTTCCATTTTTTAACCTCCAAATATTCTTGCTATTTTATATTTTATCACTATATTAAATTATTTTGCAAATAATTTCTCCATTAATTACATTAAATAATTTAATATTATCCAATTCCATTTTATCAGTACAAGTTATAATAACTTGTGTATCTTTAATATAACTCAAAAAGCTTCTTCTTCTTTTTTCATCCAACTCAGACATAAAATCATCTAATAATAAAATTGGATATTCCCCTATTTCATCATATATAACATATAGTTCTGCTAATTTTAAAGAAAGAATAGCAGTTCTATGTTGGCCTTGTGAACCATATATTTCAATTTCTTTATCATTTATAAAACATTTAAAATCATCTCTGTGAATTCCTTTAGTTGTAAAACCTTTTATTATATCTAATTTTCTTCTTTGTTTTAATAAAGATAAATAATTTTCTTTATTTTCACATTCTGTTATATAATTAATTTCTAATTTTTCTTTATTTTCTGTAACTTCGGAATGAATTTTTTGTATTTTATCATTTAATTTTTTAATAAATTCAATTCTATATTTACAAATTATTTCTGCATATTCAGCTAATTTTTCATCCCATATTTCTAACATATTTTCTGGTTTATTTAATTCTTTTATTTGTCTTAAATAATTATTTCTTTGTTCTAATGTTTTTAAATATAAATTCAAATTATGCACATAATTTGGCCTTAACTGCCCTATCATCATATCTAAAAATCTACGTCTTTCAGCTGGGCCATTTTTTAAAATTTGAATATCATCTGGTGTAAATATAACTAAATTCAAATTACCAATTAATTCACTTAATTTTTTTATTTTTACACCATTGACTTCAATTTGTTTTTTATCAGCAATTATTATTTTTATTTTTCCACTTCTATCAGATTTGTCATAAAATATATTCGTTTCTAAAAAATCTTCGCCTAATTTTATCATTTCTTTTTCTTTAGATGTTCTAAAAGACTTTCCAAAACCACTTATAAAAATTGCCTCCAAAATATTAGTTTTTCCTTGTGCATTATCTCCATAAAATACATTAATATGTGGATCTAATTCTATTTCTTGTTCTGTATAATTTCTAAAATTTTTCAATTTTATTTTGTTTATATTCATTTAATTATTCCTTCATTCTAATTGGAAGAACCATGTAAATGTAATCACCATTTTCCTCTGTTGGTCTAATAATACAAGGTGAAATACTTGTACCAAAATCAATAAATACCTCTGGATCATCTATTGCACGAAGTGCATCTAAAAAGTATTTTGGGTTAAATCCTGCTTCTAAATTTTTTCCTTCTGTTTCAACAAATATTTCTTCTTTTGCGTCTCCAGTTTGATTTGTACAAGAAATTATAACTTTTCCTATTTCAACATTTACTTTAACAGGATATTTTTTTTCTTTTTCTATACTAGATGCTGATATTAAGCTAACTCTTTCAAAACAATTTTGAATGCTGCTTTTATCTACTCTAATTCTTGTTTCCCAGCTTTCTGGAATAACACTAGCATAATTTAAAAATTCTCCATCTAATAAACGAGTAACAATTTTACAGTTTTCCATTTCAAATAATGCTTGATTTTTAGATACTCCTATTTTTATAGTATCAAAAGAATCATTTAATATTTTATTTATTTCATTTAATGTTCTTCCTGGAATTACAGCTGAAAAATCATTTACAGCTGTTTGTAAAAATTTGCTTTTCCATGCTAATCTAAATCCATCAACTGCAACAACATTTAATTTATTGTTTTTTATTTCAAATAAGCAACCTGTAAATATTGGTCTATTTTCTTCTGTACTAACTGCAAAAATAGTTTTTCTAATCATATCTTTTAAACTATTTTGTTCCATTTCAATAGAATTTTCAATATCTATTTTAGGTAACTCTGGAAATTCATCTGGATTCATTGTAGCTAATTTATATAAAGATCCTTCACATTCAATTACTAATAAATTATTTTCATTAATTGTAATATGAATTTCTGCATCTGGAAGTTTACGAATAATTTCACTAAACATTATTGCATTAACTACTGTTGCTCCTTGTTCTTCTACTGTACAATTCATTATATACTCAATTCCTATTTCTAAATCATAGGTTGTAAATTTAACTTCTTTATCATTTGTTTGAATTAAAATTCCTTCTAATATTGGCATTGTTGTTTTACTAGCGACAGCTTTTGTTACGGAATTAATAGCTTTAAGGATTACATCCTTTTCACAAACAAGTTTCATAATTGTTTTTCGCTCCTTTTTTATATAATATATAAATAATAATAGTAGTAGTATTAGTAGGTGTTGTGGATTGTGTGGAAAAGTTATCTAAACACAACGTTCCCTAGTAAAAATTTTGTTGATAAATTTGTGGACAACTTGAAAAGTTATTTACAATTTCATTTTTGATTTGTGGAAAATAAGTTATCAACAAGTTATTAACAAGTAATTCACAATGTATTGTGGATATCTAATGTGTTGATTCCGTAAGAAGAATTCCACATATATTTTACAAACGAATATTTTTAAAAACATAAATTCTAAAAAACTTTTCTTTTTATTCATATAAAAGACTTAATTAGAAAATAAAGAGTTTTTCACAGTTTCCACAATTAATTTTGTATTAGTATTTTCTTTAAGTTCATTTGCTATTTTATTACATCCATGCATTACTGTTGAATGATCTCTTTTACCAAAAGCTAGTCCTATTTTAGGAGTAGAAATATTAGCAATATCTCTACAAAAATACATAGCTATTTGCCTTGGATAAGTAATATCAGCAGACCTTCTAGATCCTTTTAAATCATCAACTGTAATATTAAAATATTTAGCAACAACTTCTTGAATGTATTCAATTGAAAGTACTTTATTATGATGTGAAACTACATCAGATATAGCTTTATTAGAAAGTTCTATTGTAATAGGACTATTAGATAATGTTGAATAAGCAATTAATTTATTTAATGCTCCCTCCAACTCCCTAATATTTGTGTTAATATTAGTAGCTATATTTACTAAAACATCATCATCAATAATAATATTATCCAATTGAGCTTTCTTTTTTAATATTGCCATACGAGTTTCATAATCAGGGTTAGAGATATCAGCTATAAGTCCCCATTCAAAACGAGTTCTCAAACGTTCTTCTAAAGGTTGAATATCTTTTGGAGGCCTATCACTGGAAATAATAATTTGTTTTCCATTATCATGTAAAGTATTAAATGTATGAAAAAATTCTTCTTGAATTCTTTCTTTTCCAGCAATAAACTGAATGTCATCTATTAATAAAACATCAATATTACGATATTTGTTACGAAACATTTCGTTTTTATTGTCTTTTATTGCATTTATAAATTGGTTTGTGAACTTTTCAGAACTAACATATAAAATATTTGCGGTTTTATTGTTTTTTAATATTTCATTTCCAATGGCATGCATTAAATGGGTTTTTCCAAGTCCAACACCACCATATAAAAATAAAGGGTTATATGCAGTAGCAGGAGCCTCAGCAACAGCCAATGCTGCAGCATGCGCAAAAGAGTTATTACTACCAACAACAAAACTATTAAAAGTATATTTTGGATTTAAGTTAGATGTACTAACATAGTTTTCTGATGACATTGCTACTTCATTTTTCCTATCAATATCTTCTTCTGAAACTACTTTTACGTCATAGTTTTTATGAGTTATAAAACTAAAAGTATTTTTTAATAAAGATAAATACCTAGACTCTAACATATCTTTATGTACAATGTTTTGTGCAATTAGAGTAATAGTACTATCATCAACTGACAAAATTTCAATGTTGTTAATCCATGTACTATATGAAATATCAGTTACTTCAGTTTTTAGTAGTTCTTTTGCTTTTGTGTTTAGTTCATTTATTTCGGCCTTTTGCATTACTCCTTCAATCCCTTCAGTATATGTAAAATATAAAAGATATAGGTTATTTCCCTAAGTTTTCCACAAAGTTTTCCACAACTGTGGAAAAGTAAACTTCATAAAGTATGAATAAATGAGTGAAAAATTGAATTGATTAACATAATAAATATGCCTTTATAAAATTCGCAAAAACCTTATAACCCTATGTTAATATATCATATCAAAAATACAATTAAATAGTCAATAGAATAAAAAATAAAATGCAAAAATTGTTCATGTGTATTGACATAACTAAAGAATAAGGTGTATAATAAAAAAGCTTATATTTAATAAATAATCCATTCGTGGTTTAAATAAGAAAAAACATAGGAGGTGCTAAAATGAAAAGAACATATCAACCTAAAAAAAGACAAGAACAAAAAGAACATGGTTTTATGAAAAGAATGAAAACAAAATCTGGAAGAAATGTATTAAAAGCTAGACGTGCAAAAGGAAGAAAAAAATTAAGTGCGTAATAAAAATGGTCACGTAATAAGCGGTGACCTTTTTTAGATTCTATGAATTTGAGTGATTTTGATGAAAAAAATGAAGACGTTAAAAAAGAATTATGAATTTCAAAATGTTCTAAATAATGGCAAATTTTATATTGGAAAACAAATAACAATATATATAGCAGAAAATAAACAATTAACTAATAAATTTGGAATAGCAATCTCTAAAAAAGCATGTAATGCAGTAAAGAGAAATCACATTAAAAGAAAAATTAGGGAAAATTATAGGCTAATTCAAAACCAATTAAAACAAGGTTATAATATTGTTTTTTTGTGGAATAAAAAAGTACCGGTGGAACAAGTAAATTTTCATATTATAAAAAGTGATATGGAAAAATTATTTACAAAGGCAGGGCTTTTATAAGTGAAAAATGTTTTTATTTTTCTATTAAAAGGATATAAAAAAATAATTTCACCAATTATTGGAGCTTTAGGAATACATTGCAAATTTTATCCGAGTTGCTCAGAATATATGATGCAGGCAATTGAAAAATATGGCTGTATTAAAGGTGTATATTTGGGAATAAAAAGATTATTAAAGTGTCATCCTTTTGCGAAAGGGGGATATGACCCTTTAAATTAGGAGGAATTTCATGGATTTTATATCAGGAATATTTGGCTATTTACTTAATTGGCTGTATGAGGTTTTTAATAACTATGGAGTAGCAATTTTAATATTTTCAGTAATTTTGAGAGTTATTTTAATACCAATTACAATTAAGCAACAAAAGTCAATGAAAAAATCAGCTGCACTTCAAGCTGAAATGTCAGAAATTCAGAAAAAATATAAAAATAATCCAGAAAAATTAAATCAAGAAACAATTGAATTATATAAAAGAGAAAAAATGAGTCCTTTTAGTGGCTGCTTGACATCTATTTTACAATTGGTAATCATTTTATCAGTATTTTGGCTAGTTAGCCAACCACTTAAATATATGAAAAAAATAGATAATAATCTAATTGATGCATATACAACTGAAATGAAAGAAAGTGGATATAATTCAAATAATAGTTATGTACAAATAGCTACAATTGACTATGCAGAAACAAAATATCAAGAAATATCTAAACAATTAGAGCAAGAAGATGTAGAAAATAGGGAAGAGTTAGTAAAAAAACAACAAGAATACAATCAATTAAGATTAAATATGGAATTTTTAGGAATTGATTTAAGTAAAGTTCCAACACAAAACTTAAATGATTGGAGGGTTTATGTTATCCCAGTTCTTTATGTTATAACTTCAATTATATCAACAAAACTAACAACAGCAACTCAAAAAAAGAAACAAAAACAAGATGCAATTGTTTCTAAAGATGAAGGAAGCAAAGAGATTGATCCAACAGAACAAATGCAACAAATGAGCAATAGCATGATGTATATGATACCAGTAATGTCTGTTATGATTGCAATTATTGCTCCATTAGGATTAGCTTTATATTGGCTAGCAAGCAATGTTTTAATGATTGTTGAAAGACTTATTATAAATAAAATTATGGAAAAAGATGACAATAAGGAGGAGTCTTCTAATGGCTAAAAGTATTATCGTGGAAGGAAAAACTTCAACAGAAGCTATTGAAAAAGGTTTAAAAGAATTAAAAGTATCTAAAGATAAAGTTGATATAAAAATATTAGAAAATGAAGAAAAAAGAAGCTTTTTTAATATATTAGCTCCTAGAGTAGTAAAAGTTGAAATGATCTTAAAAGAGGGAGTAACAGAAAAGAAAGCTGAATATAAACAAAAAGAAGAAGTAAAACATGTTGAAAAAGAAAAAAGAGTACCTTTAAAACCAGAAGAAGTAGAAAAGGTAAAAGCAAATTTAGAAGCATTTTTAAAAGATTTTGTTTCTAAGGTAAACAATATGGAATATAAAATTTCTTCAGATGATGAATATGTATATGTTACATTAAATGGAGAAGATGCAGGAAAATTAATTGGATATAGAGGCGAAACATTAAACTCTATGCAAGCAATTTTAACTGCAATTGCTAACAAACAAGTAGAAAGCAGAGTTCATCTTATATTAGATATTGAAGGATACAGAGCTAAAAGACAAAAAGCACTAGAAGAACTTGCTGATAAATTAACAAGAACAGTTATAAATACAGGTAAACAAGTTACTTTAGAGCCAATGTCTGCCTATGAAAGAAAGATTATTCATAATAGATTACAAGATAGCAAAAGAGTAAGAACTTATAGTGTTGGTGAGGAGCCATACAGAAAAGTTGTTATAGCAAAAAAATAGAGTAAAAAATCGGAAGTCAAAGTTCGGATTTTAGTTGATTTAACTAAGGGTTTAGTTAAGTATCTAATTCTAACTTTGACTTCTTAATTTTTAATATAATAAGCATCTTGCGTCGTTAAAAGTAATTAAAAATTATAATAGAAATAACCTTATTTAATAACAGGGAGGTAAGAGATGAGTACAATTGCTGCAATTTCAACAGCTCCAGCTAATGGAGGAATTGGAATTATTAGAATGAGTGGAAAGAATTGCTTTGAAATACTAGATAAAATTTTTGTACCAAAACAAAAGCAAAATATAGAAGAAATATCTGGATACACCATAAAATATGGGTATATTATAGATTTTAAAACAAAACAAAAAATAGATGAGGTTTTAGTATCATTTTTTAAAGCACCTAAAAGCTATACTACTGAGAATATGTGTGAAATAAATTCACATGGGGGAGTGGTAATTGAACAAAAAATATTAGAACAATGTTTATTAGCAGGAGCTGAAATGGCTGAGCCTGGAGAGCTTACTAAAAGAGCATTTTTAAATGGCAGGATAGATTTATCACAAGCTGAAGGAATTATTGACTTAATAAATGCTAAAACTTCTCAAGAAGCAAAAGCATCATTTAAACAATTAGAAGGAAGCCTGTCTAAAAAGATTCAAGATATACGTCAGAATTTATTAAGCATAATGTCTGACATTGAGGCGTCTATTGATTATCCTGAATATGATGAAGTGCCTGAAATAGTAAATAAAAGGCTGATTGAACAAATAGATGCAATTGAAGATAAATTACTTAAATTAGAAAAAAGTTTTGACAGTGGAAGGGTACTAAAAGAAGGAATAAAAACAGTTATATTAGGAAAACCAAATGCAGGAAAGTCATCTTTATTAAATGCTATTTTAAACGAGGAAAGAGCAATAGTAAGTCAAATAGAGGGGACAACTAGAGATACTATTGAAGAAATGGTGCAGATTCAGGGAATACCTTTAAAATTAATAGATACAGCAGGCATAAGAAACACTCAAGATGAGATTGAAAAAATTGGCGTTAAAAAGGCTCTAGAGCTGTCAAACGAAGCTGACCTAATAATAGGTATATTTGACAACACAAAACGGCTTAGAAGCCGAAGATTTGCGAATACTGGATATTCTCAAAAATAAGAACTCAATTGTATTATTAAATAAGATTGATGAAAATGCAAATGGATTAGAAAATGATATTAACATTAAAAATGTTAATAAACCGGTTATAAAAATATCTGCTAAAACAAAAGAAGGATTAGAAGAATTATATGAACAAATTCTGAAGATGTTTAAATTAAATGAAATTGAAATAAATGATGGGGAAGTAATAACAAATATAAGACATAAAAACCAAATTAGAAAGACTATTGAAGCCTTAGAACAAGCTAAAGATGGACTAAAAATAGAAATGCCAATTGATGTAGTGGCTGTTTCTTTAAAAGAAGCATTAGAAGATTTGAGTGAGATAACAGGAGAAAACGTATCAGAAGATATAATAAATAATATATTCTCTAAGTTTTGCTTAGGAAAATGAAAGAAAAATTAACTTATATGTTTCACAAGCAAAGCATTATAAAATATATAGTTTCCAAAGAAAAAATTGTGTGAAACACGAATACTAAACTATAACAAAAAGACAATATCATTTAAAGACTTTCGACAAAGTGTTGAAAAATCAAAATAAAATAGTTTCGACAAAAAACGACAAGCCAAAAAGTTATATGAAACAGTGTTTTCGGTTTCATAGAAAACGAGATAAAAATAAAAAAAATAAATTTAACAAGGAAGGTAATAAAAAATGAAATATAATGCTGGAAAATATGATGTAGCAGTAATAGGAGCTGGTCATGCTGGATGTGAGGCAGCTCTAGCAACAGCAAGATTAGGACTAAAAACTTTATTATTTAGTATAAGTTTAGAAGCAGTGGCAAACATGCCATGCAATCCACATATTGGTGGAAGTTCTAAAGGCCACTTAGTAATGGAAATAGATTGCTTAGGCGGAGAAATGGGAAAAAATATAGATAAAACATATACGCAGCTTAGAATGTTAAATACTTCGAAGGGACCTGCTGTATACTCTTTAAGAGCACAAGCTGATAGAAAAAAATATCAAATGGAGATGAAACACACTTTAGAAAAACAACCAAACTTATACTTAAAACAAGCAGAAATAATTGATATAGGAGTTGAAAATAACAAGGTAAAATCAGTAGAAACTAATATTGGTGCAATATATGAGGTAGATAATGTTATATTAGCAACAGGTACATACTTAAAAGGAAAAATATATATAGGAGAAGTATCTTACGAAAGTGGCCCAGATGGTGTATTCCCAGCAAATAGATTGTCTGATATGTTGAAAAAAATTGGTATAAATTTAGTAAGATTTAAGACAGGAACACCAGCAAGAATAAATAAAAATTCTATTGATTTTTCTAAAATGGAAAGACAAGATGGAGATAAAAATCCTACCGCATTTTCATTTGAAGATAAAATAGTAGAAAAAGAAGAACAACTACCATGCTATTTAACATATACAACACCTGAAACACATGAGATTATAAGGAAGAACTTACATCGCTCACCTTTATATGGTGGAGAGATAAAAGGTACAGGGCCAAGATATTGTCCGTCAATAGAAGATAAAGTGGTTAGATTTGCAGATAAAGAAAGACATCAAATATTTGTAGAACCAATAGGAAGAGATACAGACGAAATGTATATACAAGGGATGAGCTCATCACTTCCTGAAGATGTGCAAATAGCCATGTACCGCACTATACCTGGATTAGAACATGCAGAGTTTACAAGACCAGCATATGCAATTGAATATGATTGTATAGATCCATCTGAATTAAAATTATCATTAGAACATAAAAAAATAGATGGAATGTTTTTTGCAGGTCAAATAAATGGAACTTCTGGATATGAAGAAGCTGCATCACAAGGAATTATAGCAGGAATAAATGTAGCACAAAAAGTAAGAGGAAGAAAACCAGTAATATTAGACCGTTCACAAGCATATATAGGAGTTTTAATTGATGACATTGTAACAAAAGGAACTAATGAACCATACAGAATGATGACTTCTAGGGCAGAATATAGGCTTTTACTAAGACAAGACAATACTGATTTAAGATTAACAGAAATAGGACATGATGTAGGACTAATATCAGAAGAAAGATATCAAGCATTTTTAATTAAGAAAAAGCAAATTGAAGAAGAAATTGAAAGACTTGAAAATACTGTGGTTAGGCCGACAGATAAGGTAAATGAATTATTAAAAAATAATAATTCTTCACCACTTACAACAGGCGTAAAAATGGCAGAATTATTAAGAAGAACAGAAATGAATTACGAACTTTTAAGCGAAATTGATGAAAATAGAAAAGAATTGCCTAAAGAAGTAACACAAGAAGTAGAAATAGAAGTAAAATATAAAGGATATATAAAATTACAACAAGCACAAGTTGAAAAATTTAAAAAATTAGAAGCAAAATTATTGCCACAAGATATAGATTATAGTACAATTAAAGGACTAAGATTAGAAGCAAGACAAAAATTAAACAAAATAAAACCAAATTCAGTAGGACAAGCCTCTAGAATATCAGGCGTTTCACCAGCTGATATATCTGTTTTACTTATTTATTTAGAACAAACAAGAAAAAATGAGAAATAATCAAATAAAAAAGAGAGGAACAATGTTGATTATGAATAAATTAGAATTTAATAATAGTCTAATTGAAAAAGCAAAATCCTTTGGAATAAAAATATCTGAAAAACAGGCAGAACAGTTTTATAAATATATGGAATTATTATTAGAATGGAATGAAAAAATGAATTTGACAGCTATTACAGAGCCAGAAGACATTATTTTAAAGCATTTTATAGATAGTTTAACAATTATTTCGTATTTAAAAGAGGCAAATACAGTGCTTGATATTGGTACAGGAGCAGGCTTTCCACGGAATACCATTAAAGATATTAGAGGAAGACAAAAGATTTACTTTGCTAGATTCTTTAAATAAAAGGATAATATTTTTACAAACAATAATAAATGAATTAGAATTAAAAAATGTACAAGCAATTCATGGTAGAGCAGAAGAATTTGTGAGCAAAGGACGAGAAGCTTATGATATAGTAACATCAAGAGCAGTAGCAAGGCTAAATGTACTTTTAGAATATATGTTACCATTTGTAAGAGTTGGTGGAAAATGCATCTGCATGAAATCTTTTGAAATTGACGAAGAATTAAAAGAAGCAAAAAAGGCTATTGAAATTCTTGGAGGAGAGATTGAAAAAATAGATGAGATTATATTACCAGATACTGATATCCAAAGAAAAATAGTAGTAATAAAAAAAGTAAAAAATACACCAAATAAATATCCTAGAAAGGCTGGAACACCAGCAAAAGAGCCAATAATATAACTTTAGAGTGACTTTTGAAATTGAAGCAAAAGTCACTTTTTTTAACAATTTATAACCTGAAATTTCTTATAAAAATTATTATATTTTTTTCAAAAATTCATTGACATATTGAAGATATTTTTATATCATTAGTATGTCCCTTTTAATATAATTAGATATTAAAATAGTTTACATAAAAACAACAAAGGAGGCAATAAAATTGGGAAAAATTATATCAGTTGCAAATCAAAAAGGTGGAGTAGGAAAGACTACAACTTCAGTGAATTTAAGCACTTTACTTGCCAAAAGAGGAAAGAAAGTTTTGCTAATAGATGCAGACCCACAAGGAAATGCTACAAGTGGTGTTGGAATGGATAAAAATACAGAATTATCTGTTTATGATTTAATAATTAGTGATGAAGTAGAAAGTAAAGATACTATTCAAAAAACAGAAATTAAAAATTTATATATTTGTCCATCTAATATAAACCTTGCAGGAGCAGAAGTTGAGCTAGTTTCAATGATGTCGAGAGAATATAGAATGAAAGAAAAGTTAGAATCAATAAAAGATAAGTTTGACTATATTATTATTGACTGTCCACCATCATTAGGATTAATTACATTAAATTCATTTACAGCATCAGATAGTGTATTGATACCAGTACAATGTGAATATTACGCTCTAGAGGGATTAGGACAACTTATAAACACTATTAATTTAGTAAAAAAACACTTAAATAAGGACTTGGAAGTAGAGGGAGCATTACTTACTATGTATGATATTAGAACAAACTTATCTAACCAAGTAGTAAAAGAAGTTAATAAATATTTTGAAAACAAAGTATATAAAACAGTAATTCCTAGAAACGTAAAACTAAGTGAGGCGCCAAGTTATGGAATGCCAATATCTATATATGATCCAAGATCAAAAGGTGCTAAAAGTTATGATAAATTTGTAAAAGAATTTTTGAAAAATAATGATAATACAAAAGGAAAACATGCAGTATAAAAGAAAAGGAGATGTTATAATGGCTGTTAAGAAAACAGGTTTAGGAAAAGGATTAGAAGCTTTATTTAGTGAAAATCAACTAACTAAAGAAGAAGAAAGAAAATTAAAAGATGGAGAAGAAATTGTTCAAAGCATAAAAGTTATTGAAATAGAACCAAATAGAAATCAACCAAGAAGAAATTTTCCAAGTGAATCAATAGAAGAACTTGCAAAATCAATAGAAAAATATGGTGTAATTCAACCAATTATAGTATCTAAAAGAGATGGATATTATGAAATTGTTGCAGGTGAAAGAAGATGGAGAGCAGCTAAAAAAGCAGGATTAAGCGTAATGCCATGTATTGTTAGAGACAATGACGAAAGAAAAAATAAGGAAATTGCTCTAATTGAGAATATACAAAGAGAGGACTTAAACCCAATAGACAAGGCAAGAGGATTTAGACAACTACTAGATGATTATGGTATGACACAACAACAATTAGCAGATACAATAGGATTAAACAGAAGTACAGTTACAAACACATTAAGATTATTAAACTTAGATGAAAGAGTAATGCAATTAGCTATTGATGGAAAACTAAACGAAGGACATTGTAGATCATTATTATGCATTGCAGACCCAGATAAACAATATGCCGCAGCAATTAGAATTATAGAAAAAGGTGAAACGGTTAGAGACATTGAAAAGAAAGTACAAGACCAAAAGAAAACATCACCTAAATATGAAGAGAGAAGACAAGCTATTTGTAGGGATATAGAAGATAGTTTCCAAAGTTTTTTTGGAACCAAAGTTAAGTTAAATGCAGGAAAAAGAAGTGGTAAAATCATTATTCAATACTCTACAAATGATGAATTAGAGAGAATTTTAAACTTGATAAAATAGATAAAAAATTGCTAAAATTTTAATAAATAAATTTTAGCAATTTTTTGATTTTCTAAGGATAATTCTATTGACAACACAGTGAAAAATGTGCTATTATATATAAGGTTATCGGTACATTAGTATTGATAACTTAAGTGGAGAGGTGGTCGAGTTGGTTTATGGCACCAGTCTTGAAAATTGGCGTAGGTTTGTAGCCTACCGTGGGTTCGAATCCCACCCTCTCCGCCATTTTTTTTTACTTAACAATTTGGAGGCTTACCCAAGTGGTTGAAGGGGACAGTTTGCTAAACTGTTAGGGTTCGCAAGGGCCGCGAGGGTTCAAATCCCTCAGCTTCCGCCATTATAGCTTAGAGTAGTAATACTCTAGGTTATTTTTTTGCTCGAGATATAAAAAAATATATTTTAAATATTAATTGGTATAAAATAAACTCTCTCTAAAATCTAGAGAGAGTTTTTACTATATACTACTAACATTTGCAGTTTCTTTCTTCTCATTTTCTTTTTCAATAGCCAATTTTTCTTTTTGCTGTCTTTTTAAATTATCTTTTGCAACTGTCATTAATAATTTAATTCTATTTGTTTGGTTTGCTTCACTAGCACCAGGATCATAATCAACTGGAGCGATATTTGCATCAGGATATTTATCTCTAATAGTTTTTATAACACCTTTTCCAACCACGTGATTTGGTAAACATGCAAATGGTTGTACACAAACTATATTTGGAATACCATGTTCAATATATTCTACCATTTCAGCTGTTAAAAACCAACCTTCACCTGTTTGATTTCCAATTGATAAAATGTCCTTAACTTTAGTTTCTAGCTCAAATATATCGCAAGGTAATAAATAACCTTTTTTAGAATTTTTAAGAGCTATAACTGAATCTTTTTCCAAAATATCAATTAATTTAATTGCTGCCCTAAATAATTTAGCTTTCATTTTATCAGTTTTTATTAATTGATTAAATGTAATTTTATGTGTTGCTATAAATTTAACAAATCCCATAAAATCAGGAAGAATTACTTCAGCACCTTCTTCTTCTAATTTATCTGCTACAAAGTTGTTGCCAAAAGGATGATATTTAATAAGTACTTCACCAACAATACCTACTTTTGGTTTTTCAATTGAAGTATCTAGCTCAATTTTTTCAAAATCATTTACTATATCATAAATACTTTGTTTAAACTCTTTCATAGTTGATTTTACAACTAATGTTTTACATTTTTCCATCCACTCATCAAATAGTTTTTGAGTTTCACCTTTATGTATTTCATAAGCTCTATTTTTTGTAAGCATTTTTTGTAATAAATCTGCATATACAACACATTTAATCATTCTTTCAATCATTGGTATTGTAATTTTAAATCCAGGCATTTTTTCCATACCAACAACATTAAATGATATAACTGGAACATTTGCAAATCCAGCATCTTTTAATGCTTTACGAATAAATCCAATGTAGTTTGTTGCTCTACAACCACCACCAGTTTGAGACATTATTAAAGCTGTTTTATTTAAATCATATTTGCCAGATTCCAAAGCTTCTATCATTTGACCAGTAGTTAAAATAGATGGATAACAAGCATCATTATTTACATATTTTAATCCAGTTTCAACAGTATGTTGAGTACAATTCCTTAATAATTCTACCTTGTAACCGCATGAAGCAACTGCAGCTTCTAATAGTTCAAAGTGTATTGGAGCCATTTGAGGAATTAAAATAGTATAATCTTTTTTCATATCTTTATCAAAGATTTTTTTAACTTGCTCATAATTTCCAGAGCCTTTTTCTAATTCTTTATTTTGTTCTCTTTTCTTCATACTAGCTAAAAGTGAACGAATACGAATACGAACAGCACCTAAATTATTTATTTCATCTATTTTTATTAAAGTATACATTTTACCAAAGCTGTTTAATATTTCCTCAACTTGATCAGTAGTAACAGCATCAACACCACAACCAAATGAATTTAATTGAACTAATTCAAGGTTGTCATGTTTACCAACAAAATCTGCTGCTGCATATAATCTAGCATGAAATACCCATTGATCAACTACACGAATAGGCCTTTTAACTTCAGTTTGATTACAAATTGAGTCTTCTGTTAAAACACATAAACCTAAGCTTGTAATTAAAGTATCAATACCATGATTTACTTCAGGATCCACGTGATAAGGTCTTCCAGCTAAAACAATTCCTTTTAAATTATTTTTATTCATGTATTCTAAAGTTTCTTCACCTTTATCACGAATATCTTGTTTAAATTTTTGATACTCTTCTTCAGCTTTTTTTGCAGCTGCTAATAATTCTTTTTTAGTAAAGTTGTATTCAGCAAATTCTGGTAATTCCATAATTGTTTCAGCAAGTTTTTTGCAATCAAAAGGTAAAAATGGATTTAAAAATTTTATATTATTTTCTTTTAATTCTTCAACATTATTTTTTAAAACTTCTGAATATGAAATTACAATAGGGCAATTATAATGATTATCAGCTTTTTCATATTCTTTTCTTGAATATGGCATACATGGATAAAAAATAGTTTTTATACCTTGTTTTATAAGCCCTATAATATGACCATGAGAAAGTTTTGCAGGGAAGCAAACTGACTCTGATGGCATACTTTCCATTCCTTTTTCATAAGTTTTACGATTACTTTTTTCTGATAAAACAACACGAAATCCTAAATTTGTTAAAAATGTAAACCAGAAAGGATAATCCTCATACATATTCAAAACCCTAGGGATACCAATAGTTCCACGAGGAGCATCTTTTTCATCTAAAGGTGTATAACCAAAGATTCTTTCATATTTATATTTCATAACATTTGGCAAATCTTTATGCTCTCCAACATTTCCAGCTCCTTTTTCACAACGGTTACCAGAAATATATCTTGAGCCATTACTAAATTTATTTATTGTAAGTAAACAATGATTTTCACAACCATTACAACGAACATGTGAAATATCAATTTTTAATTTATCTAAATCTTCGGGTTTGCTTAAAGTAGATACATATTCCATATCTAAATTTGCTTCATATTGCTCTTTTGCAAGTAATGCTACACCATAAGCACCCATTAAACCAGCAATATCAGGTCTTACAACATTTCTACCAACAAGCAACTCAAATGCACGTAATACTGCATCATTGTAGAAGGTGCCTCCTTGTACAACAATGTGTGCACCTAAAGTTTTTACATCTCTAACTTTCATTACTTTTTGAATAGCATTTTTTATAACAGAATATGAAAGTCCAGCAGAAATATCTCCTACACTATAGCCTTCTTTTTGAGCTTGTTTGATTTTTGAATTCATAAATACTGTACAACGAGAACCTAAATCAACAGGTCTTCTTGCTTCTAAAGCAGAGTTTACAAATTCTTCAATAGATAAATTTAAACTTTTAGCAAATGTTTCAATAAATGAACCACAACCAGAAGAACAAGCTTCATTTAGCATAATATTATCAATTGCGCCATTTTTCATACGAATATATTTCATATCTTGACCACCAATATCTACTATGCTAGTAACATTAGGCATAAATTGTTTTGCTGCTGTATAATGTGCTATTGTTTCAATTTCATTTAGATCAACATTTAATGCAGTTTGTATAAGTTTTTCGCCATAACCTGTAACACCACTATAACGAATTATAGCTTTTTCAGGCTTTTCTGCATATAATTTTTTAAGCATTTGAATAACACTTTGTAAAGGATTTCCTTCATTGCTTCCATATAATGAATAAAGAAGGGTTCCTTCACTGTCAATTACAGTTAATTTTGTTGTTGTAGAACCTGCATCTATACCTACGAAACAGTCACCTTCATAAGTTTCTAGATCACCTTTTTTTACAGTTTCTTTATCGTGTCTTTCTTTAAATTCTTTGTATTCTTCATCAATAGAAAACAAAGGTGAAAGTGGGTGAGAGGTGTCATCATGTGAATTTTTTAACATCTCTATTTTGCTCTTTAATTTTTGTGACGTAATTACATGAGAGGAATTAGCAGAATCTAATGCAGCACCTTTTGCAACTAAAAGATGAGCTTCTTCAGGAATAATAATTGCATCACCTTCTAGTTTTAATGTTTCAATAAAACGATTGCGAAGTTCTGATAGGTAATTTAATGGGCCACCTAAGAATGCAACATTTCCACGAATTGGTCTTCCACAAGCTAAACCACTAATTGTTTGATTAACAACAGCTTGAAAAATTGATGCGGCAATATCTTCTTTTGCAGCTCCTTCATTTAATAAAGGTTGAACATCAGTCTTTGCAAAAACACCACAACGTGAAGCTATTGGATATATCATTTTATGATTTTTTGCTAATTCATTTAAACCAGTTGGATCTGTATGTAAAAGAGATGCCATCTGGTCTATAAATGCACCTGTACCACCAGCGCAAGTACCATTCATACGTTGCTCAATTGATTTATCAAAATATATAATTTTAGCATCTTCTCCACCAAGCTCAATAACTACGTCAGTTTGAGGAATGTACTTTTCAACAGCTCTTTTACAAGAAACAACCTCTTGAATAAAAGGCAAATCTAAAAAATTAGCAGCACTCATAGCACCAGAACCTGTTAGGGCTATAGTGAATTCATAATCTTCATATTTTTCTGCTAAATCTGTTAATACATTGCAAACAGTATTTTTAGTGTCTGAAAAATGTCTTTGATAATCTGTATATATTGTATTTAAATTCTCGTCCATAATAACGATTTTGACTGTGGTAGAACCTACGTCTAAACCTACATGTAATAATTTTTCCATTTAATAAATATCTCCTAACTATTTGTATTGAAAATCAATATAAATCACTAAATATTTTACATAAAAATTGATAAAAAGTCAATGTATTTTAATGGTTAAAAAATTAAATTAAATGGTAAAAAGGAGCTCTTAACATATTGTATAAATTATTTATAATTTTATTAATCTTTTTAAAATTTTTTCTTTTGGAGTGAATACCATATATTTTATAAAGAATTTTTGAAGAGGATTAAAAAATACATCCAATAATAAAATATCTTTAATTCTAAATTTAATACCCTTACTGTTTAAGTAATCACATGTGAATAATTTGCAAGAAAGGCACTTTGCATCACAAGTATAATTTACTGTATTTAAGTATTCACATAAAACTAATTTTGAAAAAGGTCCTAAAGCTTTATGCTTAAAGTGATGGCAACAACCAGTAGTAGAAGAAGTATTTCGCTTTTCTCCACACTTATTATTTTGAAAATCACATAAGTTTTTTTCATAAAAATAACTATCCAAGTAATCACATACAGTATCATATATGTAGTTATATCTTTCATATCTGGTGCTATAAAATATAGCACTAAGAGCAGAAATAAAGTCTTTTTGTACAATTTTTTCTTTATTATAATTAATAACATATACTACTATATTTTGATTATTATTTTCAAATCCCAATTTTTTTTTCATTTTCATAGAAAGATTATAAAAAAATAGTAGATTTTTTAATATTTTTTTATAATACTTTGTAGGAATTTTGTCAAAGTCTATTTGAAAAAGTATAGGTTCTTTTTTTAATAGTTTTATTAATTTTAAATTTATTATATTTATAGCTTTATCTGGAATTTCATTATTAGAGCCAACTAACTTTGCATAATAACCATTATTTAACTTGATAATATTTTTCATTACCGCAATCCTTTCAAAAATCATTCTTAGAGAAAAGGTGTCTGAAAATTTTCCAGACACCTCTAGGTGGTTTTCTAATTTAGAAAACCATGGGCACTAACTTAGTCTTTGTTGTGATAAAGTTGACCATCATTCGAACTGTCATTGTTAATTCGGTAATCACCATCTCCAGTAACATAGCCTACACGATTGTCATTTCCATCATAGACATCTCCATTTTCAGAGTATCCACCAGGATAATCATTACGGAAGTCTTGGCTGTCTTTCCACGACATAATAGTGTCCTCCTTTCATATATATAACAATTATATGTTACATAAACAGTATACACACATTTTACTCATAAGTCAAGTAAATTTGTATAATTTTACAATAAAGTTAAACAACAATAGCTTTTTTGAATAAATTTATTATTTTATGAAACTTTATAATATTTTACAAAGAAAAAATTAGTTCTAAAATGAACAAGCCATACATAATTATTGATTAGTACAAGTAAATGAAAGGATGAGTTTTTATGAATAAAAAAACACTAATTATTATAATTATTTTAATAATAGCAATAGCTATTACAGCATTTTTACTATGGAAAAATAAGGATAAAAATGTTGAAGATGATGTAATTCAGCCACAAGAAGAAACCACAGATGAACAAATGAGAACAGCATTAGTAACTTTATACTATGTGAACAAAGAAACTAAAGAATTAACACCGGAGGGAAGAATGATAGATGTAAAAAACTTGCTAACGGACCCATATGAGACATTAGTTAATCTTTTAATAGAACAACCTACAAATGAAAAACTACAATCAGCTATTCCAAATGGAACTAAAGTATTAGGGACAGAATTAAAAGGAGATGTAGTGTATTTAGATTTATCAAATGAATTTATTGAAAATCATGAAAGTGGGGAAAAAGAAGAACAAGCAACAATAAAAGCCATAGTAAATACTTTAACTGAGCTTAATGAAGTAAGTGGTGTAAAAATACTAATTAATGGACAAGAAAATAAAGAATTTAAAGATTCAAAAGTTAATTTTAAAAATACTTTTACTAGAAATAAATAATTTCAAAGATGAAATCAAGAGTGACTTTTATTAGAAAAGATTTACTTTTGATTTCATCTAAAAAATTACCATCTAAAAACGTTATAAAATTTTATACCTTTTGCGACTTGTTTAAAATCACGCAAAAAATGTTCTATTTCAAAAAGAGATTTTACAGTATTATCTTTTCTTTTTTTAAAATCAAACTTTTTTTTAGGTTCTTTTTTGTCTCCTCTATATTCAAATTCGTCCATATACAATTCCTCCAAATATATGTAAATTATAATAATAACGTATGAAAAAAATGACTAAATGTTACTAGAAAAATTGTAATGTTTGCTAGACAAACAAGTTAAAATGTACTATAATTTATCTGTTTTATATGAGAATTTTATGTTTAGAGGGAAAATAAATGCAACGTATTTTAAGTTATTTAAGAAGAACAATTGATAATTATAACATGATAGAAGAAGGAGACAAAATAGCAGTAGGACTTTCAGGTGGAAAAGATTCGTTTACATTGCTTATGGGATTAAAAGCATTACAAAGATTTTATCCTAAAAAGTTTGATATTATTGCAATTAGTGTAAATCCTGGATTTGAATTTTTTAACTCTGAATTTTTAAAAACTAAGTGTGAAGAAATAGGTGTAGAATATATTGAAGAAGTTTCACATATTAAAGAAATAGTATTTGATATTAGAAAAGAAAAAAATCCATGTTCATTATGCGCAAATTTGCGTAGGGGAATAATAAACTCAGTAGCAATAAGAGAGGGATGTAATAAAATTGCCCTAGGGCATAACCAAGATGATGCTTTGGAAACATTTTTACTTAACTTTTTGTATGCAGGTAATTTATCAACTTTTGCACCAGCAAGCTATATGGATCGTTCTAAAATTACACTTATTAGGCCTTTAATAGACACACCTGAAAAGGAAATAAAAAAGTTTGTTAAAAGAAATAATGTAGAAGTAATGCCAAAGGTTTGCCCAATGGATGGAGTTTCAAAAAGAGAAGACATGAAAAATATGGTATTTGAATGGGAAAAACAAATTACAACAATCAGAGCAAATATGACAGGAGCAATAAAAAGAGCTCACATAAATGGCTGGAAAGAAGATAAAAAATAGGAAAAGTGGCTTGCGCCACTTTTTATTTTGCAATTTCTCTCATTGCGATTTCTAATTCATTTAATTTTTTATCAGCGTTTTCTAAACTTGTTCCTTTTACGCCCATATAGAATTTAATTTTAGGTTCTGTTCCAGAAGGACGTACACAGCACCAACTATCATTTGTTAAATCATAATAAAGTACATTTGATTTTGGTAAGTTTGTAGATTCACATTTACCAGAATCTGTGTAGCAAATAGTTTGTGCTAAATAATCTCCAACTGATAATACTTTTTCACCTGCAATTTCTTTTGGTGGATTATTTCTCATATTTTCCATCATTTGTTTAATTGCTTCAGCTCCTTCAATACCTTTTAAGGTAATTGAAAATTGCTTTTCTTTATAGTAACCATATTTTTCATAAATTGCAATCATTGCATCCCATAAAGTCATACCTTTTTCTTTATAGTAACAAGCAGCTTCGCATAAAGTCATAACTGCAACAATTCCATCTTTATCTCTAGCATGTGTTCCAATTATACAACCATAGCTTTCTTCATAAGAATATAAACATTCATATTCATTATTATTTTCTTCAAATCCTCTAATAATTTTTGCAATATTTTTAAAGCCAGTTAATGTTGAAAATAGTTTTACATTATATGCTTTAGCAATTGCATCTGTTAAATTAGAAGATACGATTGTTTTAATTACTGCACCATTTGCAGGTAATTTATTATGAGATTGTTTTTGAGATAATATATATTCTGCAATTAAGTTTCCCGTCATATTTCCATTAAATTGAATATATTCACCAGTTTTTGTATCTTTTACATACATACCTAATCTATCAGCATCTGGGTCATTTGCTAAAACTAAATCGGCATCTTTTTCTTTTGCTAATTCTAAAGCTAATTTGAATGCCTTTGGATCTTCTGGGTTAGGATAATCAACAGTAGGAAAGTTTCCATCAGGTTTTTCTTGTTCAGGTACTACATAAACATTTTCAAAACCTAATTCATTTAAAATTGCATGAACCAAACGATTTCCTGTTCCATGAAGTGGAGTGTATACTATTTTAATATTTTTTTGATTATTTTTTATTGCTTCATCATTTACTACTAATTTTTTTAATTCAGCAATATATTTTTTATCAATTTCTTCTCCAATAACATTGTATAAGCCTTTATCAATAGCTTCTTGCTTATCAATGGTTTTAATTGTAGAAAAATCAGTAACAGCATTTACCTCAGCAATAATTTCTTTATCTGTTGGCTCAACTATTTGAGCTCCATCATCCCAGTAAACTTTGTAACCATTGTACTCAGGTGGGTTATGACTTGCTGTTACAACTATACCAGCAGTACATCCTAAGTTTCTTACGGCAAAAGATAATTCAGGAGTTGGTCTTAAACTATCAAATCTATATGTTTTGATTCCATTTGCATTTAAACAAAGTGCGGCTTGTTCACTAAATTCTGTTGACATTCTTCTTGAGTCATAAGCAATTGCAACGCCTTTATCTTGTCCACATTTTTTAATAATATAATTTGCTAAACCTTGAGATGCCTTTGTAACAGTATATTTATTCATTCTGTTAGTACCAATACCAATAACACCTCTTAAACCAGCTGTACCAAATTCTAAGTCTTTATAAAATCTATCTTCAATTTCTTTTTCATCATTTTGTATATTTCTTAAATCTTGCTTGTCTTCTTCTGAAATAGCAGGATCATTAAGCCAAGCATTATATTTTACTTTATATTCTTCCATTTATTTTCCCTTTCTAAACTTATTATTAATTACAAGTAAGGTAATATGAAAACTTTTCTTCGCTCCATCCCAACTACGCAAGAAGATGTAACAACAATTTTTTGCAAACATTAAATGATTTGAAAAAATTTAGCAACATCTTCTAGCTTGTTGGTCCCCACAGCCTTGCTACGAAAAGTATTATATTACCTTACAGTATAAATAACTAATTAATCCCGTGAAATGCTTTGTATAATGCTCTTGCAGTCTCTGGACTATCAACACCAGTTGCATTCTTTACAGGAGCAAATTCTTCTTCTCTTTTTACTCTTAAAATACTCATGTTATCAGCAATGCTAAAAGCATCAAATATAAAAGCTTCAAATTTATATGCATTTGGTTCACTTGGTTCAACTAAATTTCCAGAAGCATCTAAATAGCTTGCCTTTTTAAAAGCAACATGATAAGGTAATTTATTTTTGCTAATTTCTTCTAATAATGAAATATTAAATTGATTGCACAAAATATGTGATTCTCCATAAAGAAGCTCACCATTTTCATCTAATGCTTCAGATAATTCCTTAGAAATTTCAGTGTATTCAATAACACTTGGTTTACCATCTTTTTTACAGAAAACACCAACTCTTTCTTCTGGGCATGCTTTTACAACACTTTTTCCACCAGATAAAGTGTTTTCAGAGATCATAAGTCCAGTTAAAACAGGATCAACCATTTTAGCTAAAACATTATCAACTCCTCCGATAAAAATCCATTCAATTCCTTTTTCTTGCATATCATATAAAATGCCATTTTTTCTCATAGCTTCAAAAATTCCACCATGACCATCAGCAGCCTGTTTTATCATTCCAGACTTATCTAATAAAATTTTCCCGTTAGTATCAAGCATAGGAAGTTTTCCTTGCTTAAAAAATTTAACTGCAGTTTTTGAATAATCAAAATAATTATGTTTTTCAAAAAAGTTAACAGTATCATCATTATTTTCGTCACTAGTCATTAAATACCAAGGAATATCAACACCATATTTTGTCCTAGCCTCTTTTATATGGTCACATAAAATTTCAAAAATAGATTTATGTGACTCAAGGCCTAAATCAAAAGTGCCCTTAGGCCCAGTATGACCAAGTCTAGTTCCTTGTCCACCAGCCATAGTAACTACTGCTAGTTTTCCAGATTTAATAACTTTTTCACCAATTTCTGTGTATTTTTTTAATTCCTCAGCAGAAAGATCTGCTTTAGTAGTATGTGGAATTGGTTCTAATTTTTCATTTTCAAAATTAGGTTTTGTTTTTGTACTTTCGTATAAATTTTGTACTTGATTAAAATCTAGTGTTAAAATGTCATCTAATAATTTGTTTTTTTGCTCATCATTAAGCTTGTCATAGCATTGAAGTAAATGCTCTTGTCCATGCTTTGCAAGCAATTCTTTTGCTATTGATAATTTTTCATTCATAAAAGATACCTCCTATAAAAATTACAAGTATATCTTATACGATTTAACGAATTAAGTCAAATTTATTAAATGTTATTTACAACTTTTTTAAAATTATTTTTTTGATATCCATCAAATACTTCAGCAATTTCTTTTTCACCAGAAGTATTTAAAATTTTATCGTGGTCATCTAATATATTTACAATATCATTATTAAATTCTGTAACCTCAAAAAAATTTACAATTTTAAATTTTTTTATATTATATTTTTTTAGCCATTTATAAACATTATTATTTACACTTTTTATATAATTTTTATTGCCACTAATTAAAATTATATTTTCTATATTATTCATAAATTGTTGATTTAAAATTCTTTCAATATTTGCATATTTAATACAATTCAAATTTTTCCAATTAATATTTAAAATTTCTTCTTTATTTTTTAAATTTAATTTTTGCATTAAAATTTTAATATTTTCTTCAATATTATTTTCTAGGATTGTTATTACTTTTGTATGATTATCAATTTTAGAACTTATATATGGCAAAATTGTTGTAACTAAGTGCCAATCACTTACATAAAAACCACATAATTTTTCTACTTGACAATTATTATTCATAAAAATAACCCTCAGCTTTCATCTGTTTATCTATGGAAAATTTTACCATTAAAACTTACGGAAGTCAAGTAAAAAAGCTAACAATCGTGCGTGTTTATTCGACATATTTGTATTCTAAGAACATTTTCATACTATGAAAATGTTCTTAGAATACAAATATGCGACTTGCTAGAATTTCTAGCAGTTTGCACTGCGTAGAAATTCTTGTGATACGTTTTTATTGCTTGAATAATAATAAAAATTTTGGAAGCAATGTATAAAAATTTTTAAAGTTGTTAATAATTGTATTAAATAAAAATTTCTTGAAGGAGATAGAAAATTATGAAAAAATTCAAAAGATTAAAAATTGGGAGAATATTTGTTATTCTAACCTTATTAAGTATATTTATTTTAATATCTGCTATTTCATATGTAGACGCAGTTTCAAACAATATAGCAGATAGTGTATTTCGTTTGCATGTTATAGCTAATAGTGATAGTGAAGAAGACCAAAAGCTAAAATTAAAAGTAAGAGATGAATTACTTTCATATATGAATATAATTTCAAAAGATAGCACAAATAAACAAGAAGCAATGAAAATTGCAAATGAGCATAAAAAAGAACTTACGCAAATTGCTGAAAAAGTAATTAAAGAAAATGGATATGATTATACAGTAAATATTCAAGTAGGAAAAGCAGATTTTCCAACTAAATATTACGGAGATATAACATTGCCAGCAGGAACTTATGATGCTTTAAAAGTACAAATAGGAGATGCAAAAGGGCAAAATTGGTGGTGTGTAATGTTTCCACCTTTATGTTTTGTAGATGTAAGTACTGGAATTGTGCCAGATAACTCTAAGCAAGAATTAAAGCAAAGCCTAGATGATGAAGAATATGATTTAATAAGTAAGACAGATGACAACGAAATTTCATTCAAATTTAAAATAGTAGAACTATTTCAAAATTGGAGACTAGGAAATAAATAAGTATGGTAATATATGGTGATCATGTATTACCATTTTCTAATTTAGCATTTTTGAAGAGTGTTAAGGAGATTTACACCTTCCTATTTCAAAATAATTTATCATGACATTATCATAAATAAATTAAGGCCTTTTATATTTTACAAACTAATATCTTGCAATAAAATACAAAGTATGGTATAAAAATAAAAGAAAATAAAAATGGAGGTAGTATCTTTGGATAAATTAGTAATAAATGGACCTACAAAATTAAAAGGAGAAGTAACAATAAGTGGGGCTAAAAATGCTGCGGTAGCTATACTTCCAGCTACATTGCTAATTAATGGTGTGTGTAAAATAGAAAACTTACCAAACATTAGTGATGTAAAAATGTCATGTAAAATTTTAGGGGAGTTAGGTGCTAAAATAACATGGTTATCGGAAAATGAAATTGAAGTAGATACAAGAGAAATTTGCTGTACACAAGCACCAATTGATATGACTAGCAAATTTAGGGCTTCATATTATTTACTAGGAGCGCTACTTAGCAGATGTGGACATGCTGAAGTTGGATTACCTGGAGGTTGCAATTTAGGTGCAAGACCAATTGACCAACATATTAAAGCATTTGAAGCATTAGGTGCAAAAGTTGTAGTGGCACAAGGAAAAGTAACTGCAAAAGCAAAAAAAATGGTAGGAACATCAATATACATGGACGTGGTTTCTGTTGGAGCTACAATAAATGCAATGCTTGCGGCAGTTTTAGCAGAAGGTACAACAACAATAGATAATGCAGCAAAAGAACCACATATAGTTGACGTTGCCAACTTTTTAAATACTATGGGAGCAGACATTCGTGGAGCAGGTACAGATGTTATAAAAATAAATGGGGTAAAAGAACTAAAAGGAAATGCTACATATTCAGTTGTACCAGATCAAATAGAAGCAGGAACATTTATGCTTGCAGCAGTTGCTACAAGAGGAGATATTACTATAAAAAATTGTATACCAGAGCACTTAGATTGTATTACAGCAAAGATAATTGAAATAGGTGGAACAGTTGAAGACCATGGAGATACAATAAGAGTGACTATGAATAAAAGACCGTTAAAAGCAGTAGTAAAAACACTTCCATACCCGGGATTCCCAACAGACATGCAACCACAGATGGGAGTAGTTCTTTCAATAGCAGATGGCACAAGCATGATTCATGAAAGTATATGGGAGTCAAGGTTTCAATATACCTCAGAATTAAATAAAATGGGTGCTAAAATTACAGCACAAGGAAAAACAGCAGTTTTTGAAGGAGTAAGTGAATTAGCTGGAGCACCAGTATATGCAACAGACTTGAGAGCTGGGGCAGCTTTAATTATTGCTGGAACAGTGGCAAAAGGTGAAACACAGCTATACAACATTGAGCATATTGATAGAGGATATGAAAACATAGAAGAAAAGTTTAGAAAATTAGGAGCAAATATACAAAGAGTTACAGAGTAAAGGATGAAGACATAAATGTTTAAATTTTGTAGTTTATATAGTGGTAGCAGTGGGAACAGTTTATTTGTGCAAACTGATAATACAAAAATTTTAGTTGACGCAGGCGAAAGTGCAAAAAAAATTGAAACAGCTCTAAATAGTATAAATGTTGATATAAACGAAATTGATGCAGTTCTTGTAACACATGAACACTCAGACCATATAAAAGGGCTAGCAACAATATCAAAAAAATTTAATATACCAATATATGCAAATAAAGAGACATGGGAGGCAATGCCACAAGTAGCAGAAAGAGCACAAAATCAAAATTTATTTAATGTAAATGAGAACTTTGAAATAGGAGACTTAAAGGTAATACCATTTAGCATACCACATGATGCGGCTAATCCATGTGGGTTTAATATATTTTATAATAACCAAAAAATCAGTATTGCAACAGACATAGGTCATATGGATAAAAAAATAATAAAAAATTTAGAAGAAAGTTCTTTTATATTATTAGAATCAAATTATGACCCAAATATATTGTCATACTCAAGGTACCCATATTCTTTAAAACAAAGAATAGCAGGGCCAAATGGACACTTGTCAAATGAAGCAGCAGGAAAAACAATTTCATATTTATTAAAATCAGGTTTGCAAAATGTTATGTTAGGACATTTAAGTAAAGAAAACAACTTTCCAGAACTTGCATATAAAACAGTTGTTGATGAACTATGCGCTAGTAATTTTGATGAAAATAAAATAAAAATTGCGGTTGCAAGCAGATCAAACCAAAGTGAAATATTAAATTTAGAGGTATCATAAATGTTACATATTGATTGTATATGTGTTGGAAAATTAAAAGAAGACTATTTAAAAAATGCAATATTAGAATATTCAAAAAGACTTTCTAAATATTGCATTTTTAATATTATAGAATTACAAGATGAAAAAGTTCCAACTAATTTAAGTGAAGCTGAAAAGGCAAAAATAATTGAAAAAGAAAGTAATAATATTTTAGCAAATATAAAGGATAATAGCTATGTAATTGCACTAGACTTAAATGGAAAACAATATACTTCAGAAGAGTTTTCAGAAAAAATAGCACAAATTACACATTATTCTTCACATATTACATTTTTAATTGGTGGAACACTAGGAATGTCTAAAATATTATTAACAAGAGCTAATGAATTAATATCATTTTCAAAAATGACATTTCCACATCAATTAATACGCGTGTTTTTGCTAGAACAATTATTTAGGGGTTTCAAAATTCAACATAATGAAACTTATCATCATTAATATATATTAGTATTGTAGAGGAAATTAAAAATAAAATAAAAATCATCATAATTATAATAAATTGGGGGCACTATAATTAAAAATAAAAATAGGGGTGTTACCTATGAGAAAACACATATAGAAAATATATGTACAAGAAATTTCCTCTACAAGAATAAAATCATTAATCTGAAATTTTCTTTAAAATCCTTATGGCTAAAAATTTAGAAATTAAATTTTTAAGAAAAAAATATAAAGAAATAAAAAATATAATTTGAATAAACATTATAAATGATCCTTAAAAAATATAAATTAAATTCTAAAAATATAGTACTACTAAATACAAAAATTGTCAACAAAAACTTCACGACAAAATTCGACAGACAATTACAGAGGCAACCATTCCAGCAAGGTCTGCCAATAAAGCCGCTACTAAAACAAAGCGGATTTTTTTTATTTTAATACAAGCTGTATACACAGCAATGGTATACAAAGTGGTTTCAGTAGAACCCATAATTGTAGATGCAATAATTCCTATTAAACTATCAACACCATAGTTTTTCATAATATCCACTGCAACACCAATTGAAGCACTACCAGAAATTGGCCTTAACATTGCTAAAGGCAAAATTTGACTTGGAATGTTTAAAATATTAGTAACTGGAGAAATAATAGAAATTATAAAATCTAAAATTCCTGAAGTTCTAAGGAGACCAATAGCTAAGAAAATTCCTAATAAAGTAGGAAATAAGTCAATAACTATTTGCATTCCATCTTTAGCACCATCTAAAAAAGTATCAAAAATTTTTACTTTTTCTTTTATGCCATAAAAAATAATAATTATTATTGTAGCAGGAATTGCTAAAGTTGATAAAAAATTAATTATTTGCATATTTTCACCTTGTTTTAATTAAAATTTTTTCATTAAAAATTTTGCTGAATTAATTCCAACAATAGCAGAAACAACAGTAGCAATCCACACTTGCACAATAATTCCACTTGGAGACACAGAGCCTAATGAGTTTCGTATAGCAATTACATTAGTAGGAATAAGTTGAAATGAGGCAGTGTTAATAACAATAAACATAGCCATAGAATTTGTTAAAGTATCTTTTTGAAGATTATCTTTTTGCATTGTTTTCATTGCTTTTAAACCTAAAGGGGTAGCTGCATTTCCGAGGCCAAGTAAATTTGCAACCATATTCATAGAAATTTCATCTCGTGCTTGCTTGTTATTTTTTAATTCAGGAAATAAAAATTTAATAAAAGGCCCCAGAATTTTACTTAAAATATTTATTAAACTTGTTTTTTTTGCAATTTCCATTATACCATTCCATAAACAAATTGTACCCAAAAAAGTTAGTGTCAACTGAACAGCAGAATTTGCAGAATTAAAAACCTCATTACTTACATTTTCAATGTTTCCAAAAATCAATGCATATATAATTGAAGCTACAATAAATAACGGCCAAATTATATTTAACAAAAAAGTCACCTCTACTATATAAATGTATTCTGAAGTGTTTTTTTTATTACAAAGAAATTCGACATTGATAAAAAATAATTACAAAAAATGTTAATCTTTTATTGCTTTTTTACTTGCAATTTCAAAGTTTTTGTGTTATCATCAATATATAAACAATTTGTCGAAAAATGTTGATTTAAGGAGGAACTATATGAAATCTACTGGTATAGTAAGAAGAGTTGATGAGCTAGGAAGAGTTGTTATTCCAATCGAACTAAGAAATAAATTTGAAATTGCAGAAAAAGATCCTATTGAGATATATGTAGAAGGTTCAAATATAATATTAAAAAAATATGAGCCTAATTGTATATTTTGTGGAAATTCTAAAAAATTATCAGAATATAAAGGAAAATTAATTTGTGATAAATGCTTAGAAAAATTATCAACAATAAAAGAAGAAGAGTAAAAAAATAGTGCAATAAAACTGCACTATTTTTTTATTGTATAAAATTTTGGTAGATTTCATTTTTACTAACATTTCTGTCTTTAGCAATTTGCTTAATAATTTCTTTTTTATCTAACCCTAACTTTTTATAAAAATTATAATGTTCCTCTAAGCTCATTTTAGAAAAATCAGTATCATCAGAAATTTCATTTTTACTTAAATCTAAAATAATTACATATTCACCTTTAGGTTCAGAAGACAAATTAATTAATTCTGAAATTTTACCATATATTTTTTGTTCATGAATTTTTGTAAGTTCTCGTACTAAACAGCCTTGAACATCCCCAACATTTTCTAGAATATCTTCTAAAGTTTTTAATAATTTATGTGGAGCTTCATACAAAATAACTGTTTTTTGTTCTTTCATAATTTGCAATAATTTTTCTTTGCGATTTTTTTTATTTAAAGGTAAAAATCCATAAAAAGAAAATTCTGTTGTAGAAATTCCAGAAACAATTAAGCTATTAACAAAAGCACATGCACCAGGTATTGGAATAATTTCAATATTATTTTTAATTGCCTCTTTTACAATTTCTTCACCTGGATCAGAGATACCAGGAGTACCTGCATCAGTTACTATTGCTATATTTTTACCATCTAATGCTTTTTTAATCAATCCCTCAGACTTCAAATCTTCATTGTGCCTATGATAGCTAATCATTGGTTTGCTGATTTCAAAGTGGTTTAATAATTTTAATGTTTGTCTAGTATCTTCAGCTGCAATTAAATCTACATTTTTTAATGTATCTATTGCACGAAATGTCATATCTTTTAAGTTACCAATAGGTGTTGCCACCAAATAAATTTTACCAGCCATTAATTCCTCCATATAAATTTATATATATTTTAATATATCATAAAAATGTAAATTTGAAAATACTTGATAAAAACAATAAAATAATATATTATATGAATTAGAAAAATGTAAAATAATTAGGAGAAAAGCTGAATGAATAATTATAATGATGCCTGCACAGAAGTATATACAATTTTAAGTTGCCTAGACGAAATAGAATATAAAAAAATTCCTTCAGAAATTATAGAAGCAATAAAATTAAATCAAAATAAAGACTATAATTATCAAGTAGAAGATATAGAATTAAAATATCAACAAATGATGCCAGAAACAAAAGCAATTTTATTTAATTTATTTAGAGATTATTTATCAACTCCACAACAAAAAGAAAAAATAATAAACATGCAAGCAGAAGAACGAAGAAAAAACGAAATAAAAAAACAAGAAATATATAATAAAAATATATTTGAGGAAAAACAACACATAGATATTAATAAGAAACAAACACAAGTAATTAAATATGAAAAAAATATTTTAAAAAAGATATTTAATAAAATAAAAAGCTTTTTCAGCAGATAAAACTGGAGGTAAAAAGTGGGAGTAAAATTAGATAGTAGATATCAAGTAGAAGCATATGAGGCAATAAAAGCTGGAATAAAAGAAAAAAATTCAGCAGGAATTGTATTGCCAACAGGAACAGGTAAAACATATTTAGCATTAAAATTAATAGAAGATAATCTAAATAAAAAACAAATATTATATGTGTCTCCATCTCCAACAGTAAATGTAGAAATAAAAAAGTCAATAACAGAAATATACTCGAAGGAAGAGGCAAAACAAATATTATCAAAAATAAAATTTACTACATATAATGGGCTATATAAAAGATATAGAAGAATATAATTCTGATATTATAATTTTTGACGAAATACATAGAAGTGGAGCAGAAAAATGGAAAAATGCAGTAAATTATTTACTAGAAAATAATAAAAATGCTAGTGTATTGGGTATGACGGCCACTCCAATAAGAAATGATGGACACAACATGATAGAAGAAAGATGTGAAAGTGCAGACTATGAACTAAAAATATCAGAAGCAGTAGCAAGAGGTATATTAAAATTACCAACATACATAAGTGCAAGACATATATTTGCAGAAGACGTGGAGTCAATGCAAGAAAAAATATTAAAAGTATATGATGAAAAAACAAGAAAAGAGCTTCAAAAAGAATTAGATAAAATAAAAAAACAAGTAGAAAATGCAAGTGGACTAAAAGAAATATATAATAAATATTTAAAAAGCAATGGAAGATATTTAATATTTTGCAATCCTGGAGATAACATTGAAGAGTTACAAGAAAAAGCTAAAAAAGAGGGCATTTTTGATGATATAAATAAAAAACAAAAGCATTTAACTGTTGAAGCAAATAAAAAATGCAAAGAAAATGATGTAGCATTAAGAAAATTTTGCGAGAAAAGGGGAGACGAATTAAGACTGTTATATTCAAAAAATATGCTAAATGAAGGAATTCACAATGAAAATATTACAGGTGAAATAATGTTAAGGCCAACAAAATCATATATAGTATTTGTACAACAAATTGGGAGAGTATTAAGAAGAGACAATTTCAATGAAGTTCTAGTACTAGATTTAGTTGGAAATATAAAGTATTTTAAAGAATTTAGAATGGAAATACAAAAGATAATAGAAAGGGAAAACTTAAAAGGAAAAAGATCATATGATCCAAAAGTATTAGAAAGCTTTAAAATAATAGAAGAACAAGAAGACTTTATTAAAAGTTTTGAAGAAATAGAAAATCAACTGGAAAATGTAAATACAATTGAAAAATTTATAGGCAAAATAAAAAAGCTAAAAGAATTAGGAGTAGATGTTAGTAAAATAAAGCAAAAAGATACAATTGAAACTTTAATCAAAAGGTCAGAAGTAGAGGGAGAAAGACTAGAAGCTGCTGGTTTATTATTAGATGATAAAATAGGAAGCACAAAAAATGGAATAGCATATTCATATAGAAATAGAGATAACAGCAAAAAAATAAGGTTTGCACCACCAACAGAAGAACAGGTAAAAAGACTAAAAGAATTGGGAGTATCTCTAGAAATACAAGAAAAACAAAACACAGTTCAAGTATTTATTGATAATATAAAAAAACTAAAAGAGTTAGGTGTTAATGTTGAAGAAATAAGACAAAAAGATACAGTAGCACTATTAGCACAAGAACACAAAATAGGGGTAAAAGAATTAGAAGCAGTAGGGCTTAATCCAGAATACAAAATAGGAACTGTTAAAACTGGAATAGCATATTCTTACAGAAATAGAAATAATACTGACAAAAAAATTTGGACACCTCCAACAACAGTGCAATTAGATGAATTAGCTAAGCTAGGAATATCACTAGAATTACAAGAAAAAAACAATGCAGCCCAGAATTTTATAAATAACTTAAATAAATTACAAGAATTAGGTGCTGATGTTACTCAAATAAAAAGAAATGATTCAATAAAAGACTTTGCAAAAAGATATGGAATAGAAATAGAAGAGTTAAAAATTGCAGGGCTTGAACCAAATGTAAAAATAGGATCTAGTAAAAGCGGTGTAATTCAGGCATACAGAAATGGAAAAAGTGAAGATGGGAGTGCAAATTTAACAGATAAACAAGTACAAGAATTAAGAAAATTAGGAATACATTTAGATGCACCAGAAAAACAAAATACAGTTCAGGTGTTTATAGATAAACTTAAAAAAATGCAGGAATTAGGAATAGATGTTAGCAAAATAAAGGAAAGAGACACAATAGGAGATTTGGCAAAGAGATTTGGAATAGGAGAAGAAGAGCTAAAAGCAGTAGGACTAAAATCAGATAATGCAATAGGAAGAAGTAAAAATAAAATTGCTATGGCATATAGAAAAAAAGAGGAAAATAAAACTAGAAATTTACTTCCACCAACAAAAGAGCAAATGAAGGAACTTACAAAATTAGGAATATCATTAGAAATGACAGAAAAACAAAACACAGTACAAATATTTATAGAAAACTTAAAAAAGTTGCAAGGACTAGGCGTAGATATTACACAGATAAAAAAAGGAGACACAATAGAAAGTTTAGCTAAAAGACAAGGAATAAAAATAGAAGAGCTAACCCAAAATAGACTAGAACCTAACATTAAAATTGCAAGTAGAAGAGACACTATTATTAGAGCATATAGAAATAAAAGTGAAAACAAGAAAAAATACATACCACCAACGGAAAAAGAAGTACAAGAACTATTAGAGTTAGGAATACCTTTAAAAACACAAGAAAAAGAAAGTGCAGTTCAAACTTTAATAAATAATTTTAAAAAACTAAAAGAATTAGGTGTAGATGTTGAACAGCTAAGCAAAAAAGATACAATACAAACATTAGCAATGAAAAGTGGAGTTGGAGTAGAAAAAATAATAGCAGCAGGACTTAATCCGGAAATAAAAATTGGAGTAGGCAAGCTTAACCTTGTTCAGGCATATAAAAATAAAGATAATAAGAAAGTAAGATACATACAGCCAACAGATGATCAAATAAAAGAATTAAAAGATTTAGGTATAAATCTAGAATTAAATAGTAAAAAGACAACTGGACAAGAAATAGGACAAGCAACTTTTGACGCTAAAATAGAAGAATGTGATAAAGCACAAAAAGTAATAAATGATCTAATAGAAAAACAAAGCGAAATAAAAAAGTAAAATAAATTTGCTATGTTAGTATTTAGCTAACATAGCAAATTATATTTTATTATATATTTTTAACAATTCATTTGTGTATGTTCCATCATAATTATAAATATATAAAGGCTTATCAACTTTTAAAAATGGTTTTGCATTTTTGGTTGCCTTAATTAGAACTAGATTTGGAGCCTTGTCACTACTTGGATGTACAAATTTTAATTCTTTAGGTTCTAACTTATATTTTCTAAAAATAGATAAAATATCAACTAATCTTTCTGGTCTATGAACCATGTAAATACTACATTGATCTTTTAACAAATAACTAGAAATTGAAATAAAATCTTCTAAATTAGCAGCTATTTCGTGGCGAGAAATTAATTTTGTTTGTAACTCATTTATTCCACCACTACCCTTAATTTTATATGGTGGATTTGTTACAATAGCATCAAAAGAATTAGTTTCATAAATATTTTTTAAATTTTTAATATCTTCACAAACAATTTCTATTTTATTTTGTAGATTATTTAACAAAATACTGCGACTAGCCATATCAGCAACTTCTTTTTGGATTTCTATTCCAACAATTTTGCAAGATTTAGTTTTTGCAGAAATCAATATGGGCAAAATACCAGTACCAGTACCTAAATCAATAACTTTTGAATTTGGTTTAATATTTTTTGCAAAATCAGAAAGTAGAACACTATCCATACTAAAACAAAAACCATTTTTATTTTGTATAATTTTTAAATCATTTAATTCTAAATCATCAATTCTTTCATTTTCCTTTAATTCCATAAAATACCTCTATATAACTATAACATAAAATCATATTTTTGAAAATACTTATTAATAGTTTTTTAACTATCTTAGCAGTCAGAATGAAAAAAATACACAAAAACTAAAAGTTTTTTCATAATTTTGAAAAAACTTGACTATAATAATAAAAAATAGTATAATTATTATAATTAGGAGGATTTATGGAAAGAATAAATAGGGAAAATTATTTATCTATATTAAAAAACTTTAAAGATCAACAGATAATAAAGGTTATTACAGGAATAAGAAGATGTGGTAAGTCAACATTACTAGAAATGTTTCAAGATTATTTAAAAGAAAATGGAATAGAAGAAAAACAAATAATATCAATAAATTTTGAAAATTCAGATTATGAAGAATTGCAAGATAGAAAAAAACTATATGAATATATAAAAGAAAAACTAGTAAAAGGAAAAAAGACATATGTTTTTCTAGATGAAATTCAAAATGTAAATGGATTTGAAAAAACAGTAGATAGTTTATTTATAAACAAAGATGTAGACTTATATATAACAGGTTCAAA
>CAKOVX010000007.1 GCA_934122155.1 uncultured Clostridia bacterium
CTTGTACCTGTTGTTGAACTTGTTCTTGGATCTGTTGTTCCTGCTTCATATCTTCCTATATAAAATCCTTTGTTTTCTTGCACACTTTTCATCATTTTTAAATATTCTGTATCTTCTCCATCATATCCACTTCCATATGGTTCAGTATACCTTGAACTAGTCGTGCTTCTTTTAAAAGTATCTTTGAATCCAGTGTCTAATCCATTTTCATCTACTGTACCCGTTGCTGTATAATTTACTGGTACCCATACAAATTCATTTCCATCTTTGTCTTGTATTACTAACCCTGTTGATACTGTTTGTTCTCCATCTGTACTACCATCTGCTGCTACATCTGATACCTTAAAACCTTTTGGTATTGTTACTGTTGTATCTTCTGAATCTGTATATTTTGCATTCTCTTTTAGTGTTCCATCTGTATTTTTACTTGCTTCTTCATATTTTTTTAATGTTATTGAACTTCCTCCTGTCTTTTCATCTATCCATTTGTCTAAATTGTTTATTGCATCTAGGTCACTCTTTTTAGCGTCTTCCATTATATTTCCTGCATTTTTTGATTTGGTTAATATTCCATTTTCATTAAACAGTGCATTTAATGTTACTCCTGCTAATATTAATAGTACTACAATTGTAACTACAAGTGCTATTAGAGTAATACCTGCTTGATTTGAGTAATTTCTTTTTGCTGTTTTTTTACTTATTTTTGTCTCTTTTTTATTCAAGGTTATCTTCCTCCTCTTTCTTCAGTATTTCTATTCTGTATTTTTCTATTATGTAATCTAATATGTACATTTTTTCTTATGCACATTTACTCATTTTATAGTTATAAATTATATATCTTACAGATTTACTCTATATTTAATTTTCAATGTTCCATAAAAAATTTTGTACATATTTTCTCCTTATTAGATTATCATAACATTTTTTTATTTTCAATACTTTTCTTTAATTTATATTCAACCTTTTCAATATTTTTTATACTTTGTCAACAGTCTGAAAAAACGTATTGAATTAAGTTCAATACGTTTTTTGAATATTTTTTATTTTTTGGAAAATAATAAATGTAGAATTTTTATGTTTGGGAGTTATTATGAGTTTTAAAGATAAGCTTACAAATATAGTTAAAAGTGTGTTTGATTCACCTGACCAAAATGAATATAATTTTACCTTATCTAGCCCTTATGAAAATGATGGCAATAATGTTAGTATGACTCCTGAGGAGCTTGATAAAAATGAGGAAATCTTTGAGGCGGAAAACATTTTTCCTAGCCTTTCTGTTAATCTTGAGTATGTTAAGGTTAAGTATAATCTTTTAATAAATAGTGATATTATTGTTAGAGAATTCACTCTGACAGCGAGAAATAGGCAGTATCAAGCTTTTCTTCTTTTGATTGATGGTATGGTAAATTCGGAGCTTGTAAATGATAATGTACTAGAAGCTCTTATGATGCGTAATAGAGCTAATATTTTTGATGGTGAACAAAATCAGATTATAAATGAGGCTAAAACAAATAATATTACTGTTAGAAAAGTTAAAAAGTTTGATTTAGAAACATATATATCTGACTGTTTGCTTCCTCAAAATAGTGTTAAAAAAGTTAGCTCTTTTAAAGATGCTTTTAATGGTGTTAATATGGGTAATTGTTTGCTTTTTGTTGATACTCTTGGAATTGCTTATGATATTGATGTAAAAGGATTTAAACAAAGAGGTGTTGAGCCTCCTAATAATGAGGTTATTATTAAAGGACCTCAAGAAGGATTTGTTGAAAATATTCGTACTAACACTTCTCTACTTCGCCGAATTATCAATAATGAAAATCTAATAATAGAAAGTATTGAGGTTGGTAATTTAAGTAAAACAAAATGTTGTATTTGTTATATGCAAGATATTGCAAATGCTGATTTAGTTGCAGAAGTAAAATACAGAGTTAGCAATTTAAGAATTGATACTTTGCTTTCTAGTGGTGAACTTCAGCAATTGATCGAAGATAAAAACAATTACACAATTCCACAAATAATATCCACCGAAAGACCTGATAAGGCTGCTAAGCATTTATATAGTGGCAAAGTAGTAGTTATAGTTAATGGAAATCCTTATGTTCTTATTATGCCAGCTACTTTTACTGATTTTATTGCATCACCTGAAGATAGTAATTTGAAGTTTCAGTTTGCAAATTTTTCAAAAATTTTGCGCTTAATCTCGATTTTTATAACACTACTTCTTCCTGGATTATATGTTGCAATTTCAGATTTTCACCAAGAGCTACTTCCAACTGAATTGCTATTTTCTGTAATTGCCTCAAGAGAAAATGTTCCATTTCCTATTATTTTTGAAATTTTACTTATGGAAATTTCTTTTGAACTTATTCGTGAAGCTGGGTTAAGGGTTCCCTCTCCTATTGGTCCAACTATAGGTATTGTTGGTGCTTTGGTTTTAGGACAAGCTGCTGTTAGTGCTGATATTGTAAGCCCTATTTTAATCATTGTTGTTGCAATTACTGGTATAGCATCTTTTGCCATTCCTGATTTTTACTTTGGCTATCATTTGAGAATACTAAGGTTTGGCTTTATCCTTTTAGGGTATATTGCAGGATTTTTCGGAATTGCTGTTGGGCTTTGTGTATATGCTACCATTTTGTGCAGTATCAAATCTTTTGGAGTTCCATTTATGGCACCATATAGCCCTATTACAAATATAAATGAAAGTGGATTTTTCTTAGACCCAATGTGGAAACGTGAAAAAAGACCTGATTATTTAAATACCAAAAAGCAAAACTCACAGTCTCACATAAGTAGAACTTGGAAATATAAATAGAAAGGAGCAGTTTTATGACAGAACAAAAATTAGGAAAATGGGAAGCAATTATTTTAATTGTTGCTATTATTATAAATCACATAATTTTAGGCTTACCCAGAAGTATTGTAGCTGAACACGCTTCTGCTTCTATTCTTAATGTTATATATATTAGTGCTATTGTAATAATCCTAATCTTCTTGATTTGCAAGTTATTAGAGAGTTTTCCTGGTTTAGATATTATAGATATTGCCGAATTTTTAGGTGGCAAGGTTTTAAAAATAGGTATTTCAATTTTATTTTTACTTTATATTATTTTTATCACTGGAATACTGCTTAGAAGTTTTTCGGAGGGGCTAAAGCTTATATTTTTTCCTAGAACTTCTTTGCCTATAATTATGATTTTGTTTTTAATTGCTATTGTAATTATGAATAAGCTTAATATTGTTTCTATTGCACGTGCCAATTTATTTTTTACCATATTAGTTGCTGTTAGTATGATTTTTATATTTATAGGAAATTGGAAGAACCTTACCTTTCAAAAGATTTTCCCTATTTTAGGGAATGGTGCTTATACAACATTTTTTAGTGGGTTAAGCGATTTATTTGCTTTTGGTGGAATTGCTTGTATATACCTTCTTCCACCTTATTTAAAAAATCAAAAAGATTTTAAAAAGGTAGCTTATACCTCTGTTGGACTTTCTGCATTTTTCTTACTAATTAGTGCGGCAACTTTACTTTTTATTTTTCCACCTACAATTATAGAGCAACAAATATTTCCTATTTATTTAGCATCTCGTTTTATAGATTTTAGTAGATTTTTTCAAAGGTTAGATGCATTATTTTTACTTATTTGGCTACTCTCTATCATATGTTATTTGGCAATTGTACTATACTTTTCTTCTAGCATATTTAAAAGAGTTACAAATTTGAAATATTCAAAATGGATTTCTACTTTGTTTGCTTTATTTATATTTGGAACTGCTTTAATTCCTAAAAATATGCAGGAAATAAGCTTTCTAGAAAATACTGTATACAGATATATTATTTTAATTTTAGTATTTGCCTTGAGTATTATTATTTTAGTTTTGGCTAATATTAAATATTTACGAAGTCAAAAAATGAAAGGAATTGTTAATGAAAAACGCATATAAGTATATTTTGATTATATTGGTTGTGATATTATTTTCTTTTGCATTTACAAGTAGTCACCGTATTCAAAGTATAGATGATTTAACTTATATTGTTGCACTAGGCATAGATGTTGGAGATACAGAAAGATTAAAAGTTACATTTCAATTTACTAAACCAAGTGCCTCTTCTGGTGAGGGCTCTTCAGATGAAAGCTCTTCTATAATTATGGATACAATAGAGGCTCCTTCTATTGACGCTGCACTTAATTTAATAAATACTTATTCTAGTAAAGAAATAAACTTGTCTCATTGTAAGCTTATAATATTCTCTGAAAAAATTGCAATGTCTGGAATTAAAGAAGAAATATTTTCTTTAGCTAACAAAGTACAAATTAGACCTGATACCAATATTCTTATAACCACTTCATCTGCTAGGGATTATATTGCAAGTGTAAAACCAACTTTGGACAATTTAATAACGAAGTTTTATGCTACATTTCCCAATTCTAGTGAATATACTGGATATATTGTAGATGCTAATCTTGGACAATTTATGAATAAAATAACATCTCTTGCTTCTCAACCTGTTGCACTTCTACGGCAATGTAATTTCTAAAGCTGATTCTAATCAGTCTTCTAACAATAAAAGTTCTGATGATTCTGGTAGTGAGATTTTAGAGGCAAAAAATGGCGTTGAAAATGTTGGTACTGCAGTGTTTAGACAAGATAAACTTGTTGGTACTTTAACTCCTTTAGAAACTGTTGCTCACTTGATTGTCACTGGTAAGGTTAAAAGCTGTAATATTTCAATGCCAGACCCTGAAAACAAGGAGAATTTAATTGATTTATATTTTGATTTTACTACAAGCCCTAAAATCAATGTTTCACTTTTAAATGGAACACCTTATATAAAAATAAAGGTTAAGGCAAATGCAACTATTTCTTCTATTAAGCAATTATCTAGCACTAATACCGAACAGCAAATTAAACTAACTCAAGAATATGCTAATAATTATTTAGAAAAATTACTTTTACATTATTTATATAAAACTTCAAAAGAATTGAAGTCTGATTGTAGTGGTTTTGGTAATTATGCTTTAAAGAATTTTAAAACTATGCAAGAATTAGAGAATTATAACTGGTTACAACATTATCAAGATTCATTTTTCAAAGTTGAAACTGATGTTGTAGTTGACTCTGGATTTTTGTTAACAGGAATTTAAAAGGAGATTTTTATGGTTGTAAGTTTTTTAGTGGTTTTATTTGCATTACTTGCTTTGGTTGAAAGCGTTAGTTATGGGTTTTATGAGGTTGTAGTAAACAAAAATAAGCCCGGAGGCTTAATTTCAATCTTTCTTACTATTATAGGCTTTGCATTTGCTGTTACAATGTATTTTATATACTAAAACGTGCCATAATTTGGCACGTTTTTATCCTGAAATTTTTTCAAAGTCTACTTTTCTTGTTAGTTTGTCTGCGAAGATTACACGCACTTTTATGCTGTCTCCTATTTTATATATCTTCTTGCTTTTTTCTCCTTGAAGTGTTTTCTTTTCTTCGTCATATATAAAGTATTCGTTTCCTAAATCATCAAAACGTATTAATCCTTCTACTGTGTTTGGAAGTTCTACAAACATTCCAAATGATGTTATACTTGAAATAATTCCTTCGTATTCTTCGCCTATTTTGCTTTGCATATATTCAGCCTTTTTAATTGCGTCTGCATCTCGCTCTACTTTTTGTGCAATTTTTTCTCTTTCAGATGAACGTTCTGCATATTTTACAGCTTGACTACTATATTTTTCTATTTCATTTTCTTTTAGTTGATAGTTTTCTTCTAAGTATTTTGATATTATTCTGTGTATGAATAAGTCTGGGTATCTTCTTATTGGTGATGTAAAATGACAATAGTATTTACTTGCAATTCCAAAGTGTCCTTTGTTTTCTGCTTCATATCTTGCTACTTTTAGAGTTCTTAATATAAGGTTTGATACTACTCTTTCTTCTGGTTTTCCTTTTACTTTTTCTAAAACTTCTGCAAATGCTTTTGGATGAATATTGGCTTTGTTTCCTTTTATTTTATATCCTAAATTCCATAAGAATCTATTTAGTTCTGCTATTTTTTCTTCGTCTGGTACCTCATGCACACGATATATAAATGGAGCCTCTAACCAATAAAATTTTTCTGCTACTGTTTCATTTGCAGTTAGCATAAATTGCTCTATAATTTCATTTGCAAAATACATTTCATATTTGTCTACATTTATTGCTACTCCTTGTTCGTCTAATGTTATTTTGCTTTCTGGAATATCTAAATTTAAGCTTCCTGCTTTTGTTCTTCTTTGTTTTAATATATTAGCAAGTTCTTCCATTCTTTTAAAGTGTTCAAAGTATGGTTCACATTCTTTTAATAATTTTTGTTTTGCTTTTGGTTTGAATATGCCCTTGTCTTCTGCTCCTTCTATTTCGTCTAGTATAGTTTGTACCTCTTTGTAACTCATTCTTCTAGTTACTTTTATTACACTTTTTTGTATGTCTGAAGATACTACTTCTCCTTTTTGGTTTATTTCCATTAAAACAGTTATTGCAAATCTATCTTCTTTTTGATTTAAACTACATATTCCATTTGATAGCTCTTTTGGAAGCATTGGAATTACTCTATCTAACATATATATACTAGTACCTCTAATTATTGCTTCTTTATCAAGTTTAGATTTTTCTTGCACATAATAGCTAACATCTGCAATAGACACATTTAAAAGATAATTTCCATTTTTTAATTTTTCTACTGATACTGCATCATCTAAGTCTTTTGCATCTTCTCCATCAATAGTAAATATTATTTTATTTCTTAAATCCAATCTATTTGGAATGTCTTTTTTAGCTACTTCTTGTTTTATTGCTTTTGCTTCGTTTATAACTGCTTCTGGAAATTCATATGGCAAGTCATAGTCTTTTACTAATGAAAGCATGTCCACTCCTGCTTGATTTATATTGCCTAGTATTTCAATTATTTTGCCTTCTGCTTTTCTATTTTTTTCAGGTAATTTTAATATTTGCACTACTACCTTTTGATTATTTTTAGCCTTTTTGCTATTCTTTTTAGATATGTATATATCTGCTTTTATTTTTCTATCATCAAGCACAACAAAACCGAAGTTTTTACTTTTTTGAAAAACTCCTACATACTTATCTTTTTCAAATTCTTGATTATCCTTCTTTAACTCTTCTTTCATACTTTTCCTTTACTTTTATTATGTCATAACTTTAATTAGTTATACTTATCAATAATAATTACAGCTTTTCACCATCATTTATTTGTCTACTTTGTTTTCTATAATTAATTTTACTTTTTCCTTATGTGCTTGTATTCTTGCACTTCCGCCTATTGGAAATGTAATTGTCGGTGTTGTATGTCCAAAATCACATCCTCCAATAACTGGTATATTGTTTAATATATCTTTGTTTTTTATTATAGCTTTCCATAAATCTGAATTCATATCGCAATCTTTTTCTGCTCTTCCTAAAACTATACCTTTAATTTTATTTGCATTTGGCAGTTGTAATAAACTTTCTAAATTTCTATCAAACTCATATTGAAATTTATTACCTGCCATATCGTCATCTTCAATAAAAAGTATTTTATCTGCCAAATCTGGCATAAATTCTGTGCCTTGTAACAAATTTAATGTGCATAAATTTCCGCCGATTATTGTTCCTTCTGCTTCACCTTCATTAATAACAAACATGCCTTCATTTTCTATAAATTCTCTTTCTTCTTGATTTTTCCACCACCTGTCATTACTCCATTTTTCTGAAGGCTTAACCTCAAATGCTTCATTGTTCAATAACATTTTGCAAAAATACTCATATGTATATTCAAAACCTTTTTCCATTCCAAAATTAAAAAGATTCGGTCCATAATAGGTTATGAGTCCACTTTTTTTGTATATTGCATTTAATAATGCTGTGATGTCTGAGAAGCCACATATAATTTTTGGGTTTTCTTTTATTATGTTATAATCTATATATTTTAATAACTGATTCACATTATATCCACCAGTCGCTGTTATAATGGCTTTTACGTTTTTATCTAAGAAAGCAGTATGTATATCATCTACACGCTTTTGAATAGATGAACTCTTTGCAAAATCACTATCATTTGCATATTTCGAAACAGAAACCTTAAAACCATATTCTTCTAATTTTTTTTGAGCATATTCATTTCTATTAAAATCTAAATTTACCAAACTCCTTGATGGTGCAATTATTCTTATTTCGTCTCCTAATTTTAATTTTTGATACAGCATCTTTTAATCTCCCCCAATTATTTTTTATTACAACACAAAGCAAAATGTGGCAGAACTTTATTCTGCCACATTTTATAGTTTTTATACTAGATATAGGATTCCTAAGACAATTGCTAATACAGCAAATGTAATTCCGAGAATTATTGTCCACTTCTTTAGCTTGCCTTCCTTTGTTCTTCCCTTATTTTGTTCATAAAAATTATTGGTAGAAGAACCTGTAATTGTTCCTGAAGCACCTTGCTTTTCACTATTTTGCACTGCTGCTAAAATAATTAAAGCAATACAAACAATAACATAAATAACTAATATAATATATTTTAGTATTTCCATATTTCACACTCTCCTATATTTGCTTCTTTAAAACAATTATATTAAACTAGTTTTAAAATAACCATTTCTGCATTATCACCTTTTCTTGGTCCTACTTTAAGTATACTTGTGTATCCACCAACTCTACCTTCATATTTAGGAGCAATCTCGTTAAATAATTTTGCAGTTAAATCAATGTTATTTCCTTCACTATCTTTTACTTTATTAATATTTTTCATCATTTTTCTTCTAGCATTTAATCTTGATGGCATATCTTTTTGTCTTTTTTCTGTTGTTGTTTCTTTTACTACTCTTAGATATTCTTTACCATTTTTGCTTTTTACAAGTTCTGTTACTTTGTTTCCTTTGCTATCTAATTTTGCTTTAGAAACTTTAACATCTACCATTTCAAAATTATCTTTTTCTTTTACTGCTAATGAAACTAGACTATCTGCAATTGCTTTTACTTCTTTTGCTCTAGCTTCAGTAGTTTCTATTTGTCCATGTAGAATTAAGTCTGTTGTTAATGTTTTTAGCATTGCTAATCTAACATCTGTTGTTTTACCTAATTTTCTATTTGTAGCCAATTTTTTTCCCTCCTTCTGCTCTTATTCTTCTTCCTTGGCAAAATTCAAATCTAATGCATGTAATTTATTAGTTACTTCATCTAATGATTTTTTACCAAGATTTCTTACTTTCATCATTTCAGCTTCTGACTTATTTGTTAAGTCTTCTACCGTAGAAATTCCTGCTCTTTTTAAGCAATTAAATGATCTAACTGATAGTTCTAGATCTTCAATTGACATTTCAAGAACTTTTTCTTTTTTAGACTCTTCTTTTTCTACCATTACTTGAGTATTTTTAGTAGTTTCAGATAAGTCAATGAATAATTCTAAGTGTCCTGTCATAACCTTTGCAGCTAAGCTTAATGCTTCATCTGGAGTTAAACCTCCATTTGTCCAAACTTCGATTGTTAATTTGTCATAATCTATCATCTGTCCAACTCTAGTATTTTCTACTGCATAATTTACTTTTTTAACAGGTGTATATATAGAATCAATTGGAAGTACTCCTAATGCTTGGTCAGGTTTTTTATTCTTTTCAGCATTATTATAACCTCTTCCCATATTTGCAGTCATTTCCATTATTAAATGTCCACCTTCTGCAACTGTTGCTATATGTAAATCTGGATTTAATATTTCTACTGTTCCATCTGTTATGATATCTCCAGCTTTAACTTCTCCTGGTCCTTTAAAGTCTATTCTTAATGTTTTTTCTTCATTTTTGTCTTGCTTTAAACAAACTGTTTTTAAATTAATTATAAGCTCAGGAACATCTTCTACAACATTTGGAATTGTAGAAAATTCATGTAATACCCCTTCAATTTTTACACTTGTAATTGCACTACCTGGAAGAGATGATAGTAAAATTCTTCTTAAAGAATTACCAATTGTAATTCCATATCCTCTTTCTAATGGTTCACATACAAATTTTGCATAGTGGTTCCCTTCGTCTACTTCTAAGCATTTAATATTTGGCTTTTCAAATTCTATCATTTTTACCTCCTAATAGATAACAAAAAAACATTTTTATTTTCATAATTATTAAATTATTATTTAGAGTAAAGCTCTACTATTAAATGTTCTTCAACTGGAAGATCTACATCTTCTCTAGATGGTAGTCTTACAACTTTACCACTCAAATTTTTCTCATCTTTTTGTAGCCATTCTGGTACTGGTCTTGCTGCATTAGCTTCTACATTTGCTTTAATAAAGCCATTGTCTTTTCTTATTTCTCTTACAGAAATAACGTCTCCTGCTTTTACTAAGTAAGATGGAATATCAACTTTTTGTCCATTTACTTCAAATGCTCCGTGTGTTACTAACATTCTAGATTGTGCTCTTGAACTACCATATCCTAAACGATATACTATGTTGTCTAATCTTGTTTCTAAAATTTGTAGTAAAACTTCACCAGTGATTCCTTTTGTAGCTGCTGCCATATCAAAATATTTTCTAAATTGTTTTTCACTTACACCATAGAATGATTTTGTTTTTTGTTTTTCTCTTAATTGAGTACCATATTCAGATAATTTTTTCTTCTTTTGGCCGTTTTGACCTGGCGCATAATTTCTTCTAGAAATACTGCATTTATCTGAATAACATCTTGCTCCTTTTAAGAACAATTTTTGTCCTTCTCTACGACAAATACGACATTGTTCATCTTTATATCTTGCCATTTTATTTTTCACCTTCCTTATACTCTACGTCTTTTTGGTGGTCTACAACCATTGTGAGGAATTGGAGTAACATCTTTAATTGAGCTAATCTCTAATCCTGCTGATTGTAATGACCTAATTGCTGCTTCACGACCAGAACCTGGTCCTTTTACAAATACTTCTACTGATTTTAATCCATGTTCCATTGCTGCTTTAGCTGCTGTTTCAGCTGCTTCTCCTGCTGCAAATGGTGTGCTTTTTCTTGAACCTTTAAAACCTAGTTCACCAGCACTTGCCCAAGAAATTGCATTTCCTTGAACATCTGTAATTGTAACAATTGTATTGTTAAAACTAGAATGAATATGAGCCATACCTTTTTCAATATTTTTTCTGTCTCTTCTTCTAGTTACTGTTTTTTTAGTTACATTTTTTGTTGCCATTTTTAATTATTCCCTCCTTATTTAGGCTTTGTTACTTTTGCTAATTATTTTTTGCTTTTGCTAACTAATTTTCTAGGGCCTTTTCTTGTACGGGCATTAGTTTTTGTTCTTTGTCCTCTAACTGGAAGACCTCTTCTATGTCTTAAACCTCTATAACATCCAATTTCAGTTAGTCTTTTAATATTTAATGCAACTTCTCTACGTAAGTCACCTTCAACTTTATAACCATCCATAGCTTTTCTAATTGCTTGTACTTGGTCATCTGTTAAATCTTTTACTCTAATATCTGGATTAACTTTTGCTTCTGCTAGAATTTTTTGAGCACTTGCTAGTCCAATACCATAAATATATGTTAGACCAATTTCTACTCTTTTTTCTCTAGGTAAATCAACTCCTGCTATACGAGCCATTTTTTTGCACCTCCATAGTTTTTTATTTTGCTATTCTTAAATTTTGTTTTTTGGTTTGTCTTAAGTTATTATTGGTGAAATGCATTAGTATTTTTATACTAATCAATAATACTTTCAGACATATATATAAACACAAATCAGAATTAAAAGGAAAATAAATTTTCCTTTCAGCCGCTATCTAAAATTTGTGTTATATTCAATAATTATAATAAATTAACCTTGTCTTTGTTTGTGTTTTGGGTTTTCACAGATTACTCTGATAACGCCTTTTCTTTTAATAACTTTGCATTTTTCACACATAGGTTTTACTGATGGTCTTACTTTCATTTTAGTTCATTCCTTTCTTAGATTAGTTTTATATTGAATTTTAAAAAGAATTAGTATATTGCTATGCTGAGACTGTTAAGGCTTTGCCTGTTACAGTGTCAGTATGCCTTTGGCTGGAAGAATTTATTTGAAAGGCAATGGCGCATACGTTTGTATGTAACCGCGTTTCAAATGAATTCTGACAACGCAAGATGCTGATTATTTTTAAAATTTACTTAGCACGCCATGTAATACGACCCTTACTAAGATCATAAGGCGATAATTCAACTTTTACTTTATCTCCTGGAAGAATTTTGATATAATTCATTCTTAATTTTCCAGAAATATGAGCTAAGATTTGATGTCCATTTTCTAATTCAACTTTAAAATTAGTATTTGGTAATGCTTCTACAACAGTACCTTCAACTTCTATAACATCCTCTTTTGACATATTTTCCTCCATTATTTTCTTTAAAAACACATTTAATATATTTAGATAATTTTTCCAATATATATAAGTGCGCTATCTTATATAGTATACTTTATTTTCTCAATAATGTCAATATTTCTGGCTCTTTTTCTGTAATTAAAATTGTATTTTCATAATGTGCTGCTAAAGATCCATCTTCAGTAACAATAGTCCATCCATCATCTAATACACATATATTAGGTTTTCCTATCATTACCATTGGTTCTATTGCTAGAGTCATGCCAGGTTCAAGTCTTATTCCTCTTCCAGCTTTTCCGTAGTTTGGTATTCCTGGTTCCTCATGCATTTCTTCTCCTATTCCATGTCCTTGAAATTCTCTTACAACATTGTAACCATTTTTTTCCACAAATTCTCCTATTGCATGAGAAATGTCTCCAACTCTATTGCCTTTTACAGCATATTTAATTCCTTCAAAAAATGCTTGTTTTGTAATGTCTACTAATTTTTGTTTTTCTGGTGAAGATTTTCCAACAATAAATGTTCTTGCTGCATCACCATTAAAGCCATTCTTATATACCACTAGATCTATACTTACAACATCTCCATCTTTAATTACTGTTTTCTTTGATGGTATTCCATGTATTATCTCATCATTTATTGAGATACATAGAGTTCCTGGAAATGGTGGCACTCCCTTTTCACCACTAGGGTAGCCTTTTTGAGCCGGAATCCCCCCATGTTCTCTAATAATTTTATCTGCAAAATTATCTAAGTCCATTGTTGTTATTCCTGGCTTTATGTATTTTTCTATTTCTTCATATACTAAAGCGGTAAGTTTACATGCTTCTCGCATTTTTTCAATTTCTTTTTTTGATTTTATTGTTACCAATTTTTTTGCCTTTCTATTTAATTTTTTCAGCTATAATGTCAATTACTTTTTCTGATGAATTTGCAGCATTAGGTTCTTCTGGGCTAATAGTAAGTAGAACTCCTTGTTCTTTATAATATTCTACTAATCCTTTTGAATTTTCTCTATAAACCTCTAGTCTAGTTTTTATTGCTTCTTCTGTATCATCATTTCTTGTAACAAGCTCCGAACCACAAATGTCACATATTCCTGGTACCTTTGATGGTTTGAATTTTGTATTATATATTGCTCCACACTCTTTATTTGAGCACGTTGCTCTATTCAAAATTCTCTCTACTATAATTTGGTCAGGTATTACTAATTCTGGCACTACATCTACCTTTTTTCCTTTTTCTTTTAAAATTTCGTCTAATGCTTTTGCTTGCTCAACTGTTCTTGGAAATCCGTCTAATATAACGCCTTCTTTAGTGTCATCCCAATTTAGTCTGTCTCTTACAATATCAATTGTAACCTCATCTGGAACCAATTTTCCTTGTGAAATATAACTACTAGCTAACTTACCAAGTTCAGTTTCTTTTTTTATTTGTTCTCTGAACATATCTCCTGTTGAAATATGAGGTAAGTTTGTTTTTTTAGCTAAAATTTTAGCAGTTGTTCCTTTTCCACTTCCTGGAGCTCCTAACATAATAATGTACATATTTTAGTTCTCCTTTCACGCATTACGGACGGAACCAGTTTTTACGCCTGTCCGTCCCTTCTGCTTAATCTAAAAATCCCTTATAATGTCTCATAACCAATAATGATTCTAATTGTTGTACCATTTCAAGTGCAACACCTACAACGATTAGTATTGATGTACCACCAAATGCTAAGTTTACGTTTGGTATAAATCTTACAAGCATAGGTAATATTGCTATAACTGCTAAGAATAGTCCTCCAAACCATAATAACTTAGATAATACTGATGATAAATAATCTGTTGTTGGTTTTCCTGCTCTAATTCCTGGTATGAATCCACCATTTTTCTTAATATTGTTTGATACTTCTGCTGGGTTGAATGTTGCATAAGTATAGAAAAATGTAAATCCAATAATTAGCAATAAATATACAATTGCATTTGCAATAGTGTACCCTACTGGTACAGCTGATGTTGAAGTTGCAATTGAAAATTTATATATTACTGACCAGAAGCCAGTTTGGTTTGCAATGTTTGGTGCAAACATTTGAATAATCATAGCTGGGAATGTCATAAATGATGAAGCAAAAATTATTGGCATAACACCTGCCATTGCTAGCTTAAGTGGAATATGTGTATTTTGTGCTCCTACCATTTTTCTTCCAACTACTTTTTTAGCATATTGTACAGGTATTCTTCTTTCTGCTTGTTGTACAAATACAACTCCAGCAATTAAAATAATTGCTCCTATAATGATTGCTAAAGAAGTTAATAGTCCTGCTGTACTAAATGAACCTGTTCCAAATATTAGGTTCCAAATCATTGTTACTGCACTTGGCAAGCCTGAAATAATACCTACAAATATAATCATAGAAATACCGTTTCCAATACCTTTATTTGTGATTTGATCTCCTAACCACATTAAAAGTGATGTTCCTGCCATTAGTGAAATAACTACTAAAAATCCTGTTAAAAAGTCAGTTTTTACGAAAATTCCAGAAGATTTATATGTTAAATATAGTCCAATTCCTTCAATTAAGGCAAGTATAACTGTTAGAATTTTAGTATATTTATTTATTTTGTTTCTTCCTTCTTCTCCTCCTTCTTTCATTAGTCTTTCTAATGAAGGAATTACCATTCCTAATAATTGAATTACAATTGAAGCTGTAATATATGGTGTAATGGTCATAGCAAAGATAGAGAATCTTGAGAAAGCTCCACCTGAAATTAAGTCTATTAGACCTGCTATGCCACTACTTGCATTACTCATTGCTTCACTTAAAGTAACTGTATTTACACCAGGTACTGTAATAAAACAGCCTAATCTAAATAGTACTATTAAAAGTAATGTATATAGAATTCTCTTTCTAACATCTGGTGTTTTAAATGCATTTTTAATAGTTTTAAACATTAAATCACCTCAGCCTTTCCACCTAAAGCTTCAATTTTTTCTTGTGCAGCTTTGGTGAATTTTACAGCTTTAACGTTTACTTTTTTATCTAATTTTCCTGTTGCAAGTATAACAATTCCGTCTTTTGCTTTACGAATAATTCCATCTTCGATTAAGCTTTCTGCTGTAACGTCTTCTTTGCTTGATTTATTAAGCATTGTAAGTGTTACTTCTACATAATCATTTGCATGGACGCTATTGTTGAATCCTCTTTTTGGTAATCTTCTATATAAAGGAGTTTGACCACCTTCAAAGCCTCTTCTAACTCCGCCGCCACTTCTTGCTTTTTGTCCTTTATGTCCTCTTCCAGAAGTTTTTCCAAGACCTGAACCAACTCCACGACCTACAACTGTTCTTTTCTTTGTTTTTTGTGCTGGTTTTAATTCGTCTAATTTCATTTTGCGATTACACCTCCTATTTTTAAATTATAATATTTCTTCTACTGTTTTTCCTCTTTTTTTAGCAATTTGTTCTGCTGTTTTCATGCTCTTTAATCCTTCGATTGTAGCATAAACAACATTTCTTGGGTTGTTTGTTCCAACAACTTTAGTTCTAATATCTTTGTAACCTGCAAGCTCTAGAACTGGTCTTACGCTACCTCCAGCGATAACTCCAGTACCTTCAGCAGCTGGTTTTAATATAACACTAGCACTTCCAAATTTGCCTACATATTCATGAGGAATTGTTGTACCTACAACTGGAACTTCAACTAAATTCTTTTTAGCTTCTTCAATAGCTTTTTTTATAGCATCTGGAACTTCTGCTGCTTTTCCATTTCCTACACCAATATGACCATTTTCGTCTCCTACAACAACTACTGCGCTAAATCTAAAAGTTCTACCACCTTTAACAACTTTTGCTACTCTGTTGATTGCAACTACTTTTTCTTTTAATTCTGATGTATTTTCTGATTGCACTTTAATTTCCCTCCTTTTTAAAATGTTAATCCGCCTTCTCTGGCTGCTTCTGCTAATTCTTTTACAACACCATGATAAATATAACCGCCTCTATCAAAAACAACTTCTTTGATATTTTTTTCTAAAGCTCTTTTTGCGATTAAAGCTCCTACTTCTTTAGCAGCTTCTTTATTTGAATGTTTTGTTTTAACTTCTTTATCTAGAGTAGAAGCTTGAACTAGAGTGTTTCCTGCAACATCATCAATTACTTGTACAAAAAGGTTGTTATTGCTTCTAAATACACATAATCTTGGACGATCTGCTGTTCCAGAAATTTTATTACGTACTCTTGCATGTCTTCTTTCTCTTTCAGCTTTTCTATCTATTTTCTTAATCATCTTTTTCTCCTTTCTATTAACGTAACAGCGTTAATAATATTAAGAATATTTAATACTTTTTGGTTTTAGCCTAATTTTATTTCTTGCCAGCTTTACCTTCTTTTCTTCTAATATGCTCTTCAGCATACTTAATACCTTTACCTCTATATACTTCTGGTGGTCTTTTTGTTCTAATAACTGCTGCTGTTTGACCAACTAGCTCTTTATCTATTCCTCTTACTGTGATGTGGTTAGCATCTGCTAAATCAAAGCTAATTCCTTCTGGAGCTTTAACTTCAACTGGATGAGAATAACCTAAATTTAATACTAAATCATTACCCTTCTTTTGTGCTCTGTAACCAACACCATTTATTTCTAAGTTTCTTTTAAATTCATTTACAACACCTTCAATCATATTGCTGATTAAAGTTCTTGTTAAACCATGTAAGCTTCTATTTATAGCTTCATCGTTAGGTCTTGTTACTGTGATAGTATTACCATCAATAGTAACTGTCATATTTTTATGCAAATCCTTTTCTAATGTACCTTTTGGTCCTTTTACAACTATATGATTATCATTTAATGTAACTTCTACACCTTCTGGTACAGTAATAGGTTTATTTCCTATTCTTGACATTTTTTAGTTCCTCCTTTCCTACCAAATATATGCTAATACTTCTCCTCCAAGTCCTTCTGTTCTTGCTTCCTTATCTGTTTTAATTCCTTTTGATGTAGAAATTAAAGCAATACCTAAGCCATTTAGAACTTGTGGTAATTCTTCTTTAGATGCATAAACTCTTAATCCTGGTTTACTAATTCTTCTTAAACCATCAATTACTCTTGCACCTTTTTCATCATATTTTAAAGTAATACGAATTACACCTTGAGTGTTATCGCTTATCTCTTCATATTCTGCAATGTATCCTTCTTTAAATAGAATTTCTGCAATAGCTTTTTTCATATTTGAAGCTGGAACATCAACTGTTTTATGTTTTTTACTATTTGCATTTCTAATTCTTGTTAACATATCTGCGATTGGATCTGTTGTATTCAAAATTATTCCCTCCTTTTTAAATTTACTCAAATTCACTTTATGTTTCAAGCTGTTATTTCGAATTTAAATTAGTATATTGCAAGGAAAGCAAGTGAAAAATTTTGAAATTGTACTTTTGTACATTGAAAAATTTTTACACGTAGCTTGACAAAGCAAGATGCTGATTTAAATTTGAAAGAATTACCAGCTTGCTTTTTTCACTCCCGGAATTTCTCCTTTATGAGCTAATTCTCTAAAGCAAACACGGCAAATTCCATATTTTCTGATATATGCATGTGGTCTTCCACAAATTTTGCAACGATTATATTCTCTTGTTTTGTATTTTTGTTCTCTTTGTTGTTTAACTTTTAAAGACTTCTTAGCCATTTATTTCTCCTTTCTTACACTCGCCTCTTGACAGCGCAAGACGCAGTTTATAATTAATTTTGGAATGGCATTCCTAATAATGAAAGCAATTCTTTTGCTTCTTCATCTGTCTTAGCAGTAGTAACGAATATTATATCCATACCTCTAATTTTGTCAATTTTATCATATTCGATTTCTGGGAAAATTAATTGTTCTTTAATTCCCATTGAGTAATTTCCTCTACCATCAAATGAGTTATTAGATACTCCTCTAAAATCTCTTACTCTTGGTAATGCTACATTAAATAGTTTGTATGCAAAATCATACATTTTTCCACTTCTTAATGTAACTTTGCATCCAATATTAACACCTTCTCTAATTTTGAAAGCAGCAATAGCTTTTTTTGCTTTTGTTACTATTGGAGTTTGACCTGTAATTATTTTTAAATCATTTATTGTGTTGTCTAATGCTTTTGGATTGTCTTTCATATCTCCTAATCCAACATTGATAACTATTTTTTCTAGTTTTGGAACTTCCATTACTGATTTATAGTTAAATTTTTTCATCAATGCAGGTACAACTTCTTTTTGATATTGTTCTTTTAATATTTCCATAAGTCTTTAATAGACCTCCTTCCTATTTTAATTTGTTTCCACATTTTTTGCAAACACGTACTTTTGTATCTCCCTCTACTAAGTAACCAATTCTTGTTGCTTTGTTACATTTTGGACATACTACATTTACTTTGCTACTATGTATGCTACATTCTACTGGAATAATTCCGCCTTCTTCTCCTTGTTTTCTTGGTTTAACATGTTTTTTACGAATATTAACACCTTTAACAAGTACTTTTTGTGTTTTTGGAATTACTTCTAAAACTTCTCCAGTTTTTCCTTTATCATTTCCAGATAAAACTTTAACTGTATCACCTTTTTTAATTTTCATCTTTACTTTTCACCTCTTCTTTTTAAATTTATAAGGTTCTCTGTTATTTCTTAAATTTTAAATAACGACTTCCCACTGCCTAAGCTAATCAAAAATGGTAGATTACTAGGCAACTAAGTAAAAATTTCTGAAACTATACGTGCTGTATGTTGAAGGAATTTTTACGAAGGTTAACGACGTAAGATGCCGTTTTTCATTAGCTTATAGAACTTCTGGAGCTAATGAAAGAATCTTCATATACTCTCCATCTCTTAATTCTCTAGCTACTGGCCCAAATATACGAGTTCCTTTTGGTGTTTTATCATCTTTTATAATAACAGCTGCATTTTCATCAAATCTTACATAAGAACCATCTGCTCTTCTAATTGGCTTTTTAGTTCTTACAACAACAGCTTTTACTACATCACCTTTTTTAACAACTCCACCACCAGGTATAGCTGTTTTTACAGATGCAACAATAATATCGCCTACACCAGCGTATTTTCTATATGAACCACCTAAACATCTGATACACATAATTTCTTTTGCACCAGTGTTGTCAGCAACTTTTAATATACTTTGTTGTTGTACCATTTTGGTATCCTCCTTTATTTAATAACTGCTTTTTCTACAACTTCAACTACTCTCCATCTCTTATCTTTAGAAAGTGGTCTAGTTTCCATTACTCTAACTTTATCTCCCATTTGGCATTCATTGTTTTCGTCATGAGCTTTTAGTTTATATGTTCTTTTTTGAATTTTTCCGTACATTTTGTTCATAACATTGGTTTTAACAGCTACAACAACTGTTTTGTCCATTTTGTCAGAAACAACTGTACCTATCATTTCTTTACGAAGGTTTCTTTCTTCCATATTAGTTTACACCCTCCTTTAGTTCTCTTTCTCTTAAAACTGTTTTAATTCTTGCAATGTCTTTTTTCACTTCTTTGATTTTCATAGGGTTATCTAATCCATTTGTTGCTAAACTAAATCTTAATTTAAACAATTCATTTTTTAGTTCTCCTAATTCTTTTTCTAATTCTGGTGAAGACATTTCTTTTATTTTATTAATCTTCATCGCTATCACCACCTACTTCAGTTTCTCTTTTGACAAACTTACATTTTACTGATAGTTTATTAGCTGCTAGTCTTAGAGCTTCTTTTGCAGTGTCTTCTGGAACTCCTGCTATTTCAAACATAACTCTTCCTGGTTTTACAGCTGCTACCCAGTATTCAACAGCACCTTTACCTTTACCCATACGAGTACCAATAGGTTTTGATGTTATTGGTTTGTCAGGGAAGATTTTAATCCAAACCTTTCCACCTCTTTTTATATAACGAGTCATAGCAACACGGGCTGCTTCAATTTGATTTGAAGTAATTAGTCCAATTTCTTGTGATTGTAAACCAAACTCTCCGTTTGTTACTTTATTTCCTCTTGTTGCTTTACCTCTAATTCTACCTTTTTGTTGTTTTCTATATTTTGTTCTTTTTGGCATTAATGGCATTACTCATCTCTCCCTTCTGCTTGTTTTTTCTTAGCTGGAAGAACTTCGCCTTTATAAATCCAAACTTTAACACCGATTTTTCCATAAGTAGTATCTGCTTCTGCAAATCCATAATCAATATCAGCTCTTAAAGTTTGAAGTGGAATTGTACCATCTTTGTAGAATTCTGTTCTAGCCATGTCTGCTCCACCTAATCTACCAGATACAGCAGTTTTAATACCTAAAGCACCTGCTTTCATAGTTTTTTGCATACATTGTTTCATAGCTCTTCTGAATGAAATTCTTCTTTCTAGTTGTCCTGCAATGTTTTCTGCAACTAATTGTGCATCAACATCTATGTTTTTAACTTCAACAATATTTAAGTTAACTGTTTTACCTATCATTTTTTCAAGTTCAGCTTTTAATTCTTCAGCAAGGTTTCCACCTTTACCAATTACTAAACCTGGTTTTGCTGTATAAACGTTTACTTTAACGAATTTTGCAGTTCTTTCAATTTCAACTTTAGAAATTCCTGCAACATATAATTTTTTCTTAACATATTCACGGATTTTGTGATCTTCTACTAGGTATTCACTAAAGTTCTTTTTGTCTGCATACCATTTTGAGTTCCAGTCTTTAATAACACCTACTCTTAATCCGTTAGGATCCATTTTTTGTCCCATTTTGTTAAGTCCTCCTTTCTTAATCTCTTTCCTTTAACACGATTGTAATATGGCTTGTTCTTTTTCTAATTCTTACTGCACTACCTTTTGCAGCTGGTCTAATTCTTTTTAGAGTTGGACCTTGGTTTGCATAAATTTCAGCAACATATAATTTTTCATGTGCCATATGATGATTATTTTCAGCATTTGCGATAGCTGATTTTAATAATTTTTCAATAATTTCGCTTGATGCTTTTGGAGCATATTTTGCAATAGCTAAAGCTTCGTCAATATCTTTTCCTCTAATTAAATCTGCTACAATTTTAACCTTTCTAGCTGAAATTCTAGCATATCTTAAAGTTGCTTCTGCTGTTGGAATATTAGTTTCTTCCACTTTATTTTCCTCCTTTTTTAGATATGTTTACAGGCTTTTATTTTTTAGTTGTTTTGTCTCCTGCATGACCTTTAAATGTTCTTGTTGGTGCAAATTCACCTAATTTATGTCCAATCATTTCTTCTGTAATATATACAGGTACATGTTTTCTACCATCATGAACAGCTATTGTGTGTCCAACCATTTGTGGGTATATAGTAGAAGCTCTTGACCATGTTTTTATTACTTCTTTATTTCCACTTTCATTCATTGCATTAACTCTTTTTAATAATTCAGGTGCAATAAATGGAACTTTTTTACTTGATCTTGACATTTATTTTACCTCCTACTTTCTACGTTTAGTGATCATTTTGTCACTCTTTTTGTTTTTCTTTCTTGTCTTATATCCAAGTGCTGGTTTACCCCAAGGAGTCATTGGTCCTGCGTGTCCTACTGGAGCTTTACCTTCACCACCACCATGAGGGTGATCTACTGGGTTCATTACAGAACCTCTAACAGTTGGTCTAATTCCCATATGTCTTTTTCTTCCAGCTTTACCAATTTTAATATTTTCATGATCTGTATTTCCTACTGTTCCTATTGTAGCTTTGCATACTGCTAACACTAATCTCATTTCACCAGAAGGTAATCTTACATGTGCATATTTTCCTTCTTTAGCCATTAATTGAGCTTCTTGACCAGCAGCTCTTACAAGTTTTCCTCCTTGACCAGGATTTAACTCAATGTTATGAATCATTGTACCTACTGGAATATTTTCAATTTTCATGCAGTTACCTGGTTTGATATCTGCTTTTTCTCCTGATACAACTTTGTCTCCATCTTTTAGTCCAACTGGCGCTAAAATATATGCTTTTTCTCCATCTTCATATTGAATTAAAGCTATATTTGCACTTCTGTTTGGATCATATTCTATACCAATTACTGTTGCTGGCATATCAACTTTATTTCTTTTAAAATCTATAATTCTATATTTTTGTCTGTTTCCTCCACCTTGATGTCTTACTGTAATTCTACCATATGAGTTTCTACCAGCATTTTTCTTTTTAGTAGCTAATAGAGTTTTTTCTGGTTCTTTTTTAGTGATTTCATCAAATGTTGAAACTGTCATGTTTCTTCTTGATGGAGTATATGGTCTGAATCTCTTTATTCCCATTTTAATTTCTCTCCTTTTTATTTATTTTCCGAGTTTTCTCTCGATAATTTTTAGTTTCTAATGATTTTTAAGCACCCATAAAATGTTCGATAGAGTCTTTGTATTTTTTAGAAACTTTAACTTCTTTTCCACCTTTATCTAGGTATTTAATATCTCCTGGGTTTGTATCAATAGTTACTATTGCTTTTTTCCAGTCTGAAGTTTTTCCTGTTGTTTTTCCTCTTCTAACTTCTTTTCCTTTAACACTCATTGTGTTAACATTTAATACTTTTACTTCAAAAAGTTTTTCTACTGCATTACGAATATCTATTTTAGTAGCTTTTTTATTTACTCTAAATGTGTATTTTCCTGCTTGTAGTTCATCATTACTTTTTTCTGTGATTACTGGTGCTATGATAATATCTTCTGGTCTCATTATGCATACACCTCCTCTAATTTTTTAACAGTATCTTCTGTTACAACAAGATTTTTGTGTTTTAATAAATCATATACATTGATTGTTCCAACTTGTAATGTTTTAACTCCTTCAATGTTTCTAGCTGATTTTTGAACTACTTCATCTTTTTCTGGTAAAAGAATTACTGCTTTACCTTCTACTTTTAAGTTATTTAAAATTCTTGCCATTTCTTTAGTTTTAATTTCTTTTAATGGTAAGTTTTCAACAACTATTAATTCATTTTCTAATACTTTTGAGCTTAACATTGATTTAATTGCTAATCTCTTTTCTTTTTTATTTACTGTATAATTGTATGAACGTGGTTTTGGACCTAAAGCAACTCCTCCACCTACCCAATGTGGTGCACGAATGCTTCCTTGTCTTGCTCTACCTGTACCTTTTTGTCTCCATGGTTTTCTACCACCACCAGATACTTCTGCTCTTGTTTTAGTACTTTGTGTACCTTGTCTTTGATTAGCTAGGTAATTAACTAGAACACTATGTACTACTGCTTCATTTGGTTCAATACCAAATACTTCTTCTTTAAGCTCTATTGTCTTAACTTTTTTACCTTCTATATCATATACGTCTATCTTAGGCATTTGTATTTCCCTCCTTATTTACTTTTTACACTTGTTTTTAGTTTTAAGATTGCACCTTTAGCTCCTGGCACACTACCTTTTACTAAAATAACATTTTTATCTAAATCTACTCTTACAACTTCTAAGTTTTGAATTGTAATAGTTTGGCTTCCCATATGACCTGGCAATTTTTTGCCTTTAAATACTCTACCTGGTGTAGATGTTGGTCCCATTGAACCTGGTCTTCTGTGGTACATAGAACCATGTCCCATAGGTCCTCTTGATTGGCCATGACGTTTAATAACACCTTGGAATCCTTTTCCTTTTGATGTTCCTTGGATATCTAATTGATCTCCTGCTGCAAATGTGTCAGCTTTTAATTCATCACCAACATTTATATTTTCAATAGAATCTAATCTAAATTCTCTTAAATGTTTTTTTAGTGGTAATTTTGATTTTGTAAAGTGTCCTTTTTCTGGTTTGTTAACTTTACTTTCTTTTACATCTCCAAATCCTAATTGTATAGCATTGTATCCGTCAGATTCTACTGTTTTAACTTGTGCTACTACACATGGACCTGCTTCAATAACTGTAACTGGAATAACTTTTCCTTGTTCATCAAATATTTGAGTCATTCCTAATTTTTTTCCTATTAATCCTTTATTCATTTTAAGTTCCTTCCATTGGCTGATATTTTGTATTTCGTTAAACTATAACGTTATACCAGCATAGTTTTTAATTTGTAATTATAATTTGATTTCTATATCAACACCAGCTGGTAAATCAATTTTCATTAAGCTATCAACTGTTTTTTGTGTTGGGTAAAGAATGTCAATTACTCTTTTATGTGTTCTCATTTCAAATTGTTCTCTTGAATCTTTGTGTTTGTGTGGAGAACGTAAGATTGTAACAATCTCCTTTTCTGTTGGTAGTGGAATAGGACCTGAAACTTTAGCTCCTGTTTTTTTAGCAGTATCTACTATTTTTTCAGCAGACTGTTCTAAAACAACATGATCATAAGCTTTTAATCTTATTCTGATTTTTTCACTTGTTACTGCATTTTCCTTCTTTGTTGCCATTTAAAATTCCCTCCTTCTAAATTTTTAGGACTTTTCTCGTCCTTTTTTGGTCGGAAGTTATAACGCACCCTGGTGTTTCTTTTATTAAACATATAAAAACCCAAGTTTGCATGATAAAATCTTGGGATAAGTGCTTATTTGTTTTTAACTTACCGCCTGGTCTAAGCCATAACATACTCCATAAGAGTTCCCTCCAAATATATATTACTATACATTTGTAGCCACATCTTACTTCATCGCTAAATACATGCTTTATTATTATACAATGTATTGCTTATAAAGTCAACTGTTATTTGAATTTTTTCTCATTTTTTCATGTATTTATATCATATGTGGTCTCAATTTTACATAATTTAAAATTTGTGGTATAATATTTATAACTGGTACATACCAGAATTTTATATTGAGGTGAATACTATATGATTAAAAATTTTACATCTGAAGTTACGTGGCCATTATTACCTTCTCGGTCCACAACTCTTATTTCTTTACTAAACAGCACAGCTGTTGCTGGTAAAGCCAAAATGGTAATTGTAACAACTATACCTGTTCCCACTAGTCAGGACATTTTAGGTATTGTTCAGCTTAGTGTTACCAATAAAGAAGAAGTTAAATTTCCTATTGTTGCATCTTCTAGGTCACATCTTAGAAATTTTATTTCTCAATTTAATATGGCTTCTGCCAACTCTTGTGGTATAGAGTTTGAGCTTGTTGAACCTTCAACACTTAAGTTAACAATTTTGCCTTCTAGCGAAACTGTTGCTGAAATGGTTGACAACTTCTTTAAGCTTACCTCTGACTAATATTTTCTAATGAAAATATTAAAAAAAGAAATACTAGAAATAGTATTTCTTTTTATTTATTATTCTGCTGATTCTGAATTTTCTTCAGTTTCTGGAGCTTCATAAGCTTCTAATATAGCTTTTTGAATTTTCTCTCTTGTTTCAGCATTAATTGGATGAGCTATATCTTTGAACTCTCCATTTGGAGTTTTTCTGCTAGGCATAGCAATGAATAACCCATTTTGGCTTTCGATAACTTTGATATCATGGATAACAAATTCATTATCGAATGTTACAGAAGCAACAGCTTTCATTCTGTTTTCTGAATTTACTTTTCTTAAACGTACATCTGTAATTTGCATTTTTAAGTACCACCTTTCAAGTTTTTTTATACATTTCTTATGTACATTTATATTATTCGCCACTTTTTTTGTTTTTCCTTCTTTATTTTACAAAATTTATATATATTTTTTATCATCTTTAATTTTTATTTTTCACAATTATATTAATTTTTGAATACAATTAAATATAATTATTCTCTTTTGATTAATATTATCATAAAAATATTGAAAAAATACAATATAAAGTATATAATACTTTTATCGTTTTAGATTTTAAAATATATAAACTTAAAGGAGTGTATTTTTTTGGCAAATTTAGATGAATTAAAACATTATAAAAATATACATATGATAGGCATTGGCGGAGTTAGCATGAGTGGCATTGCTGAAATTTTAAAGTTCTGGGGGTTTCATGTAACTGGTTCTGATTCTACTCAATCTGAAACAACTGATAAATTAATAGAAAATGGTATTAATGTTGTTATTGGGCATGATTTAGAAAACCTAGCAAAAGCTGATGTTGTAGTATATAGCGCAGCTATAAGAAAAGATGATATTGAACTTTTAAAAGCTAAAGAGCTAAATATTCCTACTATTGAGAGAGGAACATTTTTAGGAAAGATTACTAAAGCTTTTAATAATAGTATTTGTATTTCTGGTACTCATGGAAAAACTACAACTACTTCAATGATTTCTGTATGTTTTTTAGAAGCTCATAAAGACCCTTCTATTCAGGTTGGAGCATACTTAAAACAACTTCAAGGAAATTATAGAGTTGGTAATAGTGAATATTTTATTATTGAAGCTTGTGAATATGTTGAAAGTTATTTAAAGCTATTTCCTAGAACTGAAGTTATTTTAAATATTGATAATGATCATTTGGACTATTTTGGCACATTAGATAATATAGTTAAGTCATTTGATACATATGTTAAGCTATTGCCTGAAGATGGTTTATTAGTAATTAATAGTGATGACCCTAATTGTAGAAAAATTGCAAAGGATGCAAAATCTAAAATAATTACATATGCATTAGAAAGTGAAAATGCTAATTTTATTGCACGAAACATAAAATTTGATAAAGATGGATTTTCTTGTTTTGATGTTTATTATAATAATAACTTTTATAAGACAATTAAATTGTCTGTTCCTGGAATGCATAATGTTTTAAATGCTTTAGCTTGTATTGCAGTTTGTAATGAATATGGAATTTCAAAAGAGGATATAAAAAATGCATTGGTAAAATATACAGGAGCACATAGAAGGTTTGAATATGTTGGTCAATTTAATCAAGGTGTTAGTGTTTATGATGATTATGGTCATCACCCTACTGAGATCATGGCAACAGCACATGCTTTAAGTCAAAAAAGTCATAGACAATCTTGGGTTGTTTTTCAGCCACATACTTATAGTAGAACTAAAACTTTGTTAGATGACTTTGCAAAAGCACTACTTAACTTTGATAATGTAATTATTACTGACATTTATGCAGCACGAGAAGATAATGTTTATGGTATTTCTTCTCGAGATTTAGTTGATAAGTTAAAAACTACTTATAACAAAAGCGCTATATATATGTCTGATTTTAACGAAATTGTAAAATACCTAAAAGATCATACAATAAAAAATGATATTGTATTAACTCTTGGTGCAGGTACAGTTACTAATATAGGACCTATGTTAGTACAATAAAAAATGGTACATAATGTACCATTTTTTATTTTTGTATAGATTATTGTATATTATAATTATTAGTTGATAATTTTGGATAAGTAAATTTTATGCTGTTTTCTGAAAGGGTTCCATTTTCAGTGTGGTTTTTAAAGAATTCCTCAGACCCCTTTAAAAAGTATTTATATTTTTGATCTTCGCTTAATGTTTGATCTCCATTTATAATCGGGTCATCCCAAGTAACATCAATTGCATACCAATTTTCGTCAATTTGTACATAGTCCCATGCATGTACCTCAGTATTTCCTGTTGTATTTTGTGCAGTTCCTGCTACTAGCACACAAGGCACTCCTATTTGCTCCATTATATATTTAAAACTTCTTGCATATCCCTCACATACTGCCTTTTTATCATGTAATGCCCCATATATGTTATATTTATTGCTTTTTTCCTCTTCTGATTGATCATATTCTATAACACTTACTAGCCAGTCATGCACTTTTTTTACTTTTTGAATATTTGTATCATTTTTTGTTTGTTCTTTAATTTGTTTTGTAATATTGTTTATATATTTTTCTGCCTTTTCTATTGTTTCTTGGTTTTGAAAATCATTTTGTAAATAGTTGCCTGAGTTAACTGGACCTATTGATATATAATATGTTGTTATTCCACCTAAAGATCTGCTCTCTTTTATTAAATTTATTTTGTTTATATCTATATAAAACAAGTCATTTTGATCATATGAAAATGCATTCCAAGCTGACTGAAAAGCTGTATTCAAAGTTTCTTCTCCATTTTCTGAATGTAAAAGTGTATTAAAACTTGTTCCAAAATCAAATACATATGTCCCAGTTTTTAGCTTGTCCTTTTCTTGTTGTAGTTTGTTGTATATTGACTTTCCATATGTGTCTAATTGGCTATAATAATAATTTTCAGTAGTTGTTGGTTTAGTTATTGGCTCACTTACTATATTTTCATCTATCGGAGTTGAATTTTCATTTGGTGTATTAGTAGTATTGTTGTTTTCTATTTCATTTATATTTGATTCAATATTTGTATTTTGTACATTGCTTTCATTCGCGTTTGTTTGCTTTTTTTGGTTTAGCATTTGTTGCATTACAACTATACCTGCTGCTATTGCTATTATTAAAATTGCTATTATTACAATAGTTATTATAAATGTTCTTTTTTTCATTTTTACCTCACAAAATTACTATATTATATTTTTACTCTGTTTCTCTCATCTGTTTTAGCATTATATCTGCAAATACACCATACCCCATAGTCGAATCATTTACAAGTACATGTGTAACTGCTCCTACAAATTTTCCATTTTGTATTATTGGTGCACCACTCATTCCTTGAATTATTCCTCCTGTTTTTTCAATTAGTTTTTGGTCTGTTACCTTAATTAGCATACTTTTATTATCTTTATTATTATTTACAAAAACTTTTTGAATTTCTATATCAAAATGCTCTTTTTTTCCATTTTCTAGTTCACAAATAATTTGTGCTTTTCCTGTTTTTATTTCTTCTCGTAATGCTACATCTATTGCTTTTTGTTCTGATATATTTATATATGGTGTTTTTTCTAGAGTTCCAAAAACTCCAAAGCTTGTATTTTTAGAAATTTTTCCAATTGTATGTCCTGATTCTATTGTACCTCTTATTTCTCCCGGTGCTCCTCTTCTGCCTTTTGTAATACTTACTATATTTGTAGTTACCAATTCACCATTTGCAATTTTTATAAGTTCTGATGTGTCTATATCTATTATTCCATGTCCTAATGTAGCAAACATATTAGAATCTGGCTCATAAAAAGTTAGTGTTCCTACCCCTGCTGCTGCATCTCTAACCCATAAGCCTATTTTATATTTGTTTTCATTGTTTTTTACTGGAGTTATACTAGTAGTAACCGTTTTTTCATCTCTTATATATTTTACAGATATTTTATTTCCATCACATTTATCAACTGCATTTATTAAATCATCTGTATTTTCTATTTGGTCTTGGTCTATTTGTACAATTCTATCTCCTTCTTTTATTCCAGAGTTTTCATATGGTTTTTTCCCATTTATTTCAGACATTCCAACTACTAAAACTCCATCTGTATACAATTTCATACCAATTGTACTCCCAATTGGTATGACTTTTGTATTTGGAATAACGTCTACTTGTATATTTTTTAAAGAAAACAAATTAAATAAGCTTAACTTGAGATTTATTTTTCCTGATTCATTTAATTTTGTTTTATTTATATTGCTTGCTGTTTGTATTGTTGATGATTTATTGGTTTGCTTTATTGAAAGTCCAAGAAGTGTATATATATTAAGTTTTTCACCTTGTATTATTATATAATTGTCTGGAGTTAAACTAATATTGCAAACATAAGCAAATACTAATAATAATATAATAATTATAACTATTTTTTTAATTAAATTCATATGGTCACTCCTTTTTATTAGAGTAACCATATTTTTATTTTTTAAACACTTTTAATTGTACTTTTTGTACTGTTATTTGCTTTTTACTTTTACAAATACAAGTTTTTCTATTTCTTCTCCTGGTTGAAGTTTTCCTTTCCAATTATATGTTAATGTACTATCTACATAGTAATTAAAGTATCTATTAACATAATATCTATCTTTACTATATCTTCTATATTTAGGATCTCTTTCTCTGTAATAATTACTATATTTTGTATTAATTGAATTTGTCCACCAATTTTGTCCTAGCTGATCTTCTTGTGTATCATTATCTCCCATCCATATTCCATTTAAGTCTGATAAAAATGTTAATTCAAGCTTGATATCACTATAATTTACAGTCATTTTTTGTAAGTCTTGATCATATGATGTACTTGTTTTATAAGTACGTCTTACACGATATCTGTTTCGTACATTTTCTATTGAGTCACAATATGTAGATACCCCATAGTCAACTGAATAAGAATTTGGATTTTTTATTATATATTTTAATGTTATACAATCTGCTCTTTCTTCATCTATTTCAAGTTTGACATCTATGTTACCCTGTTTTCTAATTTTAAAACCAGTGTTTCCATTAGTAACAGAATTAAATGATCTATAATTTGAAGAAATTCTTTCTTTAATATCAAACCTCATTTGGTCATTTTGATATGGATATTCTATATAGTAGTCCTCTTTAACTATTACCTGGCATTGTTGATTACATACACTTCCATCTGCTGCTCTAACAGTTATTGTTACTTTTCCTCTATCTATTGCTGTAACAGTTCCGTCTTGGCTTACCTGTGCTATACTCTCATCACTACTGCTCCATATTAATTTTGTTGTTGGCTTATCAGGAGTTATTTGTGCAGTTATCTTCTTTTTGTCTTTTCTATACATTTCTATTAAGTTAGTTGAAATAGTTATATTTCTTTTTAATACTTTGATTTTGCATTTTTGTGTTGATTGTATTCCACTTCCATCTTGTGCGGTTGCAATTATTTCTGTTTCACCAACAGATACCGCTGTAACAGTTCCATTTTGATCTACCTTTGCTACATCTTCATTTATACTATCCCATCTTATATTTTTATCTTGAGCTTCATCTGGTAAAACAGTTGCAGATATATGAGTTGTTTCTCCAGAATATAATGAAACTTCTTTTGGTGTTAGTATTATTTCTTGTATTTTCTTTGGTACTACTGTTACTGTACATCTTGCTGTCACATTGCTTCCATCTGTTGCACTTACTATGATACTAGTTGTTCCAACTTTCTTACCTGTTATTACTCCATCTGCTGTTACTGTCGCAATGCTTTCATCTTCACTTGTATATATTACTTCTTTCTTAGTTATGTTTTCTGGGTAAACCTTTGCTGTTATTTTACGTGTAGCATCTACTGCAAGAATTACATTTGTTTTATCTAATGTTATAGCTGTTGCTAATACTGGCTTAATTGTTACAGTTACTTTACATCTAGCAGTTACACCACTTCCGTCTTCTGCGGTAGCTGTTATATAAGCTTCTCCAGCATTTACAGCTGTAATTCTTCCTGTCTCATATTCCACTTCAGCAACATTTTCATTGCTACTCGTCCATCCTACTGTTTTATTTGTTGCATTATCTGGTTCTACATTATATGTTGGTGTATATTTTTCTCCAACATACATCAATAATTCTTCTGGGTCTATTGTTATTTTACTTACTTTTTCATCTACTACTGTTATGTAGCAATCTGCACTTGCATAACTTCCGTCTTGTGCTGTAACAGTAATCTTTGCTTTACCCTCTCTAATTGCTGTCACTTTGCCTTGTTCATCTACTGTTACTACATTTGTGTCATCACTATACCAAGCAAGTTTAGTTCCAGCAGGTTTTACTGTTGCCCTCAAATATCTAGACTCTCTTTTATGCATTTCTATGCTAATTGGTTCTACTGTTACTTCTGTTTTTTCTTTCACATCACTGTTTATGTCAGCTTCTTTTACTCCATTAATTGAATCCATTTCAACTTGATATAAATCATATGATTCTCGTGCTAGAGCTTTAATATATTCTTCTCTAATCTTTTTGAATCTTTCATTTTCAGTTCCTGGTTTTGAGGCATCATATTTTACTTTTTCAGAGTCACTTGCTTCATCGTATTCTTTTATTTGCCCTTGTAGTACTTGTTCAGTAGTAAACGCATCTGATGCATTTACTATACAATAATAGCATGCTGTTATTTTTTTGTCTGCTATATTTTGAGGGTAAAAATACATATAATTGTTTTCTGATATTCTAACTGTTTGCCTTATAAGGTTAATGTTAGAATATGCTACAACTATTGGGTCTGTTAATTCTTCTAATAAATGTTTACATCCTACAAAGTGATATTCCCTTGCTTCAGTTGTTGGGTTTTGAGTTATAACATAAACATTTTCTTTTTTTACATTTTCTTCATTATTATTATTTGTTAATACACAATAATTATTATAATATTTATGTCCTATTGGTATTCCTTGCAAAAGCGAAATAACAGACACATTATTTGTTATCTTTTCCCAGTCGGTCTCTAACAAACTTGGTAAACTAAAATCATAACTATTACTTGAATATAAGTTATATTGTGCTATTGCTGTTATTAAATTTGATTCTATTGAATTTTTTATAACTGCTCTACGGTTCTCATTAAAGACTGAGTATGCCATTAATGGATTGTTGTTTGAACTAGCTACAAAAATTTCATCTCTACCTGTGTTTACATCAAAGTTTATTTTTGCTCCATTTTCATCAATTGCATTATTTTGTGATATACCTTTTGTTAAGTTTGCAACTTGCTCACTAAACATTTTTGCATTATAGTAATATTCGAATGCGCTTGTGCTATGTAGAGCTCCATCATAAGTTCTATTAGTTAAGTATTGAAACATTTTTGCATTAGATACAGAGTTTGTTACATATTGCTTGGCATAATTTTGATATGTAAAATACATTTTAGATAAAGCAGTTGATGTTTTTTCATAATATATTTTTTGTCCATTATATGTAAGATAATTGTAATCACCTTTTGAACCATCTGCAAATAATAAATGTTCTGTTAAAACTTCTGGTCCTATTGTTATTGTGTCATCATCATCATGTTTTTCATGTATGTCATATGTCAACTTCCAATTTCTAGGTGTTCCCATTATATTTCCTGCTGTATCAACTAAATTGTTTGATATATTTACACTATTAGGATTTATTAAGTATCCAGATAATGTTTTATACACTTTTTGTCCATCAACTGTAAATGTACCATAAATTGTAATTGCATTATCTAAAGTATAGTTTACAACAAATTCCCTTGATGAATCTTTATACCTGCAAGCATAATATATGTATGGCTTTAAGCCATAATTTGCATTAGCATCATTTTCATTTGTATATATTGTTCCTCCGTTTTCTGGATACATATTATCGTATTTGCTATATATATAATATCCATCATATAATGTATATACTAATGCTGGTGTATATGCCTGCATTTCTTCTTGTGTTAGGTATTCATTATTTGACATTGAATTATAAAATGTTTTAATTGATGCTTCAATATCTCTTATTTTTGAATCACTAACAGTTGAATATCTATTATTTACTGTATTTATTTGCCAAGCTGTAATAGCGTCATATGTTGCATTTGTTAATTTTGTATCATATTTAGTTTGCAAAGTTATTGTATCTATTTGTGAGCCGATATATGATGACATTACCATAGCTATTGGTAAAATTATGATAACAAAAATTACAGCAATATGTTGAATTTTCATACCTTTCTCCCATTTTATAAATTTATATATATCTGTATGGTATTAGTCTCTATAATTTAAAAATAAGGAAGTAGATTTATGCTACTCCCTATTCATAGGGACTTTTTAAAAATCCCAAAAATTATTAGTTACTTCCATTTACTGTTACAACTCCACCATGCTTTGCAGCAATTTGGTAAGAGTCGTCTCCACTAAGTTGATAGAAGAAATTTCTTAGTAATTGAGCTATTGTTTGGTTTGTGTTTTTAACTGTTACTGAAACTAAGTCTCCTTCTTTTAATTTAATTTTTCCATTTTTATTTAATTCTTCTTCTATTTGACTAGTATATTTGTTATAATATACATTTTCTCCTATTTTGGTTACTTCTGCTTGTGTTACCTTTACTCCTGGATTTTCGTCAAGTTGTTGTATTTGCATTTCAACATCAAATGAATTTCCTGTTGCTGAAATAGTTTGTACATATTTTTCATAATCATCTAGTGTAATTTTTCCTGTTGTTCTAATTTTATCTACAAACTCATTTGTTGTAGTTGATACTGTTAATTGTGAAATATCATCTGTTCTTTCTGATAATGACATAAGCGGAAAAACAAACATTAAAATTGCTGCCAAAAATATAGCTATAATTGTAATTAAACTATCTCCCATAACTAATACTCCTTAATTTTGTAATTGATATATAATAACTCTTTTTTTTCTATTCTTTAGTAGTGTGTTTGTATTATTTTCATTATTTGCAGAAATATTATATGTATACTCACCTAAAGTTTCTTTAAACTTTTTGTCTGAGTACTTACTTATAAAACCTGTATATGTATATTTTTTGCCACTATTATCTTTATAAGCAAATGTTCCCCCAAATAGAAAAGCATCTAAATTTTCTTTATAATCTGCTGATGTTCCTACCCAAGGTTCATGTCTTATAGTTTCTTCATCAACATCAAATGAACATACTGGATTATTATTACTATTATTTTTATAATATTTGCCTATTACCTTAATGTCAGTATTTGCATCAGCCCACAAATTTATATCGTCCATTTGGCTTTCATATAAATTAAGTGGCTCTCCATTTTTATCAAGAAATAGTACAGTATAATTTTCTTTATAATATTTATAAAGGGTAGGAATAATGTTTTCCAACCCTACAATTCTAGTTTTTTCTTCGTTTGTAGTTATTTTATATTCATAATACTTGGTATTATCAGTACCTTCAATAACTATTTTTGATACTTGATTCAGTTGAGAAAACATTGTAATAGCAATTGTAAGTGCCATGGTAAACACCAATACAGCAAAAGCTATTTTTAAAGCATCTGTTGCGTTTTCCATACTTTCTCGTTCCTATCGTTTTTATTTTATTGTTAGCATTCTAAGCTTTATCTTCTATTTTAATGCTTATAATCTTTCCAGATTTTGCTGGTGTCAAAGTAACTGTATACATTTTGCCTGCTTTAATTTGATTTTTTACATCTGTTACTTCTTGATATGTTACTTCATCTGAAATAGACGCTTCTGTTTTTTCTTTGCCTTGCTTTCCAGAAGTTCCTTGTGCATAGAATACTGCAATTTGTAATGAAGTGTCATCTGCTTTAGAATTATTATGGTTTCTTACTAGATCACATAATGCTCTTACTTGAGTACCACTTCTTTGTCCTTCATAATTTAAAAATTGTGAATTATATGCTTGTACCTCTTGTGAGTCCATATTAACGTCACCCATTACACCTGCTGCTTGTTGATATATAAACATTCCTAACCCTATAATTAAAATTGATAATAAAATTGCTCCTGCTATAATTAGAGCTTTTGATGCGTTTTCCATAAAAAATTTCCTCCCTTTCACATTTGTATACTCTTGATTTTGGTTTAAATATTAAAATCTTTTGTTTTCATATGTATTTATTATAACACTAAATATTAATATATGTAAATACTTTTTTTGTAGAAATTTCTGGTATTTTGAGTTTAAATTATTTTAGTTAATTTGCTCAAAATACATTGCTTTGATATATTTTGTTTTATTATGATATTCAATTTTAGTACATTTGAAATTAGATGTTGAAAAATATTTTACAAAATTTTCAGTTTGCTTTTCTGCAATACTTTCCATATTTATTATTTTTTCGCTTTCTAAAAACTTTATAGTAATATGTATAGAATTTTTTTCATTATCTTTATAAGTACCATCTTCTTGCTTTTCTACTGCATTTTTTTCATTATTGTCCATAGCTTTATTTATTATGCTTATTAAAGTTGTTCCTGGTATTTCTTGTTCATAGTATTTTTCATACTCACTGTTGCTTTTATCTGCTATGCTTTCTAAGTTTTTTAAGTTATTTATATATAAATAAGCTATTACCGTTACAATTATTAACACACTTAATAAAACAATTACTGTTTTTTTCATTTAATGTCCCTTACCTTTATTTATTAATTTTTTCAAATTTCACATAGCAAACTCTTTTAGTAGCACTGCTTATTTTAATGTCAGCACATTTATAGTCCTCGCTTGAGTGTTCTGTAATAAATGAGATCTTAGTTTTTTCGTCCCATTTTTCTAATTTAGTGGCAGAATTTTGTTTGTTTGTTTTATCTACAACATCTACTTGAACATAAAATGTACTTTCATCATAACCATCTAACCCACTTAAATTATATTGTGTATTGCTTTGCTGTGCCAAATTTGCTATGGTAATAATATCATGTACTGTACATTTTATTGATTCACTAACAGTTTTTTCTTTTCCAGTTTGTTCATCTATATATGTACTATTTACATTTCCATAGTATTGCAAAAATTGATTATTAAATTGTGCTATTTGTGCATCATCTAATCTTTGGTATGCATTTTCACTATATTGGGCAAATGTTGAAAATATATAAACACCAATTGATAATATCATTACACCTAACAGTACACTTGCCCCCATAATTAGAGCTTTTGATGCGTTCTCCATTTTATGCTCCTTTCTTATCTTTAAGTGTAAATTTGCTTAATACTTACTTTTATTACCTTTCCGTCTTTATCACGTTCCATTATTGGTTTTTCAAACTTTCTATTTTTAAAATTAGTAATTACCGGTTTTAGATTATTATATGTTTCTATATCTTTTTGTGCATTTGAATCTACATATTTCATTATATCAATTGCAGATACATTACCAACATTTTCTCCATTTTCTAATAATAAATCTTTTATTTGTGCATATTTCATACCTGCTAATATTTCAACTGTTTTACCATAATATTTTTTGCTTCCTGTTTTATTTAATGTGTTTTCTAATTTTGTAAATCCGCTTACTAGTTGTGCGCTTGAGCAAGGGCTTTTAGGAAAATTTGAATAGTCAACCTCTCCAAATTCTATTGTAGCATCAATTGCCTTATAGCCCTTAAGATCAGCTTGTCTTTTGTTATAGTCTTCAATTAAATTTGCTAATGATAATATTTCGCTTCCATATAACCCTGATTTTTCGAAGCTCTCTATTTGTTTATTATATTCATTTATTTTTTGTATATCTTCTGTACTTGCTTCTGCTCTTTTAAAATCGCCTATTCTGTTAAACATAAGTACTAAAGCACTAATAATTAACACTGAAAGTAAAACTGACCCTGCTATAATTAAAGCTTTTGATGCATTCTCCATTTTCTTTTTCCTCTCTACATTTTACTTTTGCATAGTTTGCATAGATGTCATACCATTGAAAGATTCTTTCATACTCATTAAGCCTATAAATACTAATGGTACTATTAAATATAAGACAAATAACATAACCATTGGAGCAAATCCAATAAGTTTTCCTATTCTTCCTTTTCTTGAAATTAGTCTTTCGTTTGATTCTTTTCTCTTTGCTTGGTAATAATCTCTTTCTGTATCTAGTTCATCAAAAGCATCAGGAATAGGAATTTTTTCTACTGCTGCTTGTAAACTTTCAACTATTCTAATAAATGGTTGATATGTAACATCTTCTTTTAATTGTTCTAATGCTTCCCATGCACCACTTTCATAATTGTTTACACATTTGCTAATTGGTTCTTTAAATATATTAGCATATCTTTCTAGCCATTCTAATATTATTTCTACGTTTACTCTTTCTATTTTCATTAACATTAAAATTATAGTATTAAACTGCATTACTTCATCTTCCATCTCTAGCTGTCTCATTTTTGCTTGAAATTTTAGTAGCCAAATAGGTGCATTGTACGCAATTACTGCTAAAACCATTGCTATTAAAAATTCAAACCATTGCATTTTTTCTGTATTTACTGTTTTAATTTTTCCCAGAATTCTTTCTGCTGCTGTTTCTATCTCTTTGTCTTTACTATTGATATAGTCTTTATTGACTCTTCCTCTTTTCATTGCTTTTTCAATATCATCTTGTGTTACTTTTTCATTTCCCTTAAAATAATTAATATATTGGTTGTCTGATTCTGTTATTTCCATAGCTTTTTTTGTATCTTTACCACTCATTTTTCCGAAGGATGTTAAAAGTTACAGTTGGATCTGTATACACTCTATCTATTGTAATTTTGTGTAGCCTTCCTATTAAGAATATTGAGACTACAAATACTAAAATACATAGTAAGACTCTGTTTATATATAGCCACTCTATTTTATCCTTTGATGCAGCATCTTTCATTTTTTTGTTTAATTCACGATATTCTTTTGTCCCTTTATTTGGTATAAATAAATCTATTACTTTTTTTATGAATGGATTTTTATATAGTTTTTGCTGCCATGGATTTTGTGTGTTTTTAGTGCTCATACTTGTAGATCCATTGTCTTTTAATTTTCTAGTTAATATATAACATACAAATGTTGCAATTACTAGTAGTATTTGCACAAGTATTCCATTTTTTCCATTGTAAAAGCTCTCTGTAAAGCTAAATTGTGATATTGCCCAGTTTTTTATTGGTTCAATTGCTAATATCGGAACTATTGCTATAACAGCCAAACTTTGAAATGTATAGTCTAATTTGTCTCTTTTTAATATTTCAAGTTGCATCTCTTGTGTTATGTTATTTAAGTTTTTTAAATATAATGATGATTTGTCAATTTTACGGTCTCCAAACTCTTTAGTTAAATATGATATTCCAGCAAACTCTTTTAAATAGCTATTTGGTGCAATATCATAATATTTTTCTAGCTCTGATTCCGGATCATCTGATATAAGAACTTCATATATTTTTTCTGCTTGTCTAGACATCTCTGGTTTATCATCATCTTGTGCTACCTGATATATAGCTTCTTCTACCATGTTAAATTCGTGGTATGCATGTCTAATTTCAGAGAAAAATTCTATTTGTTCTTTTAATAATTTATTGTCTAATTTATCTACCATTCCATCTATAAATGTATCTACCATAAATAGTTCAAAAATTAGTAGCATAGACATTAATAATGTATTGTTTTTGGTAATAACTATAATAGCTATTGCCAATGGTATTGAAATTAGCAATGTACGTGTCAAAATTCTTGCTGCTTGTTTTCTAGTTAAATACTCGTCTTCCACATTTATAATTGCCAATCTTCTTCTTAGTTTTAATAAATATCTTTTAAGAAAAGGTGTCTTAAGATAAATTACATATAGTTTTTGATATAGTACTTCTGATGAAAAGCTCTTTTCTTTGGTTCCTTGTTGAAGTTTTCTGATTTGAGCTATTTCAGATTTTTGGTTTCTATTTTTTATAATAAGAAATGCAATTAAAATTACAACAAATAGTGCTCCTGCTCCCATCATTAAATATAATGGCATATCATTATTCATTTCTTAAAATCACCTCTCATTTCTTAGTAGCTTATATTTTTGCTTTAGGTTTTCTTCCTCTTTTTTTAGGTTCTGGTTTTACTGTATCATCTTGTGGTATTTCATCATAGAATATTTCTTTTGGAGGTTTTATTCCCCAATTTCTTTGTAAAAAGTCATCAAACCCTTGTATATCACTATCATCCATGTTTGTTCTCATTGCTTTAATATTAGCTTCTGAGATTGGATTTGTAAGTACATAAGAACCATCTTGGTATTCTAGAATATTTCTATATTGGTATAGTTCTCTATTGGTTGTTTTAGAAAAGAATACTGTCGCATTATCCATAAACTTATCAAGCTTACCTTCTATACTGCCTTCTTTTCTGTAATCATAAGTATACTCGTTTCTTTCTTCAACAGGTATACATTCTGTTACTCTTTCTATGTATCTTCTTCCTCTAAAGTCTTTTACTAAGTGAATGTCAAAGTTTAATACTTGTACAACTTGCTCCTCTGCTGTTTTTTCATCTTTGAATACTCCTGCTCTTAACATTGAGTTACGAAGTGCTGTTACTAAGTCTGGGAAAGTTTTAGCATGGTGAGTAAACAAAGTAAATTTAGAAGCAACCTGTGCTGATTGTATCATCCATGAAGCAACAGGGTCTGTTGCAACCTCTCCGATAATATTAACGGAACCATCAGTTTTCTTTTGAACGTCCAAACAGTCTTGTCCAGAAACTGTTTCTGTTTCTCTCATTGATAATATGTTTCTTGTTGGATATATTTTTCTTAAGTGAAGCTCGAATGCAGTTTCTGTAATACGTAAGTTCATTGTTTCATATATGTTTTCAATCATTGCCATAAGCATTGTTGTTTTTCCGGCATCCTTGTTCACCAGTTAGTGATATAATTCTTGCTCCCTTTACTAAATATTTTAATAAATCAATTGCTTCTTCTTTTCCTGGGAATTGAATAATTTGCTCAAGTGATGCACGTTTAACGTCAAATTTTCTTACGAAAAATGCCCATGTTTCAGACATACTTGGTCTTACAACAACTACACGTGATCCATCTTTCATTTCATTAATTTTAAATCCGTTTGTATCTGATAATTGTCCAGGATTATTATATTTGTATATGTTTTGACAAACTCTTTTTAATTCAGCTTCTGTACCAAATGATAAAAATGCTAAACGAATTGATTTACCATGGAACATGATCCAAATACTATCACATGCACGAGGTACCTTATGTTCTGCAATTTGGTTTAGGTAGTCTCCTTCCGTTTGTGCAACTTGGCTTAAAAAAGATTCAGGAAGTCCTGATACACCACCAGAAATACCATCTATATTCATATCTCTTATTTCATCTATTGCACTATATCCTTTATAATGTTGGTAGATTCTTTGTACAACTACATTTAGTTTATCCGCAAATGTAAGTATAAAGTTTTCTTTTTCATATATTTTGTTTATTTCTTCTGCTGTAATTACATAAGATGGTTTTGCTTCACCTTCTACATATTTTAAGTCATCTAGTTTATATTTTTTTATAATTTCTGGTAAAGCTTCATATCCAAATTCGTTTTTATACATATATAGTATAATATCAAATTTATCTTGTGCAGTTAATAATGATGGTATATCAAATGGAATAGCATTTGATATATTAGTTTCATTTGCATTATACTCTTTTACCAACAAATCATATATTAATTCTTTAATATATTTCTTGTCGTTTACATCTCCATATGTGCAGCCTTTTAAAGCCTTTTTTAGTTCATATTTTTTTTGTTTTCTTCTCTTCAATTCTTCTTCTGAAAGTCCAATATCATATAAGTTGATTTTTGTAATTTCGTCTAATCTTTTTTTAACAAAAGCTGACATCATTTCTAGGGTATATGTTTTGTCATCAACCTCAACTTCTACTTCTTGTTCTTGGTTCTTTCTCTTTTTTAAGAACTGATATACTAGAAAAGCAGCTATAAAAAACACAATCATTATTAAAAGTATTCTAAGCATTTTAGGCTCCTTTCTTTTAGATAGACTACATCTTCATTTGTAATTCCTGTAATTTGAACATTATGTTCTCATTTAATGTTTTTATTTCTTTAATGAAAATACTGTTGTTGTCTGCTTCATCTGCAATAGTTTTAGCTTTTAACATAAAATCAATGATATTACCTTCTGTACAAGCCTCAAAAAATAATGTATTATAAGGAATTGCAGAAATCAGCTTTTTTTCTTTTAAGTATCTTGTAATATTTTTTGTATTATATTTTGAATATCTGTCATATTTTCCAATTGCAAGCATTATATTTTTTCTTTTATAAAAATCATTTGCCTCTCTTAATGCCATAAAGTCGTCTATGGCTTTTATTTTTTGTGTCATATTTACTATTAAAACATCTGATATTTGTAAAATTGCTGCTGCTTCTTTTCTTGGCATTTTTTTGCTTAAGTCTACAAAAATCAAATCATAATATCTTTTAGCTGTTTGTAAAATATCTACATAACTTTCAGCTATTTCATTATATTCTTGATATGACTTTGTTACTGGCGATATTAAAATATCTAGTCTGTCTCTTAAAACAGTTCGTGAATAATTTTTTACAATTTCATTACTAGTTCTGTTACTTTTTATTGCTTTTATTAGTCCCTCAACTCCAGATTCTAGCCCAACACTTTCATTCTTTTTTATAACACTAGCTGGTCTTATTTTGTCATATTCCCAAAAACAGTTTTCTAATGTTAAGTCATTAAAACTAGTAGATACAACTAATATTTTATAATTATGTTCTATCGCCATGTATGCTGCTATTGCTGCTACTGATATGCTTTGGCCTGTTTCTTTTATTTCATTGCTACAAAATGTTATAATTGCCATTAGACTTTAAACTCCTTTTTCTAATTGTTTAAATGCTCTTTTTAAATCTGCTGATTCATTTTTATTGTCTAATAATTCATCTGTTATATAAAGTAGATTTTTTTTATATAATTCTGTTAATCTCCTAAACTTTATTCTTTGTACCATTTGATTTTCAATTATAGCTGCTTGATTTTCGACCTCAAGTTGAAAATATATAGTCTCATCATCCCATGTTACTCTAACGCCTAATGCTAAATAGTTAAAATATTCTTCTTCATCATATGACATGTTTCGTGAAAATAATATTTTTTTCAATTTGAGTGGTTCATTTATTTCTGTTAAAACCTCTAGACCTCTTCTTAAAGAGTATGCATCAAGCCCACTAACAAAATAGTTTTTGTCAAATGTATTTATATCAAAACTTGTTGCTCCATCTATTGAATCTATATCTACAAATATATAGTCATAATCTAATACTGCATGTTCAGGAATTCCTAAATAGTTTTTTATTGCTGTGTAGCTATAAAGTCCAACTGCAATATCAATTCCTTCAAAGCTAGTTATGTATGACTTAGCTGGAGATATTACTGGAACAATATATTTTGCTCTTTGTAAAATAGTAGTATCTATTATTAAAACTTTTTTGTTTATAGCTGTTAATAGTTTAGCAATATATTCTAATAAATCTATTTTTTCATATGCTCCAATAAAACCTATTGTTTTCATTTATACCTCCATTTTTATATTTTATCCACCTAATGAATCTAGGTATTTTTGTCTTTCTTCTTGCATTTGTTTAATTTCTTGTTCTATTCCAGTAATTACGTCGTCTTTTGCTGTATCTGTATTTCTATTTAGTTCTGCATTTATATTGTTTCTTGATAAAGCTCTATTTCTTTTTACAATTTCATCCACTGCTGCTTTAACACAGTTAGGGTCTTGTTGAATCAACTCATAAACCTCATTATTTGGTGAGTAATTTACAGTTGCTTTTTCTTGTAATCCTGGTTCAATATATTCTATTGCATATAACAAAGAGCCTTTCATTTTATATGACTCTACAATAGCACAGTTTAATGTTAATATTTCATCTTCTGATAATTCAAGCCAAATTGTTTGTGCAGATTCTACTCCATCAACTTCTGGTATTTCTATTTTTTTGTGTGATACAACAACATAGTCACTACCACTTGGTAATCTTAAACGAACATCTATATATTTTCCACTTTTTAATTGAGAAGTAAGTGTTATTGCATTATATTCAACTTTTCTAACATCATTATTAAGTTCACCTTCTGCTTTAACCATGTCTGTTGTAACAACTGTTCCTGCTTTCATATTTATTTTTGAAATAATATTTACTTTTCTAACTAGGTTGCCTTTTTCATCTGTTACATTAGCTTTTGACTCTAGGTCAGTTGCACTCAATACATTTGAAGGAGCCAAACTACTATTTATTGTTTTTAAAACTAATTTATCAGATGTTACAGTATCTCCTGAATTTATATCTGTTTGTGTTACATAAACTTGTTTTAAATTTGCTTTTTCTTCTTGTTGTTGTTTTGTTATTTGTGTTAGCCTTAATATTAACACACCTATAATAATTCCTGTAACTAATAATGTTACTAACATTCCTAAAAGAAATGAGTTTTGCGCCTTTTTTTGCATTGGATTCATTGCCATTTTATATTCCTCCTCATAAAATTAGTGTTTTATTACTCAATATTTATTTTACAACATTTTTTGCCTAAAAACAATAATATAATTATGTTTGTAATGTAAATTTAATGTATTTGTAATATATTTGTAATATATCGTTTTAAAACGCTCAAAATGAACTGAACCCTAAGTTTTTTCAACTTTTTAGGTTCAGTTCAAAAAGCGTTTTGTAATGTGTATTTATCTATATCGACAATTGCATCTGCGTGAGTTATTATTTGCTGATGTATTTGCAGTTGTTAATAGTGTAGTATTGCTAGTTACATCATTTCCCTCACTAGATAAATTTGTACTAATAGTAATTGGTCTCTCTGTCACTCTATAAGTGCAACTGTTGTTGTTTTGGTTTGCTAGCATTTGTAAAAGCCTGCATATTAGTCTTGTTAAAGTAGCTGTTATATATGCAAGTATTGTGTATGCAATAGCATAAACTAAAAAGCTAGCGTCAAATGCAGCAAAAGCCACAATTAAGTAAATTGCAAAAAACGTTGCAGCCACTAACAAAGGATTATTTAATATTTTTTGTAATACAATGGCCAATATTATAGTAGCAACAGGGAAAGCAAAAAATAGTAGTAATGTATTCATACTTTTCCCCTCTCTTGTTTTATTTAGTATATTGTATGTTTTGTTTCAAAAAAGGTTCCAAAAGTAAATATTGCAACTTTGCAATTGTGTATTTCCGTAGGCTTTTAATACAAAAAACGACATTTCTGTCGTTTAATCGTATTTTACTTCTATCAAAAATAGTCCTTGTGGTGGTAATGTTTTTCCTGCTAGTTGTCTGTTTTTTGCTTCTAATATTTTTTTAACTTCTTCTGGTTCAATATTTTTCATTCCAACATTCACAAGTGTACCTGATATTATTCTTACCATATTATATAAAAAACCATTTCCTGTAAGTTGAATAATTATTTGATTTTGCTTTTGCATTACTTTTGCACTATATATAGTTCTGACACTACTTTTGCTACTTGTTCCGCTAGATTTAAAACTGCTAAAGTCATGCTCGCCAACTAAATATGATGCTGCTTCTTGCATTTTATTTACATCCAATTTTTGAGAAATATGGTATGTAAAATTTCTATATATTGCTGTTCCTTGTTCAGAATTGTCAATAACATATTCATATGTTTTACTGTGACAATTATATCTACTATGAAATTCTAGTGGCACATCTTCAGCTTTTTTTATACAAATAGATTTTTTTAATTGTGAGTTTATTGCTGTTGCCATTTTTTCTATTGGAAATTCTGAATCTATTTTAAAATTGGCAACTTGTCCAAATGCATGAACTCCTGCATCTGTTCTACCAGACCCAATTAAATCTACTTGTTTACCAGTAACATTTTCAATTGCTTTTTCTATTTCGCCTTGAATATTCAGTTTATTTGGTTGTTTTTGCCACCCATTATATTCTTTTCCATCATATTCAATAGTCAGTTTAATGTTTCTCATCTAATTCTTGTTTTTCCTTTTTTATTTTAAATTGTCTTATTTTTTTCTGGGTCTCTGTTGCAAACCTTTTATTTATAATATGTTTTATTAAAATATTTTTCAAAGCCTCTTCTTTTACATCTGCTATTAGTTTCCCGTCTACGGCCACTGAAATTTTACCAGTTTCTTCAGATATAATAACAGCTATTGCATCTGATTCTTTTGATATTCCTATTCCAGCTCTATGCCTTGTTCCAAGTTCTTTTGCAATATCTTTGTCATCTGCTAAAGGTAATATACATGCTGCTGCTGCAATTTTGTTGTTTGATATAACAACAGCTCCATCATGTAATGGTGTATTAGGTGTAAATAAGTTAACTATTAATTGTGGTGATACGTCTGAATCTATTTTTACACCACTATCTATAATATCATTTATATTTATATCTCTTTCAATAACTATTAACCCACCTGTTTTAGTTTTAGCAAGCTCAGTAGCTGCTATAATAATTTTGTATACATCTTCTTTTGTTTTGGTTTCTAGGTCTTTGTCTATGCCAAAATACTTAGTTATTTTATTTGTACCTAATTGTTCTAACATTCTGCGAAGCTCTGGCGCAAATATTACAATTAGTGCAATTACACCATATGGCATAAAAGCTGTTAATATAAAGTTTAAAATTTTAAGTTGTAATATTTCACTAATAGCTGTAATTATAAGTACAAATACTATTCCTTTTATTAATTGCCATATTCTAGATTTTTTAGCATAAACAATAAATTTGTATACAATATATGCAACTATTACTAAATCTAAAATTAAAGTTAAAAGTTTAAATGGGTTTTGCATTAGTTCTGACATATAGCTTGTAAATGAACTCCATATTCCATAAAAACTTAATGTTAAATTTTCAAACATTTTTTACCTCTTTTGTTCTAATTTATTTATTAAATATAATGTAATAAATTAATGTAGCAGCGACAGATAATAACATCATGGCTATTAACATTATCATGATTATTTTAGTTGCAATTTTTCCTATATCTTTTTTACGTTTTGTATTTTTGCTCATTTTTATTCATTCCTTTCATATCAAACTAATATTAGTTATAACACAAAAAAAATACAATTTCAATAGTAAGTTTGTGGTAATGTATAAAATTAAATGACAATAATAAATAAAAATTTATTATTGTCATTATGTAATATCGTTTTTATCAAATTTCTTTTTATAGTTTGTTAAAGCCTCTTAGTGCTATTTCACATAAAGCATGGAACGTAGGCCGATGATATTCCCACCGCTAGTAGATGAAAGAGCGTGATTGCGAGAAGATGTATTATCATAAGCTTGAGTGCCAAGAGTACTGTAAGATGCTCCATGAGCAACACATGGGCGGAATTCATCACTTTCAGAATATGTAGAATACTCAGTGGTCCATTCATATGCATTCCCTGACATATCACATATGTTACAGTATTTATCATTATTTTTTCCCGTATTTGCAAATGATTTACCTTTATTTTGATTTGCATAATCTGATGTTCCTGAATACGTCTGTATAAATATTATTGCTGTGTCCCATGCATAACTGTTTGCTAAATCATTGGCATATATTAATTTATTATTTTCTTTTACTTCTCCATACATTTCTCTTGCTGCTTTTGCTGCATTTGGCTGGGTCATATCTGCTAATACTGGTTGATTATATTTTGATTATATTCTTGCATCTGTTCCACTTGCTTCAAATCGTGCTATATAATAGCCTCCGTTTGCTTTGGTCGTTTCATTTTACTTTTTCCCCTTTTTTATTTTGTTAATAATGGTCTTTTACTTTTGTGTCGATTTAACTCTATTATTGATAACCTTACATAACTTGTTATGTGCGGTCAAGATTTTATTTTAATTTTTTTCAATATTTTTTATATCATTCATTAGTTTAAAATGCCTAAACAAACTTGTTTTTTTGTATATTTTGTGGCATAATATATTGTATGTGAGGTTTATTATGGAATCTATTTTAAATAAATTGGAATATAATGAAATTTTAAAAAAGTTGGAACTTTTTTGTAAAACTTATTTAGGTAAAAATTTATGTAAAACGTTAACTCCAAACTTTATTTTTGAACAGGTTGATATTTTGCTTAATGAAACTAAGCAAGCTGACATTCTTTTGCATCAAAAAGGTATACCCCCATTTTATGAAATTGAGCAACTAGAACAATATATTAAAGTTTTAGAGAGTAACCAAACTTTGTCTATAAAAGGTTTGCTTAATTTAGCTATGCTTTTAAAAATGTGTAGAGAATTAAAAGAATATTTTTATAGTGGTTTACCAAATTCTTATGAATATTTAGAAAAGTATTTTAGCTTTCTATATTCAAACCCTTCAATTGAAAAAAATATTTTTAATAAAATAATTGATGAAAATACTGTGGCTGATAATGCATCAAATAAACTTTCTAGCTTAAGAAGAAACAAAAAAGGTTATGAACAAGAAATTAAAGATAAGCTAAATGGATTTATTCATTCTAGTACTTACGCTAAGTACATAATGGAGCCAATAGTTACAATTCGTAATAATCGTTATGTTATACCTGTGAAAGAAGAATATAGAAGTTATATAAAGGGTTTTATTCATGACACATCTAGCAGTGGTTCTACTTTATATATTGAACCAACTAGCATATTTGAATTAAACAACAAAATTAATCACATAAAAATTGAAGAAGAATTAGAAATTGAAAAAATTTTACATATACTTTCTTCTTCTCTTTATGAATATGTAGAACAATTGAAAACAAATTTAGTTCTTATTGCTAATATTGATTTGATTTTTGCAAAGGCTAGTTTTGGTGTTGACATAGTAGGTTCAGTACCTATTTTAAATACTCAAAAGTACATTGACTTTTGCAAAGCAAGGCATCCTTTAATTGATTGTAATAAAGTAGTTCCTATTAATATTTCTTTAGGAAAAGATTATGTTTCACTTTTAATTACTGGTCCTAATACTGGTGGAAAAACTGTTGCTTTAAAAACTGTTGGTTTGTTACTTCTTATGGCTTACTCTGGTATTCCAGTTCCATGTGATGGAAATAGTAGTATTTGTGTGTTTTCTCACATTTTTGCTGATATTGGTGACGAGCAAAGCATCCAAGAGTCTCTTAGTACTTTTTCTTCTCATATGAAAAATATTGTAGAGATTACTAATGCCTGTGATGACAGCAGCTTAGTTTTATTAGATGAACTTGGTTCTGGTACAGACCCTTTAGAAGGTTCTTCTTTAGCTATTAGCATTTTAAGTTATTTAAAAGATGCTGGCAGCCTTGTTTGTTGTACTACTCATTACCAAGAATTAAAAGAATTTGCTTTAGTAACAAATGGTTTTGAAAATGCAAGCTTTGAGTTTGATATAGAAAATTTAAGACCTACTTATAGGTTGCTTGTTGGTATTCCTGGTAAAAGCAATGCTTTTGCTATCAGTAAAAGGCTAGGTTTAAATGAGCAAATTTTAAATTTAGCAAATAGCTATTTAAAAGAAGATAAAATTTCAATTGAAGAATTATTAAAAAGTATTTATGATAATAAGTTGGAAATCGAAAAGCAAAAAGACGAAATAGAAAAAAATTTAAAACAAGTTGAATCACTAAGAAAAAGTTTAGAACATAAACAAGATGATGTTGCAGCAAAAAGGATTGAAATGTTAGAAAATGCTCGATTAGAGGCTAGAGATATTTTGTTATCTGCCAAAGAAGAAGCTACTGAAATTATTCATGAGCTTAATAGTTCTTCTGATTTAAAGCATGCAAACAATTTAAGAAACAAATTAAATGATGATTTAAAAAATTTAAACTCTATTCACTATAAAGATTCAAATAATAGCTTTGAAACATTAACTAAATCTGATATAAAAGATGGATTGAATGTTTATGTTGTTTCTCTTGGTGCACATGGAATAATTGTAGGTAATAAAATAAATAAGTCTGATGAGATTCAAGTTCAGGTTGGTAGCATGAAAATGAATATCAAAATTACAGATTTAAAAAAGGGATTAACCAATACTTTGAATTTAAAAGCTCCAGGAAAAGTTACTACTAATAAAGAACCTAAGGCTAAATTGGTTTCTCCTGAAATAAATGTTATTGGCCAAAATGTTGATGATGCTGTTTATGTTATTGATAAGTATTTGGATAATTGTGCTTCAGCAAATATTTCACCTGTTAGAATAATTCATGGTAAAGGAACCGGAAAATTACGTGAAGGTATACATTCATTTTTAAGAACTCATCCTCATGTTAAAAATTTTCGTATGGGAACATTTGGTGAAGGTGAAATGGGTGTAACTGTTGTTGAAATCAAATAAATTACAAAAATACTAGACTTTTTATTTGCTTATTGATATAATGAAATTTGCTTGATTACTGATGTTTGATAATTATCATCATCATTATAATTAAAGAAATCGAAAGGAATTTTAAAATGAAAAAAGTATCTATTATAAGTGCTTGTACTGATTTAGGCTTAAAGATTGATGGTGCAGAACTTGGTGCACAAGCTTTAACAGAATGCTTAGAGTCAAATAATATTTCTCAAAACTATATTTTAAAAAGTGGAAAAAAGACTGAAGAAATGAAACTTTTTACTTCTTCTAATAAAAAAGATATAAATCATTTTGTTGATGATTTTAACTCACTTTTATTGGATATGCATGAAATTCACTTTGAAGAAAATATGAATGCTGAAGAAAAAAATGCGTATTATGAAAAAATGCACAATTTGGTTCTTGCTGTAAAAGCTTTAGACACAAAAAATGAAAAAAGAAATTTGGAAGGGATTAATGAGTTTAATCAAAGGTTATATAATACAACTCGTAAGGTTATACAAGATGGAGAATTTCCTTTATTAGTTGGCGGGGATCATATTACAGCAATAGGTTCAAGTTTAGCATCTATTAAAGAAAATAATAATATGGGAATTATTTGGTTTGATTCACATGCAGATTTTAATACTTACCCAACTTCAGTTACTGGAAATTTACATGGTTTGCCTTTAGCTGTTGCTACCCATTACGAAAAAAGTATTTTGGCTGATTTTCATGATGGACCTTTTTATAACCCTAAAAATGCTGTTATTGTTGGTGGCAGAGATATTGACCCATGGGAGTGGGGTAATGTTTTAGATGCCGGAGTTACTGTATTTTCTACTGAGGATATAAAGAAATATGGAGTTGAGGAAGTTTGCAAAAAAGCTTTTTCTATTGCTTCTAACGGTACTAATGGTGTGCATATTAGTTTTGATTTAGACTTAATAGATCCACAGGTTGCACCTGGAGTTTCAATTCCTGCTAAAAATGGTATTAACTTAGAAGAAACATATGCTTTAGCTGATGAAATTATAAAATATAGTGATATTATAAAATCTGCTGATTTGGTTGAATACAATCCTTTATTTGATAAGAATAATGTTACTAAAGAAATTGCTATAAACATTTTGAATAAGTGGATAGAAAAGTTTTAAAAAGAGTGGCAACCGCCACTCTTTTCTTATTTTCTTAATTCAGCTCCCAAGTTTTTTTCAAGTTCTAAAATTATTTCTTTCATAATTTCATTTATTTCTTCATCTTTTAATGTTCTATCTGGAACTCTGAATTTTAAGCTATATGCCACACTCTTTTTATTTTCTCCAAGCTTCTCACTTCTATACACATCAAATAGTTTAGCTTCTTCTAAGTTTTTCTTTGCTTTCTTCTGAATAATCTTTTCAATTTCTCCAACTTCTACATCTTCATTTACTACCATTGCAATGTCTCTTTCAATTGCAGGGAATTTAGTAATTGGAGCATATTTCTTGTTTTTTCTTGAATATTTAGTAAGTTTATCTAAATTAATTTCTGCTAACAATACTCTTTGTGTTATGTCATAGTTCTTAGTAAGCAAAGGATTAGCTTCTCCAAATGTTGCAATTATATCATTTCCTACTACAAAGTTTGCACATCTTCCTGGGTGATACATTGCATTGTCTTTTTCTTTTTTTATATCAAATTTTGAAACTCCTGATAATTCTATTGTGTCTTCAACAATTCCTTTTAAAGTGTAAAAATCTTCTTTATCACTATACATACCAATTGTTAAAATATTACTTTCTAACGGTAATTTTCCATTTTCAATTGCTTCATTTTTGTTTTGGTATATCCTAGACAAATCAAATAATTTTACATCTTTGTTTTTATAATTGTTGTTATTAGCAAGCATTTGCATCATTGTTGGTACAGATGTAGTTTTCATTAAGCTATAATCTTCACTAAGTGGGTTTTGAATTTTTATTGCTTCTTTTAAATATACATTACCCTCTGTAATATTACATTTAGCCAAATCTTTTTCACTTAAAAATCCAAATGTACAAATTTCTGATAATCCTATATTTACTAAAAATTTTGATATTTCATCTGATATTTTTTGTTCCTTGTTTTTTCCACCAAGTGTAGTTTCTGCATTTATTAGTGTTGTGCCAAGTTTGTCATAGCCATAAAATCTTAAAACCTCTTCTGCAACATCTGCTAATTGTTCAACATCTTGTCTAAAATATGGTGGAACAACAATATCATTTTCTATTTGCATGTCTAGCTTTTTTAAAATATCTATCATTTCTTGTTTTGTCAAGTTTGTTCCTATTAAAGCATTTATTCTATCTACATTTAGAGGAATATTGTTTACTTTTTGTTTAGTTGGATATATGTCAACTTTTCCCTCTACCGCTTCTCCTGCGCCTAATAGTTCAACTAATTCTACTGCTCTGTTTATAGCTCTTATTGCATTTTCAGAAGATAGCCCCTTTTCATAACGGCTAGATGCTTCTGTTCTTAGTCCTACTGCCTTTGCTGTTTTTCTTACACTGCCACCGTTAAATACTGCTGATTCAAATACCACTGTTTGAGTATCTTCTTCTATTTCAGAGTTTTGACCACCCATAACACCAGCAATAGCTACTGGCTTTTTGGCATCTGCAATAACTAACATGTTTTCATTTAATTCTCTTTCTTGATCATCTAATGTAGTTATTTTCTCACCATCTTTTGCTCTTCTAACTGTAATGTGTGTTCCATCTATTGAATTTATATCAAATGCATGCATTGGTTGGCCCATTTCTAGCATAACATAGTTTGTAATATCTACTATATTATTTATTGCTCTTATTCCACAGCTATTTAATCTTTTTACCATCCATTCTGGTGATGGTGCAATCTTTACGTTTTTTACAACCCTAGCGATATATCTGTAACATAAATCTGGAGCTGTAATTTCAACTGTTATCCCTTCTACATTATCTTTGTTCTCTATTTGCATTTCATCTATGTTTTTGCGTGGTGCTTTAAAAGGTTCATTTAATGATACTGCTACTTCTCTTCCTAAGCCTTCTATTGATAAGCAATCTGGTCTATTAGGAGTTATTTCAAAATCAATTACTGTTTGATTTATTCCTAATACATCTTTTATGTCTTCTCCTATTTTGTTTTCCAATTCAGAGTCTAGTATCATTATTCCATGCTCTATTTGATTTGGATAATTATTAATATCTAACCCTAATTCTCCTACTGAGCACATCATTCCACATGATTCTACTCCTCTTAATTTACCTGTTTTTATTTCTATTCCGCCTGGAAGTTTTGCACCGTTTTTTGCTATTGGAACTATATCTCCAACTTTAATATTATTAGCGCCTGTTACTATTTGTAGTATTTCTTCCCCAACATTTACTTTTGTTACCACTAAGTGATCTGAATCTTCATGTGGCTTAATTTCTAATATTTTTCCTACAACAACATTTTGAATATCTTTTCCTTGTTCTTCAATAGTTTCTACCTTAGAACCTGTCATTGTTAATATATCGGCTAATTCTTTAGCAGTTATATTTATGTCTGCATATTCTTTTAACCACTCTATACTTGCTTTCATCTTTATCATCCTTTCTTTTAACTTCTACTACTTTAAAATTGTTTTAAAAATCTAATGTCGTTTTCATATAATAAACGCATATCATCAATTCCGAATTTTGCCATAGCAATTCTTTCTACTCCAAAACCAAAAGCAAAACCTGAATATTCTTCTGGGTCAATTCCACAGTTTCTAAGTACATTTGGGTGAACCATTCCACATCCCAAAAGTTCTATCCATCCTTCTCCTTTACAAACTCTACATCCTTTTCCACCACATACAAAGCATGACACATCAGCTTCTGCACTTGGTTCTGTAAAAGGAAAATGATGTGGTCTAAATCTAATTTCTGTTTTTTCTCCCAAACATTTTTTAGTAAACATTGCTAAAGTTCCTTTTAAGTCTGCCATTGATATATTTTTATCTATTACCAAGCCTTCAATTTGGTGAAACACTGGTGAATGTGTTGCGTCTACACTATCAGAACGATACACTGCACCTGGGCAAATAATTTTAATTGGTGGTTTTTTACTTTCCATTACTCTTGCTTGTACTGGTGATGTTTGTGACCTAAGTACTATATCGTCTGTAATGTAAAATGTATCTTGTATATCTCTTGCTGGATGATCTGGTGGTGTATTTAATTTGTCAAAATTGTATGTAGCAAGTTCTATTTCTGGTCCATCTGCAATTTCGTACCCCATACCAATAAAAATTTCTTCTACATCTTTAATAATTTGTGTTATTGGATGCACACTTCCTAAGTTTAGCTTTTTACTTGGCATTGTAACATCTATATTTTCATTTAATAATCTATTTTGAATTTCTAAATCTGCAAAATGTTTTTCTTCATTTTCAATTCTACTTTCTAATTCGTCTCTTACTTGGTTAACCAAACTACCAATAATAGGTCTTTCTTCTGCTGAAAGCCCCCCCATTCCTCTTAATATTAAAGTAAGTTCTCCTTTTTTACCTAAATATTTAACTCTTACTTCATCTAATTCTTTTGCGTTTTTAGCACTATTTATTTCATTTAGCGCATTTTCTTTAATTTTAGCAATTTGTTCTTGCATATATGTGTTCCTTTCCGGTTAATACAAAAAACCCGTTTTGCCCTAATAGGACGAAACGGATTCGTGGTACCACCTAAATTTATTAATTATTTATAATTAACCTTATTTTAGCTATAACGTTGCTAGCGCTTTTTTCTACTTGTTTTCAAAAAAAGACCAAAAAAGTGAAATTTCTGTAAAAGGATAGTATAGGCTCCCACCGTTCCTACTCTCTAAAACCACCTTATCTTCTACTTACTTTGCTTTTTTATTGGCTTTGTTTTTTATGTTTTATATTCTAGCACCATTTTTTTGTAAAAGCAAGTATTTTTTGCTAAATATTATTCAAAATCTAGTATTTTTGCTTATTTTGTGGTACAATATATGCGTTAAATTTTAAGGAGGTAAAATTATGTTAGAGCTTAAAAATGTTTCTTATTTTAGAGACAACAAACAAATTTTAGATAACATAAGTTTAAAAATAGATAATAGCAAGTTAGTTGCAATAACTGGGCCTAATGGTTCTGGAAAATCTACTCTTGCTAAAATTATTATGGGTATTTTAAAGCCTGATTCTGGTAGTATTTTCTTTGATGGAAAAGACATTACTGCTATGGGAATTACTGATAGAGCTAAACTTGGAATTGGCTTTGCTTTTCAACAACCTGTAAAATTCAAAGGTTTAACTGTTAGGGATTTAATAGAACTAAGCTCTGGTAATACTATAAATGTTTCAGAGGCATGTAACTATCTTTCTGATGTTGGTTTATGTGCAAAAGACTATTTAAACAGAGAAGTTAGTAATTCACTTTCTGGCGGAGAATTAAAACGTATTGAAATTGCTATGCTTGCAGCTAAAAAATCTAAACTTACTGTATTTGATGAACCTGAGGCTGGCATTGATTTATGGAGCTTTAATAGCTTAATTTCCGTATTTGAAAAAATGCATTCTGAAATTAGTGATTCTTCAATAGTTATTATTTCTCACCAAGAAAAAATTTTAAATATTGCAGATGAAATTATTTTACTTGTTGATGGAAAAGTACAAGCTGTTGGTCAAAAAGAAGAGGTTCTTCCCCTACTTTTAAATAACACTCAAAAGCCATGTAAGGTAATGCTTGAAAAAGGAGGTAACTAATATGAGTAATGAAATTGAAAATAAATTAGATACAATTGAAAAAAATCTATTAAAAACCATTGCTGATATTGAAAAAACTCCAATTGGTGCATACAATATTCGTGAAAATGGCAAAGGCGTTGCAAGAAATACTACTGCCAATATCGATATTGTCACAAAGCAAGATAAGCCTGGTATTGATATTATTATTAAACCAAATACTAAAAATGAAAGTGTGCACATCCCTGTTATACTAACTGAAGCAGGTTTTAATGATGTCGTATACAATGATTTTTATGTTGGTGAAAATGCTGATGTAGTAATTGTAGCAGGTTGTGGTATCCATAACAGCTCTTGCGAAACTTCAGAACATGATGGTATTCATACATTCCACTTATCAAAAGGTGCTAAAGTAAAATACATTGAAAAACATTATGGAGAAGGTAATGGAACTGGTGATAGAATTTTAAATCCTCAAACAATTGTAAATCTTGAAGAAGGTTCTACATTAGAAATGGAAACTATTCAAATCGAAGGTGTTTCTTCTACAGTTCGTGAGACTAAAGGTGAGCTTGGTGATAATACAAGTTTAGTTATTACAGAAAGAGTTATGACTTCTGGAAATCAAATAGCTAAAAGCATTTTTGATATTGACTTAAATGGCGAAAATTCTAGTGTACATGTTGCTTCTCGTGCTATTGCAAGAGACAACTCTGTTCAAGAATTTAGTTCAAATGTTAATGGAAATAATAAATGCTTTGGACATGTTGAATGTGATGCGATTATTATGGATAAGGCAAAAGTTACTTCTACCCCTAAGATAGTAGCAAATGATGTTGATGCAAGTTTGCTTCATGAAGCTGCTATTGGAAAAATTGCAGGAGAACAACTTATTAAACTTATGACTCTTGGTCTTACAGAAAAAGAAGCTGAAGAACAAATTATAAGTGGATTTTTAAAATAAATCATAAATGTCAGCTAATTTTTAGTTGGCATTTTTTGTTGTACCTACATATTATATAAAAAAATATGGAGGTATTGTTTTGAAAAAAAATATATTTATTGGTTGTGGTACAGCCTTAGTTACCCCTTTTACTGAAGATGGTGTTGATTTCAATACATTAAAAAAGCTTATTGATTTTCAAATTCAGCAAGGTACTGATGCTCTTATTATTCTTGGTACAACTGGTGAATCTTCTACAATGACCTTAGAAGAAAAAAAGCAAGTTGCTAAATTTGCTATTGATAATGTACATAAGCAAATTCCTGTTATTGTTGGTGCTGGTGGAAACAATACAAGAGCTGTAATTGAATTTAGCAAGTATGCCGAAGTGGTTGGTGCAGACGGCTTACTTCTTGTTACACCATATTACAATAAAACCACTCAAAATGGCTTAGTTATGCATTACACAGAAATAGCAAAAAGTACTTCTTTGCCAATTATTTTATATAATGTTCCTAGTAGAACTGGCTTAAACATAGAACCTAAAACTTGTTTAGAGCTTTCTAAAATTTCTAATATTGTAGCAATAAAAGAAGCAAGTGGCAACATATCACAAATAGCTAAAATTGCTAGTTTATGTGGAGATAATTTATATATCTATTCTGGCAATGATGACCAAACCCTCCCTATTTTATCTTTAGGTGGAATTGGTGTTATTTCTGTACTTTCAAATATCGCCCCTAAGTTTGTGCATAATATGGTTTTTGATTATTTAAGTGGTAATTATACTTTAGCAAAAGATTCTCAAATAAAGGCAATCCCTTTAATAGATTGCTTATTTAGTGAAACAAACCCTATTCCTGTAAAGTCTACTTTATCTATGATGGGCTATGAAGGTATGAGAGTTCGTTTGCCTTTAGTTACAATGTCATTGGAAAAACAAAAAATTTTAGAAAAAGAATTGCAAAAATTCAAATTGATTTAATGTTAATTTGTGGTAATTTATTAAAATTCTATTAATTTGGTATCATTTTGCATGTCTATGTGATATAATTTAATTAGAGTTAAAAAAAGGAGAAATTACTTTATGACAACAAAAGATTTAATAGTTGAAAACACCTCTTTAGAAGAGTTTTTTTCTATTATAAGTGATTTGATTAAAAATGATAAAGTTCAGAAAATGAAAATATATAATCAACATGCACATACTTCTTGCTATAAGCACTGTATGCAGGTTGCATATTATACATATATAGTTTGTAAAAAATTAAATTTAGATTATGTTTCTGCTACTCGTGGTGCAATGCTTCATGATTTGTTTTTATATGACTGGCATAATCACATCAGAGAGGATAAAAGTTGGAAAGGTCAGCATGCTTTTATGCATCCAAAAGTTGCATTAAAAAATGCTACCGCAATTTTTAATTTGAATAATATAGAAAAAGATGTAATTGTTAACCATATGTGGCCAGTTACTATTAAAATTCCACATTACAAAGAAACAGTCGTAGTTACATTTGCTGATAAATATAGTGCTTTGGTTGAAACTTGTAAATATATTAAAAGTATTTTGCATTCTAAAAAGTTTTACAAATATGCTTATGTGTTTTTAAGTTTGCTCATTTTTAGAATAATATAACTTAAATTGAATAGAATATATTAAATTATGATTCCTTAGGCGGAGTCAAAAATCATTATTAAAACTAAATTTATGATTTTTGACTCTGTTTTTTAACCATAATTTAAGGAGGTATTCTATGATAAAGGTTTTAATAAATGGAGTTAATGGGAAAATGGGAAATGAAGTTGCTAAATTAGTTAAGCAGCATACTAATATGCATTTATTAGGAGGTTTTGATAGAACTATAATGCATAATTTTTCATACCCTATTTATAATGATTTTAATAATATTTTTGAGTTACCTGATGTTGTTATTGATTTTTCTGCTCCTGAATCTACTATGAATTTATTAGAGTTCGCATTAAATAAAAAAATATCTCTTGTAATAGCTACTACCGGTTTTACTCAAGAACAGCAAAATAAAATTCTAGATGCTTCTAAATATATTGCTATTTTTCAGTCTTCAAACATGTCATATGAAATTACTTTAATGAAAGAAATTGTCAGCTTCATTTCTACCAAATTGTCAGATACTGAAATTGAAATTGTTGAGACACATCACGATGAAAAATTAGATAGTCCTAGTGGAACCGCTTTGGCTCTTGCAGATGCTATTCAAGCAGCAAATAATAATAAATATTTTTATGAATTAAACAGAATGCAAAAGCATGAAAAAAGAGAGGAAAATGAAATTGGTTTTTCTAGTATTCGAGGTGGTAATATTGTTGGTGAACATAGTGTAATATTTTTTAATGAAAATGAATGCCTTGAGGTTAAGCATACTGCTTATTCTCGTAGTATTTTTGCTGAAGGTGCATTAAAAGCTGCTGAGTTTATAATAAAGCAACCAGTAGGATATTATACTAATTTTCAATAGTGGTAATATGAAAACTTTCATATTACCACTATTATTGGCTTAAAATATATTTACAATTTTTAATGCAGATTTGTCTTTTATGTGTTCTAATATAAATACGCAATTGTCTAAATTTTCTATTGCAAAATCATAATTTTCTGTTTCAACATCTGCTTTCAATTTTGCAAGTTCTGTGCTTACTTTTTCTAGTTCATTATGTTCTATATAATATGCTAAAGTTTCTGATTTTTTATCCCAAGTGTCATTTATTTTACTTATATGATCTTGTACTTCTTGTTTTTTTACATTTTCGCTTGAGATTTCATTTCTAAATGTGTTAAGCTCTTCACTCATTGTCTCTACTGTTTTATTTGTATTATTTTGAGTTATAATATTACCTGCTATAACTAGCACTATTATTATAATTATAATAACTAATTCTTTATACATATTTCTCCCCTGTCTAATTATTTTTCTTTTTTCTGGCAGAATATTTGTCCCTTTCCATCAAAAGTTACTATTAAGGCTTCTTGTGGTGTCATATTAAATTTTTCCACTTGCTTTTTAAGCCATATTTCATTTTTACCAATTTTTCTTAAGTTTTCATTTAATACTTTCCCGTCTATTACTAAATCATAAGGTAAGCCCTCATAGTCTGGTTCTACATTAAAGTCTTCTGGTATTGTTGTACGCTTATTAGGCTTTTGAATTACAGTTACTTGTCCACTTGTTTCTAATATTGCATATTCAACATCACCTAAATTTACAACATTGTTTCCTCTTAGTCGTTCTTCTAATTCATTTATTGTAAATCTTTCTTTTTTCAAAGCTTTTTCGTCTATTTTTCCTCTATATATTAGTATTGTTGGCCTTCCACATAAAATTTCTCTTCCTCTTATGCTTTTGATGTTTATAATAGAAATTACTAAATGCATTACTAAAAGTCCTAAAATTGGAATAATTCCGTTTGTAATTGGTATTCCAACATCTGTCATAGGTATTGATGCCAAATCTGCAATCATAATTGAAATTGCAAGTTCAAATGGCTGTAATTGCCCTATTTCTCTCTTTCCCATTAACCTCATAACTACCAAAACAAGTATGTATAATACAATAGTTCTTATTAAAGTTATTATCATTTTTTAATCCTTTCACAAGTTTTTAATATAATTTTGAGCCAAAATAAAAAAATTATTCATTGTTTGAATAATTTTTGTTTTTGAGTAAATAATAAAATTAGCAAACCATGTAACTTATTTTTTAATTAAGGAGGGTTAAACATGTCAAACGAAAATACAAGTACTAATTCTAATACAAAAGGTACAGCTTGGCAAATAATTGGTAGATTAATCACTGCTGCCATAGTTCTTGCTATTACAGCATTTTTTACTCCTGGCTTTAGTATTAGTAATTTTTGGGCTTTAGCAGCTGCAGCAATTGTTCTTACAGTTATTGATTATTTAATTACTAAATTTACTGGCTTACATGCTAGTTCTTTTGGTAAAGGTTTTGTAGGTTTTGTTCTATCTGCAATAGTATTATATGTAACTCAATATTTTGTTGCAGGTTATACTGTTTCTTGGATGGCTGCAATAGTTGGTGCTATTGTGTATGGAGTTGTAGACTACTTTATACCTGGCGAACAACAATAATGTCACAAAAAGGACTTTTGCAAATTTGCAAAAGCCCTTTTCTTTTTAGGTTTATTTTCCTTTATTCCATTCTTCTTTATTTGTTTGTCTTTCTCTAGCAATACCTAATGCTTCTGATGGTATATCTTGAGTAATTGTTGAACCTGCTGCTACTATTACATGGTCTCCTAAAGTTATTGGTGCTATTAAGTTTACATTTGAACCTACAAAGCAGTTGTCTCCAATTTTTGTTTTATGTTTATTTTTTCCGTCATAATTGCATGTAATTGTTCCACATCCAATATTACATTTTGTACCAATTTCGCAATCTCCCATGTATGATAGGTGTGGTACCTTTGATCCTTCTGCAATAATTGCTTTTTTTATTTCTACAAAGCTTCCTATTTTTACTTTGTCTGCTAGTTTACATCCTTCACGAATATATGCGTTTGGTCCTATGTTGCAGTCTTCTCCAATTACAACTCCTGATTTAATTGTTGTATTTGGGTGAATTACTGTATCCATTCCTATTTCTACATCATCATAAATATATGTTGTGTTTATATCTTCAATTGTTACACCATTGTTCATATGCATTGTATTAATTTTTATTCTTAAAATTCTTGTTAACATTTCTAATTGGATTTTAGTATTTAAGCTTAAAATTTCTGTATTGTCTTCAACTAAAAGTCCTCCTACATTTTTTCCTGATGCAACAAGCATTTTAATTACGTCTGTTAAATAGTATAATCCCATACTATTTCTTTTTAGTGTTCCTATAATTTTTGTTATTTCTTCAACATCAAAGCAGTATATTCCTGCATTTATTTCTAATATTTTCTTTTCTTCTTCTGTTAATTCTTTTTCTTCAATAATTTCTGTTATTCTATTATTTTCTCTGATAATTCTTCCATAACCTGTTGGTTCGCTTATAATACCTGTAAGTATTGTAGCTGCTTCATTTTTTTCTTCTGATCTTTCTATTAAGTCTCTAATAGTTTCTGGTGTTATTAATGGAACATTACCATTAGCAATTACTACTTTTCCACTTTTTTGCTCTAAGTAACTAGTTGCTTGCATAATTGCATGACCTGTACCTAAGCATTGTTCTTGATGTAAATATATAACTTCATCTTTTAAAATGCTTTCAATTTCTTCTCTGTTATCTCCAACAATGACTGCTACTTCTTCTACTCCTGCTTTTTTTATACTGTCAACAACCCTTTTAATAACAGCTTTTCCATATAGCTCTTGTGCTAATTTTGATTTTTTTGATTTCATTCTATTGTCTGTTCCTGCTGCCATTACTAAACCTATTACATTTTCCATAATATTTATTCTCCTTTTTATTTATATTTTTCATTATATAACTTGATAGCTGTTTCAGGGCTGTCATTCCCTGTACGATTTTTTATTGGTGCAAATTCATCTTGTCTTTTTACTCTTAATATCGTCATTTCATTATACCTTGGAAACGCATCAAATATAAATGCCTCAAATTTGTATACATTTGGCTCTTCTGGCTCTATAAATTCACCATTTAAGTCCAAATACCCTGATTTTTTAAAAGCTGCATGGTATGGTAATTTAGCATCTGCTAAGTCTTCAAAAACACTTCTATTATAAAGATAAGTTCCTATATTAACATTTCCATATACTAATTCATTATTTTCGTCTCTTTCTTCTGCCATTTCTTCAGGTAAGTCAATATATTCTATTACTTTAGGTTTTCCATTCATTTTGCAGAAAACTCCAACCTTTTCTTTTGGGTTAGTTTTTACAACTGATTTAGAAGCAATCACATTTTCTTCTTTAATTGTTAACCCTAGTAAAACAGGATCTACAAAATTTGATAATATATTATCAATTCCGCTAACAAAAATCCAGTCAATTTTATTATTTTTTAATTCTTTTATTAGTCCTTCTCTTGCAAATGCTTCATAAATTCCACCATTTCCGTCTGCTGCTTCTTTTATTTTTCCATTTTTGTCTAATATAATTTTTCCTTTTATATCTATTAGTGGTAGTTCTCCCTGTACAAAGAATTTTACATTTTCTTTATTGTATCCAAAGTAATTATTTTGTTCTAAAAATTCAATTGTTTCTTTATTGTTTTCTCTACTTGTCATAATATACCATGGAATTGAAACTCCATATTTTGCGTTTGCTTGTTTTAAAGTATCTACAATTATTTCAAATATATATTTTTTTCCATTTATTGTTTCTAAAGCATATGTTCCTTTTGGCCCTGAGTGCCCTAACCTAGTTCCTTGACCACCTGCCATTGTTATAACAGCATAATGGCCTTTTTTTATTTCGTCTTCTCCAATTTTTTGTAATTCGTTTTTTTCCTTTTCGCTTAGTTTTGCCTTATCAGTATATTTAATATTTTGTAGCTTTTTTTCTTCTATAATTTTTTCTTGCTTAGTAGTTTCATAAAGATTATGTAACTGTTCAAAGTCTATGTCTAATATTTGTTTTTCTATTGTATCTTGCTGCTCTTTACTCAATATTTTGTAGTAATTTAATATGTGTTCTTGATGATAGTTATTTAATATTGAAACTATTTGTTCTTTCATATTATCCCACCTTCATATAATATATTATTCATAAATTATATTTTTTATTTAGACTTTTTAGTTATATCACAAAATATTAAAATTGACAAGGTGTTACATTTTTTTTAAAAATATATTCCTTTTTTTCCAAGAATATAGTATAATATAAATGTTATAAGTATAAATGAGATTAATTTTTAAGGAGGATTTTTATTATGATGTGGGTTTTAATCGCATTATTAGTTATTATTTTGATTATAGCATTTAATACAATTAAAATAGTAAAACAGTCTGAAGTATATATTATTGAAAGGCTTGGTAAGTTTCACAAAGTAGCTGATGCTGGTCTTACAGTTATTATTCCATTTGTTGATCATGTTCGTAGTATAGTAAGCTTAAAGCAACAAACAATGGATATTCCACCACAAGGAGTAATTACTCAAGATAACGTTACTATTACTATTGATACAGTAGTGTTTTATAAAATTACAGATCCAGCAAGAGCAGTTTATGAAATTCAAAATTTGAAAAAAGGTATTGAATATTTAGCAATTACTACAATTCGTGATATTGTTGGTAAAATGGACTTAGATGATACATTTAGTTCAAGAGATGCTATTAATGATAAGTTAAGAGTGATTCTTGATGAGGCAACAGATCAATGGGGTTGTAAAGTAGATAGAGTTGAAATTAAAGATATTACTCCTCCAGCAGATATCAGAGATGCAATGGAAAAACAAATGAATGCTGAGAGAAATAAAAGAGCTTTAATTTTACAAGCTGAGGGTGAAAGACAATCTGCAATTACTTTAGCAGAAGGTAAAAAGGCTGCTGCTATCTTAGAGGCTGAAGCTGAAAAAGAATCAAAAATTAGAAGAGCTGCCGGTGAAGCTGAAGCAATTAAACAAGTAGCTGAAGCAAAAGCACAAGAAATTCAAATGGTTTACGATGCTATGATGAAAGCAAAACCAGATGAAAAATTAGTACAATTAAAGTCTTTAGAAACTTTAAAAGAAGTTGCTAATGGTGAGGCAAATAAAGTATTTATTCCTTTTGAAGCAACAAATACATTAAGTAGCTTAGGTGCTATTAATGAAGTTATTAAAGACAAAAAATAAAAAGTAAATAAGCAAAAAAATATCAGCTATTTTTATTAGCTGATATTTTTTTAGTCTTCAACTGTATCATCTTTTATATAATATTTCGTTCCTAACATTTTGTCTGGTAAATATTGTTGCTCTACCCAATGATTTGGATAATCATGTGGATATTTATACCCTACTCCATATCCTTCTTTTGACATTCCTTCTGCTGGTGCATTTCTAATATGCATTGGTATTGTTCCAGTATCCTTATTAGCAACATCTGCTAAGGCTTTATCTATTCCTAAATAAGCAGCATTTGATTTTTTAGATGTTGCTACATAAACAGCAGCTTCTGCCAAAATGATCCTAGCTTCTGGCATTCCAACCATAGTTACAGCTTGCATAGCTGATGTTGCAACTACTAATGCATTTGGATTTGCCATTCCTACATCTTCTGCTGCTGCAATTACTATTCTTCTGGCCATGAATACTGGGTCTTCTCCTGCATTTAATGCTCTAGCTAAGTAAAATAACGCTGCATCCGCATCACTTCCGCGCATTGATTTTATAAATGCACTAATATTATCATAATGGCTATCACCTTTTTTATCAAATACAGCCTTTCTAGTTTGCACACATTCTTTTAATATTTCATCTGTAATATTTATTATTCCATTTGAGTCCATTTGTGTTGTTAAAACTGCAACTTCTAGCCCATTTAGTGCTGTTCTAACATCTCCACCTGAAGTTATCGCAAGTTTTTTTAAGGTTTCATCTTCTATTTTTATATTATAACTTCCCAACCCAACTTCAGATACTAAAGATTTTTTTAGTATTTTAAATATATCTTCATCTGTTAATGGTTGCAAATGAAATACCATTGATCTTGATATTAAAGCTTTATTTACTTCAAAATAAGGGTTTTCTGTTGTGGCTCCTATTAATATTATAGTGCCATTTTCCACGTAAGGAAGTAAAGCATCTTGCTGTAATTTGTTAAAACGGTGTATCTCATCTATAAATAAAATACATTTACCAGATGGATTCAATAATACATTTTGTGCTGTTTCTACCGCGTTTTTTATATCTGATACACCTGATGTTACTGCATTTATTTTTAAAAATTTGTATTTTGTTGTATTACTAATAACTCTTGCAAGTGATGTTTTTCCACAGCCTGGAGGCCCCCATAATATAATGCTAGATAATCTATCTGCTTTTATTGTTCTATACAAAATTTTATCTTTACCTAAAATATGCTCTTGTCCTACATAATCATCTAGAGTTTTTGGACTCATTCTGTAAGCAAGTGGTTTACTCATGTCCATTGTTCTAAGCTCCTTTTATCTCTATTTTAATCTATTCGGCACGTCATTTGCACCTTGAATATGTTTTTTCTTGGGCTAAAGCATGAAAAAATATATATCAAAGTCGCTGTGCCTACTCTAACTGTTATAATTTCTTAGCTAAATTAGTAAGTCCTTTTCTTATAATATCTTCTACTGATAGTGAGGTTAATTCTACATTTTGTAGTGCTTCTACTATTTCTCGTTTGCTGTATCCTAAAACTTGTAAAGCACTTATCGCTTCTGATACCTTTTCATCTTCTTTAATAGTTTTTTCTATACTTGAAGCTTCTTCTCCCTCTGCAAGTGAAATTTCTTGTTCTTTTTTTAGTTTGTCTTTTAACTCTAATATTGCTCTTTGAGCTGTTTTAGGTCCTATTCCTGGCACTTTTTTTAATATTGCTACATCATTTGATATAACAGCTAACGCAAATTGTGATGGTGTAATATTAGACAATATTCCTAGTGCACCTTTTGCACCTATTCCACCTACACTTAATAATAGCTCAAACATACGCAATTCTTCATTTGTTAAAAATCCATATAAGCTAACATCATCCTCTCTAACTCTCATAAATGTATATATTCTGACATTATCTCCTATATCTCCAACACTAGCTATTGTTGACTCTGGCATAAATATTTTATAGCCAAGTCCGCCAGCTTCTACTACTATATATCCTTTTGTTTTTATCTCTAAAATACCTTTAACATATGCTAACATTTTTTCTCTCCTCTCATGCACAAATATTTTATCATAAAATAAAAAATTTGCAAGTTTTTTCGCAAATTTTTGTTTGTGTTGTACTGTTTGTTATTTAGTGCTATAATATTTTTGTTAGATAAATAATTATGAGGTATTGAAATGAATAATTGGCTTAATAGAACTGAATATTTAATTGGAAAAAATAATATAAATAAATTAGCTCAGGCTCATGTTGCTGTATTTGGCTGTGGTGGTGTTGGCTCTTATGCAATTGAGGCTTTAGTTCGTGGTGGCATTGGTAGCATCACTTTAATTGATAAAGATGTTGTTGATATCACAAATATAAATCGTCAACTTATTGCGGATACTAGCACTGTTGGTAAGCCCAAAGTTGAAGTTGAAAAAGAAAGGTTACTTAAAATCAACCCTAATTTGAATATAACTATTTATCAAATGTTTTATGATGCTTCGCATGCAGACGAAATTTTAGATACTCATTTTGATTATGTAGTTGATGCAATTGATTGTGTTTCTGCAAAAATAAATTTGGCTGAAGAATGTAATAAAAGACATATTCCTATTATTTGTTCAATGGGAACAGGCAATAAGTTAGACCCTACTAGATTTGAAATTTCTGATATTAGCAAAACTTCTGTATGTCCTTTAGCTAAAGTTATGAGAAAAGAACTTGGAAAACGTGGAATTAAACATTTAAAAGTTGTATATTCTAAGGAAACTCCTAACCGCTTTGATGAGGATAATAAAAGAACTCCTGCTAGTATTAGTTTTGTTCCTTCTGTTGCAGGATTAATTTTAGCTAGTGAGGTTATTAAAGATTTAATTAATAAGTAATCTTTATTATTAGTAATTTAACTTTTACTACTAATTTTCGCAAAACACTTGTATTTTTTAATAATATGTGTTAAACTTATACTTAGTCAATTTTAGATTTTACGTAGGAGGTGCAGTTCAATGGCAAAATGTGATATTTGTGGAAAAACATTAGCTCATGGAAATAAATTAAGTATTGCTCGTTCTCACATTAGTAGAAGATCAACTAGAACTTTTAAACCAAATTTAAGAAGAGTAAAAGCTGTTGTTAATGGTGAAACCCATACAATTCATGCTTGCGCAAAATGCTTACGTTCTGGAAAAGTTGCTAGAGCTTAATTAATGAGTTTTAAAATAAATTAAAAGGCTATGAAAATAGCCTCTTTTTCATGTCATTTTTCTTTTATACCAAATAATAATTTAACAATTCCTCTTAAACATTTTGGAACTTTTTTTACAACAATAGTCATTATAATTCACTCTCCTTCTTAGCAAGATAACCACATTAGACCTACAATTACAATTACCAGTCCAATAGTAAATAGCCAGCCTGATATTGGAAGTAATAATACAAGTAATATTCCAAGTCCCAATCCTATAAGGCATACACCCAATGTTTTTTTCAATGCACATAACATATGTAAATTACCTCCCATCTTTTGTATATTATATTGTTTTTTCTACTAATCTGTTACCATTTTATGTATTCATTTGTTGAAAAAATTGTAGTTTTGTGTTTTAATATTTTATGGAGGTTTATTATGAATAGAAAAACAGCTGTCGAAATTTTTGAATTACTAAAAAAACAATATCCTGATGCAAAATGTAGTTTAAATTTTAATTCTGCTTTTGAGATACTAGTAGCAGTAATGCTTTCAGCTCAGTGCACTGACGAAAGAGTAAATAAGGTAACTGCTGAGTTTTTTCCAAAATATAATACTTCTAAAGATTTTGCTAATATGCCACTAGAAAGTATTGAAAGTTTGATTCATTCTTGTGGCTTTTATAAAAATAAAGCTAAAAATTTAAAACTTGCTTCACAAAAAATTTTAACTGATTTTAATGGTGAAGTTCCTAAGACAATGGAAGAATTAATGTCTATTCCTGGTATTGGTAGGAAAAGTGCAAATGTAATAATGCTTGAGGCTTTTAATTTGCCTCAAGGAATTGCAGTTGATACACATGTAAAAAGGTTATCTAATCGTATTGGTTTTTCTGCTGAAAAGGAACCTATTAAAATAGAACAAGATTTATTAAAACTTTTTCCTAAAAAATATTATGCTGATGCTAATCATATTTTAATTTGGCATGGTCGAAATGTATGTAAGTCTCAAAAACCTGATTGTCAAAATTGTTGTATTAAACATCTATGTAAGTCGTGTAAATAGTTGACATTCTCCCCTTTATGGTATATATTTATATCATCATTTAAAAAGGAGGATTTTTTATGAAAAAAACTATAACAATTTTGTTTTTATGTTTTGCTTTATTAATAACATTTTCTTCTGTTTGTATGGCAACTGATTCAACAACTACAACATCAGAAAATACAGCTGTTACTTCTGACCAAGACCAAGCATCAAATGTTACAACTATTTCAAATACTAATAATGATGTTTATGCCAGTGGAGATGAAGTATCTGTTGTTGGATATGTTAATGGTAATACTTTTGTATTTGGCAAAAAGGTAAATGTTTCTGGCTATATAAATGGTGATTTATTTGTAATGGCTAGCTCATTAGCTATTGAAAATGATGCTCAAATAAACGGAAATGTATTTGTTTTAGCACAAGATGTTACAATTAGCGGAAGAGTTAATGATGTTTATTCTCTTGCACAAAACTTTACAATGTCAAGCACTGGACTTGTTGTTAGAAACTTAACATTGTCTTGCAGTGCAGCATCTTTTGATGGAAAAATTGGTAATAATGCCAATGTATCTGCTGGTTCACTTACTTTTGCTGCTAATGCAAAAAATGTAATTGGTAACGATTTACATTATAGTTCTAAAGAAGAAGCAAATATTCCTGAAGGAGCTGTTGCAGGAGCAGTTGATTTTTCTCAAATAACTGTTGAGGAGCCAACTGCTGCAAAAATCATTTCAAATTACATCACTAATTTTATTACCGTAGTGTTATATGCTGCTGTTGTTATTATTATATCAGCTTTTGTTACGCCTAAATTTGCAGAGAAAGCAACATACAGCATGTCTAAAAAATCATTTATAACAGCATTAATTGGTATTATTGCAGTAGTATTTATCCCAATAGTATCAATATTATTAGCTCTTACTGTTATTTTTGCTTATGCTGGAATATCTTTATTAATTGTTTATATTCTAGTGCTTTCAATTACAATATCTATCTTAGGTATGGCTATTGGAAACTACTTTGCAAACAAACTAAAAAACAAAACTAAAGTTAAATTTATACTACTTTCTATTGCTTCAGTTATAGTATTGTGGTTATTGCAACGTATTCCATTTATTGGTGGGTATATTTCAATATTTACTGTTGTATTTGGATTAGGAATATTCATTTATTCATTGTTTAGTAAAAAAGCTTTAGAAGAAGTAAAAGAATAAAATTTGAATTTTAAAAAACGTAAGCTAATACGACTTACGTTTTTTTATTGTAATGATTTTTTTATTTCATCTAAGTTTTGGATTACACTTTGATATCCATATTCATAACATTTATCTAATTTTTCAATATCTAGCAATCCTACTTTATCTGTGTATACATTTAACACATAGTCACTTGTTTTTAATCCTTCTTCAGATATTTTGCTTCCCATAATATCAATTGTTTTCATTGCAATATCCATTATATTGCTGTCCTTTTCTATTTGATCTGCATCAAATTTTACAGCCAAAACCCTTTCTGCTCCTTGGTTTCTTACTTCTTGTACTGGTACATTGTCTAGTACTCCGCCATCCAAAAAAGCATAGTCTTTTATTCTGCATGGCATAAATACTGCTGGAAAGCTGCTACTAGCCCTGACTGCTTTTCCAACTGTTATATCTTTAATATACTTACTTTTATCTGTTGCATTTATTGGAATATTGTTTGTAAATATATATTCTTTTGGGTTCATAATGTCTACAGTTGGAATTACTAGTGGCATCTGTATTTGACTTATTTTTTCTATATTTTGCTCTTTTGCTATTTTATTATATATTTTTTCAATCGCTTCTCCATTATTAAAACCTGTTAATGTAATTTTTTTGCTAAAAGAAAAATGCAATAATTTAGATATAATTGGCAAATGCTTTGTTCCTATTATTTCTTTAGCATACTTTTTAAATAGTTCATGTATTTGTTCTGGTTCAAATCCCATAGCATATAGGCTTGCCACCATTCCTCCTGCACTTGTTCCTCCTATTATATCAACTTTTATATTGTTTTCCGCCAAGGCTTTTAGTACACCTGCATGTGCAATTCCTCTTATTCCTCCTCCAGATAAGGCAATTCCAATTTTCATAATATTCTCCTGATTTTCTATATTATTTTATTGAAATTATTCCCTATCTGCTACAAGTTTAAACAAAAAACGGATTACAAAAATTTCTACGCAGTGTAAACTGTTAGAAATTCTAGTAATTCGCATATTTATCTTCTACAAAATTTACTCCTACTAGGAGTAAATTTCTAGAATATAAAAAAAATACACTCTTTCGAGTGTATTAAGATTATTCTGCTGTGTATGGTAATACAGCTATTTGTCTAGCTCTTTTAACAGCTAGTGTAATATCTCTTTGATGAATTGCACATGCTCCTGTTGCTCTTCTTGGAAGTATTTTTCCTTTTTCATTAATGAATTTTCTTAATTGATCTGCATTTTTATAATCTAATTTTAAGTTTTTGTCTGCACATAATGGGCATACTTTTTTTCTTGCTTTTCTAAATTTAGGATTATAATCTTCATCGTTGTTTCTCATATTTCTTTTATTGTTCTTTTTGTCTGCCATTTTTCTTTTCCCCCTATTCTAACTAAAATGGTAGGTCATCTCCTGAAGAGATTTCGAAATCTGAACCAGAGTCTGTTGAAGGCATTGTACCAAATGTTGCATCAAAATTACTTGCTGCTCCATCTCCTTCTCTTTTACTATCTGCAAAATATGCTTCTTCTGCTACTACTTCTGTTATGTAACGTTTTTGACCTTGTTCATCATCCCAAGTTCTTGTTTGTATTCTTCCTATTATACCAACTTGTTGACCTTTTTTAAAATATTTACTGCAGAATTCACCAAGTTTGCTCCATGCAACTATATTGATAAAGTCTGCTTGTCTTTCTTCTCCTGGTCTAGTAAATCTGCGATTAACTGCTAAACTAAAAGAAGCTACTAATGTGTTGTTTGTTTGAGTGTATCTTACTTCTGGATCTCTTGTTAAGCGTCCCATTAAAATTACTTTGTTCATTATTATACCTCACATTTTGTTTTTGTAAATTATTCTGCTTTTACTGTAATGAATTTTATTACTTCATCCATAATTCTGTAATTTCTTTCTAGTTCAGAAATTAAATCTGGATTTGCTTCAAAGTTGATAACAATGTAGTAACCTTCTTTGTTTTTCTTTACTTCATAAGCTAGTTTTTTCTTGCCAAGTTCTTCAACTTTTTCAACTTTACCATCATTATTGATTATATCTGTAAATTTTTGAGATAGTTCTTTTACTTTATCTTCTTCTACAGCTGGATCAATAATGACAACACTCTCGTATTTGTTCATTATATTCACCTCCTCTTGGATTACAACCTGCAATTAAATTGCAAGTAAGGAATTTTTTCCTTTTTAACGTTACTATTATACTATTATTTTCCATAACTTTCAAGTAATTGCATTAAATTTACACAAATATTTTTTCTTTTTATTTTATTTATTAATTTTTAATGAAAACCCTTTTTTATTATCTTTAAACTTTTTTTGGTCGTTTCATAAACAATTTTGTACTTTTTGTAAAATTTACCACTCAATAAACTGGCTATATTATAAAATTTAAAATAAAAAAGGAGGTGCTAAGTTGGGAAAATTATATAGCAAATATGTGCAATTAAAAAAAGAAAATTCTGATATATTGTATGCTTTTAAATCTGGTGTTTTTTATCTTTTTGTAGATGCAGATGCTAAAATAATAAGTCCATTGTTAAATTTAAAACTAACTAAATTAAATGACACAATTTTAAAATGTGGTTTTCCAGTATCTGCACAAGATAAATATTTTCAACTTTTAAATCAAATACCTTATAAAGTAAATATTATAGAAGATCTTAACAAGGTTTCAAGTTCTACAAATGAATTAGATATTGATAGTTCTATAAAAGATCTTGTTCTAAAGTTACAGCAAGTAAATATAGATACACTTTCATTAAAAGACTCTTATTTTTTTCTTAAAAATATAAAAGAATGTGTAGATAAAATTAAATTATAGGTGATACTTATGAATAAAACAAATAATAATTTATTAATATATCAAAAATATTTAGAATTAATATATTATACAAATGATTTGTTGAAAAAATATCCTAAATCTGAAACATTTGCTTTAGTAAAAGAAATTAAATCTACAATGTATTATTCTCACAAATTATTGATGTATGCTATAAAACTTTATAAAATATCAGACAAATTAAAATATTTAAATGAATTTGATATAAACTTATCAATATTTAAAGTATATATACGTTTATCGTATAAATATAAATATATTTCTACTCAAAATTATCAAGCTTGGAGTAAATTAATAACTGATATTTGTAATATGTTAGGAGGTTGGATAAGCTCTTGCCAAAAAAAATAAAAAAATGTTTCTATAAAAATTTAACTTTTAAAAAGTTATATGAAGCTCATCTTAGAGCTAGAAAAAACAAATCGTATAAAAGTGAAGTAATAAAATTTGAGATAAATTTAGAAAATAATCTCACAAATTTACTTAACAGTTTGATTAATAACACATATACAATTGGAAATTATTTTCAGTTTAAAGTTTATGAACCAAAAGAAAGAATTATAAATTCCCTACCTTATAAAGATAGAATCGTTCATCAATGGTATGTTGAAGAATTTATAAAACCATACATTGTTCCTAAATTTATAAATACGTCTTTTGCATGTTTAAAAAATAGAGGTACACACAAAGCAGTGTCTGAAGTTCAAAGACAATTGCGTATTTTCAAAAGAAATTATGGTGATTTTTGGATTTTAAAATGCGATATAAAAAAATTTTTTTATAATATCGATCCTCATATATTATTTAATATTATGAAAAAATATATCAGTGATAAAAAATTACTTGATTTTACTCATCTTCTTATTTTCAAAAATCAAATTGATTCAGTTGGAATTCCTATTCGGAAATTATACTAGTCAATTTTTTGCCAATATTTATCTTAATGAGCTAGATCAATTTATTAAAAATGAACTACATTTAAAATATATGACGCGATATATGGATGATTTTATAATACTTTTAAAGACTAAAAAAGAATGTATCTTTATAAAAAAACGCATTGAACAATTTTTAGATGATAGATTACATTTAGAATTAAATAGTAAATCCAGATTTTATCCGTATAGTATGGGAGTTAATTTTTGTGGTTATAGAATTTTTACTACTCATATTTTGCTTAGAACTAATTCTAAGAAAAAAATAAAAAATAATGTTAAAAAGTGGAATAAAAAATACTCACTAGGAACCTTAAATATAAAACAGCCAATTATGTGCATAAATTCTTGGATTGGTCATGCCTCTCATTGTAATTCCTACAAATTGCAAAAGAAGATATTAAATAGCTGTAATTTTTTATACAATATTGACAATTAAAAAAGTTCAATTCTTTAACTCTATTACTTTTTATGTCCTTATGTGCATAGCACGTGGTTTTCTTATACAAAATCAATCGTCGCACACAATCAAAAAGTCTATCTAAAAAAGATAGACTTTTTGATTGCATATTCTCAAATATTCACCATTTTGCTACTAACTCAAGAATACTGTTAATGTGTTTATGATATAGAATCTAATTTTTTACACTCATATTTTGCATTCAACTATGGTGCACTAAATAGTTTTAATTTTTCAAAAACTGCCTATACCAATGGAATTAAACTTCTTTGATACAAATCCAGTTGTCATTAATTTTATGTTTTACCTCGCGGCATTCTCCTTAAAGAATTACCTATCTGGGATAGAAGTCTTTTATCTTCTTTGTGTATCGAAGTGCTACCGAACGGAACCCATAGTTATTGTTCGTCCCACCGTTAGCGTTGTTGAAATAGAACACTCCCGCATTAGTTCCGTTGTTGAAATTGCCCCCACGTTTGAAGAACGGATACGTGAAGTGAGGAAAGTTAGAGTAGTACAGTTTAATCCCGTATTTATTTTTTTCTCTTGTTCTATGTATTCTATGAATAAAAGGGAACAAGAAACAAGGAAATATTTAAAGTGCTACCGAACGGAACCCACAGTCATAGTTCGTCCCACCGCTAGCGTAGTTGAAAGAGAACACTCCCGCACCAGATCCGCTGCCGAAATAGCCCCCACGTCTGAAGAACGGACACGCGAAGTGAGGAAAGTAAGAGTAGTCTCTATTCCAGCTATACTGCCCACTTGCACCATTTGAAGTTTCCCATACAGCAT
>CAKOVX010000008.1 GCA_934122155.1 uncultured Clostridia bacterium
GACTGAAAGAGGAGGTACTTTACTGGTCCAATTTTTAGTAATTTTTTTTGTAGATAAGTATAGCACTTTTTCAAGAGCTTGTACACTTGAATAAATATTTCTAGCTTTATTTAATCTTCTATATCCACTATTTAAACTCTCTATACTATTTGTTGTATATATCATTTTTCTTATTCTTTGACTGAATTTGTAAAAAGGACATATTACACTCCAATTTTCTTCCCACCTATTCATTGCCATTGGATATTTTGATTTCCACTTTTCGTGAACATCTTCCATTATTTTTTTACCCATTTCTTCTGTAGATGATGTATATATTGCTTTTAAATCTTGTGCAAATTTAGATTTATCTTTATGGTTTACATATTTTAATGTGTTTCTTACAAAGTGTACCATACATGTTTGATGATCAGTCTTTGGAAATGCAACCTTTATACTTTCTTGTATACCTGTAAGTCCATCGGACGACAACACCAATATGTCTTTTACACCTCTATTCTTTATATCATTTAATACACTTAACCAGAACTTCGAACTCTCATTTTCTCCTACATATATTCCTAAAACTTCTTTTATACCATTTTTATTTATTCCCATAACCACATATGCAGCACTTTTTCCTATTGAACCATTTACCTTTGCATTAAAATGTATAGCATCAATAAATACAAATGGATATATGTCATCTAATCTTCTAGACTTCCATTCATTCATTTCCTCTTCTAACATCGATTGAATTATTTTACCAAATGACTTTCTTAATTTTTCTTCTACATCAAAAGCAGAGGTAATACTACCATTTTTCATCATTTTCTTTGCTAATTTTTCTAACAATTCATCTTCTTCATTTTTATTCATAAAAAATACCTCCAATATGATAAATTTATTTTACCATAAGGAAGTATCTTTTTAATATTTATTTACACAAAATTTTTTACACTCTCATTTTCTCCTTTAGCGTTTTTGATGCGCTAAAGTACGTGTTAAGCACATTTGTGCTAACATCGTATTTATTCATTTTTTCTGGTTCATTGAATCCAGTGTCAAGTAGTTACTTTACATAAAGTAGAGGTCTAAAAGAATTGATGACGGTGCTGTAAGTCGCATTGATGCCGCCACGAAAACTCGTTTCGTTGTAGGAATCGTAGTAGTAGCCTCCCCTAATAGTACAAGTGGAAGCACTACTGCTAGTCGCGAAAGTGCTGTATTCTGTGGTCCATTCAGCTGTGTTTCCTGCCATATCAAATATTTTGCATTTTTCGTCTCCTGTTTCTCCTGTGTTTTTTAATGTTGTATTTGTGCCTCTATCTGCATTTGCATAGTTACTGTTTCCCATTGCTTGTATATATACTATTGCTGTATCCCATGCATAACTATTTACTAAATCACTTTCTACATAACTATCATTTTTATACATATTTTGACTTACTAGCGCTGCTTGTGGCTCACTTATAAAATTCCATAATGTTCCTTTTGTATAATTCATGCTACTTTCACTGTTGGCTGTTGATACTTTTGATAATGGTTTTGCATTTCCATATTTTTCTGCTGTTGTTGTTCCTGAAGAGTTATATCCACTTCCATAGCTTGCTTCATATCTTGCTATATAAAAGCCTTTATTTGCTTTTGTTTTGTTTATAAATGCTTCTAAGTCTTTTGCTGTTGTATTTGTTCCTGTTGTACCAGATTCTTCATTTGAAATTCTATTCTTGTCACTTAATTCATAATAGTAGTTTTCTATTTTATAATTTGTATTTACTGTTCCATTAGCTACATTTACTGCTGTTACCTCTGCATATTCTGAGCCTTTTTGTATTAATGTTGGTGTTCCATCTTCATATAAATTTGTTGTAGAATTTTTTACTCTTTTAAATGTATATCTTCCTAATGTTATTTCTACTTTGCTTCCATCATCTTTTATTATTTTATTACTTCCATCATTATTTATATTACTTACTGGCACCCATACAAACTGATTTCCTGCTTTATCTTCTATCACTACTCCTTGTTGTACTGTTTCTCCTGAATCAGATGCTATTTTGAATCCTCCTGGTAGTACTACTTGGTTTCCTTTTTTATCTTTTGCTATTACTGTTTTACTTTCTGTTGTTGTTCTATCATTTGATTTTAAACTTGAATCTGTTATTAGTGGGTTTTCTTCTCCATCTGTAATATTTTTTAGTATGTTTGCTAATGTATTTATATCGTTTTTGTCTCTTTCTATTCCTTCATTCATTTTATTTTGTGCATCTTTTGCTTTATTCATTATTCCGCCATCATCAAATACCGCACTTATTGTTACTGCTGCTAATATTAGTAATACTACTATTGTTACTACTAATACTATTAAAGTAATACCTCTTTGATTTGAGTAGATTTTTCTTGCTAGTTTTTTATTTTCTTTTACTTTTCTTCTTAATTTATTCAAGGCTTCCTTCCTCCTATTTCTTATGTGTTTTTTATTCTAGTTTTTCTTTTTCTGTAATTCTAATATGTACACGATTTCTCTTTTTATGCACATTTACTCATTTTATAGTTTTAAACTATTTTCTCTTTGTAATAAATTTTACTTCTTTATTTTTTATATTACTTAAAATAAAATTCATTACTTTTATTAGCTTAAATTTCCATCTTTTTAGGTTTATTTCAATGTTCCATAAAAAAATTTTGTACATATTTCTTCTATATTATGATAATATAAAATTAAAAAGATTTCAATAGTTCTGTTGAAATTTTTATCAACTTATTTATCAATTCTCTTTGCTACTACTGCAAATCTACCATCTTCTACATGGTAGTCACAAGTTGATAATGTTATTAGTTGGTCTCCATATGTAGCTGTATCTTCTATATTATACATTGATAATTTTTTTATGTTTTTTATGTAATTATCAAACTCTGTTTTGTTTTTGGCATCTTTAAAGAAATAATATTTAAAAACATCTTGATCTTTATAATATACTTGTGATTGAAATACTGCAATTATTTGATATGTACTAACTTCATTTAAAGTTGAAAATTCGAAAGTTTTATGTTCTTTATAAAAACTTTCCTTTTGGTATTTAGTTAGTGTTTCAAACATCTGCTCTCCCTCGCTTCTATGTCCATAAATTAAGAAATTAGCTGTTGGCTTTTCAATGCTACAATCTTTATCCAAAAATATACTTCCTAATTCGTTATATTTTTTCTTAAAATTATGATTTACATAATAGTCATTATCACTAGTTTGTACTACTGGGTAGTTAATGTTTGTATCTGCTATTTTTATCCAGCCAATAATATCATTGTTTTCTTTTTTAGTTCAGCAATTTTTTCTAGCATTACCTTTTCAGCTGCCTCTTCTCCATCTTTGTCTTTTGCAATTTCAACAGCCTTTTCTATGTCTCCTGCTATATTATCTGTGTCTTGTTTCTGGCTCCATTGTTGATAAAAATAATATATTAAATATCCAACAAAACTTATTAAAATAATTACAAATATAATTATAAGAATTGTTTTTAATTTTTAAGTATTTTTTTCTTTATTCATTTTATCACCTTTATAAATTCTATCATACATTTTTGCAAAGTAAAAGAGCAAAACTCAATTTTGCTCTTGCCTATTTTTAATATATTTATGTCATGTACTTGACTTTATTTAAAATATAATTCAGGATTTAGTTGTTCATTGTTTTTTAATATTTCAAAATGAAGGTGTGGTTCATCAGAGACTTCAAATGCTGCCGAATTTCCTACTGTGCCAATACTTTGTCCTTGTTTAACTTTTTCTCCTTCTACTACAAATTCTGTTGATAAGAGGTTTGAATATACTGTTTTATATCCATTTACGTGTTCAATGATAATTGTTATTCCATATCTAGGATCATTTTTTATAGACTTTACAGTTCCATCTGCTGATGCTTTTACTACTGTTGTTTTATCAGCTGCAATATCAATTCCATTATGTGTTGTCCAAACATCTAAGGTGCTAGAATATACTAATTTATTATCAGCAAATTCTTTCATTATTTCCCCCGAAACTGGCATTTTAAATTCTGGGTCTTTTATTGTTACTTGTTTTGTTTCACTTTTTTTCTCATTATTTTTAGTTGTAGATTTGTTTTCTTCTTTTTTTGTTTCTGTTTTTTCTCCTTCCATAATGCTTGTATTAACTGCAACTTTATTCGAATCTTTCATATCATTTTTTACTTCATCTACTGTTTTTCCATAAGATGTACTTGTTTCTTCTATTGCTGTAATTGTACCTAATGAATTTGTATTTATTCTACTAAGTTCATTTGTTTTATTAAGTGTATTTCCATAAATAAAAAAGGTTATAACAAATGCAATTACTGCCAATGCAAGTATAGTTCCCACAATATATAGCATTTTCTTTGTATCTACGCCTTCTGTAAACCTTCCTCTATAATTTCTTCTCATAATAATTCCTCCTTAATTTTTCTTTAGTATAATTATTTACAAGTTTGAGAAATTTATACAAGAATGTTAAATATCTTGTATTTTCACACCTGAATAAAAATGATGAATTATTTCTTCATAGTTCTTGCCTTGCTTTGCCAAACTATCTGCACCTGTTTGACTCATTCCAACTCCATGTCCATATCCAATTACTTCAAATATAATATCATCTTTTTCAATTGTTACTTTAAAATTTGCAGATCTTAATCCTAGTAAAGTTCTAACTTCTACTCCTGATAATTCTAAATTTCCTATTTGTACTGTTTTCACTCTGTTTCCTTCTGTATATTCTTTTACTTTTATACAGTCCTCTTTTGAAAAATCTATTTTGAAATTGTTATGAACCTTTTTTATTTTTTCCTGAAATTCTTTTTTAGTAAATGTGGCTTTTGATGAATACTGACTATATGCATCTTCTCCAGATGTTTCAACTGATTTTAAATATGGATATCCGCTTCCTCCCCATACATTCAGAGGTGCTTCTGTATATCCACCACTATTAGAATGAAAAAAGGCATTTATTGGTTTGCCCTCATATGTAATCATTTTACCTTTAGTTTCGTTTACTGCATTTACAATTTTATTCCAATATTCAGTTCTATTTTCTTCTTTCCATTTTGCTAATCTATTTTCTTTAGAAATCCAAGCTTGGCAGCAGGCAGAAGAATCACAAATGTTTGCATCTCCATGTTTTTTTGTCCCGTTTGTAATTTTATATAAAGTATATGTTCTAGCTACAACAGCCTGAGCCTTTAATGCTTCTTTTTCAAAACTTGCAGGCATCTCACTACTTACTACTCCATACAAATATTCATCTAGGCCCAGTTCTTCAATTTTATTTGTTGATGTATGTAGCAACTTCACCTTATTATATTGTTTGTAATCATAATTAGCTACTGTTTGCGGTTCTTCTTTATTTTCTGTATTGTTTGAAATTGTTTGCTTTGCTTTATTAGTAAATATTACTGGAATAGAAAAACACAGTATTAAAAATATTAGAATATATGCTAAATATCTTTTCAATTTATTCTCCTTTTCTATTAACAATTTGCCTGATAATGTTAAGCATAGTAATATGAAAACTTTTCTCCGTTCCATCCCAGCTACGCAAGAAGATGTAACAACAATTTTTTTGCAAACATTAATAATGATTTGAAAAAATTTAGAAACATCTTCTAGCTTGCTGGTCCCCACAGCCTCACTGCGAAAAGTATTATATTACTATGCTTATATCTATCCCATCAAATTGCTAATTTTACTTTCATATTTTCTAGCACTCGTTTTTCTATACGAGAAACCTGTACTTGAGTGATCCCCATAATTTTAGCAATTTCAGTTTGTGTTTTTCCTTTATAATATCTCAAAAGAATTATTTGTTTTTCATTATCTTTTAAATTACTGATAGCTTGTTGTATGCAAAGCTTATTAGTTAAAATACTAGCTTCATCAACTTGATTTGACATTTTATCTAGTAAACTTAAACCATCATTGTCTCCATCTCCCAGCTGCTCATCTATTGAACAAATCGGTTGGAAAGCTTCTAAAGATAATGTAACTTCTTCCTTTGATGTTCCTAACATTTTAGCTAATTCTTCTATTTTAATTTCTTGTCCTGTTTTTCTATAATATTCATTTTTAGTTTCTAAAGCTTTTATTGCAAGTTCTTTTAAACTTCTACTAATTCTTATAGGTCCATTATCTCTAATATATCTTTTAACCTCTCCTAAAATATATGGAACTGCATAAGTAGATAATCGAACTTCAAAATTACTATCAAATCTTTTTATGCATTTTATAAACCCCATTACACCTATTTGATATAAGTCTTCTAGCTCATAGCCTCTATCTTGAAAACGTTTAACAATGCTCCAAATAAGTCCTTTATTAGATTCTATTAAGTATTGCATAGCATCTTTATCACCCTGTTGTGCTTTTATAATGTCTTCTATTTTATTTTCAAATTCCTCTTGCATAAAAAAATGCCTCCTATCTTAATTGATTAGAGCATTTTTTTCTTCTTCTATTATTTCGTTCTCTTCTTTCTTTATTCTTTTTTTCATTACTACTTTTGTTCCAATTCCAACTACTGAATGAATTTCTATTTCATCCATAAAGCTCTCCATTATTGTAAAACCCATTCCAGACCTTTCAAGATTTCCTTTGGTTGTATATAAAGGTTTTCTTGCAAGTTCTACATCTTCAATTCCTTTTCCATTATCCGAAATTTCTATTTCAAGTACATTGTCTAGTAATGTAGCTCTCAATTTTACTATTCCTTCTGAATCTTCATAAGCATGAACTATGCAGTTTGTAACTGCTTCTGATACCGCAGTTTTTATATCTGCCAACTCTTCAATTGTTGGATCTAATTGTGCAGCAAATGCTGCTACTGTAATACGGGCAAAAGCTTCATTTCTTGATTTACTTATAAACTGAAGCTCCATTTCATTATCATACCTACTTTTCATTTTGTACCTCCTTAACTTACTTTACTGTTTTGAGTAATTGGAATTATTCTAGTAATTCCACTCATTTCTAGCACTTTTTCAATTGACTTACTTGTATTTGTTATTTCTGTAATTCCTCCTAGCATTTTAGTTAGTTTGTATCTTCCTATCAAAAGCCCTATTCCTGCACTGTCCATAAAAGAAACCTTACTAAAATCAAACACAACTTTTCTAGGCATAAATCTCGTAATTTCATTATCCATTTTCCTCCTTATTATTTCTGTGGTATGATGGTCTATTTCATCTGTAATTTGAATGTATAAGCAATTGTCTAGTTCATCAAATTCACTTGTCATATGTGTACCTCCCTTAATTGTTTTGCTTGTCCTATTATACATTTTTTCCCAATTTATTGCCAGAGTGAAAGTTAGGAAGTTTTGTCGAATTTTAGTAAGTTTTCGACATTTTTTTCTTTAGAAATTTATTGATTTTTCAGAATATTTTTGTTGATTTTATGATAAGATGAGGAAGTTTTTGATACACTAAGGAGGAAAAAACACAAATAACTGGTAGCCTGTGGCTACCAGTTATTTGTGCTATATGCTTTTAAGTCTTTCTTCAACTTTTTCAAGCATTTCTTTGTATTTAGCAAGTTTTGCTTTTTCTTCATTTATTTTTGCTTCTGGTGCTTTGTTTACAAAGCCAGGATTTGAAAGCATTTTTTCTCCTCTTGCAACTTCAGAAAGTAATTTTTCTCTTTCACCTTGTAGTCTTTGTTTTTCTGCTTCTAAATCCACCAATTCTTCAAATGGTATATATACTTCTATTCCATCTGCTAAAACTGACATTGCATTTTGAGGTATATTTTCTTTGTTTTCTTGTACTTCTATTTCATTTGCAAATCCTAGTTTCTGTACCATTGCACTTGATTCTTTTAGCATATCATTTGCTGTTTTAGTTACAAATATCAATTTAGATTTTTTACTTGGATGAACATTTAAGTTTGTACGTAAATTTCTAATTCCAACTATTATTGTTTTTAATTTTTCTATTTGCTCCTCTTCTTTTTCAAATGATAAGCTTTCTGTATATTCTGGCCATTTTGAAATCATTATGCTTTCATCATTATGATATAGTTGCATATATATTTTTTCTGTTACAAATGGCATTACTGGATGTAATAATTTTAATGAATCTTTTAATACTTTGTTTAAAGTATATTGTGCAGCAAATTTTGTTGTGCAATTTTCATCATATAAACGAGATTTTACCATTTCAATATACCAGTCACAGAATTCATTCCAAATAAAGTCATATACTTTTTGTGTTGCAATTCCAAGCTCAAAGTTTTCTAGATTATTAGTTACTTCTTTAACTAATTTATTTAATTTAGATAAAATCCATTTATCTTCATAACATAAGTTTTCTGGTAATTTATCTTCTACTAATTTTGAGCCATCTTCCGGCATATTACTTAGTACGAATTTTGATGCATTCCATAATTTGTTTGCAAAATTTGATGCAGATTCTAATTTTTCAGGCATATATCTAATATCATTTCCTGGTGATATTCCTAAAACTAGTGAAAATCTTAAAGCATCTGTACCATATTTTGCAATAATTTCTAATGGATCAATTCCATTGCCTAAACTCTTAGACATTTTTCTTCCTAGGCTATCACGTACTATTCCATGAATAAATACTTTATCAAATGGTACTTGGCCTGTATGTTCTAATGCTGAGAATATCATTCTTGCTACCCAGAAAAATATTATATCATAACCTGTAACTAATGTACTTGTTGGGTAGAAGTATTTATAGTCTTCAGTTTGCTCTGGCCAACCTAATGTTGAAAATGGCCATAATGCAGAGCTAAACCATGTATCTAATGTATCTTCATCTTGTTTTAAATTTGTGCTTTCACATTTTGTACATTTATGTGGCTCTTCTTTTGATACTATAACTTCTCCACATTCTTGACAATAATATGCTGGTATTCTGTGACCCCACCATAATTGTCTTGAAATACACCAGTCTTGAATATTTTCCATCCAGTTATAATAAATTTTATCAAATCTTTCAGGTATAAATTCTACTTTACCTGTTCTAACCGCTTCAATAGCTGGTTTTGCTAAAGGCTCCATCTTTACAAACCATTGCTCAGAAATATGTGGCTCAATTGTATGATGACAACGATAGCATTTTCCTACATTGTGAGTATAGTCTTCTATTTTTACTAAATATCCTTCTTTTTGTAATCTTTCAACTATTTTTTCTCTTGCTTCATACATATCCATACCTTTGTATTCAGGCACTAAGTTGTTCATTTTGAATTTTTCATCAAATACAGGTATAATTTCTAAGTTATGTTTTAATGCTGCTTGATAATCATTCGGATCATGTGCAGGTGTAAGTTTTACAGCACCTGTTCCAAATTCTTTTTCTACGAACTCGTCTGCTATAATAGGAATCTCTTTATTCATAATTGGTAATATTACAGTTTTTCCTACTAAATCTTTGTATCTTTCATCATCTGGATGTACTGCAACACCAGTATCTCCTAACATTGTTTCTGGCCTTGTAGTTGCTACTATAACAAATTTACCTTCTTCTCCTTTTACTGGATACTTAACATGCCATAAATGTGTTGGCTCTTCTTCATATTCTACTTCTGCATCTGAAATTGAAGTATTGCAATATGGGCACCAATTTATCATTCTTTTTCCTTTGTAAATTAGTCCTTTATTGTATAGGTCTATAAATACTTCTGTTACAGCATTGGATAAGCCTTCATCCATTGTAAATCTTTCTCTAGACCAGTCACAAGAACAACCCAATTTTTTAAGCTGATTTAATATAGTTCCACCATATTCTTCTTTCCATTCCCATGCTCTTTTTAAGAAACCATCTCTACCTAGATCTTCTTTTGTAATCCCTTCAGCTTTTAGTTTTTCAACTATTTTAGCTTCTGTTGCAATTGAAGCATGGTCTGTTCCTGGAATCCATAAAGCATTAAAACCTTTCATTCTTTTATATCTAATTAAAATATCTTGTAAAGTTTCATCAAGAGCATGTCCCATGTGTAATTTACCAGTAATGTTTGGTGGTGGAATTACTATTGTATATGGCTTTTTAGTTTTGTCATCAGATGGTTTAAAATAGCCCTTTTCATTCCAATTTTTATAAATTTCCTCTTCAAAAGTTTGTGGTTCAAACTTTCCCTCTAGTTCATGCATTTTACTTTCCTCCTTATTAAAACAAAAATCCTCGCCCTGAAATAAGGGCGAGGTATTATTCTCACGGTACCACCTTAATTTAACAATTTTATTGTTAATCTTAGTTACTTTTAACGCAAGTTATACGGATAAATTTACTGCTATTTCAATTTATCGGCTCCAAAGCTACCTTCAGTTTTCTATACTATCAGAAGCTTTCAGCCGATGACCTCTGTTCTCTTTATAGCTAGTTAAAACTTACTCCTCTTTTTCTTTGCCTTTAACACTATAATTTATATTACCACATTTTGGTATCTATTGCAAGAGTTTTTGCAAATATGTATATTTTAATACAAAAATTGTCGTTTTTTCTTTACTTATTTTTTGTTCAATGTTATACTTAATTTATATATTTAGTACAAAAGAGAGGTGGTATTATGTTAGAAGTTCAAAGTGAAAATACAGAAGTTATTAGTAATTCAACAGTATATGCTGTTAAAATATTAAATGAAGTTAAAGCTAGCTATGCTGCTTTTGCTGAAAGAGATTTTGGAACTACTGATGAATTGCCTGATGATATTTTAACTAGCAATTCTGAATCTAAACAAGAGAATATTGTTAATGTTTCTAATGTATTAAAACCTGAAAACAATGATACTACCGAATCAAATTGTTTGGCTTTAGTTGTACGTAAAGATTATAATTTGACAATTGTAAAAAATATATTTACCACAACAGGAAGGCTATCATGGAAAATTGCATTAATCACTGCTATTATAAATGTTTTGAATATGTTATTTTAAAAGCGAAAATAAGTAAATTTCTACCTATTTTCGCTTTTATTATTGTTCATCTTTTTGTGCAGAAAAATATGCAATTATTTTTCTTATTAATTTTGCAATTTTATTATCAGAAACAACAGTTAATGTATTGCCATCTCTTTTTCTGCAAATTTGTATCTTCTTTTTTTCGTATTTGCTTATTAGCTCTTCTAGTTTAATATCATAAAAACTTCCAAACAAAAACCTTTCTTGTGTACTTATTCCCATTACGTTTCTATAACAAACAGCTTTATCCATATAATATTCTACTTCTTGACATGTTGTAAGTTTTGGTAATATTTTTTCAAAAAATGTACTAAATATTTTATTTTGAGTATCTATATACATTGCTACAATTTCTTCTTGATATATCCTTATTTTTTCTTTGTTTGTTTCTGTACTTAGTTTATTGTTTATATCTATCATAATGTCAAATTGATTTATTATTCTCTTAGTATTAGATTCAAATGTATTTAATAATTTATCTTCTAGCTTTCTTCCATCATTTAGTATTCCTTCCGCCAAAATATCTTCTCCAATAAGGTATACTATTTGCTCTATTAGATTAGTTAAAAATGGATAATAATTAGGGCTAATTGTTTTTATTCTAACTCCATATTTTTCAAATGTAGTGGTATTATTTTGCAATGTTTTAGCAGATATATATTGTACGGCAGCTTCATTTATTCCTAAACCAAATACTGAAAACCTGCCAAAATTGCATAAACCAATTTTATCAAGTTTGCCGTGTCTATTTCTATTGTCTTGAAGATAATGTATGCATTCATGTATCATTTGCTCTGTTATTATTGTTAAATCAACATCCTCGCTAAAATAGATACTATTGTTTTCATATATATAATTTACCATTGAAATTGTTTTAGTAATTTTAGCTACATACATATTACAATTTATAAGTTGAGCAAAAATATTGTTGTAGTTATTATATATCACTGGAAAAGCTGAAGTCAGTGCTTCTGTTACATTAAATGCAATTGCTCTTATATGTTCATTACTTAATTTTTGGGCTTGTTCAATTCCCATGTTTTGTAATTTCTTTTGTAAATTCATTTTTTGTCCTTTTCTCCATTTTTTCTTTATTATATTATAATTAAATTACTTATTCAAGGATATTTAATAACTTTTCTTGACAATCTTTTTAATTTTAATTATCATTATAGTAAAGTATAAATGGAGGTATTGTTATGCCAAATAAAATTACAGATTCTTCTAAAAAACAAAAGACTAATTTATTTAAAAATAAAATATTTATTGTTAGTTTAATATTTATTGTTTTAATACTGTTAGTTACTTTAGTTATATTTTTTATTAATCGTCAAGATATAAAAGATAATCATGTACAAATTGGTGCATCTAAGCCAGTTTCGGATCTAGAAGGTCTGCAAGTAATGAATGTATATACTAGATCATTTTCTTCATATTCAATGATTGATGTTGTGCTTAAAAACACCTCTGACAAAGGCATTGATGCAACTAGTTTAGTTATATATTTATTAGGCCCAAATAACAAAGAAATTTTTGGCACTAGTATGGATATTTCTTATATTGAACCATCTCAGCAGCAATGCATAAATATTTTATGTACATGTGATTTGAATAGCGTTGTTGATTACAGAGTAGAAGTAAAATAATATTGTAATAAAAAAAGAAATCCAAATTGGATCTCTTTTTTTGTTATTTGGTTGGCTTATAATAATAACTTAAAGATATTTTTGCTTCTGCATCTATTTTATTTGCATATATAGTAAATTTATTATCTTCAAATTTTATAATTTCTTTATCTGTTGTATTTATTCCATTTCCAGCTTTGTTTAATTCATTTATTGAATTAAATTTGTAGCTCTTGCTTCCAATTGTTAGAGTAATTGGTGTGTCGCTTCCTTCTCTTATTACAGAATTTGCTTGAATAGCAAATATTACTTTACCTTCTTGATCAGTTGTTTCAGTTGCTGTTACTGGGTTAGAAAGTGATCTTTCTAGGTCTGCTAGTTTCTCGTTTAGATTTGAATTACTAGCTACTAGTCTATATTCTGCACCAGATGACATTGAATTAAATGTTTCATTTGCTATTGCTTGCTCTTTTTGTGGTACAGCATATGCAACTGTATAAATGTTAGCACCATAAGTATTTTTTATTTTATTTGCTGCATTTCCAATTCTGTTCATAGTTTCTGTTTTGTTGTAGAACCCAGCTGTCGCATTATTATCTGATGTAAGTGATGCTCTTCCATCTCCAATAAATACTACATCTATATCTCTAGTTTTATCTTTTGCTAATTCTTTTACTGTTGCTTCAGTTTGATTCATTGCTGCTACTACGTTTGTTAATAATGGCATTGTTATTTTTATATTGCTTACTGCTGTTTTTAACTTTTGAGCATTATTACTTGAATTTACTAACACTTGAGTTCCAATATATGGTTTAGCAAATTTTTCGTTTTTGATTCTATCCCAATAATCAACATTATTATTTAAGCATTTTTCTGCATCTTTAATATTTGCAAAGTTAAATGTTATTATTGTTACTTTATTGTCTGGATTTTTAAGTACTGCATCAATAAATTCATTTACAGCTACCTTTTCTTTGTATAGTTTTGTTTTTTTAGCATATTCGTTGGCATTTGCCCCAAATTCATTTAGTAGCTTTATGTTATTTGTATTTATTCTTCCAGCCTTTCCCAAGCCTTTTCTTTGATCTTCTTCTGAATATGTTATTGGTAGTGGATAGTCATCATTAGCTAAACCTTGTTTTAACATTGATGAAGATAAGTCTAATACAATTACAATATTTTTTCCTTTATAACTTGTTGATGTTATGCTTGCTTGTTTATTAACTGGGTTAACAACTTTGCCGTCTCCACCTACTACTGTATTTACTATTTTAGTACCAGGTTTTGCAGTAATTTTTACTGTAAATTTTACTGTTGCAATTTTATTTTTATTTGCAGGTAAATATACTTCTATTCCATCTACTAATTTTTTAGCTTTATTATTTTTAATTGTTTCTTTCTTTTTACTTCCATCAGCATTATAATGTTCTACTGTTATATTGCTAATTATTTCAATGTCTCCATTATCTAACCATGTTTTTATATCAGTATCTTTTATTACTGCTGTTCCATATTTTGTTCCTGTATTCTTAGCTGATAATATATAAGTAACTTCATCTCCATATTTTAATGTTACATTATTTGCATCTGAGCCATCTTTTAGTTCTCCTCTTTTACTAATTTTAATTTCAGGCTTATATTCTATGGTCTTAGTTTCAACTGTTGAACTTTTTGGCTCTGTTTCTTTTGTCTCAACTGTTGCTGTATTTTTTATAGTTTCTATTTTATTAGCACTCATGTCAGTTTCTTTTACTGTATAGCTTGCAGTAATAACTAACTCTTCATTAACATTTAATGTTCCTTCGATTGTTAATGAACCGTCTTCATTAACAGTATAATTTCTTTTTTCGCCTTCAACTTTTACATCTTTTATTTTAACATTTCTTGTTTCATTTGAAGGGTTACTATTCATTACATCTGTTATAATCACATTTGTAAGTTTTGTATTTCCTTCATTTTTTATTCTTATTGTATAGTCAATAACATCATCTGGTTTTAATTTTACTTGGTTACCATTTGAGTCTAATCCGTCTGCTGTTAAATTTTTCTTTCCAACTTTTTGAGTTTTTATAATAGATATATTAGGAATTATACTAAATTTAATGATTTCATCATCTATATCATTAACATAGTCTTCTTCTCCATCATCATTTGTATAATATCCTTTTGCTTCTACTTCATTTCTTAAGCTGTCCTTTGTATTTATGTTTGCTACATCTTCCTTTTCAACATCATAGTATACAATATATTCTTTAGATTCCCTTGGTTCTAGGCTCAATTCATCTTCATATTTTACTATTGTGTTTGTTTTTTCATCTGGTTTGTTTATATCTAAATATATTTGTTTTTGATTTTCCAAAATATCTACTAATGTTACATTGTTTAATTTTACTGTTCCAATGTTAGTAACTTTAATTTTATATCCAACTGTATCTCCATCTTGTACAGAAACTGTATCAAATTTTTCTTCTGGAATTATCTCTCCATTAATCATGAATACATCTTTTTCAACTTTGATTTTTGGTATATCTGTTACAACTTTATTTGTTTCCTTTTCATTTATTGTTGCTGTATTTTCTATTACTTCTACATTCTTTTCTTTTTCTACTTCGTTAATAGTTACCTTAAAGCTTACTGTTATTTTAGAATCTACTATTTCTGTTTCGTCATTTACTTTCTTTTCTACTGCTTCTGGAACTTCAAATAAAAATCCCTCGTCTCTTAATTGCGCCTCAGTTAAGTTTTCCATATTTTCTTCTGTAAGCTCAATTTCTCTGTCTCCAATTTTTACTTTTTCTATTCCGTTTATTTTAATAGAACCTGGTACAAAAGTTGTTCCTTGTGGTGCGCAGTCTTTTAATAATGCTATTCCCACAGCGTTTCCACTATTTGTTATGGTAATAGTATATGTTAGTTCTCCATCTCTTTGTTTTTCTTTATTCATTTCTTGTTGTACAGTTTTGTCAACTTCTTTGTTTATTGCTAGAATCGGTCTAATTATAGAAAGACCTGCTGTTGTTGTTTCAGCTTTAATATTTAATGGTTGCCATTCTACTAGGTAATCTTCGCTTACTAATACGTCTTTTTCTACTACTCTTTCTGTAACATATTCTTGCATTGGTGTATTATTATTGTTGTTTGCTGGTTGAGTTTGATTTCCTGCTGTTGTTGTTTGTCTTTGTGAATTGCCTTGTGTTGGTGTTTCACTATCATTGTTGTTTGCATTGTTAGCATTTTGTTCTGTTTGCTCTTGGTTAACAGAATTATTTTCTGTTGATGTTGGTTTGTCTGAATCATCCTTTGGTTCAGCCTCTGCTTGTGTTTGTTCCCCTGGTGTTACATTACTTTGTGTAAACGCTCTTGCTGTTTCGTCATTTCCTTTTATATAGAAATAACCTGCTGTTGAAATACCAATTAGTAATATTACTATAATACTAGCAATTACGATATTTCTCTTACTCTTATAGCTGAGTGTTGCTTTCATTATTTTGGTGCCCCCTTTTTACCAAATTTTTTATATATTCTCTCTAGCCTTAATTATTAGTCTATTCTTTCTACCATTTATGCAGGTAATAAGTGTAATTTCTCTTGTATTTTCATCAACACATTTTACACATTCTACATCATTTGGATCTATAACATACTTATCAAACACATTGTATTCGACTGTTTTTCCGTCCATCCCAGTCATTTGAATGTAGTCTCCAATATTTAGTTTGTTTGTGTTACTAAACATAGTGTTATCAAAATAATTGTGCCCTGCCATTGAAAAATTTCCTATATCATTGACATTGTTTCCCCAAAACTTTGTAATGGAATATTTCATTGTTTCATCATTTGTTTTATCTATAATAGGATACTCTATGTTTATTTTTGGAATTTTTATTATTCCAACCACATTATACCCTTTGTATTCCATTTTAACTTCTGATTTATTATCAGCAGTATTTTTGTTTTCTTCTATTTTCTCTTTTACATCTTTTACAATAGAAGTTAACTCTTCTTCTTTAATTTTATTGTTTATGCGTTTAATTGCAATTATTGATATAACTGCTACAAGTGCAATTATTAGTATAATTAAAATTATATTACATACTTTTTTATTCATTTTTATTTAACTTATCATTCTTTAATTTAATAACTATTACTATTGCAATTAATACTATTAATACAGCTGCTGTAATATATAATGCTAAGCTTTCTCCTGTAATAGGCATTTTTGTAACTTCTTTTTCTATTACTTTTTTACTTTCATATTCAGGTGTATATTCATCATGGCATGTCATAATTTGAACATCTATTATAGTATCATTATCATTTTCAGATTTTATCCAAACTAAATATTGTTCTCCATCTTTTGAATCTTGTGGTTGTTTTATTGTATCATTTTCTACTTTTTGCCATTTTTCATCATCTTTATTTGGAACAAGCCCTGCATAGCTATCTTTAAATTTATTATATGTTGATATTTTTTCAAACATATTTTTCTCTTCTGATTTGTTAATTTCATCAGCTAAAGAAATAAAATTAGCAACCTCTGAGTTTGGCTCTGATTTAACCATTTGATATGAATATTTTACTTTTGATTCACTATCAACATTAATTGTTCCCATTTTGTGTTTTACTTTTACTCCGTCAGTAGTTTCTTCTGACAATTCTAAATTTCCAAACTTAACAGGTATTTTTTTTGTAATATTATTTAGCTCTTTAATATCTTGTTCTGTTATTGCATCTGCAAGGTTAACTTTTTCAGCCTCAATTTTATATTCAGTTCCTTGTTTTACCCATAAATATGTTTCTGGCTTTTCGTTAAAATAATTGCTATATATTGTTGTATCAATATATGCAATGTTATTTCCATCTGTTGATTTGTCCATTGCTGACTCTGAAAAATTCAAATTTTCTTTTGCTTCATCTGCTTTATTTGCAAATGCAAACTCAAACTTATTATTTAATAAATTTGAAATATAAATTATGTATTCCTCTTTGCTTTTTTGAATCATTTGTATTTTTTCACTTTTAGCAAATGAGAAACTTGGCAATAGGCTTATTGCCATAACTAGCACACAAAAAGATAGTATTAACTTTTTGCTTAAGTTTTTCTTCATTATTTACATCCCCTCCAATATATTTTTATTTTTTCCTGTTCTTCTATTATATTCTAATTTGCATATTTTGTAAATAGTTTCCGCCGTTTCTTGCATGTTTTTTCCATATTTTAGGTGAATATATGTATACTTTCTTTATTTTAACAAAAAAGTACTTGAAATTTATTCAAAGTACTTTCTAATTTTTATTAATATTATCAATTAATTCTTTGCATTCTTTCCAATCTGCTATTATAACATTTTTATATTCTTTTCCCAGTCTTTCTATTATCTGTTTTGTTTCATCTTTAGAATTCAAATCTACTACTGTTATATTTTTTATATTTTCTTCTTTGCCATATACTATTCTAAATAATACTGCCCTCAAAAATCCTTCTATTTTGTTTTCTTGATTTTTTACAGCAACAATTATATAAATTCCATCTGGTTTTAAGTTAGTATATGTATATGTGTAAATTATTGTTTTTATTATTTCAATTAGCCCATATATGGCTAACACCCACACTATTCCTTTAAATATAAAATCTAACATTTGTGTCTTCTCCTTTTGTTTTATCTTATGTTAGATATATTTTTTTGTTACTATTTTGACATTATGTTTAAAACAGTGTATACTAGAACACATGAAAGAAATTATTGTTAGTAAAAAATATGATGAAAAAAAATTAAATAGTTTTTTATTAGATAGCTTTGATGGTTTAAAATTAAACACTTTATATAAAGCTTTGCGTAAAAAGGACGTTAGAGTAAATGATATTAAAGTCTCTGATAATGTTATTATACATGCTGGTGATATTATAAAAGTATTTATTCCAGATGACCAACTATTTAATAAAAATAATTTTAAAGTAAGTATTGTTTATGAAGATGATAATATTGTTGTTGTAAACAAACCTGCTGAAATTGAAGTAGTTGGTGAAGACAGCTTAACTGCTGAACTTGGCAAATATTATAACAATGCTCCTATTTTTCCTTGTCATCGTTTAGACAGAAATACTACTGGCTTAGTTTTGTTTGCCAAAAGTGAAGAGGCTTTAAATATCTTATTAGAGAAATTTAAAAATCGTGAAATCGAAAAGCATTATAAAGCTTTAGTTTATGGTATCCCTCATAAAAAAGAAGATACTTTAACAGCATACCTTTTTAAAGATGCAAAAAAATCTTTAGTATATATTTCTGATGTTCCTAAAAAAGGTTATGAGAAAATTGTTACTTCATATAAAGTAATTAGTTTTAATAATAAGAATAATACTAGTTTGTTAGATATTAATTTACATACTGGTAAGACTCATCAAATACGAGCTCATTTGTCTCATGTTGGTTACCCTATTATTGGTGATGGAAAATATGGGGATAGAGAAATAAATAAAAAGTTTGGGTATAAGTATCAACAGCTTTGTAGCTGTTCTTTGAAGTTTTGTTTTAAAACCGATGCAGGTATTCTAAATTACTTAAATAACAAAAAAATAACTGTGTGACTAAATCACACAGTTATTTTTATCTAATTATTTCTTCAAATTCTTCTGCTGAGATAACTTCTTTTTGTATTAACACTTCGGCTACTGCATGTAATTTGTCCATATTGTTATTTAAAATGCTTCGTGCTTTTGCATATGCTGTATCTAGCATAATTTTAACTTCTGCACCAATTGCATCTCCAAATTTTTCTCCTAATAGTTGTAATTCATATGGATCTTTTTCTGTGTTTATTGAAATTGGACCTAAGTTTTCACTCATTCCATACTTTATAATCATGTCCTTTGCTATTTGTGTTGCTACCTCAATATCATTACTTGCTCCTGTTGATATATCATTTAATACTAATTTTTCAGCAGCTCTTCCTCCGAGTAAAGCAATCATTTTTTCTTCCATTTCTCTTTTTGAAATATAGTACTTATCCTCATTAGTTTTGTACATAGTATAGCCACCTGCAACTCCACGAGGTATAATTGAAACTTCTTTTATATCTTTTTGTGTTTCTAGTTGGCTACTTACTATTGCATGGCCTGCTTCATGGAATGCTGTTAACTTTTTATCTTTTTCTGATATTACTCTACTTTGTTTTTCTAATCCAACAGTTACTTTTTTAACTGCATCTTCAATGTCTCCTTGTGTTATTGCATCATGTTGTTTAATTGTTGCAATAATTGCTGATTCATTTAAAATATTGGCAAGTTCAGCGCCTGTAAAGCCTGCTGTATCTCCAGCAATTTCTTTCATGCTAACATCATCTGCAAACTTTTTGTTTTTAGCATGAATTTTTAGTATTTCTTCTCTTCCCTTCATATCTGGAAGAGCTATTGTAATTTGTCTATCAAATCTGCCTGGTCTTAATAAAGCCTTGTCTAACATTTCTGGTCTGTTTGTTGCAGCTAAAACAATAATTGTTTCTTCTGTATCAAAACCATCCATTTCAACTAATAATTGGTTTAATGTTTGATTATTTTCTGTTTCTGCTCCACTTCCACTTGTTCTTCTTGAACCAATTGCGTCTATTTCATCAATAAAAACTATACATGGAGCAACCTTTTTAGCCTTTTCAAACAATTTTCTAACACGAGAAGCTCCTAAACCTGCAAACATTTCTATAAATTCAGAACCACTCATTGAAATAAATGGTACTTTGGCTTCTCCTGCAATTGCTTTAGCTATTAAAGTTTTACCTGTACCTGGTTGTCCACAAAGCAAAACGCCTCTAGGAATTTTTGCACCCATTTCATAAAACTTTTTAGGTTCTTTTAAAAAGTCTACAATTTCTATCATTTCGTTTTTTTCTTCATCAAGTCCAGCTACATCATCAAATTTTATTTTTGATTTTGTAGTCTCTGCATCATATACTTTTCCTTTGTCTCCTAAGCCTTGCATTTTAAATACTGCTACAAATAATACTATTAGTAATATTGTTGGTAATAATGAGAATAGGTATTGAAATGTAGTATAGAAGAAATTTTGCTGTTTTTGAATTAGTTCTATTTCATTTCCTTTTAGCTTTTGATCTTGAATTAATTCTATAAAAGCTTGAGTACTTGGTACTATTGCACTTTTTTCTTCTTCTATGTCTTTAACCTTTACCTTTATTGATGTACTGCCAACTGTCATTTCAACCTTTTCTATTGTTCTCTCATCAATTTGCTTAATAAGGTCTGTATAACTAATAGTTTTTTCATCTTTTTCTTTTTTCAGGTTCATCATAAAAATACTAACTATAACTATTGCTAAAATTAATATAATACCAGCAATTATATAATAGGTTTTATATGATTTTTTATTCTGCTTTGGATTGTTTTCATTATTCATTTTGTATTATCTCCTTTATTTTAAAACTCTCCGGTTTTTATATTTGCTTGTGGTTCTGGATTTTCCCCTTCTTCAGGAGCTTTTTTATTTCCTTGTTTTTTCTTTTTTTCTTCTTGCCTCTCTTTTTCGTCTTTTCTACGAATTCTTTCCTTTTCCTCTTCTTCTTTTTTCTTACGTTCTTGTTCTTCCATTTCTTGTTTTACTTTTTCTTGTTCTTGTATAATTTTTGAAAGTTCCATTTGTTGTTTTATTATGTCAGATCTAATTATTAATATTGCTGCTATAACATATATACATGTAATTGCTATATATAAAATGTTGAAATATTTTATAGTATATCCTGTTAAAATATTTATAATCATATAAATTAAGTTTAGTATTATTGGTAATGTTAAGCTATATATTGCAATATTGTATACGTTTCTGTACCTTATTCTCAAGTTTGAAAATACTCCAGTAATATATCCAATAATTGAATATAGTATTGCATCTAATAAAACCGTTGACAAGTAAACAACAAATAAATAAACAAACATAATTACATAAAATGTTCCGTATAGCATGTACACATCATTACTAGATAAAAAGTTCATTATGTCTTGTTTGTTAAACTTTACTAAATTAACAGAACCTGTAATATCACTTAATAAAACAGTAGATACTATATTAGACATACCTGTTTTTATCATCAACTTGTCTTGTAAAATTATAACTCCATTATAGCATTTTTTTATTTCTGTTTCATATTTGTTTATTTGCTCATTGCTAATATTTTCAGTGGTATCAATAATTATTTTAGTATTAGAGAGCTCGTCCTTTTTAGTAGCATCTGCTTTTTCTTTAATTGTTAGTTTTCCATTGTCATATTCCACTGTATCAATATTTTGTTCAATATATTGCTTTACCAAGTTTACTTTTTGACTAAACTTATATGTAATGGCAAAAGTTAAGAAGAAGGTAAAAATTAGCATTAATAAAACTATATATAATATAGTTTTGCTAGTTTTTTGTACTACCAATTTTTTATAATCTTCTAATCCAAATATGCTTATTTTTAATTTTTTCCAAAATGAAATTTTTACTTCTTCTTCCAACTTTCTTTCCTTTCTTATCTTTATATTTTTTCTACTGTCATTCCATCCTTTGTGTCATTTATTGTATAGCCCATTTCTTTTATTTCATCTCTAATTTTATCTGATAAGCTCCAATCTTTATTTTCTCTTGCTTGTTTTCTTTCTTTTATTAGCTTTTGAATTTCTTTTGGTAACTCTATATTTTTGCTTTCTTCTAAATATTTTTTACTATTTTTTAAATCTAATCCTAAAACCCTATCAAATTTTAGTAATAGTTCTGCAAATTGTTTTGATTTATGTTCATTTCTTACTATTTCCCATATAATTCCCATTGCTGCTGGCATGTTTAAATCATCATTTATTGTTTCCAAAAACCTATCTTCATATTCTTTTATTTCTTGTTCATTTATTTTTTCTGTTCCTTCTTGATGTTTTATAAATCCCTCTCTCAAACGCATTAACGCTTTTTGAGTAGCTAATGCAGTATCAAATGTAAAATTTAGTTTTGTGCGGTAATGCGCAGTAAAACATAATAGTTTATATGCTAATGGTTCAATTCCTTTTTCTTGTAATTGATCCAATGTATATGTATTTCCTAATGATTTTGACATTTTACCACCATCTACTTGTAAAAATTCAACATGCATCCAAACTTTTGCAGGTATTTTTCCTGTTAAGCCCTTACTTTGTGCAATTTCATTTTCATGATGTGTTGGTATATGGTCAATTCCACCTGTATGAATGTCAAATTGGTCACCTAAATACTTTCTTCCCATTGCTGAACATTCTATATGCCAGCCAGGGTATGATAATCCCCAAGGACTATCCCATTTCATAATGTGATTTTCTGGAGCTTTAATCCATAATGCAAAATCATATGGACTTTTCTTTTCGGTATCGACGTCAACTCTTGCTCCTGCAATTTGTTCATCTAGCTTACGATTTGATAGTACTGGATATTTATCTAATTTTGAAATATCAAAATATATTCCCTTACTTGTTTCATAAGCATAACCATTTTTTACTAACCCTTGAACAAATTCAAGCATTTCTCCTATGTGTTCTGTTGCTTTCGCAATAATTTCAGGTTTTTCTATGTTAAGTCTTTCCATATCTCTAAAAAACACATCTGAATAAAATTTTGCTATTTCATAAGGATCTTTATTTTCTTTTTTAGCTGCCTTTTCCATTTTGTCTTCGCCTTCATCTGCATCAGACTCTAAATGTCCTACATCTGTAATATTCATAACATGTTGTAGGTTGTACCCATTATATTCTAACATTCTTCTTAATGTATCCATAAATATATATGCTCTAAAATTTCCAATGTGTGCAAAGCTGTATACAGTAGGTCCACAAGAATAAATACGAACTGTATTGCCATTTAATGGCTTAAATTCTTCTTTAGTTCTTGTTAAAGTATTATATAACCTTATTGTCATAAAAATCCTCCTTTAATTTTAGGTTGTAGTATTTGAAGAAGGAGGTACTGTTGTATTCCCTCCTGTTGTTGTGTTGTTACCAGGAGTAGTTGTATTTCCTCCTGGTGTTACTGTGTTTGTATCTGGATCTGTTGGTTCTGGTGTCGGTGATGTATTTAATTTATTTACTGTTATAATAATGTTAGCTCCTTTTGTTACCTTAGTTCCTTCTGGTATATTTTGTTTTATAACAATTCCATTTGCTTTTTCGCTATGAGTTTCATATATTACTTGTATATTTAGCCCTGCTAAAGCTGCTTTTGCTTCTGCCTCTGTTTTACCTATTAAATTAGTTATTAGAATAGCACTTGTTTCTTCTGTATGAATTGTACATTTTTCTGTTGGTACTTTATATTTATCACTTTTTACAGTCCAATTATTTGTATTTTCTTTTTCAGGTTTTGCTGTATATGTTTTTTCTTCAGTTACTGGGCAATACTCTGTTGCAATTTTTCCAGATTCTTTGCATATTTTAATAGTCTCATGACCATCACATGCTTTTGGTACATTGCCTTTTGCAAAGTATTCAGTATATTTTTTGGTACATTGCTTAGTTGCAAGCTTTCCGCTTTCCTTACATACAGTTGCAGTTACTACACCATCTGGTTTTGTAAAACGTTTTTTAGCTAAACCTTTATGAACATTTTTCATTATATTTCCCCAAATGCTTCTTGCTGCCCATATTTGATTTAAAGTATGCTCTTCTTGGTCAAATCCATACCATGTAGCTCCTGCATAATATGGGGTGTAGCCACATAGCCATACGTTTTTAGAAGCATCACTTGTTCCTGTTTTACAAGCTACATCCATACCTGAAATTGCACAAGTACTAGCAGTTCCGCTGTACCCTGTAACAACATCAGTTAAAATGTCTGATACAATAAATGCATTTGCTTCTGATATAACTCTTCTTGTTTCTTGTTTAGGTTCAACTATTGTTCTTCCATCACTATCTGTAAGTTTAGTATAAAATGTTGGTTCTATATATACTCCCTTGTTTGCAAGTGCTGCATATGCTGCTGCCATTTGTAATGTACTAGAGCTATGTGCTGAACCTCCAATTGCTAAACTCATTGAAGCATCATCTTCTTCAGTGTAAGTTGTAAGTCCAAATTCGTGTAAATATTCTATTGCCTTACTTATTCCAACATTATATGCTATTTTTATATTAACAATATTTGATGAAACTTCAATAGCTTTTCTAACTGTACATAATCCTAGGTACCCAACAGCATTTTTAGGTGTGTAATTTCCTCTAAATGTAGTTGGCGAATCATCAAAAACAGTTGAAGCAGTAATAACTTTTTCTTCTAAGCCTGGTGCAATGTTTACTAGTGGTTTTATAGATGAACCAGTTTGTTTTGTTGTACTAGTTGCAAAGTTAATGTTTGTTCCTTGGTCACTTCCTAATGCTCCACCCATTGCTACTACTTTTCCTGTTGAATGTTCAATAATAGTAGTTCCTGCTTGTGTTTGATCTTTTACTTTTACATTTTTTCCATTTTCATCTTTTACAGTTATTGTTCTTGTTTGAACATATTGTTTTTTAGCCATTTCCTTAAGTACTTCATTTTGAATTGATGTTACTTGTGTTGTATATAGTTTATATCCACCTGACTGTATCATTGTTTTAGCTTCATCAAAGTCAATATCTTTTGCTTCGGCTAAATCTTTTGCTACGTTATTTACAGCCTCATTTACAAAATATGAAATATTTCCAATTTCTATTGTTCCTTTTTTGAACTCAAAGCCTTTATTAACTTTTTCTACTGCTTCGTTATATAGCTTTTCAGCTTCTTCTGGATCATCACTAATTCTATTTTGCTCCTTCATAAAATATAGTACTAATTTAGTTCTATCTTTTATCAATTCGCTATTATCAGTTTTTCCATATGGGTTATACATGTTAGGTCCGTCATTTATACCTGCTAAAAATGCTGATTCTGCCAAGTCTAAGTCTTTAGCTTGTTTTGCAAAGTAGTATTGTGCCCCATACTCAACTCCATGTAAATCATTTCCACCTATAAATATAATGTTTAAGTATTTCTCTATTATTTGATTTTTAGTTAGCATGCTCTCTACTTTGTATGCTCTTGACATCTCACGGATTTTTCTTTCCATACCAGCAGTACCAGTGTCTGCTTTATCTCTCATAATATTTTTTACTAATTGCTGTGTTATTGTACTGCCTCCACCAACATCAGAGCTTCCTCTATGTAATACATAGCTTAGGGTTGCTTTAGCCGTTCTTAAAATATCAACGCCTGAGTGCTCATAAAATCTTTTATCTTCTATTGCTATGTATGCATTTGCAGTATATTTTCCCATTTGGTCTAATGTAATTACTTTTCTGTTTCCATTTCCCTCTGTTGCTGATAAAATTGCTATTTGTTTTTCTTCGGAATCATATACTTCTGTGTTTCCACTAGAAATTAATTCTTCTTTAGTAATAGACCATTTATCACTAAAAAATATTCCCGCTAATATGCCTCCACCAATAAGCACTAATAAAAATGCTATTATAAATAAAATTAATATTACTTTTTTTAATCTTGGATGTTTTCTTACTTTTATTGTATCTGCTTTATTAGCTTTTTTACTTCTCTTTATTTTATATTGCTTAGTATTGTTTGAGCTTTTATTTTTGCTTCCCATTGGTTATATCCTCCTTGGATAAAATTTGACATATATATTATATAATATATTCGTAAAAAAGCAAAGTATTTTAATAAATTTTTAAGTTTTTCGTTTAGCTTTATTCAATAAAAAAAGACTCTGATAATTTCTTATCAGAGTCCTCAGACTACCTAATTAGGTAGTCTTTTAACTTCATTAAATCCATATATGAATTTAATGAATATCACAAGGGCATGCTTTTAGATTTCCTTTTTTCTTCTCAAAATCAACAACATCATGCCAGTAGCAATTGCACAAATAGTAGCGATACCGCCACTTATAGCACTATTGTCTCCAGTCTTAGGTGTATTGATTTTTTCGCCAGTTTCTTTCGCCGGCTCTTCTACTCTAATTACTTTTTCAGGGTCTTCGACAATTGGTAATTCATTGCCTTTTTCGGGTTTCTTAGGCTCTTCAGGAATCTCAATTTTCTTAGAGTCTTCCGGTTTTTCGTATTTGTTGATTACATTGTAGCCATCAACATAGGTAGTATAGTCTTCTACCTTATCTTCCGAAATTGTATAAGAAATTTTCTTTCCTTTAGAGTTATATTTCGGTTGTCCCTTAAAAGTGCATTTCCAATTATCTTCTGAAGTTACATATTTATGTGCCACTTCAGTTCCATCTGCTAAAAGTCGAATAGTAATACTAGAAGGTCTCTTGCTTTCATAGTCCTTGTCCTGCCAAGTTTTTGTAACAGTGATGTTTACGGTTTCGGGGTCCGGATCAGGAGTAGGCGGAGGTGTAGATTTTTTATACTTGTTAGTGATAGTATAACCATCAACCGTAGTTGTATAATGATTTACTTTATCTTCATCAACAGTATATTTAATTTCTTTGCCTCCATCATACTTATCCAAGTTTTCAAAAGTGCATTTCCAATCATCTGCTTCTGTCACTTTTTTATGAGCCACCTCAGTTCCATCTGCAAAAAGTCTAACAGTAATGCTCGAAGGTCTCTTTTCTTCATAGCCCTTATCTTTCCAGACTTTTGTAACAGTAATGCTTATCACTTCAGGCTCAGGATCAGGAGTAGGCGGAGGTGTAGGCTCTTTATACTTGTTGGTGATAGTATAACCGTCAACCGTAGTTGTATAATCAGTTACTTTATCTTCTCCAACAGTATAGTTGATTTCCTTTTCTCCGTTGTACTTATCCAAGTTCTCAAAAGTGCATTTCCAGTCATCTGCTGAAGTTACATCTTTATGTGCTACTTCAGTTTCATCTGCAAAAAGTCGAACAGTGATGCTCGAAGGTCTCTTGCTTTCATTGCCCTCATCTTTCCAGACTTTTGTAACAGTAATGCTTATCACTTCAGGCTCAGGATCAGGAGTAGGCGGAGGTGTAGGCTCTTTATACTTGTTGGTGATAGTATAACCGTCAACCGTAGTTGTATAATCAGTTACTTTATCTTCTCCAACAGTATAGTTGATTTCCTTTTCTCCGTTGTACTTATCCAAGTTCTCAAAAGTGCATTTCCAGTCATCTGCTGAAGTTACATCTTTATGTGCTACTTCGCTTCCATCTGCCAAAAGTCGAACAGTGATGCTCGAAGGTCTCTTGCTTTCATTGCCCTCATCTTCCCAGATTTTTGTGACTGTGATGTTGATAGTCTCTTGACTCTCGTCGTAAGTGTTAGTAATTGTATTGCCGGCAATGCTGGTAGTATAATACTCAACAGGTTCTTCGCTTACAGTATAAACTGCTTCTGTTCCAGCTATATACTTAGGAAGATCCTTAAATTTAAAAGCCCAGCCGTCGTCAGCAGTCACTTCTTTAGAGTCTACCTTGGTTCCATTAGCCAAAAGATTGACTGTAATAGATTCAGGTCTACGTCCATTTGCATTTTCTTGGTCATCCCAAACTTTAGCACCTTCAAGTGAAGTTGTTGCAGTGGTGTTATCTGTAAGATAAAACGTCCACTTTTCATTTAAACCAGTAGCAGTTTGAGTTACCGTAGGTTCTTGCTTTTGTTCATATTTCTCAGCATTGATTAACTCAAACTGATAATTAGGTTTCGAACTAGCAAATTCAACATCATATCTGAAAAATTCGTCAACATACTTGCTACCACTATTGGTACTAATGCTTACACTATTAATTAGTGTAGTAGGATTGTATAAACCAACGTCATCTTCTTCATAAGAGTTACCTCTTACTTCAACATCAAATACCTTCTTTTCTCCATTGTAGCTTTCATATATGACTTCTACATATGGGCACAGGTATTCATAAATTCTAAGCTGTCCTTCTTCAAAAAGCTTTGCGCCTTCGTCAGTTGCTTTAAGCCTTTCAAATTCAGATTTTGCCTCAGAATAATCTGTTGTGTGAAGTGTCCAAACTTTGTAATACCATCTGTTGCCAATTTTTTCGTACTTGAAGTACGGATCCCATCCTTGGGCTTTAGCCAGTTTCCACCTGTTAAGTGCATTCTGCCAAACGCCAAAGCTGCCAAGCTGGACAGTGTAAGTAGTTTCATCAAAACTAACCGTTTGTGACTCCGCATACTCTTGGGTTGGTTCATCATCTGTTGCATATGCCGTAGTTCCTAGCAGCATAGAACAAATCATCGCGAGTGTAAGCAATACGCTCCATGCTCTCTTTCCAAACCGTTTTTTCATCTTGACTACCTCCTTGTGATATAAAGTTTTAAATGTACTCTATGCTATTATTAGCATACAATTATATTTTACATCTTTTTTGCAGTTATGTCAACTTTTTCCAGCGTTTTTTACATTTTTTTCAAATAACACATAAAAAAAGATACTAATATATCACTGTATATTAGTATCTTTTATCTTTTATCCAAATAGTCCCTTTTTCTTAATTGGTGGTTGTTCGTTCATAGTTTTAGCAAGTTGCATTAAAAGTTCTCTTTGCTCAGGAGTTAGTCTTTTAGGTACTTGCACTTGTACTGTAAATACAAAGTCTCCTTGTGCACTGCTATTTACACCTTTGAATCCTTTATTTCTTATTGTGAATTTAGTACCTGTTTGTGTTGCATCTGGTATTCTATATGTTTCAACAGTTCCATCTACCATTGGTATTTTAAGTTCTGCACCTAATGTTGCTTGTGTAAATGTAATTGGTACATCACAAAGTACATTATTACCCTTTCTACTATAAATACTATGTTTTTTAACATGTATTAGTATATATAGGTCACCTTTTGGTCCGGCATTTGTGCCTGGTTCTCCCTCTCCTTGCATTACTATAGTTTGACCATCATCAACACCTGCTGGAATTTTAACTGTTAAACGTACTTGTTTTCTAACAGTTCCTTTTCCTTTACAAGTTTCACAAGGATTTGTAATAACCTTACCTGTTCCATGGCAATTCGTACATGTTCTTGTAGTTTGCATTTGACCAAGTATTGTTGTTTGTACCTGTTTGATTTGCCCACTTCCATGACATACACTACATGTTTCAGGGTGTGTTCCTGGTTTTGTACCTTCTCCATGGCAAGTATCACAAGTTTCATTTCTATTTATTGTTACATATCTTTCTGTTCCTAAGAATGATTCTTCAAAACTTATATCTATATCATAACGTAAATCTGTACCTTTTTTAGGTCCATTTCTTTTTGAACTTCTTGAAGAACCTCCAAATCCTCCACCAAAGAACGATGAAAATATATCTCCTAAATCTCCAAAGTCACTAAATCCATCAAAGCCTGTTGTGTATGTATATGTACCACCACCAAATGGTCCTCCAGCTCCTCCTCCGAAGCCTTGAGGTCCATCTGCTCCAAATTGGTCATACATTTTTCTCTTTTGAGGGTTTGATAAAGTTTCATAAGCTTCATTAACTTCTTTAAACTTTTTTTCTGCCTCTTCTTTATTATCAGGATTAGCATCTGGGTGGTATTGTTTAGCAAGCTTTCTATATGCTTTTTTTAGTTCTTCATCAGTTGCATTTTTATTTACGCCTAATACCTCATAATAGTCTTTTTTTGTAGCCATTATTCATTTCCTTCATTATTATTATTTTCTGTATTTGTATCCTCTTGATTTGCTTGTTGTGCTTGTTGTTCAGCGGCTGTTTGTTTATATAATTGTTCTGTTATAGAATAGAATACTGTTGTTAATTTTTCTGTTGCTGCTTTAATTGCTTCAACATCAGAACCTTCTAGTGCTTTTTTAACATTAGCAATTTCAGTTTCTGCTTTTGCTTTTTCTTCTCCACTAATTTTGTCTCCAAGTTCATCAATTGTTTTTTGGCTGTTATATACTAAGCTTTCTGCATTATTTCTAACTTCAATTTCTTCTTTTCTCTTTTTGTCTTCTGCTGCATGTGCTTCAGCGTCTTTAACAGCTTTTTCAATATCTTCATCAGAAAGATTTGTACTTGCTGTAATAGCTACTTGTTGGCTATTTCCTGTTGCCATATCTTTTGCAGATACGTGTACAATTCCGTTTGCATCAATATCAAATGTTACTTCAATTTGTGGTACTCCACGAGGTGCTGCTGGAATTCCTGTTAATTGGAATCTTCCTAATGTTTTATTATCTGCAGCCATTTCACGTTCACCTTGTAATACATGAATTTCAACACTTGTTTGGCCATCTGCTGCTGTTGAGAATATTTGTGATTTTTTAGTTGGTATTGTTGTGTTTCTTTCAATTAATTTTGTAAATACTCCACCTAATGTTTCAATACCTAATGATAATGGTGTTACATCTAGTAATACTAAATCTTTTACATCACCTGATAATACACCACCTTGAATAGCTGCACCAATAGCAACACATTCATCTGGGTTAATACCTTTATCTGGTTCTTTTCCTGTAATTTTTTTAACTGCTTCTTGAACAGCTGGAACTCTTGTAGATCCACCTACTAATAATACTTTGTGTAAATCATTTGCTGTAACTCCAGCATCTTTCATAGCTTTTTCTACTGGTATTTTAGTAGCTTCAATTAAGTCGCTAATTAATTCTTCAAATTTTGCTCTTGTTAATGTAATGTCTAAGTGTTTTGGTCCTGTTGCATCTGCTGTGATAAATGGTAAGTTGATTTGTGTTTGTTGCATTCCAGAAAGTTCTATCTTAGCTTTTTCTGCTGCTTCTTTTAGTCTTTGCATTGCCATTTTATCTGTTTTTAAGTCGATACCACTTGATTTTTTGAATTCTGATACTAAGTATTCAATAATTCTATCATCAAAGTCATCTCCACCTAGTTTTGTATTTCCGTTAGTTGCTAATACTTCAAATACGCCATCTCCAATATCTAGTATAGAAACATCAAATGTTCCTCCACCTAAGTCATATACCATTATTTTTTGATCTTGGTCTTCTTTGTCCATACCAAATGCTAAAGCTGCTGCTGTTGGTTCGTTTATAATTCTTAATACTTCTAGTCCTGCAATTTTACCAGCATCTTTTGTTGCTTGTCTTTGGCTATCGCTAAAGTAAGCAGGTACTGTAATAACAGCTTGTGTAACTGGTTGACCTAAATAGTTTTCTGCATCTGTTTTTAATTTTTGTAATATCATTGCTGATATTTCTTGTGGAGAGAATTCGTCTCCTTCGATTTTTACTTTTTTGTTTGAGCCCATATCTCTTTTAATTGAGATTACAGTGTTTTCTGGATTAGTAACTGCTTGACGTTTTGCAATTTGTCCTACTAGTCTTTCTCCATTTTTTGAAAATGCAACAACAGATGGTGTTGTTCTATTTCCTTCTGCGTTAGGAATAACAACTGGCTCTCCTCCTTCCATTACTGCTACACATGAGTTTGTTGTTCCTAAGTCAATTCCTATAATTTTTCCCATAATAATTTACTTCCTTTCTAAATTTATATATATTTTAAAATTAATATCAGTTTAGTTGGCTACGACTACCATAGAATGACGAATAACCTTATCACCTATTTTATAGCCTTTTCTATATTCTTCTTTTATCTCTTTTTCGCCTAAGCTTTCATCTGTTACTAAACTAACGGCTTCATGAAGTTCTGGATCAAAAGTTTTGCCAACTGCTTCAATTTCAGTTACACCATTTGTAGCTAAAACATCTTTAAATTGTTTTAATACAAGTTCTACTCCTTGTTTGTAACTTTCATCTTCTGTTTGACTTGCTACTGCTTTTTCTAAGTTATCTATAACAGGTAAGAAATTTGACACTACGTCAGCCATAACTGAACTATATAATGCAAGCTTTTCTTTTTCATTTCTTTTTTTATAATTATCAAATTCAGCTGCAACCCTCTTTAATCTTTCATTTGTTTCATCTAGTTGAATTTTTAACGTTTCATTTGCCTTTTTCATTTCAAACAATTCATTATTTTGTTTTACTTCCTTTGGTTCTTGTTTTTCCTCTTTTTTTCCTTTTTCCATTGCATGTTTTCCCTCTGCCATTTTTTATCTCCTTTCTTACTTTCCATTTAATTTTTTACTAATATATTTCATAACTGAAATAACCTTTGAATAGTCCATTCTTTTTGGACCAATGATTCCAATAGTTCCCAAATCTTTATCTTGATATCTATGTTTAAATGTTATTATACTAAAGTCTTTTAATTGCTCATTCTCGTTTTCATCACCAATATACACATTTATATCTTTTGCAAACCCTGTATTTAATAGGTCTAACATAACTTGTTTTGTGTCTATTAAATTTACAAAGTTTCTTGCTACTTCTAGGCTTTTAAACTCAGGAAGTTCAAATACTTTATTAGTTCCTTCTAAGTATACCTTTGCCTCTTCATTTATTACTTTATCAAGCTGTTGCATAATTGGTTTTATAACATTTAAACTGTAATTCATTTCTGAAAATATATACTCTTCTAAAGGTTTATCTATTTCTTCTATTGGTTTTCCTTTTAGTTTATTATTAAATATGAAGTTTAAAGTATTTACTTGATCTTCTGTAATATCTTCGTCAAATTTAATAATTGTTTCTTTTATAATGCCTGTATCTGTTAGTATAACTGCCATTAACATTCTAGTTCCTAAAAGAACAAATTTTACTTCTTCTATATTTTGTAAGTTTGTTTTTGGTCCTATTGCAACTGACGTATAATGTGTTACTTCTGATAGAGTATTTGTAGCTATTTTAGTTAATTCTTCAATTTCGTTAACTCTAGTTTCTAATTTAGATTGTATGTATTTTATTTCTTCTAAACTAATGTCATCATCTTTTAATAGTTCATCTACATATAGTCTGTACCCCTTGGCTGATGGAACCCTACCGACTTGATGTATGAGGCTTATCTAAATAACCACACTTTTCTAAATCAGCCATTTCGTTTCTGATTGTTGCACTGCTATAATCTAAATTATATTTTTGTACCAATGCTCCTGAGCTAACAGGCTCTGCTGTGTTAATATATTCTTCTATTATTGCTTGTAAAATCTGTTTTTTTCTATCATCTAACACTATTTCACCTTCTGACTCTTTATAGGTTTTAGCACTCTTTATGTTTGTTTGCTAAAACTGCATATATATTATATCCATTTTTAGCAATTGTCAATACATATTGCTAAAAATTTGTGTGAAATTTATGTGAAAAAAAGAAGAATTCTTACACGAATTCTTCCCATACTATATTTGCCAAATCTAGTCCCTTTTTAGTTAATTTAATTTGGTCTCCATCTATTTCTACTAAGTCTTCATTTACTAATTTCTCTAGTTTGTCATGGTACAAAAATACTGGGTTTACTATAAACTTTATTTTAAATTCTTGTATGCTGACTCCATCTATTTTTCTTAGTCCCAGCAACATATATTCTTTTTGCATTGCTTCCATATCTTGCTTTTCATGAAATACCAAATTTTCTTCTGTTTTGTCTTCTTCATAATTTTTTATATATTGTTCTAAATTTTCTATGTTTGAGTATCTTATTCCATTTGTATATGAATGTGCTGCTACTCCAAATCCTATGTATTCTTTTTGATTCCAACAGTCTAAATTATGCTTTGATTCATAGCCTTGTTTAGCAAAGTTAGATATTTCATAATGATTATATTCATTTACTTCTAAGGTTTGTTTTACAGTCCAATACATTTTTCTTTCCAGTTCTTCATCAGGTAGCTCTAGTCCTTCCTCAACTCTTTTAAATAATGGCGTACCTTCTTCTAATATTAATGAATATACTGAAATGTGCTCTGGCTCCATTGATACTATTTCTTCAATTGAGTCTTGTACTTCTGTTAAGGTTTGAGTTGGAAGTCCTATCATTAAATCTACATTTATATTTTTGAATCCCGCTTCTCTTGCAAATCTAAAAGTGTCTAAAAAGTCTAAATATGTATGTATTCTTCCTATTTCTTTTAGCAAATGTTCATGTGTAGATTGCAAGCCAATGCTTAATCTGTTTATTCCAGCTTTATTATAATCCTCCAATTTTTCTAGTGTAACTGTTCCTGGGTTGACTTCTATTGTAATTTCTGCATTTTCATCAAGTTCAAAATTTGCTTTTACATCTTCCAGAATTTGAACTATATATTTACTTTCTATAACTGAAGGAGTTCCACCACCAATGTATATAGTTTTAACTAAAAACAAATCGTCTTTTCCATTTTCAAAGTCAGTTCTATTATTGCTTCCTACTTCTTTAATTTCTTGTAGCAAACATTTTATATATTTTGAAATTAAATCTTGTTTTTCTGCATATGAGCAAAAGTCACAATAACTGCATTTTTGCTTACAAAATGGAATGTGAATGTATAGTCCAATTTGTTTTCTTCTCATAAGTTTCTTCCTTTCTTTTTTAGATTAACAGTTATATTATTTTTTTAAAACCGGAACGTCGCTTGCACTTTGAATATATTTTTTCTCGACTAAAGCACGAAAAAATATATGTCAAAGTCGCTGTTTCTACTCAATTTAACCTAATATTAATGTTTAAATTTAGAAACAAATTGTTCTATGTTGTAGAAGCGATGATTTACTCCTGACTTTCCAATTGGTCTTGATAGCATCTTTCCAATTTCTACTAATGATGCCTCAGGGTTTGCTAACCTTAGGTTTGCTATTTCTTGTAATTGTTCAGGCATTTTATCAAATTGTCCAATCTGTTTCAAATATTTAATATCTTCTATTTGTTTCCAGGCTGCATTTACAGTCTTATTTAGATTAGCTGTTTCGCAGTTTACTTTTCTATTTACATTATTTCTAATATCTCTATATACTCTTATCTCTTCAAATTTAAGCACTGAACTACTTGCTCCAATAAGTGCTAAAAATTTTGAAATTTCATCTCCATCTTTTGTATATATTGAATATCCATTTTTCTTTTCTATACTTCTAAATTGTATTGCATATTTACTTAATATTTCTAGCACTATATTTACATTTTCTTTTGACGAACAGATTATTTCTAAGTGATATGTTTTTTCAGGGTTATTAATCGAGCCTCCACCTAAAAAACTGCCTCTTACAAAAGCTTTTTCTAGCAGTTCTTGGTTATTAATTTCTTCAATTATATTTTTAAAAAGAACTGTATTGCTATATACAATTTCTGAAATTTCGGGTTTATTTACACTAATACAAAATTTTTTACCTATCATTTCAATTTTGTGATTTGTATAATTCAAGTTATTTAGTAGTTTACTAAAACGATTGATGTTATATTCACTTTCAGTTGAAAATTTTATTTTATTTTTTTCTATCACTACATTACGTGAGCTCAAATATCCAAGTAATTCAAACTTTACTACTTCTTTATTAGCTAAATTATTTAGTTTGCTTATTTCTTCTTTTACTTCACCTGAAAATGACATCTTACTCCTCCTTTTTAAAAATTACTACTCTATCATTTCCTGCTAAGTCTTTTATTGGTTCTTTTGTTACTAACTTTAAATTTTTATGTTCTAAGTTTATAACTATATTTCCTTGATCATATCCTATTTCTAATATTAAATATCCATTTGGGGCCAAATATTTATATGATTCAGTTAATATCTTTTTATAAAAGTCAAGACCATCTTTTCCCCCGTCTAAAGCAATATGTGGTTCAGCTTGTACATCTTTATTTAATGTATTTATTACTTCTGTTGCAATATATGGTGGATTTGACACTATAACATTAAAACTATTCTCTTTTATTTTCTCAAATAAATCTGACTCAATAAAGTTTATACTCACATTATTTGCTTCTGCGTTTTTAGCTGCTATTTCAAGTGCTTTTGGGCTTATATCTGTTGCAGTCACCTTTGCGTTTTTGCAATAATTTGCTATTGAAACTGCTATTGCTCCACTACCTGTACATAAGTCTAATACATTTGCATTTTTCATTTGTTTTATTACTTTAATTGCTTCTTCTACTAAATTTTCAGTATCTGGTTGTGGTATTAACACATTTTCATCAACATAAAAGTCAAGTGCCATAAATTGTTGTTTATGGGTAATATATTGTAATGGCATTCCATTTATTAACTGCTGTATATATTGGTTATACTCATCTACTTGTTGCTGTTTTACTGTCTCTTTGCTATTAATAATTAAGCTTTGCTTAGTTTGTTTTAAAACATATTGTAATAATGTACTTGCTTGTATATGTGCATCTTGTACATTTACTTGCTTTAGTGCATTTTCTCCTAACCTTAATAATTCTATTTGTTTCATTTATTTTTCTCCTAGATGGTATTATATCATTTATACATATTTTTTTGCAACAAAAATCCCCGCCTTAGCCGTAAGGTGAATGAAATTTTAAGGACCTGCTTACACAGGTGGGTATCTTGTTGAATGCTCATGGGTTTCTTATTAAATATATAAGCCTACACGCCACATTCAAAGGCGGATTCCCGTTTAGAATTTGTTGGTTCTAAAATTCCAGTCTACACGCACTATGCAGGGAAAATTAAATTCTATTTAATTGTTAAATATATATTATCATAAAGCATATAAAATTGCAATTGATTTTTTTACCATTTTTTTGATTGTTCGCCTAAAAATATTCATCTAATATATGATTTCTCTCTTTAATAACTTATTTTCAATTTTTCCTATTCCAATTACATTTTCATTAATTTTTATTTGGTACAAACCATCAGCATTATTATTGGTTAATTGTACTCCATTTAAAAACAAACTTAGTTTTTCTTCTTTTAAATTAACTATTGGATAATTTTCAAAAAATTTTTGTATAGTTATTAAATGTTGATTCCAAAACTTTTTATTCTCTCTATTTTCTTCTAATTCTTCTATTGTAATAGCTTGATTCAAATTAAATTTTCCAACTTGAATTCTATTTAATTCTTTCATATACCCTATTGTTTCTAAACTTTCTGCAATATTCTCACATAGAGTTCTAATATATGTTCCTTTTGAACAATGTACTTTAAATTCAATTGTTCTGTCATTTTCGTCTGTACTTAATAATTCAATATCATATATTTCTATTTCTCTTTTTGGAACCTCTATTTCTATGCCTTTTCTAGCATACTCATATAGTTTTTTTCCATTTACTTTAATTGCAGAATAAATCGGAGGTGTTTGTGTTTGTTTTCCTATAAGCTTTTGAAATACTTGTTGTATTTTTTCCTTTTCTATTGTTGACATATCAACATCTTTTTCTTCTATTATATTTCCTTCACTATCTAATGTATCTGTTCTTTTTCCTAATTGTATTATAGCTATATAAGTTTTATCATGTTCTATTAAGTATTGCGAAAGTTTTGTTCCTTTACCTAAAAGTAATGGCAACACTCCTGTTGCCATTGGATCTAGTGTACCAGTATGCCCTACTTTTTCACCACATATTTTTTTTACTTTTGCTACCACATCATGTGAAGTATATTGTTTTGGTTTGTTAATTATTAAAATTCCATCCATACTATAATAATCTCATTACCTCTTTTAATACTTTTTCTTTTACCTGTTCCATATTTCCTTGAATTATGCATCCTGCTGCTCGTGGATGTCCTCCTCCACCAAACACAACACATGCATCTGATACATTTACATAATCATTAGATCTAAGCGATACTTTACATCCATCTCCTGTTTGTCTAACAAATATAGAAACTTCAACGCCTTCTATGTCTCTTCCGATTTCTACAATTCCCTCGTGATCTCCAGTTTCTGCATGTACACTTTCTTCATCCTCTTCTGTTATGTATGTATATGCAATTTTTCCATCTGCTAAAAATTCTATTCTATTGTTAGCAATTCTATGTAATTCAAAATTTGCCTTTGTTTTAGTTTGTAAAACTTGGCGATAAACTTTTGATACGTTTACCCCTTTATTTAAAAGCCATGCAACAAATTCAAAAGTTTCGGCTGTAACACCTTGATACTTAAATCCACCTGTATCTGTAATAATACCTGTTAGTATACAAGTTCCAATTTCTTTAGTAATTTCAATTCCAAAATATTCTAAAATTACTAATAATATTTGTGCACATGCTGGAGCATCTGGGTTTACATAGTTATAGTCTCCAAACATTGTATTTGTTCCATGATGGTCTATACATACTCTTTCTTTAGCATTTTCAAAGTATTTTGAAAAGCCATTTAACATTTTTATTGATGCACAGTCTAGCGAAATTGCTAAATCATAATGCTCTATATTACTTTCAGTTTTTATTTCATCAATTCCAGGTAGGCAATTAAATACCTTTGGATGTTCTGGAATTACTATGTCTGGATTTTTTCCATATGCTTTTAGTGCATGGTACATAGCTAAGCTACTTCCCATAGCATCTCCATCTGGATTTTCATGTGTTAATATTACTATTGTTTCTGCTTTATTTATTTGTTCTAAAATATTATCTAAAGTCATTTTATACCTCTATTCTTACCTAATTCTTTTCCTTTTTCAATTCATTTAATATGCTATCAATTCTTGCACCATATTCTAAAGAGTCATCTATTTCAAATATAAGCTCTGGTGTAATTCTTAAATTTAATTTTTTAGCCACTTGGCTACGAATAAATCCTGAAGATTCTTTTAAGCCTTCCATTGTTTTTCCAATACTTTTAGAATTTAAAATGCTTACATAAATTTTGGCATATTTAAAGTCAGGTGTTATTTTGGCTTTTGTTACACTAATTAGCCCTGTTACTTTTGAGTTTTTAAGCTCAAAAGTAAGTATATGGCTAATTTCTTTTTTTAGTTCCTCATTAATTCTATTAAGTCTAGCCTCATTTTTTGGCATTGTATTCTCTCCTTTTAACGTTTAACTTCTTCCATTACATAAAATTCTAATGTGTCGTCTTCTTTAATATCATTATAGTTTTCAATTTGAAGTCCACACTCAAAGCCTTTAGTAACTTCTTTTGCATCATCTTTGAAACGTTTTAATGATATTAATTTTCCATCATGTATTACTACATTTTCACGTATTACTCTAACTCCTGCGTTTCTCTCGATTTTTCCGTCAAGTACATATGCACCAGCAATTGTTCCAACTCCTGAAACTTTGAATGTTTGTCTTACAACTGCATTTCCTATTACTTTTTCTTCATAGACTGGGTCTAGCATACCTTTCATAGCAGCTTCAACATCTTCAATTGCTTGGTAAATAACTGAGTATTGTTTAATTTCTACTCCCTCTTTTTCTGCCATATCTTTTGCAGTGTTAACTGGTCTTACATTAAATGCAATAATTATACATTTACCTGCTTTTGCAAGTTGAACATCAGATTCAGTTACAGCACCTGTTACAGCATGTATTACTTTAACTTTAACCTCGTCATTTGATAATTTTTCAAGTGATTGTTTTAAAGCTTGTGCTGTTCCTTGAACATCAGCTTTTACTATAATATTTAATTGTTTTAAGTTTTCGCTTTCCATTTTTTCAAATAGATTGCTTAAAGTTACCTTGCTGTTTTCATTTATTATTTGTTCTCTTTCTTGACGTTTTCTTCTTTCAATTAAGTGTTTTGCCATTTTTTCGTCTTTTACTTCATAGAAAGTATCTCCAGCTTCAGGTACTTCTGTTAAGCCCATAATTTCTACTGGTGTTGAAGGTCCAGCTTTTTTTACTCTTTGGCCTTTATCATTTTTCATTACACGAATTCTACCAATAGATTTACCAACAACTATTGTATCTCCTTCGTCTAATGTTCCTCTTTGTACAAGCATTGATGCAATAGGACCTTTTGATTTATCTAGTCTTGCCTCAATAACTGTTCCTTTAGCTTGTTTATTAGGGTTTGCTTTTAGCTCTTTCATGTCTGCTACTAATAATACCATTTCTAACAAGTTATCAATGTTTATTTTCTTTTTAGCAGATATTGGAACATAAATTGTATCTCCACCCCATTCTTCTGGAACTAGTTCATATTCCATTAATTCTTGTTTTATTTTTTCAACATTTGCACCTGGTAAATCAATTTTATTAATTGCTACAATAATTGGAACTCCTGCTGCTTTAGCATGATTTATAGCTTCAACAGTTTGTGGCATAACTCCATCATCAGCTGCTACTATAAGTATTGCAACGTCAGTAATTTGAGCACCTCTAGCACGCATTGCTGTAAATGCTTCATGGCCGGGCGTATCTAAGAATGTTATTTCTCTACCATTTATATTTACTTTATATGCACCAATGTGTTGTGTAATTCCTCCTGCTTCTCCTTCAATAACATTTGTGCTTCTAATAGCATCTAAAAGTGAGGTTTTACCATGGTCAACGTGTCCCATAACTACAACTACTGGTGGTCTTGGTTCTAGTTGGTCTTCTGTATCTTCTGTGTCATCAAATAAAATATCTTCTTCTTTTACTTCTTCTTTTTTAGTTGCTGTAATTCCAAATTCCTGTGCTACTAAAAATGCTGTATCAAAGTCAACAGTATTATTTATTGTAGCCATAATTCCTAAGCTAAATAGCTTTTTAATAACCTCACCACTTGTTTTTTTCATTTCAGCAGCTAAGTCATTTACTGTTATCATTTCTGGAATTTTTATTTCTGTTAGCTCAAATATTTTTTGCTTTGTTCTTTCTTCATTTTTTTGTGGTTTACGCTTGTTTTTCTTGCCTCTAGCTGTTGTTAAATCATAGTAGTCAAGCATTCCTCCATCTTGTTCACTAAACATATGTGACAATTTATCAACTTGTTTTAAATCTTTTAATTTTTCTTCATTGAACTCTTCACTAAATCTGTCACCTTTTTTCTGTTTAGTTCCTTTTTTTACTTTATTATCTTCATAACGGTTTGCTTTTTCTTTGTCAATTGCTCTTGTACTAATGTCTCTTTTATCTTCTTTTTCAACTATTTCAGTTGCCATTATGTCTTTAATATTTTTATCAATACCATAGTTATCTAAAGGTCTACCATTATTGTTTCTGTTAAATGGTCTTTGACCATTTCTATTTTGGTTATTAAATTTATTATCTCCATTTTGGCGATTATTATTAAATCTGTTTTCTCCTTGTCTATTGTCAAATCTTTGTCTATTATCATAATTTCCATTGTTTTGACGATTTCCAAATCTGTTTGGTCTATTGTCATAATGGTTACGATTTCCTTCTGAGTTGTTTTGACGATTATCATAACGATTGTTATTTTGATATTGGTTATTTGATTTATCTCTACTAGGGTAATTTGACTTGTTTTCCATGTTTGGAGTAACAGTGTGTTTTTCTTCTACATTGCTTGTTGTTTGTTGTTTAATTTGTGGTTTTACTTCTTCTTTCTTTTCTTCTACTTTTGGCTCTTCTACTTGCTTCTTATCTTCTTTTTCTGGAGCTTTTTCTTCTTTTACTGTTGGTTTTAATCCAAATAATTCACTTACAGTCATTGGTTTTACTGGTTGTTTTCTATATACAATATTAAAGTCTTTATTTTCTTTTCTTTCTACAAAACCAACATCTTTTCTATCTGATTTTTCTTGTTTCTTTTCTTGCTTTTCTTCATCAGCTAATATAACTTCACGTCTTATAATAACTGGTGTAGCTTCCTTTTTAGAATTTTTTTCTTTCTTTTCTTTATTTTTTTCTTGCTCCATACTTTTTTGCGCTTTTACTCCCTTATTTTCATTTTTCTTTAAAATATTTTTTATTTTATTTACTTGTTCTTCTTCTAAAGAACTTAAATGACTTGTTACCTCAATTCCTATTTCCTTTGCTTTTGTAATTAGTTCTTTACTTTCCATTCCTAATTCTTTGGCAAGTTCATGTACTTTAAGTTTACCCAATCATTTCACCCCCGTTAATTATCTTGTTTATTGCTTGTGCAAATTCCTTTTCTTTAACTCCAACAACTGCTTTGTTGCATTTCCCAATTGCGTTACTAATTTCATTAGCTGTCAATTCCTCATATATTGTAATATTAAACTTTTCACACTTTTCTCTAAACATTTTCTTTGTTCTATCAGCTGAATCAACAGCTAATATTAATAATTTTACATTATGTTTTTCTATTTCTTGTAAGCAGGCATCTGTTCCTGCTACTATTTTTCCTGCCTTAGTTGCTAGTCCCAACAGACCACATATTTTTTGATTATTAACCAAATTTATACTCCTTGATTTATATTATTTTTCAAATCTTCGTAAATATTCTCTTCTATTTTCATTTCAAATGCTCTGTCCAATTTTTTAGAGCGTATTGCTTTTTCTAAACATTCTGAATTATCACATATATATGCGCCTCTGCCTGATAATTTGCCTGTTTTGTCAATTTTTATTTCTCCTGTTTGATTTTTCACAATACGTATAAGCTCATTTTTAGGTTTTTGTTCTCCACATCCAATGCAAGTACGAGTAGGTATTTTTTTCAAAATATTCACTCCCTTTTATTCTTCTACTTCAGCATTTTCTGCTGTTTCTTCTTGTTGTTTTGCTAGCATCTCTCTAAATTGAGTTTCACTCTTAATGTCTATTTTCCATCCTGTTAGCCTTGCTGCTAATCTAGCGTTTTGGCCAGCTTTGCCTATTGCTAATGATAGTTGATCATCTGGTACAATTACTTGGGCAAATTTTTCATCTTCATGTGCATCAACTGCCATTACTTGTGCTGGTAGTAATGCTGCTGAGATGTATATTGCTGGGTCTTGATTCCATTCAATAACATCTATTTTTTCTCCATTTAGTTCATTTATAATGTTTTGAATACGAATTCCTTTTTGACCTACACATGAACCAACAGGATCAATGTTTTCATCTGGAGAATATACTGCTACTTTACTTCTATTGCCAGCATCTCTTGATACACTTTTAATTTCAATAACTCCTTCATAAATTTCAGGAATTTCAAGTTCAAATAATTTTCTAACAAAGTCACTGCAAGCTCTAGAAACAGTTACTTGTGGAGCACCTTTTAAGCCCTTTTCTACGTTCATAACATATGCTCTAATTTTGTCATTCACATGGTAATGTTCTGTTGGTATTTGCTCTTTTGCTGGCATAACAGCTTCTAATTTGCCTAAATCTAATACAACTATGTTTCCATCTGCTTTTTGAACTATTCCAGAAACTATTTCGCCTTTTCTTTCATTAAATTCATCAAATACTAGGTTTCTAGATTCTTCTCTAATTTTTTGAACTATAATTTGTTTTGCAGTTTGAGCAGCAATTCTACCAAAGTTTTTTGGCATAAGTTCTATTTCAGCTTTATCTCCAACCAATAACTTGCTGTCTATATTTTTAGCATCTGCTAATAAAATTTGAGTATTAGGGTTTTCAACTTCTTCTACAACATCTTTTACTGCATATATGTGAATTTCACCTGTTTTTCCATCCATAGTTACTTTAACATTTTCTTCTGAATCAAAGTTTCTTTTATATGCAGTTACTAAAGCTGTTTCTATTGATTCTAATATTGCCTCTTTTTTTATTCCTTTATCTTTTTCAAGTTCCTCTAATGCCATCATTAGTTCTGTACTATCAATTGCAAGTACGTTTGCTTTTTTCTTCATTTTTGTAAATTCCTCCTCTTATTACCAATTAAATTTTATTTTTATATTTGATATATTTTTTCTTTCTATTTGCAATTCTTTATTTGGTTCTATTTCTATTGTTATATTATTCTCATCAAAGCTTTTTAAAATTCCTGATATATTTTTCGTCATGTTATTTTTATTATTCTTACTCTTTTTTTCAATTGTTTCTTCTTTATCTATTTTTATTGGGCTATATAAGCTAACTTCAACTTCTTGGTCTATGCTATCTTCAAAATGTTTGTCTTTTCTTAGCTTTCTTTCAATACCTGGTGAAGAAACCTCTAAAAAATATTGGTCTTTTATATAATTAGCTTCATCTAGTATAGGGTTTATTGCATCATTTACTTTTTCACAATCATCTAAGCTAATACCATTTGGAGTGTCAATAAAAATTCTTAAATAATAGTCTTGTGCTTCTTTTTCGTAAATAACATCATATAACTCATAACCTAATTTTTCAATTATATCTTTTATTAGGTTTTCTATTTTTTCTTCCATTGTAGTTCCTTTCTTCATGATAGAAGAGTGGGATTTGTTCCCACTCTTCTAGTAATTGTTTATGCAATTAATATTATACCCTACTATTTCAATAATTGCAAGCATTTTTTGAATAATTAAAATAAATTTACGATATAGTTTAAAATTACACAGCTAGTTTTATTTTAGTACATTAGACATACTTTGATTAATCCAATAATTAGTGTAGCCATTATTTTACATAAAGTATTGGCCTAAAAGAATATTCAACGTAATTTTTATTCGCATGGTCGCTTTCGGCATAACTCGTGTAATAAACAGAATTAACAAAACAACCTCCCCTAGAAACACAAGGTTTTGCATTACTACTATCCTTAGAGGTACTGTACTCTGTGGTAAATTCAAACATGTTACCAGCCATATCATATATATTACATGCTTGTTCTTCTGTTTTCCCCGTGTTTTTTAATGTTCCATTTCCGCCAGCTTTATTTGCATAATTGGTGTTTCCCATTGCTTGTATATATACTATTGCTGTATCCCATGCATAACTATTTATTAAATCACTTTCTACATAGCTATTTCCATTATACATATTCTTACTTACTATTGCTGCTTGTGGCTGGCTTATAAAATTCCATAATGTTCCTGGTGTATAATCCATACTACTTGTACTACATGCAGTTGATACTTTTGATAGTGGTTTTGCATTTTCATATTTTTCTGCTGTTGTTGTTCCATTTTCATTGTATCCACTTCCATAGCTTGCTTCATATCTTGCTATATAAAATCCTTTATTTGCTTTTGTTTTTGTTATAAATGCATCTAAGTCTTTTGCTGTTGTATTTGTTGCTGTTGTATCGTCTTTTTCATTTGAGATTCTATTTTTATCACTTAATTCATAAAATTTTTCTATTTTATAATCTGTATTCACTGTTCCATCTGTTACATTTGCTGCCGTTACTGCTGCATTTTCTGAACCTTTTTGTACTAATGTTGGTGTTCCTGGAGTTGTTGTTGCAAATGTATATCTTCCTAATGTTATTTCTACTTCTGTTCCATCATCTCTTATTATTTTATTACTTCCATCATTGTTTATATTACTTACTGGTATCCATACAAATTGGTTACCTTCTTTATCTTCTATTACAACTCCTTTTTCTACTGTATCTCCAGAATCAACTGCTATTTTAAATCCACCTGGTACTACTACCTGATTTCCCTTTTCGTCTTTTACTATTACTGTTTGGCTATCTGTTGTTCTGTCATCTGACTTTAGACTTGAATCCGTTACTTTTGGTTCCTCTGTATAGCTTTTCAGCATATTGGCTAGTGTATTTACTTCATCTTTATCTCTTTGTATGCCTTCATTCATTTTTCCTTCTGCTTCTTTAGCTTTATCCATTATTCCGCCATCATCAAATACTGCGCTTATGGTTATTGCTGCTAATATTATCAAGACCACTATTGTTACCACTAGAACTATTAGTGTAATACCTTTTTGATTTGAGTAAATTTTATTTTCCCCTTTTAATTTTAAATTTAATTGCATTTTAATTTTCCTCCTTTTACTTTTTAAGAAGCACAAAAAAGACAGACTATTTAAGTATTTTCATACTTATAGTCTGCCTTATATATGTTTAATAAAGCTAATCGCTTAGCTTGTTTGTTATCTAGTAAGTTACATGTGTGTGTGTGTGTGTGTGTGTACTCTCGCAGCGCTTTCAGCCTTTATCATATTTTGTGCCTCTTTCTTGTTTTTCTTTTGATCTTGTTATTATAATAGTACAAATTTTTTTATTTTGCAATAGTTATCTCTAAATTTTTTGACATTTTTTTACAAAGTTTTAATTATCTATTTTACAACATTATAGCTTACTAGCAATGCTCTATATTTTTAGCTTGAATATCTATATTGTGTCATTATATAGTTATTATACCAAGTGTTCATATCAAATTCTTCTACTGTTTTTGGTATGCCATAGTCTACTCCATATGTCTCTACTGTTATACTTTTTATTACTGGAGCTTTTTTAGGTTTGTCAGATGAAATTTCATTTCCATCACTATCTTTTGGTGCACTTTCTCCATTTTTTAGTTCTGAACTTCTATAATATACTTCAACATTTGATATTTTTTCAACTATTTCCATTCCTTCTTTTACTTCACCAAAAGCTGCATAGTAGCCATCTAAGTATGTGTTATCTGCTGTCATAATGAAAAATTGAGAACCAGCTGAATTGTATCCATAAGTTGTTAAAGATGGGTTTATACTACTATAACTGCTATAATCTTTTCTTGCCATTGATATAACACCTTTTTTGTGTTTTAAGGTATTATTATATCCATTAGCAATAAATTCTCCCTCAATGTTATATGTTTCATCTTTTGTTACATTGTCTTTAATATCGCTTAAATTTGGTGAACTTGTTCCATCACCATTTTTGTCTCCTCCTTGAATCATGAAGTCTGGTATTGTTCTATGAAATGTTAATCCATTATAGAATCCACGATTTGCTAGCCTAATAAAATTAGCTACTGTATTTGGAGCTTGATCTGGGTATAGTTCAACTTTTATAGTTCCATAATCTTCTACTTCAATTGTTGCTACTGGGTTTGGTATATTGGTAGTTGCTTTTTTATAAAACCCATATCCCACAAATCCTATTCCTGCAATTACTAATATAATTGCTATTATTAATAATATAATTTTAAATTTTTGCATGTTTTTCTCCTTTATTTTTAGAATCTTTTTGAATTATATATTTACAATATTAAATTGTCAAATACAAATTGTTCTTGCATACGTTTCAAAGAGCTTTTGATAGTTCTTGCTCTAATTTCTCCTATTCCATCAACATCATCTAGTTTTTGCAAATCTGCATCTAGTATATGTTGGAAAGATTTGAATGATTTAACTAAGTTTTCTACTATGTTACTTGGCATTCTAGGTATCTTGTTAAGTACTCTATACCCTCTAGTATAAACTGCGACTTCATCATATGAGTCAAAGTCCTCATACCCTAATAGTTTTGCAATTTTTTCTGCTACCATTAAATCATCATATTCTAAGTTTTTAACTTCATCTAATACCTTTTCAGCAGTTCTTTTTTTGCCTGGTGCAATATAGTCTTTAATAATTAAAAGTTCTTCTTGTTCTAAGTCTCCAACTAATTCCTCTAGTTGCATTTCCAAAAGCCTTCCCTCTTCTCCTAACTCATAAATAGACTTTTGAACTTCTTCAACTATTTTCATTACCATTTCTGCTCTTTGAATTGAAGTTATAACATTTTCTAATGTTACAATGTCATTAAACTCGTATTCATTTAATAAGCTTAATTTATTATCAAATACTTTTTTATATTTTTCAACAGTTTGTAAAGCTTGGTTTGCTTTTGATATTACTTCTGCTGTGTTTTCTAGTACATATCTGTAATTACCTTTAAATATTGTAATTATACTTCTTCTTTGAGATATACTTATAACTAAAGCTCCTGTTTGTTTTGCTGTTCTTTCTGCCGTACGGTGTCTTGTTCCTGTTTCTGTTGTTATAATATTAGGTGAAGGAATTATTTGAGTATTGGCATATAATATTCTTTTTAAATCATTGCTAAGTACAATAGCTCCATCCATTTTTGCTAGCTCATATAGTCTAGATGAAGTATATTCAACATCTAGTTGAAATCCACCATCAACTAAGTCTAATACTTCTTTTGTGTCTCCAATTACAATTAAAGCACCAGTTTTTGCTTTTAAAATATTTTCTAGTCCATCACGAATTGGTGTACCAGGTGCAATCATTTTTAATACTTCTGTAATAACTGCCTCTTCTTTTTTTAAAGCCATTTTCCGCCTCCTTATATAGTAACAAACTTTGACAACGTAAGATGCTAATTATTTTAGTCCAACTGCTTTCATAGCATCACTAACATTCCTAACCCCTATTATATCTAACTTATAGTTTTCTTTCAAGAGTTTTTTATTACTTTCTGGTATAATGCAGGTTTTAAATCCTAGTTTTTCTGCCTCTTTTAGTCTTTTATCAATTAAATTGACTGCTCTAACTTCTCCTGTTAAACCAACTTCTCCAATTATAACGGTCCTTTTATCTATGCTAATATTCTTAAAGCTTGAAGCACATACCAATATTGTACCTAAGTCTACTGCTGGTTCACTTATTTTTATTCCACTTACTACGTTTAAATAAATATCTTGTGAACTTAATGCTAGGCCTGCTCTTTTTTCTAGAACAGCTACTAATAGTGTAAGTCTATTATAATCAATTCCATTTGCTGCTCTACGTGGAAGTCCAAAAACTGTTGGAGTTGTTAGTGCTTGAAGTTCAATAAGTAATGGTCTTGTGCCTTCCATTGTTGCTACAATTACTGAACCTGATGGGTTATCTTCTCTTTCTGAAATAAGGACAGATGATGGATTTGTAATTTCAACCATTCCTTCACTTTGCATTTCAAACATTCCTACTTCATTTGTTGACCCAAAACGATTTTTTACTCCACGCAAAATTCTATATGAGAAGTATCTTTCTCCTTCCAAGTATAGTACTGTATCTACCATATGTTCTAGTACTCTTGGTCCTGCTATATTTCCTTCTTTAGTAACATGTCCTATTATAATTGTTGTAATTTCGTTACTTTTGCATACGCGCATAATTCTTGCTGTAATTTCACGTACTTGACTGACAGTTCCTGCTGCTGAAGATATTTCATCTGAGTACATAGTTTGTATTGAGTCTATAATTACAAGTTTTGGCTTAATTTCTAAAATAGAGTTTTCTATAAGCTCTATGTCTGTTTCTCCTAAGAATAAAATGTCATCATTATGAATGCCTAATCTGTCTGCTCTTAATTTTATTTGTTCTGCCGATTCTTCTCCTGAGACATATAAAACTTTACCATCTCCTTGTACTTTATCACAAAGTTGTAAAATTAAAGTGGACTTACCAATTCCAGGTTCTCCACCTAATAGCACAAGTGAGCCTTTTACTAGGCCTCCGCCTAGTACTCTATCCAATTCTCCTATTCCAGTATGTGTACGTATTGCATCTTTTCCAATTACTTCATTTAAAGCTTTTGGAGTAACTTTTTTTCTTTCTCCAGAGCTTGTTGTTTCTTTTGAAATTTTTTCTTCATAAAAGCTATTCCATTCATTGCATCCGTGGGCATTTGCCTAACCATTTAGTTGACTCATACCCACAACTGCTACATACAAATACAGTTTTTGCCTTAGCCATTTGCTTCTCCTTCTTTTTTTATTCACATAAACTTACAAACATTGCATGTGCCCATGCTAGTCCATTTACCCATGCTGGTGTCATTGTTTTATTATCTACTTGTTCTGCTATAAAACCGTGCTCATTTGCTGATTTTATAACAAATTCTATACACTCATTTGCCTTTCTTTTTTCTCCAGATTTTTGGTAATACATTGCCATCCATAAAGTTGCTATTGTCCATGGATTTTTTCCTTCACAATAGTTGTCATTTTCATATCTTAAATATCCACCTGTATACGTTCTTAATGTCATATTTATTTTTTCTATTGTATTTAATACTTTCTTTTCTTTTGGAGAGAAAATATCAAATGGTGTTACTAAGCCTAGTAAGCTTATATCTGTTTTTTCATCTTTTAAATTTCTTGTAAACGTTTTTGTTCTTTCATTGTATAAGTTGTTTGAAATATATTTTTTTATTTCTTGATTATATTTTTTAGTAGCATTTTCTAGTTTATTCATTGCTTCTACTTTTAAGCGGTTATTTTGCTCATATTCTGGTTTTAATACAGAATGAATTTCTGTTATTGCATCAAAGGCAGAATAAATACATGCTAAAGAATATAAATGTGTTCCTTCACTTTCTTCCCACAAGTCATAGCTATCTGGTAGCTTGTTTCTGTTTTCAGTATGGTAAGTTGCTTCAATTTCATTTTTTACAATGTCAGATTTGTCCTTTGTTCCTAAAATATTATCCATATATGTGCACAGAAATTTAACTGCTTTTTCGCACATTTTATATGTATCTTTTAAGAATTTTACATCTTTGGTAGCTTTGTAATGTTCATAAACTCCAAAAACTACACTTGCTGTTTCGTCTATTTGATAGCCCCAGCATGGTGCTAATCTTTTATCTGTATAAAATCTTTGCTCCCACATACCATTTTTATTTTGTGTATCTTTACAAAAAATTTTATAAAACTTTTCTGTTTCTTTTGTCATTTTCAAGTTGTCTAAAGCTCTTGTAATAAATACAGCATCTCTTGGCCAACAATAGCTATATCTTCCACATTTAGTCATATCTTCATCAACTTCTACTGCTGCAGATATTCCACCTGTTTCTTGATTTATTAGTAATGGAAATAGCAAAATACTTCTTTTATATATTTGGTTAAACTTTTTATTTAAAGTATTTGTTTCTTTTTTTAATTCTATTCCAATATGCTCTTTTACGTATTTTTTCCAATATTTTTCTACTGTTTGCTCTTCTTTTTTTACATCTAGCTTCTTAATTTCTGTTAATTCTTTATTTAATATTTCTTCTGTTTCATCACTCTTCTTGAAGTACAAGTATACTGTTAGTTCTTTTTTCTCATTTGGTTTTAATGTTCCTATATCATAGCTTATACTAGAGTCACATGACATTCCTATATAGTCTTTATCCTTTATAACTCCACTTAATATATTTTCTTTAGTGTTATTTATTTGATAACTTAGAAATGGCTTGTCTGAAAATGTATACATAGTATAATCATGACAATATTGAATTAAAGTATTGTTTTTAACTTCACCACTCACCATATTGTTATAGTCTGTCAAAAGTTTAGAATGTACTAAAAAGTTTACACTTAATTCTATATTATTTTTGTTTTCAAATTCGTATTTTTTTACTAATACTGAGTTTTTTAATAAAGCAAAATCAGTTTGTTTTATTTTCAAGTTAAAATATGTATTTGTAATTTCAGTATGTAAAATGTTAGTGTCTTCAGTATAGTATTGATTGTATTGATTATTTATATCTTCATGTAAATATATTATCCCTGAGTCATTTATTTTTACTCCTGTTTTAAATTCATCTATCCAATTTCTAAAGTCAGGAAATGGGTATATTACACGAAGTAATTCCCCATTTTTAGTATAACTAGCGGTAATATTTTTACCACCAATTATAGCATCATTATTATATTTAGTTTTCATTAGTTTTCCCTCTTTAATTTTTTTCTACGATTTTTACAATTTGGTCTTCTATTTCTTTTAGTCTTAATTTTAGTAAACTTATTTCTTCTTCATTATCTTTTTTAGCTAAATAATCTTCTTTTACAATTGTTTCCATATCATTTAATTCATTCTTTAATACTCTTATTTTGTCTATAACATCACGTCTTATACTCATTTGAGGTGTTATTGGAGCTACTGTTTGTTCCATAGTTAAGTTTTCATCTAATGTGTATGTTTGGCCATATTCTGGAATAGTTACAGGTAACCCTATTTCATCAACAATTTTTGATTTTAATATTTCTTGGCCCTCTGGTTCCCCATGAACTAAAAAGATATGTTTTGGTTTTGTAATAAATGAATATACAAAATTCATAAGCCATTCTTGGTCTGCATGACCTGAATATCCCTCAATATATTCTATTCTTGCATTTACAGCAATTTCCTCACCAAATATTTTAACTCTTTTTTCTCCATCAACAATTCTTCTTCCTAATGTTCCTGGTGCTTGATAGCCTACAAATAAAATTGTGCTATTAGGGTCCCATAAATGGTGTTTTAGATGATGTTTAATTCTTCCTACTTCACACATACCACTAGCAGAAATAATAATTGCTGATTCATTTTTTTCATTTAATGCTTTTGATTCATCTGCTGTTCTTGTAAATTGTAATCCTGGAAATTCTAGTGGGTTATCTCCACTTTCAATAATTGCTTGCGTTTCTTCATCAAATAAGTTTGCGTTTTCCTTAAATATTTCTGTTGCCGAAATTGCAAGTGGACTATCAACATATACTGGTGCCCTCATCAATGTTGCATATTTTTTCTTAAAGTCTTCATCATCTTGAATGTCTTTTAAATTATTTAATTCATATAAGATTTCTTGTGTTCTTCCAACTGCAAATGATGGTATAACAACAGTTCCACCTTTATCTAAGGTCTCTGAAACTATATTTAAGAATAAATTTGCTTTGTCATCATTTCTTATGTGCAATCTTCCACCATATGTTGACTCCATGACTAAGTAATCGGCTGTTTCTATCATTGTTGGCGAAGATAGAAGTGGAATATCATTATTTCCTAAGTCTCCTGTAAATACCGCCTTAGTCTCTTTTCCATCTTCTTTTACCCATATTTCAATGATTGCTGAACCAAGCATATGTCCTGCATCATTAAAACGCACATAAATATTAGGGTCTATCTCTATAATTTCATCATAATTTACTGGTTTAAAAATTTCCATTGTATCTATACCATCTTGAGCTGTGTATAGTGGTGGAAGTGGTTCTTTACCCTCTCTTTTTCTTTTTCTGTTTCTCCATTCAATTTCTTGTTCTTGAATATGTCCACTATCTGGAAGCATTATTGAACATAAGTCTCTTGTAGCTTTAGTTGTTATAACTGGGTTTCTATATCCTTCCTTATATAGTTTTGGAATTCTACCTGAGTGGTCAATATGTGCATGTGTTAATAACATAAAATCAATTTCATTTACATCATATGCAAATGGTTCATGGTTTTGCATTTCGTCTCTATCTCCACCTTGATACATTCCACAATCAACTAAAAACTTTTTGCCTGCCCCTTCTACTAAAAAGTTAGAACCAGTAACCATTTTGGTTGCACCTAAAAATGTTATTTTCATAAACTTCTCCTTTTCTTAAACAAATAATTTGGTTTTTTTATTTAATTTAATTGTTTTATTACTGTGAATTTCAATTCTTGTTTCTAATATATTTGTGTCATAATATTCTATAAATAGTCTTCCGTCTTCAACTTTTGTCTCTATTACCATGTTGTTTAAGTCTATCATTTTGCTGTCAAATATTTTACTTATGATTTCATAATTAACTTTTTCGTCTTTAGTTACATCTTCTATTGCATTTAAAGTTCTTGCCTTTTCATAAAGAATTTCTGTTGTTTCATCAAATTTGCCTTTTAGTTTTTCTACATCTTTTAATCTTGTTTCTTCATCTAACATTAAAAGACCAAAATATCTTAATTCATAAATATATTTTACAATTTCTTGTTTTGTTGCAGATTTCATTATTTTAATCTTAAAACATTCTAAAAATAAACTACATAATTCTAACATTGGTTCTATTGACTTTGGTTTATTATTTAAATCAATAGAATTCAAAAAGCTGCACTTTTTTGCTATTTCACTTTTACGTTCTACATATCCTTTTGGTTCTAACAAACTATTACATTTTTTTATGTCATTTACATACTCTTGTCTTTCTACTTCTAGTTTATTTGCTAATTGCCTTACACTAAAAATTTTTTCTTTGTTTGAAAGCTTAGAATTTCTAGTATCATATTCTATTTTTAATAATTCTTGATTATTCAATAGCTTATCTACTTTTTCTATTTTTTTAGTTAACTCTTTTTTTTCTTTTGTAATTTTTTCTAAATACTTTTCTTTGTTTTCTAGCTCTTTTAATTCATGCTGATTTTCGTTTTGCAAAGTTTGCCACATTTTTAATTCTGTTTCATCACTTTGGCATTTTTGTTCTATTGATATTTTACACAAAATTTTTACTATCTGACTGGCTCTTTCTTCTCCAAAATTTTCTGTTAGTTTATCTTTTGTAAGCATTAAATAGTCTGCTAATTTACTTGTATTGTTAATCCATTTTTCTATAAATTCATAGTCTAGTAAATATACTAAAACTTGAAATATTATATTAGTCTCAATATTTTCAATATCTTTTACAGATATATCCCATGACCAACCATTAAAATCGCGAATTACTTCTGCTTCATTTGTAGAATTGGCCGTATTTAAAAAATAACTAATTGATGGCTCTAAAATATTTTCTTCTGTTGCTAAATTTATTTTTTCTTGTCCAATAGCTAATAAACTTTTTAGTAGTACTAATTCATTACCTAATGCTATTATTTTTCCTTTTTCTTTATCTATTTTAAACTTTTCATTTGTTTCAGAAAAATCATTTGTAACTATTACTTCATTACATTTGTTTTTTATAATGTTTATTATTCTTTCTAAAAACTCGCCTTTATCACATACTTGTACTTTTGTTTTTTCATAATCTTTATATGAATTTTCAATTTTATAAACCATGCTTAAAAGAAGGTTTTTAGTATCTACTGAAAAATCTTTTTCTTCTAAAACCTCTTCTAGACTATTTGTATAGTCTTTAATATGAATTCTACGCAATAATTTTTCTGCTTTTCTCTCCATTATTTTCCTCTTGAATAATTATTCTTCTGTGTTTTCCGTGGTTGCCATTTTCAATTCTTGCCATTTTTCTTTCGACATAAGTACTTCACGAGGTTTGCTTCCTTGATATCCAGATATAACTCCTCTTTCTTCCATTTGGTCAATTATTCTTCCTGCTCTTGCATATCCTACTTTAAATCTTCTTTGTATAAATGAAGTAGATGCCTGTCTTGTGTCTACAACCGTATCTATTGCTTCCATTAGCAGTGGGTCTGTTCCATCATCATCAGCTGCTTGTTCAGCCTCTAAGTCTTTTTCTGTTTTGTTTGCATTTTCAATTTGTTCTATTATATCTTCATTATATTTAACTTCTCCATTTGCTTTAATAAAGTCTACAATTTTTTCTACTTCTTTGTCTGAAACAAATGCACCTTGAATTCTAGTAGGCTTTGTTGCGCCTGCTGGATAGAATAGCATATCGCCTTTACCAAGTAATTTTTCTGCTCCAACCATATCTAATATTGTTCTTGAATCAATTTGTGATGATACTGCAAATGAAATTCTTGATGGTATATTAGCTTTAATAATACCTGTAATGACATCTACTGATGGTCTTTGTGTTGCAATTACTAGGTGCATTCCAGCGGCTCTTGCTTTTTGTGCCAAACGGCAAATCGAGTCTTCAACATCTTTTGAGGCTACCATCATTAAATCTGCAAGCTCATCTATAATAATAACAATTTGAGGTAATACTCCTGTGTCTTCTTGTTTAGATAATTCATTATATCCTTTTATGTCTCTAACACCTTTTTTAGCAAAAATTTGATAACGATTTTCCATTTCTTGTACTGCCCATGCTAGTGCTCCAGCTGCCTTTTTTGGATCTGTTACAACTGGAATAAGTAGATGTGGTATTCCATTATATACTGAAAGTTCAACAACCTTTGGGTCAACCATTAAAAGCTTTACTTCACTGGGTTTTGCTTTATATATTATACTTGAAATTAATGTATTTATACATACACTCTTACCCGAACCTGTTGCACCAGCAATCAAAACATGTGGCATTTTAGCTATATCTGTAACTACTGGTTCTCCTGCCACATCTTTACCAAGCCCAAATGCTAATTTTGATTTATGTTCTTGAAATTCTTTTGATTCTATTATTTCTCTAAAGTGAACCAATTCGTTTTCTTTATTTGGTATTTCAATTCCAACTGCTTGCTTGCCTGGAATTGGTGCCTCAATACGAATACTTTCAGCTGCTAAGTTAAGAGCAATATCATCTGCTAAATTTGCAATTTTGCTAACACGCACACCCTCTGCTGGTTTTAATTCATATCTAGTAATTGCTGGACCAACAGATACATTTTCAACTTTTGCTGAAACGCCAAAACTATATAATGTTTTTTGCAATTTGGTGGCTGTATCCATTACAGCCTTTTTTCCACCTTTGTTTGCTTTTTTCTCTGGTTCAGTTAATAACTGTACTGGTGGGAATTCATAATTTTCATCTTCTTCAGTAATTGTATGTTCTAATTGCAATACCTCTTTTGTCTTATCTTCTTTTTGTTGTTCTACTTTTTTAAATAAATTAGCATCTATTACATCTGGTGAAGATTCCTCTTTTTTCTTTCCAAAGAATGGTATTGTCAAATCATCATGATTATATTTCTTTTTATCTTCTTTTTCATCTATATTTATTGTTAATTGGTCTTCAAATTGAGATGCTAGCTTTTCAGCTTCTTCTTGTTCTCTTATTTTTTTGCTCTTTTTATCTTCTTGAATAACCGTTTCTTCATTATAAATACGTCTGCTCCTTTTTTCTTTTTTCTTTTCAGCTTTTCTTTCTTCCATTTCGTCTAAAAGATTACTAATCATTTCGGCAGGTCTAATTCCAAACATAAATACTACTAAAATAACTGCTATACCTATTGTAAATATTACTGCTCCCGTTGCTCCCAATGCTTTAATTAAAGGTACTGCTATTATTGCTCCAACTGCTCCTCCGTCCTATGTCTTTTTCACCAAGGTAATAAGCATCTTCTATAATTTTGCTAAACTCTTTTTCTGTTGAAAGGTTGCCTTTTCCAACTTGAAATATACTAAGCATTGCTGCAACACATAGTAAAAACACTCCATATTGAATTAACTTATGTGTCATATATTCTTTATCATTATGTGTCATATATATTGCAATTAGTAAAGTTCCTATTGGAATAATGTATTTTATAAAGCCCATTATTCCTCCTAGCATAGGACTTAACACTTTTCCTATACTTCCTGATTTTGCATATATTAAAATCATTAATAATATGCTTAATATAACTAATGCTACTACTGCAACATTTATATCTACTGTTTTTTTCTTTTTTCTTCCTCTTTTAGCCACTAATATTTCTCCCTTTCTTTTTATTGCTTTATAATCTCTTTTTAAGAATTATTCTTATACAATAAAAATAAGCCAGACGTCTCAAGATGTCTGACTCTTCAAAATTATTATTTAAGTTCTTTTCTGTTATTTTGAATTACCTTCATTGCATCTTGAAGTGCAACTTCAATGCCAGCTAGAACACTATCTGCATACTCTTTTGTTCCTTTTGATATTTCTCTTGACATTTCATTTGCAGTTTCTATGATTTCAACCTTTTTTTCGTATGCTTTTCTTGTAATTTCATGTTCATCAATCATAGAAATAATTCTATTTTCAGCCTCTTTGATTATTTCATCAGCTTCATTTTGGGCTTCTACTAATATTCTTTGTCTTTCTTCTTTAACCCATTTTGCTTGTTTCAATTCTTCTGGTAATTTCAATCTAATTTCTTTAATTATATCTAAAATTTCTTCTTTATCAACTATGCATTTACTAGAAAAAGGAACTGTTCTGCTTTTTTCTAACATATCCTCTAAAGTTTCTAATAAAGTAAATATTTCCATTGTTTTAACCCCTTTCAAAGTACTAAATTAAGCACTTTTTTCTAAGAATATAAGACTTACTCTGCCATATTTTCTCATATCTACTATTTTTACATTTATTTTTTCTAATTCAAGTAGTTCTCTTTTTTCATCATCAGTTTCTATGATTATATTTCCTTTTTCTTTTAGCAAGTTTAGTGATAAAATTCTTTTGGTAGCGTCCACTGCAATATTAGCTTGATAAGGTGGATCTATATATACAAAATCAAATTGTATATTATCTTTTGATAGTTCCTCTAACACTTTTTTATAATCTTTGGAAATAATTTTTGACTTATTAACTAATTTAGTCTTTTCTAAATTGCTATATATCATTTTAACCGCAGCAGGATTTTTTTCACAAATATAAGCTTTTTCTGCTCCTCTACTTAAAAATTCAATTGCAATTGCTCCACTGCCTGCAAATAAGTCCATAACTATTGAGTCTTGTATTTTATTTTGTATTATATTAAATAAAGACTCTTTTACTCTGTCAAGAGTGGGCCTTGTTGAAAGGCTTTCTATTGAATTTAATTTTGTTCCTCTCGCTGTTCCGCTAATTACTCTCATAGTACCTCTATAATGATATACATATATTTTATATTTTTCTGCTAATATGTCAATGATTTTAACATAAATGTAATATTATCTTAATGTGTTTGTAATAATGTTAACATTTTGTAATATTGCATTTGTATTATATATTAAAATTTCTTACTTGTAAAGTATTCTTATTCTATAACATTAAAAAAGTGATTTTTAGTTTTGTTCTAAAAATCACTTTTTTAATATTAATCTTTGTTTACTTCTTTTAACAGTTCTAGTTGAGAAATCAAGAGTGACTCCATTTTTGCTTTGTATACATCAAATTGTTTTTGTAATTCTTCTAGCTCTTTTTGTTTTGTTAAAATATCTTGTTCTAGTTCACTAACTGTTTGCTTTGCACTTGCTTGTGCTTCATTTATAATTGCTTCTGCTTGTTGCTTTGCTAAATTTTTGACATCTTCTGCTGCTGTTTGAGCCATAATTAATGTATTGTTTAATGTACTTTCTATGTTTTTATATTTAGCCATATCTTCTTGCATGTCTTCTATTTTATTTTTTGCTTCTGATGTTTCTTTATATAATTTTTCATAGTCAGCTGTTAGTTCATCTAAAAATTCGTCTACTTCATCAACACTATACCCGTTCATCATTTGTTTTGAAAATTTTTTATTTTCAATGTCTAAAGGTGTAAGCATATTTATTCCTCCCAATTAATTTCCATTTCTTAACCATGAAACTGATAGTTTATTTTTTATTTCATCTCTTGCCATTTCATTTTCAATATCGTAATTAAATGGTGCAATTAATACTATTGAATTAGATATTTTTTGCATATGTCCATCTAATGCATGTACTGCTCCAGACACAACATCTATAATTCTTCTTGCAACATCTTTGTTAACATATTCTAAGTTAACTATTACTGATTTTTTTTGCTTTAGTAAGTCACAAATGGTTGCAGCTTGATCAAAAGTAGTAGGTTGAGAAATCACCATTTTAACTTGTTGTGTTTGAGGCATAGCTACAACTTTAGAATTATTATTTTTTCTTCCCCATAGTTTTCTTTCTTCTTGTTCTTCTTCCTCATTTTCAGTTGTATCTTCTACATCAACATCTTCTATTTCTTCTCTATCTTCTGCTGGTTCCATTCCAAATAGTCCCCATACTTTTTCCATAATAGCTCCTGCCATTTTTAATAACCTCCTAATAATTACACTCGTCATTAGTTTCTAACTGTAATTAGTATCTAACTTTTTAAGCTTATTGTCAATAGTTTTTTGTTTTGTAATAATAATTTAATATTTTTGTAATATTGTTGTAATATTATTATGGATTTTTTAATATCTCATCATACAATGTTAGTGTCTTTCTTTTGTTTATTTCTTCTCTTGTATATCCTAATTCTTTAAGCTCTTCACTAGTATAATTATCTACTATTGAATATTTATCATTCTTTCTTAATACTTTAACCAATATTTTATCTTGATATCCATTTCTTGTTCGTGTTATATATGCCACTTCATTATCGCCTTTTTTCTCAACTCCAACAGCTGTATTTGGAATCTTTTTTCCTCCATAGCTCCACCAAATTATGTCAAATGAAATTTTTCTATAACTAATTAATTCTTGTACTTGCTCATTTATTTCAAATATAATTAAAGCTTTATTGTCTTCTTTAGATATGTAACTTACTTTAGCTGAAATTTCCTCGTTATTCGAAAGTCTTATTTTAACTTTTTGATTTACCTCTGCATTTAAACCTTGTTCTGAATTTAAAATGCATGCTATATAGCATTTAAAATTATTTATAATTTTAGCGCTTTCCTTGCTATCTGCCACACTTTGTCCAGTTTTTAAGTTTAAATTTTCTAATAATTTTATTGTTATTTTTGAAAAGTCATTAGTAGTAAGCTTTTCTTCATATCCATCTACTTTATATGAAACCATTCCACTTATTGGAGCTATTATTTGTTCTGCTCCTTCGTTAAGTTGATTTTCATATTTGCTTCTTTCAGTTACAAGTTTGTTTAGGTATGACCCTGATGGACTTAGTTTTCCAGTTATTTTGGCTTTTTTTACAACATTATCAGAAATATCTTTTTTAGTTTTTGATATATTTTGAATACTTGTTTCTTCTCTTAAAGATATAATTTGGTTTTCTATTTGTTTTTCTAATGCTTTTGTGTCACCTGAAAACAAATCTAACTCTTTTGACATAGCCTCATCAATTTTACTATCTAGGTCTTCTATTTTATTTCTTAAGTTTTCTTCTCCAGCTGTATAATATCTGAATATTGCTTCTCCTTTTGCAACTCTTTCTCCTTCTGTTTTTATTTGCTCCATTCCGTTTTTATAGTTGTTTCCCTTTACAATTGTCTCTTCGCGAATAATATAACCTGCTGTTTTTTCTTCTTGGTATATTTTTCCTTGTTCTACTGTAAATGTATCTGTTGGGTTTTTTATAAATATTATCACTTTATATATGCAAAAGATTATAAAGCCTAGTAAGATAGTAGAAATTATTAGAGATTTTCTATATTTTTTTATTTTTTCAAAGTTTATTTTATTCTTTTTTACATTTTGCCTATTTCTCTTCTTTTTTTCCACTGTATTCCTCCAAAATACATTGTATATTTTCATCTAATGGACTTAGACCGTCTATCCATTTTATTTCTTTGTTTTTTCTAAACCAAGTTAATTGCCTTTTTGCATATCTTCTAGTTTCCATTTTTATTTTTTCTATCATTTCTTCTTTAGTCACATTGCCATTCAAATAGTCTACAACTTCTTTATATCCCAGCCCTTGCATTGCTGTTGGAAATTCTTTGTATTTTTCAGTTATTTCTTTTACTTCTTCAATCAGTCCTTGTTCTATCATAATATCTACTCTTTTGTTAATACGTTCATATAGTTTTTCTCTGTCCATATTTATTGCAAATATTATATATTCATATGGTGGAGGCGTTATCTTTGACTCTGCCTCAATTTCTGTCTTATTTTTACCTGTCTGATGAAAGATTTCTAATACTCGCATTATTCTTTTTTTGTCATTGTGACTAATACTTTGCATTGCTTCTTCGTCAATCTCTTTTGCTTTTTCGTATAAGTATTCTAGCCCATTTTTTTCTATCAAATCTTCTAATTGTTTTCTATATTCTAAATCTATTTTTATTTCAGGATATGTAATGTTTTGAGTAAGAGCATCAACATATAGACCTGTTCCACCAACTACAATAGGTACCTTACCTTTACTTAATATATATTCTATTTTTTCGGTTGCATCTTTCTTAAAGTCTGCTACACTATATCTTTCACTTGGTAACACAAAATCTAAAAGGTAGTGTTGTATGCCTTGCATCTCTTCTGCTGTTGGTTTTGCAGTTCCTATATTCATATCTTTATAAATTTGCATTGAGTCACAAGAAATAACTTCGCCATTTATTTTTTTTGCCACTTCAATAGATAAGCTAGTCTTACCTGATGCAGTTGGTCCACATATAACAATTACTTTTGGTTTCATATAATTCTCCTATTTAGCTGATTGTATTATATTTAAAATACCATTTTGAATATCTTTAAAATAAAAGAATTCAAACACTAATGCTATTATTAATATTACACTTATAAGTATAATTCGATTTTTATATTTTTTTAGTTTTAATCTTCCATTTTTATAACATTTGTATGAGTTAGCCATAAATGGCAATGTTATAATGCCATTTATAGGTACAAATGTAAATACAATAAGATTTTTGCCCATATCATTTGAAATATTTAAGTCAATGTTTTTAGTACTTAACCAATATGTAAATGAAACAGTCAAATACATAATGGCTATTCCAACTACAATAAAAAGCATTTTTTCTTTTTTTTCTAATTCTGTTCCTAGAAATTTATATACCATAAACACTGCTATTAAATTTAATAATAATATACAAATATATATAATTGCCGCCATTTTTTCTCCTTTATCTTCTTGAAAATTTCTTTTCGATATCTGTTTTAGTCATTTTTATTGCTGTTGGTCTTCCGTGTGGACATGTAAATGGGTTTGGAAGTACTAATAACTGTTTTAGTAAGTTATCTACTTCTGCTTGTGTAAGTGACATATTAGCTTTTACTGCTGCTTTACACGCTACTGTTGCAATAAACTTTTCTTCTATTTCTTGTTTTGCTGTCCTTGCTACTGTATTTATTTCATCTAAAGTCTCTAAAAACAGCTCTTTTGTGTCAAGTTCTAAGCATATATTTGGAACTCCACTTAATTTAATTGTATTTTCTCCAAATTCTTCTAATGTAAAACCAGCTTTTCTAAACATTTCCATGTTTTCTTTTGCTATATCCATTTCTTTATGTGATAAATTAATAATATCTGGTAATAGCATTAGTTGAGAATCTTTTTCTGAATTACTGTAATAATTTTTCTTAATTTTTTCATATAAAATTCTTTCATGTGCTGCATGTTGATCTAATATGTATAGTTCATTTTTTAATTCTAGAATTATATATGTAGAAAAGGCTATTCCTATAAATTTATAAGGAGGAATTGTGTTTTTTTCTTCCTCTTTAAAAATAGATACATTTTCTAGTGATGTCATTTCTTGTGGTTGAACAGTTATTTTTTCTTCCTTTTTCTTTTCTTCTTGTGCTTGTTTTCTGACATCAGATGGCATTGTTCCAAATGTTTTTATATACATTTCATCAAAGCTTTGTGGTGTGTCTTCTACTTTTAGTTCTTCTAATTTATTTATGTCATTTATAATTTTATTTCCGCTTTCTGTTGTTATACTTGGGTTTGTTGGTAACTCATATGCAGATTTATTTTCAGATACCGAATTATTATTTTTTTGTTCGTCTGTTCCAAATTTATTAGAATATATTTGAGCTATTAAATTGCTTCTGTCATCTTCCTCTTCTTTTGGTTCCTCTTTCTTAAATTTTCTAAATAAGCCTCCAAAAGATTTTTCTTCTATTTTGTTGTCATATTTTATTTGATCTATTGGTGCAGTATTAACCATTATTGTATCCATTGGAACAGCTTTAGTTTCCTCATGTGCTTTTTCAGTATCTGCAACCAAGTCATCTTTTAATAATCCATCTTTAATAGCATGATAAACAGCTTTAAATACTTTACTTTCTTCTTCAAACCTAACTTCTAGTTTTGCTGGGTGAACATTTACATCTACTTTTTGTGGACTCATTTCAATATTTAATACTAAAAATCCATATTTTCCGATTGTAAGTAACCCTTTATAGCCTTGCTCAGCCGCACTAGTTAAAGTTTTATCTTTTATATATCTTTTATTTACAAAAAACAATTGATTTGAACGATTTGAACGTGCAATTACTGGTTTACCAATTACACCTGTTATTGTCATATCTTCATAATTGTAATTTATTTCAATTATGTTTTCTGCAATATCTTTTCCATATATGCTATATATTACTGCTTTGAAATCATTATTTCCTGGTGTTTGAATTATTGTTTTTCCTGTGTTAATTAGCTTTACTGCAATTTCTGGGTGAATTAAAGCAATTCTTGTTACAACATCTTCAATATACCCAGCTTCTGTAAAGTCTTTTTTTAAAAATTTATATCTAACAGGAGTATTAAAAAACAAATCTGTTATCACTATTGTAGTTCCTTTTGGGCATCCTGCTTCTTCTTTGTTTTTTATAGTTCCACCTTCTACTTCAATTTTATATCCAATTTCATTTTCTATATATTTAGATGTCATTTCTACTTTACTAATAGCTGCTATACTAGCTAAAGCCTCACCTCTAAAGCCCATAGATTTAACTGTTTCTAAGTCTTCGGCTTTTCTAATTTTTGAAGTAGCATGTCTTTCAAATGCTATTTCCATATCATCTGGTGCTATTCCCTTTCCGTTATCAGTGATTCTAATATATGAAATTCCACCATTTCTTATTTCTACTGTTACTGCTGTTGCTCCTGCGTCAATTGAGTTTTCCATTAATTCTTTTACTACTGATGCAGGTCTTTCAATTACTTCACCAGCTGCAATTTTATTTATTGTATTATCATCTAGTAATACTATGTTTCCCATTATTTTTTCCTCCGTTTTTAGTACTAATTATTTCTTTTCGAATTATATCATTATTTTTCTATTTTTTGTATAGTTTTTAGACAATTTTTGTTTAATTATTTTTGTAACACTTTTTTATTATTAGAATACTATATACCATACGAAAGAGCTAAAAATATTTTATAGGAGGTAAAAGATAATGGGATGTGGTTGCAATAATAATAGTGAACTACTATGGTTCATAATCTTATTCTTATTACTTTTCTGCTGTGGCAATGGCTGCGGATGCAACAATAATTGTGGTTGCTAGTTTTAATAGTACATTAGTGAAAGGAGTGACTTATATGCCAGAGAATAGAGGATGCGGATGTGGCGGATTTGGTTTTGGTGACGATTGCTGCATTTGGATAATTATCTTTATAATTCTAATTTGCTGCTGTGGCGGCAATAGAGGTGGATGTTGCTAATATTAGCAACAAAAAATAGAAGGCGTTCAATTAAGAACGCCCTCTTTTCACTCTACTTTTTTTGCAATTACCAATAATCTTGCATCCTCACACCAATAGTCACAAGTGGATAATGTTAAAAGTTGATCACCATACTCAGCACTTACATTTGTTTCAAAATAAGCATTTTTCTTAGCTTCACTTACATATTTGTTAAATTCTTCTTCAGAATTCATATTGACATGAAAGTAAAAATAATATTCTGCTTCATTTGCTTCTTGTAAAGTATAGTAAGCAACGGTTTTTGAAACACTAATTACTTCGTAAGTTGCCTCTTCATATAAAGTATCAAACTTTATATATTTGTGTTTTTCATAGTATGATTGATTTTTATACTCTGGCAAGTCACCAAACATAGAGTCATCTGCCATGTTATGGCCATAAATAATTATATTGTTTGATGTAGAAGTCACTTTGTCATCAATAAACAGCAATCCATTTTTAGATTCCTCTTTGTTCCAATTTTTGTTTAAATAAAAATTTTGATCTTCAACTGTTTGCATTACTGGATAATCAATATGAGTATCTTCAATTGTAATCCAGCCATACAGGTCATTGTTTTCATTATACAGTTCCTCATATTTTTGAAGAATCTTTGGTTCTTCTTGCTGTTTACTTTCATTGCCTTGTGCTTTTACTTTTTCAGACTCACTCCGAATATTTTCAATCAATTTTTTCTGTTGGCTTTCAAATCTCTCCTTTTCCATTTGGTTATTGTATTCAACATATATAATGTGTGTAATAGAAAGTACAAATATAGTTGAAAGAATGACCGTTAAAATTTTAAATGGTAATTTTTTCATAACGTCCCTCCCATTGTTGCAATAGTGAATATAATTGGATATATTATCCATATAGTATATATTATATATCAGATTTACATAATTTTCAAGTGTAGTACATCGTTTTAGATAATCTGTTAACAAAAACTATTGATTTTTTTTTAAATATAAAGTAATATATAAATAGTTATAAAGAAAAATCATGCTTTTGTTAATCTGCAATAGCAAGAAAGGAATATTGAACGATTATGATAGTTGATGGTAAAGGAAATTTATTTGAAGATAGAAGAACTTCAAAAACAAATAGGAGAAAAAATGACTGTGATGTGGAAGGTGGAAGAAGAAAAACAGATAGAAGAAAAGCAGCAGATCAAGTAACTCCAAAAAAATAAGTAAAAAATAAAAACCTAGAAAGCTTTAAAATATAAGCATTTCTAGGTTTTATTTTGTGGTTGGGCTGGCTAGATTCGAACTAGCGCATGCATGAGTCAAAGTCATGTGCCTTACCGCTTGGCTACAGCCCATTATATGGGGTGGAAGATGGGACTCGAACCCACGGTCTCCAGTGCCACAAACTGGCGCGTTAACCAACTACGCTACATCCA
>CAKOVX010000009.1 GCA_934122155.1 uncultured Clostridia bacterium
TCTTTGTTCCTTCTGCTTTTACTGTTACTACATTTGCCCACTTCTTTTCATTCTCACTGTAATTATACCAATCATGCCCTGTATTTGTTACATCCGCTTTTACCCATTCTGTTCCATTCCATTTTACTGGTATCATTCCTTTTTTTATATTTGGCTTATTTACCTCTCCATCCCAATATTTTGTATACTCTACTTCTTCTACTGCATCAGTATATTGCTTTAACACATCTTGCTCTTTTGAAGTTGCTGTATTATATTTTTTTAGTGCCTCATTTATATTTTTTATTATTCCATCATTAAACAACGCATTTAATGTTACTCCTGCTAATATTAATAGTACTACAATTGTTACTACTAATGCTATTAGCGTAATACCTGTTTGTTTTGAATTACATTTATTAATTATTTCTTTATTTCCATTTAATTTCATCTTGATTTTCCTCCTTTTGTTTTTACCTCTTAAAAAACACAAAAAACAGGCTATTTAAGTATTATGTACTTATAGCCTGTTTTGTATACGTTTAATAAAGCTAATTTATTAGCTTGTTTGTTATCTAGTAAGTTAAGTGTGTGTGTGTGTGTGTGTGTGTGTGTGTGTACTCTTGCAATGCTTTCAGCGTTTGTCATCTTGTGTTCCTCTTTCTCCTCTGTGTTTTTCTTTTGATTTTACTACAATAATGATATAATAATTTCTTCAATTTTGCAATAGTCTATTGTTTTTTTCCTTTAAAAATTCTACATTTATTTTAATTTTTTATTAATAATTGCTTTAAATTTTCTTGCTCCTTATGTATATTCTGATAAATTTTCTTTTTTAATTTATATGTTTTTGCATTTTGTATGTTTAGGTACCATAAATATGTAAGTATTATTATAAATGAAATGTTATGTATGTATAAAATTGTTATTGATGTCAATATTGTCAACAAAATTACAGTTACATTTGAGGCTTTATTTATTATGCTATACGCTTCTTCTCTTCCGATTCTTAATTGTTACTATTTCCTTTAATATCCTCCCACCATCTAAAGGGTATATTGGAAGTAAGTTAAATACCGCAAGCATTAGGTTTGCATATATCAAAGTTTCTTTTTGTATTGCAATATTTTGTGGCATAAAAAAAGCAATTATTGCAATAAATATGTTTACTAATGGTCCTGCAAATGCAATTGCTATTTTTTTTATACAAACTTCATTGCCTTTTTGTACCTTTGTATTATAGTCTTGTATGTAATTTTTAAATAATATTTGAAAACCTACTGGTGTTATTTTTATACTGCTTGGCTTTAACCCTAAGCATATTCCACATATTAGGTGCCCAAGTTCATGTATTAATGCTAAAATCATTATTAATGCATATATTTGAATTTGTTTAGTAAACCAAAATATAATTGCAAATAAGAAAATTTTCAAATCAATCTTTATACTCATTTTTTCCCCTTTATATCAATTTTGTGTTGATGAAATATAATACTTTTTTCGTTCCATCCCTACTTCATAAGAAGGCGTAACAACAATTTTTTGCAAACATTTCCAATGATTTGAAAAAATTTAGTAACGCCTTCTAACTCGCTGGTCCCCACAGCCGTCACTACAAAAGTATTATATTTCATCACTCCAACTCTCATTTTTTTACGCAAATTTCCGACGCAAGATGCTGATTATTTTAAAAATTTAATATTAAGGCTGGATCAACAGTTCTATTATCTCTCCTAATTTCAAAATGCAAATGTGGACCTGTTGTATTTCCGGTATTGCCTGATAGTGCTATTTTTTGACCCTTTTTTATTTTTGCACCTTTTTTAACTAAAATCTTGCTACAATGTGCATAAATAGTTGTAATATCTTTATTCACAATTTTTACATGTGTACCATATTCCCCCTCATTTGATACTAAAGTAACTGTTCCTTCCATTGCTGCTAGTACTGTTGTGCCTACAACCACTCCCAAATCTATTCCAGAATGATCAGCAGATACAATTTCGTCTGCTTCTCTTTTTCCATAACCTGAAGTAACCTTTGCTTTTACTGGTAACTGCATGCTAAAATTCTTTTTTATGTATTCAGCATCTATTTCCATTTGACTTTTTTTAGTATTTGCATCAACTTGATTGTTTTCACTAGAGCTTGCCCCACCTATTCCTGTGGTTTCATTATTGGTTTGTTCATTGTTACTTTCAGTATTTTCTATATTTTGTACATTGGTGTTTTTTTCACTTTCTTCGTTGTTTAGTTCACTATTTACAGTTTCTGTGTTGGTTTGTTCATTATTTGTGATAATATTTAATTTATCTTTATTATTTTGCCAAAATTCATTTACACTTGAAGATATGACTTCAAAATTTATATCATGGCTTAAAAATTCTTTTGTTTTATTTATTACATTTTCAGAAAATAAATAATTTGCTTCTTTAATTAGAGAAAAAACCAAATAAATTAGCACACACAACAATATTTGTATAGCCATTTTTCTATACAAAGAAAACTGCCTTTTTTCAGTTTTATCTCTTACCTGAGAACTAGACATTCTAACATTATTATTATTTAATTTTCTACGATAGTATATTTCCTCTGCTCTTCTAATTCTTTCTTCTTGTGATAATGTTCTTTCCAAAAAAATACACCTCTTCCTTTGTGGTTTATGTTTCATTTATATGTGAGGAAAAAGTGTTTTATTCTTAAAATATAAAATTTATTAAAATGCTAATTGCTAAGCTGACCAACAGTGCTTGGTTTAAGGATTTCAGTCTTTTACATTTTTTGTTCAATTTTTGTATTGACTGGTTTTCTTTTTTATTTTTATTTTCAATTTTCGAGATATAGTCTGCAATTAACATTTGTGCTTCTTTAATTATATATTCTTTTGGATTTTTTAATTTTTGTATGTCAGAGTTGTTTTCTTTTTTATCTTTTGATGCAGGCTCTAATTTTGGTATTTTTTGATTTTCTTTTAATACAACTATTGCCTCTTCTACTAAATTAGATGGCAAATCTTTTAACACCACTATATTTTTTAAATCACCTGTATTCATTTTTTATTTTCCTTTCTTATGTTTATATTTCAATTTTTTCCATTTTATAATTTTTTATACAGATAACTCAAAAACAATTTCAACAATTTTATTAGCAACTTCATCCGCTAATTTTTCTATTTGATTAGTGGTATAATTAGGCATATATTCTTTTGAACCAATTACGGTTTTTATGTTTAAGTTTGCAGGCAAATATATACTATTGTTAAAAGCTTTACCTATTTCCATTCCTCCTCTATTTACATAGGTGTTTCCTATCTCTTCTTTTTTTCCAATAGCTGAATCTATTAAAATAATATGTGTTTTCTTTTCTATTTCATCTAAAAAACACATAGCATTTTTTAAATGTATTGGATTTTTCATTGTTCCATAAACACTTATTTCTGGGCTTAAGTAAAAGACCTGTTTAAGTTTATTTCCTACTCTAGGCCCAAATGAATCTGATATTATTTTATTTGTACCAGGGGGGGGATAAGTGTAACTCATTTTTTTCATACTCTATTTTTATTAGTCTTTATCTAAAGAAATTACTATTTTTATATCTTTACTTTTTTGATATTTTTTTATAATGTCTTCTGAAAAACCAGCAACTTCATTTGAAATAACTATTGTGTCATAATTATTTTTTATTAATTCTTTCATTTTGTTATCTGTTTGTTCTAAATCTGACAAATAAAAAACATCAAATCCTAAAGTTTCTGGTAATCGAAAGCTCTTTTTATCTTGCTCATATTTAAGCCACGATATTTTCATTTATATCACCATTACTTATTGTTTGATGTTTATATTTAAAATATTCTATTTTTTTAATTTTATTTCTAGCCCTCTTGTGGTGGATTTAATATCAATTGTATATCTTCATCATTTTTTAGTTCTTCTGATGCAATATATTCCTTTGCTCTTTTGTCTTGTTTTATTGCTGCTAATACAATTTCTTTGTCTCTTCTTAATCTATTACTTGCATATTTTAATATTAGTCCTTTATTTGTTACAGCTGCTAAAACAGCTTCTTTATCATCTCTTAATTCTTTTGATGCATAATATAATATCTGGCCATCTATTTTTAGTCCAGGTAGCATAATTTCTTTGTTTGCTCTTAGTTTTTCACTTGCATAACATGCTGTCCAGCCGACTCTTGATACTGATTCCATTACTATTTGTGCATTATTTTTTAGTCTACTACTTGCAAATTCCAAAGATATTGGATTTTGTTTAACTGCCTCCATTACAACTTCTTCATCATCTTGTAATCTTGATGAGACTAGGTCTAATAATTTGCCATCTTGTTTTACCATATTTAAAACATATTCTTTATTGTCTGCTTGTTGTACATCAAATTCATCCATTTTTACTTCTCCATATTAACTATCTTTCCATAGCCAATTCCATTTTCCTGCATTGTTTTTATAACATTTATAATATCTTTTGTATTTCCATTTTTTATTTGTACTATTGTAATATGTCCTCCATTTGTTAAACTATGATACTTTGATTCTAATTTAATTTTATCTGCAATAGATATTTTAAAACCCTCTGGAATATGAAAAGAATTTGTATAGCGACTTTTATCTGTTATTCCTTTTAGTTTTCCATAAATAGCTTGATCTAATTTTATAAATTTATTTGATATTTCTTCTTTTGGTGTTGCAACTAAATTAAAATTCAAATTGTATTTTTCAGAATATTCATCACATTTTCTTTTCATAAATTCTATTATTTCAAGTCCTAATTTTTGAGCATTTTCTGATTCTCCTTGATGTTCTTCTATTAAAGCTTTTAAGCATTCCGCTAATCCACTAAATCCAATATTTAAAATTCCATGTTTTAGTGCCTTTTTTAAATTATCATTATCTTTTAATCTTTCACTATCTATCCAAACATTTTGCCCTAATAAAAATGGAAAATTATATATATTCTTTTTACATTGTATTTCGTATCTTTCTAGTAGTTGATCTTTTACTAAATCTAATTTTTCTTCTAATTCGTTAAAAAAGCCATTTATATCAGTTTTATCATTTGAAACAATTCCATGTTTTATTCCCAGTCTTGGTAAATTTATTGATGTTGTTGATAATATGCCTCTTCCTACTGATATTGATTTGTTTGAGTCAACTATGTTTTCTAGCACTCTATTACCAATTCCTGTGTATGCAACTTCTGTATCATAATCTCCTTGTTTATAGTTATCTAAATTAAATTCTGAATCTAAAAACGAAAAATTGATATTTTTTCTTTTTACTGCTACTGAACATGCCAATTCAAACAAGTCATAGTTTATATCTTTTTCATTATAGTTTGTACCATTTTTTATTTTGAAAATTGCTACTGGAAATGCACATTCTTCACCATTTCCAAGTCCGTTATTTATTGCTTTCAATATTGATTTTGTTACCATTCTACCTTCTGGTGAAGTGTCTGTTCCAAAATTAATACACGAAAATGGTAGTCTATTTCCTGCTCTTGAGTGTATTGTGTTCAAATTATATACAAATGATTCCATTGCTTGATCTGTTAGTTTTTTAGTTTTTTCAATTGCTTTATTATATGCAATTTTAAACATTCTTTTAAGCTCTTCAGATTCTCTACAATATTTGTCAAATATACTTGGTTCAAATTCAACTGTGTTTATTTTTTCTATTTCTCTTTCAATTCCATTTACAGCTATAAATTTGTCAAAGTCTGTTAACTCTAAATAATCAAAAATCAATTGTTTCAATTGCTTTTTAAATGTTTTAATAACCCCTGACGCCATATAATAGTCAAATGATGGTATACTTTGCTCACCATATTGATCATTTTGGTTTGCTTGTATTGCAACAGTTGCTAAACTTGAATATGAAATTATTCCATTTGGCTCTTTTATATAGTTATTTCCTATATAAAATCCATCATCATACAATTTGCTTATATCTATTTGGCATGAACTTGTAGTTCCTGTTGGAATAAAGTTCATTCCATGAATGTATATATCTCCATTTTCGTGTGCTTCTGAGAATTTCTTTTTCATCAAATATGTTATTGCAAATTGTCTTGAAATTGTACTTGCATATTGAAACATATTTCCCATAGTTGTTTCACTATCATTATTTTTCTCTTTTTTATTTTCTTCTATATTAGCTGATTTTAAGCCTAAGTTTTCTAGCGCTTTTAAAAACTTATGCTGTTTTTTTTCATCAAAAAATAGCTGTCTTGATTGTGCTCTTTTTTCACGATAACTTGCAAAAGCTCCATATACATCCTGATAGCCTGTATTTTTTAATTCTTCTTCTATTAGGTCTTGAATCTCTTCAATTTTTATTTTGTCAGAGTCTATTTTCTCTATTCTGCCTAACACTTTACTATATACTTTATTTACATCTGTTTCATTATATTTGGCAGTTTTAGGGTCTTCATTTCCTACAATATCTCCAAAGCCTTTTTGAATTGCAAGTGCAATTTTTGCTCCATCAAATTCAACTTTTTTTCCGTCTCTTTTTACTACTATTTTTTTAGCAACTTTTTCTGGAACTTCAATTAACATTATTAGTCCTCCTTATTTTTTGCTGTTTTTATTATATATTTCATGCAATTATTAGTCAAGAGAGTCACAAAATAAACACATCCTCGTTTAATTCTGAGAATGTGTTTTTTATTTTATGCAGACTTTAATTCAAGCCTTAATTTGTCGCTAATCATCGCTATAAATTCCGAATTTGTTGGCTTTCCTTTGGCTGCTGATACTGTGTATCCAAATATATTTTCAACTGCACTTTGCTCTCCTCTTCCCCATGCAACTTCTATTGCATGACGAATTGCTCTTTCTACTCTGCTTGGTGTTGTATGATATTTTGCTGCAATCTCTGGGTAAAGTTGTTTTGTAATTTGGTTTATTACATCTGTATCTTTAATGACCATCATAATTGCTTCTCTTAAATATTGATATCCTTTTATATGTGCTGGAACTCCAACTTCGTGAATGATATTTGTAACTAGTGCTTCCAAATTTTCTTGATTTTTCTTTTTATCAGGAGCTATATCTATGTATTGTGATTTTATTTCTCTTGTAATAAGCCCTCCTTTGAATTGGGATGGTTGGTAATTTTTTAATTCCTTCATTCTTTTTATAAGCACATTAATATCAAAAGGTTTTACAATATAATATTGTGCTCCTAAGGCTATTGCTTTTTGAGTTATTTTATCTTGTCCTACTGCTGACAAAATAATTGCTAATGGTCTTTTTTCCATTTTTGTTTCATTTAGCTTTTCTAAAACTCCAAGTCCATCTAGATGTGGCATAATTATATCTAGTAATAAAACATCTGGGTTTAATTCTTTGGTCATTTCATATGCTTCATTACCGTCTCTTGCAATTCCAACAATTTGGATTTGTTCCTCCTTTTCTAAATAACTTGACAAAGTCATAGTAAAGTCACTATTGTCATCGGCCACTAACACTTTAATTTTTTCATCCACAATCTTTTCCCCCTATTTTTTATTTGTAAAATCTTTACATTTTTACTGTCCTCATTATAATATGAAGGTAAAAATTTTGCAATACTTTTTGGTAATTTTTTCCATTTTATTTGTTATTTCTTTATATAAATTTCTTTTGTGACCTCTATATTTTGTATATTATATTGTTTTCTTACTGTTTCTTGTAGTATTCTTTGTTTTTGTTCATATGTTATTTGTATTTTGCAATCTATATTTTCACCATATTGAATATCTACAATATTAATATCATTTTTTTGACAATAATGTTGAAATTCTCCTAATTTATCATATTTTAAAGTTATTGTAGCTTCTTCTCCTTTTTGTATGTCAGCTATATTTGCCTGTTCTATCGCCTGCCTTGCTGCCTCTGTATAAGCTCTTACTAGGCCTCCTGTTCCTAATAAAATTCCTCCAAAATATCTTGTTACTACAACTAGGCAATTGACTAAGTCTGATTTTAAAAGTAAGTTAAGCATTGGTGCACCAGCTGTACTGCTTGGTTCTCCATCGTCACTTGCCCTTTCTATAATAGCATTTTTCTCGCAAACCCTATATGCAAAGCAATTATGTCTAGCGTCATTGTATTTCTTTTTTATCTCTTTTATTTTATTTTCAGCTTCTTCAACCGATTCTATGTAGTATAAATTGCTTATAAATTTTGATCTTTTTTCTGTAAGTTCTGCTTTAGTATTGTTTGTAATAGTTTTCATTTTTTACCTCTTACATTCCTGCTGTATATCCAGTAGACCATGCAATTTGAAGATTAAATCCACCTGTATAAGCATCAACATCAATTACCTCTCCAGCAAAATATAGTCCTTTTATAATTTTTGACTCCATTGTTTTTGGGTTAATTTCTTTTATAGATATACCTCCCGATGTAACAATTGCTTCTTCTATTGGCCTAAACCCATTTATTTTTATTTTAAAGTTTTGAAGTAAATCTACTAATTTTCTTCTTTCTTGTTTAGTTATTGAGTTTACTTGTTTTTCTCTATTTATCCCTGATAATTTAATTATAGGCTCTATTAATTTCTTGGGTAATAGATCATTTAAACTATTTTTAAATTCTTTATTTTTTTGTGCATTAAAATCTCTTAGTATTCGATTTTCAAGCTTTTCTGCTGTAAGAGCAGGCTTTAAATTTATACTTAATTCTATTTGTCCTTTTTCTAGTAATTCTTCTACATTTTTATATCTTAACAAGTGTGCTGAACTACTTAATATTATTGGTCCAGATACTCCCCAATGTGTAAACAGCATTTCTCCAAAGTCTTCATATATTATTTTGTTTTTTGAGGTATCTATTAGTTTTATTGATACATTTACTAAACTTAGCCCTTGTAGTTCTTTGCATAGCTCTAAGTCCTCTTTTTTAGCAGTAAGTGGTATTAGTGATGGTTTTATTTTAGTTATTGTATGACCTAACTTTTTAACAATTTCATATCCATCACCTGTTGAACCTGTTACAGGATAGCTTTTACCACCTGTTGCTAAAATAACTTTGTCTGCATTTATTGTCTGTTTTTTGCCATTTATAGTTGCTTGTACTCCTGTCACTTTTCCATCTTGTGTTAATATTTTTTCTACCTTAGCATTTGTTTTTATTTGAACATCTGCTTTTTTTAATTCTTTTAAAAGTGCATTTAGTACATCTCGTGAGCTATCTGTTACTGGAAATATTCTATGTCCTCTTTCTTCCTTTACTTTTACACCTTCTTTTTGTAACATTTCTATTATATCTTGGTTAGTAAAATTGTTAAAACTGCTATATAAAAACATGCCATTTCCTGGGACATTTTGTATAAATTCTTGAATAGGCAGTGAACTTGTGATATTGCATCTTCCTTTGCCTGTTATTAATAATTTTTTGCCTAATGATTCCATCTTTTCTAAAAGTGTAACTTTATCTCCGAACATCACTTGACTTAATGGCTGCCATCATTCCTGCTGGTCCTCCACCTATTACAATTGTTTCCATCTTTTTCATCTCTTTCTCAAGGTACATTTTTTATTTTCAAATTTATTCTTCTTTTAGCATATAGCTTACTGCTTTAAGTACTCCTAGCTTGCCATATTCATAAGTAAGTCCTCCCTGCATAAATGCCATATATGGTTCTCTAATTGGTGCATCACATGACAATTCTATTGATGAGCCTTGGGTAAATGCTCCAGCTGCCATAATTACTTGATCTGTATAGCCAGGCATATCCCATGGTTCAGGTATTGAGTTACTATCAATTGGTGAACCCATTTGTATTCCTTGGCAAAATTTAATAAGTTTTTGTTTGTCTCCAAAAGTAATTGTTTGTACTATGTCTGTTCTTTTTTGATCAAATTTTGGATTTGCAATATATCCTAAATTTTCTAATAATTTACTTGCAAATACTGCTGTTTTTAAGCTACTTGCTACAACATGCGGAGCAAAAAACAAGCCTTGTAATATTGGTTTATTCATTCCTAAAGTTGGTCCAACTTCTTTGCCTAATCCTGGTGATGTTAGCCTTTCTGCTGCTAATTCTACTAGTTCTTTTTTGCCAGCTATATATGCACCATTAGGCGCAATTCCACCACCTAAATTTTTTATTAATGATCCTACTATAACATCTGCTCCTAGGTCAGTTGGTTCTATTTTTTCAACTAGTTCCCCATAACAATTATCTATCATTATTATAGCGCTACTATTTACTTCACGTATTGTTTTTATAACCTTTTGAATTTTATCTAAAGTTATGCTATCTCGTAAGCTATAACCTCTAGAACGTTGAATTTCAATTAGTTTTATGTTATTTTCTGATACTCTATTTTTTATTTGTTCATAGTCAAAGTCATTTTCAATCATATCAATTTGTTCATATTTTACTCCATATGCTTTTAATGAGCTTGGGTTATCTACTATTCCTATTACCTCATCTAAGGTGTCATATGGTTTACCGCTTATGCTTAAAAATGTATCATTTGGCCTTAAGAATGCAAATAAAGCTACTGTTAATGCATGAGTACCTGATATAAATTGCCCTCTTACTAAACTATCTTCAGTATGTAAAACTTCTGCAAATACTTTTTCAATTGTATCTCTACCTACATCTGAATACCCATACCCTGTTGTACTGTTAAAATGCATTTCTGAAATATTATATTTTTGAAGTGCCAATAATACTTTAAGACTATTGTATTCACATATTTCTTCTATTTTTTTAAACTGCTCTTGTACTTCCGCTTCTGTCCTTTTTGATAGCTCTAATAACTCATCACTTATTCCAAAATTTTTATACATCTTCTTCTCCTTGTATTTTATTACTAAATCTAATATCTCCATACCATGCGTTTATACGATAATACTTTCCTATAAACTCTGGCATACTCCATTTTAATTTATATACTGGTTCTTGTATTACTTCTCCATTTGTATTGATTGATCCCCACTTGCCATCTTTTTTAATACTTGCAAATCCATATTTGTTAAAATCAGTCACCAATTCGTACTCATTTTGTACTTTTAAGTTTCCATCTTTATCAACAAATCCCCACTTGCCATTTATATTTTTAGCATATAGTATATTCTCTGGATATACTTCTTGAGAAGTTGCTATTTTTCCACTTTTATGAATATATTTAAAGTCTGATTCTGAGTATAATACCCAGTATTGTTCGTTTCCTTTTACTTCTTGAAGTGCTGCATTGTCCATACTTACTATTTTTTGCATATTAGTGTTATATAACTCAACTGTGTTAGATACATCCATAAATAATATATCTGTATCATTTATTCTTGATATATCATCATATTTAAGTTCAATAACAGATTGGCCTTTTACGTCAATAATTCCAGTTTTATGATCACGTGATACAATAAAGTACTCGCCAAATAAGTATTCTATATAGCTATAATTATTGTCTATAATTATATTATTATCTTTATCAACTACCTTATATATATTATTTTTGTCAACTGTTATAAAGTAATTTTCATTTTCTGTTTTGCTTTTACTAATTACATCTGTTTCTATGTTATTTCCATTAAAATCATATATATAAGTTTTGCCATCATCTTTTTGGGTATTCAAATATATTCCTGCTGTATATATTGTACTATATTCTGGGTACAAAATTATAGTACCGTCCCTTTTTACAGCTCCATATTTTCCATTTCTTTGAATTATAAATATGTCACTTAAACCATTATATTGTATATCTTCATACTCGTAATTTAAAATTTCTTTATTGTTTTTCAAAAGACCGAGCTTGTCCATTTTTAAATGCTACAAAATATAAGTTTTTATCATTTGTTATCTCTGTCACTCTATTTAATTGAGTATATTCTGGTTTTATAATCGTTGTTCCTTTATAATTGATATAACCATATCTATACCCATCTTCTGTTTTTTTGCTTACTATAAAGCCTGCCTGTTGGCTAGTATTTAGTTTTTCTTCTATATCGTCTTTTTCATTAAAGTAATTGTCTGAGTTTACACTCTCATATTCACATTTAACAATTACTTTTCCTTTCATATTTATGATTCCTTCTAAGTCATTTTGTTTTACTAGAAATGTTCCTTCTTTATAATTAATACTTGAAATTTCATCATAAACTGGTTTTGTAATTTGTTTTCCATTAAAATCAATAAGCCCATATTTTCCGTTTTCTTTATATGTTAGTACACTTTTTTCATATGGGGTAGAATCTATATTGGTAAAAATAGCAATAGCTTGTATATTTTTATAATTTGTGTATAATTCTTCTCCTTTTTCGTTATATACTACTGTATCATAATCTTTTGCTTCTTGGTTATATTTCTCTATACAAACAAAAACTGCTTTTGATGGATTCGGAATTTGAACAGCTTCATACTTTGCTTCGATTATAATATTTCCACTTTTATCTATTACGCCATATTTATCATCTTGCTCTAATACAAAATAATTGTAATCACTAATTTTTTCTGTTTTATAATTAAAACCTATTTCATTTACAATCGCTATTGTAGTAACTATTCCTAGTAATAATATTGCTATTATAATTATTATCCATATAATTTTTTTGTTCATATTTTGCACCTCTTATTTTTCTTCATTTTCTTGTTTGTTTTTACATACTTTTACCCATCTTATTCTCTTGTCTTCGCATTCTTCTATTTTATATGTTAGTTTTGCATCTTCTATAACTGGACATTCGTTTTCTTCTGGAAATCTTCCTAATTTATCAATTAAATAGCCTGATAAAGTATCATAATCTCCTTCTGGAATTTCTACATTAAGAATTTTCTTTAAGTCATTTAGGTTAACGCTGCCTTCTATTAAATAAGTATTATCATCTAATTTTTTATATTCGATTTCAATATCATCATATTCATCAAATATGTTTCCAACTAATTCTTCTAAAATATCCTCCATTGTAAGAAGCCCAGCTGTGCCACCATATTCATCAATTACAATTGCCATCTGCATTTTATTTGCTTGTAATTCTTCAAATATTTCATCTATTGGTTTGGTTTCAGGAACAAAGTATGCTTCTCTCATAATGTCTGAAATCTTTATTTCTTTTCTCAGACTGACAAGCTTTAATATATCTTTTAAAAACAAGATTCCTTGTATATTATCAATGGTATCTTCATAAACCGGTATTCTACTATATTTGTATTCATCAATTTCATCCAAAATTTCATATACATCTGCATTTATTTCAATTGCATACATATCAGTTCTGTAAGTCATAATCTCAGATGCTATTATATCGTTAAACGCAAAAACATTATTTATTAGTTCTTTTTCATTTTCTTCAATTGATCCCTTTTCTTCCCCTTGGTCTACCATCATTTTTATTTCTTCTTCTGTTACAATTTCTTCTTCTTGTTCTCCTACTCCAAATATTTTTGACACTATGTTTGTTGCCCATGTTAGTAGTTTAACAAATGGTGCAGTTATTATTGATATTATTTTTATAACACTTATTGTTGCAAATGATATTTTTTCATAGTACTTCATAGCTAGCCTTTTGGGAACTAGCTCTCCAAACACTAAAGTGAAGAATGATAAAATTATTGTTATTATAACAATAGATATGTTTTGCCATGCTGTTATGCTTATAAACGGCATCCATTGATTTAGTACTGGTGCTAGCATCCCTGCAAATGTATCTGATGCAAAAGCACTTGATAGAAAACCTGCTAGAGTAATTCCTATTTGTATTGTTGCTAGAAATTTACTTGGATTTTTAAGCATTTTCTTTATTTGTTTTGCTTTTTTATTTCCTTCTTTGGCTTGTTTTTCAATTTTTGCATCATTTAATGATATAAAGGCTATTTCAGTAGCTGCAAAATATGCATTTAGCAAAATCAAAATAAATAAAAAAATCAATTGTGAAATCATAAAATTTTCCTTCCAATTTATTGTGCTCTTTTCCTCAACAATTATATATTCTATATGAGTTTCTGTCAATAAAATAGGTTATAATTTCCAATTGATTTTTACTACATAATTTGCTATTTTTCTACTTTTTAGAAACCTGTTTTAGGAAGTTTCTTTTCTCCAACAGATATTTCTGTTTTTTCTTGTGGCTCATCAGATGGTTTTTCTTCTTGCTTTTTGTAATTATCTACCTTAACTATTATTTTTTCATTTAGTTTTACTTCTATTTGTATTAATTCATCATATCCATAATAACCTGTTGGTGCTTTAATTTCTTCTAAATAATAAATTCCTGGCATTAAATGCTGTACTTCTATTATTCCTTTATCATTTGTGGTTAGTTCAGAATAAAGTATTTGTTTGTTTTGATCTAATAAATTGAATTTACCATTTTTTAATGATATTTTTGTATCTCCATCTTGCTTCTGAATTTCAATTTGTGTTTTGTTTTCTTTATAGCTTTGCTCTAATATAGAATCTGTAAATTCATATTCTCCTACTGTTACCGCATAGCTTTGCCAATCTGGGTTTGGGCTTTTTCCGTAAAAGATTGGCATTGTTTTTACATCTCCTTTAACTGTTAATGTAAATTTTCCTTCTTTTTCCATATCTGTAATAGGAATTAGCACTTTAAATTTTTCATCAGCTTTAAACTCTGTTCTCTCTAAATTAGACATATCTGTAATCTTAAACCTTGTGTCGCTTGTACTTGATAATGAAATTGTGTAGTTTCGGTTTACTGCTGATGCTTTAACACTATATGTTTTGCTCACATATTGTTTATCTTTTTCATCAACTTCCCACGTAGTTTTGCTAGGAATAATGTTTAATGTTGCAGCAACTTTAGTCTCTTTTGAGTTTCTTGCATTGGTAATTATTGTTTTTATTGCTTGAACAGTTCTTTTATTTGAGTCAAGATTTTTATGAATAGTAAATTGATCTAAGTCATAGTTGTACATAGCATCATATACTGCCATTTTAGTTGCAGCATATGCTTCTTCAATTGTACTGCATCCTAATTCTTTTGGCGTTTTAAATGGATATCCATTTATTATTGCTCTCCATATTTTTTGATTACTTAACATTTGATTTATATCAACTTTATAACTAAACCCTTCTTCTACTCCTCTTTTTCCTTTGTTTAAACAATATACTGGGTATTCTATTCCATCTTTTTTATAAACTTGTATTTCTACACCAATTCCTACCCCTTTATATTCAAATAAAACAACTTCTCCTTTTGAATATGGTTCTGCTTCTTCTGTTGTTGCAGCACTTACTCTATTTACTCCAAGTATTTCTGCAAAATTTGTCACAAAAACTATTGCTATTATTAATATAGAAAATATTTTTTTCATTTTTAACTCCTTTTTATATTTTATAACTTGAAATTTCTATTGCTTGAATGCATCTTCTGTATTCTTCTCTATATTCTTCACATGTAATTAGCGTAATTCTATTGTCATCTGTGTCTTTTAAATAGCTCCAGTCTGTATCTTTTATTACTTTATTTGTTTGTACTTTATATACTCTTTTACTATTTTCAGTTATGTATATTATTTCATCACCGACTTTTAATTTTTTTATGTTTGCAAAAAAATTGCATTGATATCCTCTATTGTGAGCTGCTAGCCCAACATTTCCATTTAGTTTACTTGTTTCTTCAAAGTGACCTACTGCTTTTAATAGTATATTTGAAGTAGTTCCTTCCATAATGTGAACGTCTAAGTTAATTTTAGGAATTTGAATTCTCCATTTAATGTTTTGATTTTCTTTTATTATATCCCTTTGAGTTGTTTTTTTAGTATTATTATCTGTTTTTGTTTCATTAGCCTCGGCATTATTTGCAGTATTTTGCATATTTGCTTTTTGTTGTTCTAGTTTATATACAGGTAATACATAGTCTGAAATTTTATTTTCTTGACTAATTGGTATTGTTTTAGAATAAACATAATTTGAATAAATTTTAGGTGTGTTATAGTTAAAAATAGAATTTATGAGTGGAAATAATACTAAATTGTATATTAACAATATAAACAATGTTAAAGATAACGCCAGGAGATTTAACTCTCGCTTAGTAAATGTAAACACATACTTTGCACCTGCCTTTATTATAAAACTTTAAGTTTTTGTGGATTTATTAAAGATATAAAACCCTTTGAATAAAATTGTTTTGAAAAATCATGATTTAAAACTAATTTTTATATTTCATATTTTACATCATTATTTTAAGCTTGTAAAGAAAAATCGTATGACAAAATTCGACATTTATACGCCTTTGAAGCCTTTTCCCCATATTTCTCTTGCATTACTTATTATTATAAATGCTTTTGGGTCTATTTGTGTTGCAATTTGTTTCATTTTTGCCACTTCATTTCTTGAGCCAACGCATAAAAGCATTAACTTATCTGTATTTGTATACATTCCTTTTGCATATATTCCAGTACTTCCTCTTTGTAATTGTTTATCAATTTCTTTTGCAATTTCTGTATATTCTTGTGATATGATATATACCATTTTTGTAAAATTTACTCCTTCAAAAACAATATCAATCATTTTACCCATTAAATATATACTAATTGCCGAATATAGCCCAATTTCAACTTTTTTAAAAAATAGTACATTAAGTCCAATTATTATAACATCAACAATTACAATAATATTACTTGTTTTAACATATGGTTTATATGCTTTTGCAATATATGTTATTAAATCTGTTCCTCCTGTTGAAGCATTTGACTTCAACACCAATGCTAGACCTAAGCCAATAAAAATTCCTCCATAAATGCATGCTAGTAGTTTATCATTTGTAAGTTCTGGAAATCTTTCAAATATATCTATAAAAAGCGAAAGTAAGCTTGTTCCTATAATTGATTTAATTACTAATTTCTTTCCTATTTTAAAAAATGCCAATATAAAAAATGGTATATTTAGTAATAATATTACTGTACCCATTGGAAAATCAAATAAATAATAAAATATAGTTGCGATTCCAGTAAAACCGCCTGTTGATAATTGATTTGGCAGTAAAAATAAGGCTGTTCCTATTGCCATTATTGCACAGCCCAATGTTAAATAAATAATATCTATTAAAAATTCTTTTATTTTTAATATTTTTTTAGTTTTTGTATAGTTCATAAAAATCACCTATTAGTACTCATTATTTGCACTAATTGGTGATTTTATACTTTTATCTTTTATTTTTTATTTCTTCTAAAATATCTTCATAGGTTTTATCTATTTCTATTTCAAATTTTCCTTTTTTTATTTTTTCGTCTGGTTTTATAATTACATCTACATCATAAAACTCTTTTAATTTTGTGATATTTTCTTTTTTGTGTCCTATAATATTATTTATATTTTCAGGGTTTGCTTTAATTGTTACTCTCATAACCTTTGTGTTGAATTTTTTTATTTTTTCTACTATTTCATCATACCATATTCCTGATTCTACAAGTTGTCTAAAGGCTGGATGATATGGACCTGCAACCACCTGACTGCTTCTTTCTTTTGGGTCTGTAATTTCCTCTGTGTTTTGAAGACCTATTCTTATTACTTCTATTTTAGCATTGTTAAATAACTTCATTATATCTTTAGCACGTTCAACAGCTTGTTCAACTGTTAGTGGGTTATATTCTCCACTTTCATATTCTTTTTCTAATGGTGTGTTTCTTATTACAAGTACAGGGTATATTCTTACAATTTTAGGCTTCAATTCAATCAATGCCTTTGCTGTATTTATTTCATCTAGTTCAGTGCTTTCTGGAAGTCCTATCATCATTTGATGTCCAAGTATAAAGCCATAGAATCTAATAAGTTTTGATGCTTTTTTTACATCCTCAAATGTGTGACCTCTTTGACATTTTGCTAAAATATAATTGTTTGCTGATTGAACCCCTAGTTCAATTGTTTTTACATTGTATTTTTTTAGTCTTTTTAGTATTGCTTTATTAATATAATCTGGTCTTGTTGAAATTCTAATACTGCCTACTTTACCTTGTTTAATAAATTCATTTGCAGCTTCTAAAAGCTCATTTTGCTTTTGTTCATCGATCGCTGTAAAGCTCCCTCCGTAAAAGGCAACTTCTACATATTTAGAATCATCTTTAAAGTTTTTTAAGTAAAATTCTATTGTTTCTTTTACATCATTTGCAGTTACTTGTTTAGTTTGTCCACTAATTTCTTTTTGATTGCAAAAAGTGCATTGATGTGGGCAACCTAAGTGTGGCACAAAAATTGGTATAATATATTCCTTTTTCATTTCTACCTCCTGCTCTTTTATGATTTGCTTTTTTAATTACTTATGTCAGTTTTTCTAAAGCCTTCTCAGCTGCTTGCATTTCTGCTTGTTTTTTGGTTTTGCCTTCTCCTGTTGCTAAAGCTTTTTCATTGCAATAAACTTCAACTGTAAAAGTTTTTTCATGGTCTGGACCTGTTGTTTTTATAACTTCGTAATTTATATGTACACTTCCATTTTGTTGTAGTTTTTCTTGTAATACTGTTTTATGGTCTTTCATTCCAACATTTTTACTAGAAGCTTCAACAGCCTCTGCTAAATTTGTTATAATAAATTTTTCGGCTTCTTCTAGTCCACTGTCAAAATATATTGCTGCAATAACAGCTTCAACACTATCGGCTAAAATTGCTGGTTTTGTTCTTCCATGACTTACAGCCTCACTTTTTCCTAAATATAAGAAATCACTAAAATGATGTTTTTGTGCTACTAAATATAAACTGTCTTCACATACCACTTCTGCCCTCACTTTAGTCATTTCTCCTTCTTTTAAGTGTGGATAATGAGTATAAATATACTTACTTGATAAAAACTCTAAAATACTGTCTCCTAAGAACTCAAGTTTTTCATTGCTTTCTATATGGTGTTCATATGCATATGATGTATGTGTTAAGGCATTTTTTAACAAGTTTTTATCTTTAAATGTATAGCCAATACTTTTTTCTAATTCTTCCATCTTTTTACTCCCTTCTTTACCTATTATACATTATTTTCAATAAAAAGCAAATGTTTTTTTGACATGTAGTATCAATTTTTTTCGCTATTTTGCTTGACTTTTTTATGTTTTTGTATTAAAATATTAAAGCGTATGTAAGATTGTTATTATTTTTGAGCTTCTCCCCGGTAGCAAGAAAATAGTTTCATATAGATATTTGAATTTGAAATGGAGGATATGATTACCATGAATAATACAACATATAGTGTTAAAAAAAGTGAAATTGAAAGCAAATGGTATATTATTGATGCAGCTGATAAGCCATTAGGTAGAGTTGCTGCTGAAGCTGCTAAATTATTAAGAGGAAAACATAAACCAACTTATACACCTCATATGGATGTTGGTGATCACGTTATTATTATTAATTGTGATAAAGTTGTTTTAACAGGTAAAAAATTAGACCAAAAAATTTATAGAAGTCATTCAGGATATATTGGTGGAATGAAAGAAATTAAAGCAAAAGATTTATTAGCTAAAAATCCTGAAAGAATGATGACTCATGCCGTTGTAGGTATGCTTCCTCATACAAGACTTGGTAGACAAATGGCTAAAAAATTAAGAGTATATGCTGGTAGCGAACATGAAAATATCGCTCAAAAACCTGAAGTTTGGGAGGTAAAATAAAATGGCTAAGAAATCTGATAATATTGTTTTTTTAGGAACAGGAAGAAGAAAAAAATCAATTGCTAGAGTTAGATTAGTAGAAGGTAAAGGAAACATTACTGTAAATGGTAAAGCTTTAGATGAATACTTTGGAACAGAAGTATTAAAAGTTATAGTAAAACAACCATTAGTTGCAACTAATACATTAGATAAATATGATGTTATTTGTAAAGTAATTGGTGGTGGATTTACAGGTCAAGCAGGAGCTATTCGTCATGGTATAGCAAGAGCATTAAATGAAGCTAATAGCGAATACAGACCAGCTTTAAAATCTGCTGGATTCTTAACAAGAGATCCTCGTATGAAAGAAAGAAAAAAATACGGTCTTAAAAAAGCTAGAAAAGCTCCACAATTCAGTAAGAGATAATATTTCAAAAGAAGTTGCAATATGCAACTTCTTTTTTTGCTTTATTCTATTATATCTATTGCGTTGTCTTTAGTTATTCCATCTAAATTATAATAGGTATTTGGTATTTCTCCCACTATCACCCCTTCAGCTATGAGTACTTGATTTGATATTTCTTCTTGTATTGTTTTAAATGGTGTTAGTATTACAACATTACATTTTATTTCTAAGTAAATTCTATGTAATGTTTGATTTATTCCAGCAGTGCTAAACTCAGATCTTAAATCTGTTTGTATATCTCCCACCATTTGAATTTTTATATTTACTTTTGGCCCCATTCCAGAAAATAGTTTACTTCCTAAAAAACTGCCTAATGGAATTTTAAATTTGCTATTTTCTTCTCTTTCTAATTCTTCTTGTATATATACTGGAATATCAGATATTATCTTATTTATTGTAAAAATATTAGTACCCACTCTCGTTATATTTCCATTTTGATCTTTACTTATTTCTAATATGTCATCATATTCGTATTTTGCCATTACCTCTGTTACTTTTATATTAGACACTTTAGTTGCAACAGATCTGGCAATACTTTTACAATTTTCTTCTATTATTGGTTGTATTCCGTTTATCCCAATAGTAGCTACACTAATAGCTATTATTAGTATAACTACTATTTTTGTCACTTTTGATGCATTTCTTTGTTTTTTGGGGTTCATATTATTTTGTATTATTATCTTTGGCAATCTAAATCTATTTCGTGAATATATTTTATCATCCATGATATCTAGGAATATATAATTGTTTTCCCACTTGAAGATTATCTGGATTTTCTATTCCATTTACCCTGCTAATATCCTCTACTGTACTTCCAAATTTTTTGGCAATGCTCCATAAAGAATCACCTGATTTTACAAAATATATTATCATACTGTATTGGCAGGATGTTCTATTTTCTGTTTCTGTGACTTCATCTATAATAGAAACACTGCTATCCTTCCCACTAATAGCTGTAAAACTTAAATCTACTTTAATGTCTATGCTCTCATCAGGCATTACTATAAAGTTTTGTGCATCTATTTCAATTACTGTGTCTATATTACTTCCAGAATTTACTCCATCAAAATCCATTGTAAAACTAAATGGTACACTTACCTCTTTTGTCTCTACACCAGTGTTGCCAGCTCCGGCAAATATAAAGTTTAGCTTTAAATCGCCATCATATATTATTCTGTCATTTAATATGGTTTGCTCCTCAATAACAGGAAGTACCTCTACATCATATATTTTTCTTGAACCTATTTCTGGTATTACTTGTTTTTCTCTAATGTTACATACTTGTTTTCTTGAGTTCTGGTTTTGCATTATCTTTACACTCTTTCGATTAAATTGCAAATTTTTAGTTGGACTATATAAATCCTGTATCATTTGTATGCTTCTATTTTCATATGCCTCACAATATGCCTCTATTTCTGCTTCCACATATATTGAGTGGTCTTCTACATTGTTTGGTTTTATAATAATATTTTTTATTTCATATTTTACGTTGCAATTATGTTCTTCACTAATATTTTGCAAGTCTATAAAACCAACTACTGGAATAGTTGCTTCTTTCATATTTATGCGATTATCTTCTGTTAAATATATAATCTTTACTTGCAAGTCTGACTTAATAAGGACCTTATTGTAACTTATTTTTGTATCACGATTTGTTATTTTTAAGTCTGCTTTCATTATTTCTACTAAATTGTCTGCTTCATCAATATTTATTGTATCTTTTGCATACACTTTTGTGTTTCCACTTCCTATTAACGAGTTTATTTGAAATTCTTTATTTAAACACTGTACATCTCTTAAATTATTTATTTCTTTTATATATTCAACTTGCTCATTTGATGACACCTTTGCATCTACTTCTAAAATAGCCTTTACATGTATTTTTCTTCCGTTTAGGACATGAGCTTCTAAGCCTTTTAAGTTAATATTTGCATCTAAGCTCATATTACTTCTTACCTTTTCCATATCAATTGTCTGAGTAAAATCTATATTTGTATTTAAGCTTCTTACTTGATTTTCCTCTGTATCTGCCAAATACATAATGTATGTATTTACACAACCATCTAATTTAATTTTTCCATCCATAATTTCTTTTTTATAAATGCAAACTATTCCACTATTGCTAATAATATTTAATATATCTGGCTTTACGTCAGGAACAATACAATCTTCTTCTACCATAAATATATCTCTTTTTTGCTCAATAATTTGATTTAAGGTTAGACTATCTTTTGCTGTTTCAACCGCCATTTTCAAATCCCTCCCATTCGTTTTTATTAATATATATTGACAAGGCATAAAAAAAATTCCTAAAATTAGGAATTTTTTATTGTTTTATTTTATTATGCTAAGCTTTTTTGTTTTTTTACATCTGTTACTGGTGGGAGCAATGGACTATATCCATTTCCGTCAAATACATCTACTTCAACAGTTCTTGTTAAAATATCTGTATAGCTATAAGTAACATTTCTATTTTCCTCCTCATATTTTATGACAAAAATATTTGGATAGGCTTTTTCTATTGTAGCTTCTTTTTCAAAGGTTTTACATCTTCCTAGTGACCCTTTGACCATTATCTTTTGTCCTATCATCTCATTAATGTCAGTCTTTAAATTAGTAATATCATTTGGACAAATCATATCATCACCTACTTCATTAAGATAGGCAAATCTTATCATTTAAAGTCGATTTTGTCAAAGAAGGTTTGTTCGCATTTGTGTTACCTAGCTCAGCTTTTTTAATATTTATAAGTCTTATATTACATTTGTGTTACGATTGTGTTACAATATTTTTACTGATTGATAATTCTATATTGTCAACAATTTCTTTTTGCCATTTCCGCCTGTGCCACTTACTCCTTTTTGTCCATCTCGTAATTCTTTTTCAATGTCTTTTATTGTAACAAATTTTCTTTCATCTGTAATAGCAATTCTTTCTGCCACAATTATCGGATCCATAAAATCAATTAAAATTCTAGCTGGTGAAGAGGCAAAATTAGCTCCTGCCATCATTATTCCTTCATAATAACTTTGGCATGCACCTGCAAAAATTACTAAGTCATCTCTTGTATTATTCTTTCTTGCCTCTTCCACTGCTTTTATAAAATATCCAGAATTTCTATAATTATATATATCAGTAAAGTTTTTGCCTTTTTTTATCATACCGTCATGTCCTGTTATTACTAATATTTCTGGTTTATACCTTTTTACTAAGTTCCCTACAAAAGTGGGTTGCTTTCTTTCTGGAATGTTTTTAACAATTGCATTTAGTCCTACTTTTTTATAATATATATTTGATTTTTCACTATACTTTTTATCACCATCAATGTGTAGAATTTTTCCTGTATGGACTATTGTTTTTTCTCTTACCTCTTTATCACTTTTTAATAATTTTTCTCTTGTTTTTATTCTTCTTTCAACTGTCTCTTCCATAGCTTTTAGGTGTTCTGCAACCCTATTAGCTTCTATTAATTCTAAATCATCTATATCACTATCTGCTTGAATTCTAACTGTTAATCCGTTTAAGTATTGCTATATCTCCGTTACTTGTTTCTATTATTCTCTCGACTATAAAATAAATGTCTTTTCCATAGGAAATTCTTCCTACTATATCTCCTTTTTTTATTTTTTTCATACCAATCTTCCCTTCTATTTATATAGGGTTATGGTATTTTATGTCGATTTTTGTATAATTGTGACTAATAATTTAAACTTATTTACTTTTTATATATTCTTTATATTTTTCTTTTGGAATATTATAAATGTTGGAATCAGCATTATAGCCATATATATTACTATTATTGCAATTGAAAATGGTAATGTTATTCCTTCAAATGTTGGTATTCCTCCCCAGAAATATTCTGTTAAATTCCAGTTTGGTGTAACAAAATATTTAATCCAATCTAGCTTTAAGTTCAATGCCAACATATTGATAATTGAACTTCCCATATATCCTAGTAATGAAATAGTTATTGCTAATGCTGAGTTTGTAAATATTGTGCTAAATGCAAATGCAAGAGTCATAAGTAAAATATACATTGGCGCTTTTCCTAGTGCTTGCATAGCTAAATATTGTATTGTATTTATTTGTTTTACATTATTTATTGTGTGGTCATAAATTATAGTTGGATCTTTAAAGCTATCAAATCCTTGTATTAATCCACCTACTACAAATTGCATTAAGATAACTAGTATTATAACTATAATAGCAACAATTATGCTGGTTATAAATTTAGACGCCAAGATTGTACTTCTTTTATATGGTTTAATTAAAAGTAATTTTATTGTACCTTTGCTAAATTCTTCACTTACTATTACCCCTGCTGTCATCATAAACATTACTATCAAAAATATTTCATATTCGTCAAATGTACTTAGTAGTATTCCCTTTGCACTACTTGTATCTCCAACAGTAGTTCCATTTTCAATATCATATTTGTTTATTGCTGCTGTTTCTTGATCTTCATAATACTGTTTTTTAGAATTATGATTTTTTTCTATTTCTCCAAAATCATAACTTCTAATGTCTTCCATTGCTACCATATAGCTGTTTAAACAATTATTTTTATAGTCATTTCCATAAGGAATATCTTTTTCTAATCTCCATATTACTATTTGTCTACTTATTTCATAGCCTCTTATTTGATTTTGAAGCTCTTTTATTTCTAATTTATTAGTAGTTTTTTCCTGCATTGCTTTTAGCTCATCTATTTCAGTATTTTTTTCTTTTAGTTCCTCTTCGGCAAAATATCTCCAATCATCTGTATCTAGCCTTTTTATATATTCATCATATTTTTCCTTTGCTGCCTTCAATTCAGCTTCATTTTTCTCTTGATATGTGAAATAATTTATATTTGAAATACAGCTTCTCATTTCTGATTGTATTATTTGAGCTTGCCAGCTTTTCTCATCATATTTTTTAACTAATTTGTATACATCCACTTGGGTTTTATATTCCGCATACAAGTCTTTATCTTTTATTGGATCAATAGTCTTTAATTGTTCTTCATAAAAACTAATTTCTTCTTCTATGTAGTCATAATATGAATTTCCAAAGTCAATTTTATATATAACATTAGTAAGAATAATAAAGGCTAGTGTAACCAATAATGTAATTATTAAACTTTTCTTTTTAAATATTTTCTTTAATTCGTTTTGGATTAAACTAATCAATTGTATTACCCCCTGTCTTTTTTAAGAATGCATCTTCTAATGATAGTTTTTCTTCATTGACCTCATACACCTTAATATTATTTTCTACTAATGTCTTTACTACACCTGGAATTTGCTCTCTTTCGGCTATTATAGTAAATTCTGCTTTTCCTTTTATCTCAATTTGCCCTGATATTATCTCAGCTACCTTTTCTGTATTATCTACTACTATTTTATAATGTGCCTCATTAGTAGATTTTATTGCTGTAATGTCATTAGTTTCAATTACTTCACCATTTTGAATAATACAAACTTTGTTACAAAGCGTTTCCATCTCGGCTAAATTATGACTTGATATAAATATTGCCATTCCTTGTTTTGCTAAAACCTTTAAAAGGTCTCTCATCTCTTTTATACCTTCTGGATCCAGTCCATTTGTTGGTTCATCTAAAACTAATAGGTTTGGATTGTGTAGTATAGCTTGTGCTACGCCTAATCTTTGTCTCATACCTAGTGAATACTTAGATACCTTATCATTTATACGGTTTTCTAGCTTAACTAGTTTTACAACCTCCATTATTCTTTCTTTTGTAATACCTTTATACATATTTGCAACTAATTTTAGATTTTCATATCCTGTTAAATACATATACAAGTCTGGGTTTTCAATAATTGCTCCTACTCTTCTTATAGCTTTAGTAAAGTCTTTTCTTATATCATATCCATTTATATTAACCTCTCCACTCGTAATTCCTTGAAGGCCTAATATTAGCTTAATTGTTGTAGTTTTTCCTGCTCCGTTTGGTCCTATAAAGCCTAAAATATCTCCTTCATTTACTTCTAGAGAAACCCCTTTTAAAATTTCTTTTTTACCTATTTTTTTATGTATGTCTTTACATTTTAATATCGTTTCTGCCATATTAAAAAATCTCCCTTTCATTATTTTACACGAATATTTTACCACTAGATTCTTAAGAAAACTAGTGGTATTTTATTAAAATTTTATTAAGAAGTTTTTATTCATAATAAAGCTCAAGTACGAATACAATTAAACAAAAGTATTCTTATGGGGGTTTTCTTTATGATTGGAATTTCAATTGAGGAGCGAGCTATTACTTTAGCTCATTATATTATAGATTCAAAAGATACAGTTAGAGGCGCCGCCAAAAAATTTGGTGTTAGTAAAAGTACTGTTCATAAAGACGTTAGTGAAAGATTACTTAAGATAAACCCTAGTTTAGCTCATCAAGTGCGTGAGATATTAGATGAAAATAAAGCTGAAAGGCATATTCGTGGTGGTATGGCCACCAAATTAAAATATAGCCATGAAAAAGTAGGATAAAAGTAGAGACAAAGCTTAAAAGCTTTGTCTCTTTTAAAATTAGTTATTAAAATTGTTATTTCTTCTTTGTGCTTTTCTTGCTTTTCTGCATTCTGGGCATCTTTGAGGTTCATTTGTAAAACCTTTTTCAGCATAAAATTGTTGTTCACCTTCTGTGAAAACAAATTCAGCACCACAGTCTTTACATGTTAAAGTTTTGTCTGCCATTTTAATTTCCTCCTTGTTAATTTTTGATATTTAATATTTTGACATATAAAACCTTTCTAATATCAATATCAAGAAGGAATAGTATTTACAAAATAATTAAATTCATTTAGACTTTTTAAGTCCTTTGTATTTTAGCATATAAGTTAAAATAAAACAAGTAGTTTTTTTAATTCCTTGTAAAAATACAGAATTTTCACATTTTTTTCACAAATGTGTTGTATGATATTTATGTTTTAAGATAAAATATATTTATATAAATTTTGGAGGTAGTTTTAATGAATGAAGAAAATAACAATCAAGAATTTAAAAGTGTGAGTTCCACTACAACAGAGGCTAATTACAAAGCTTTCAATGAACCCAAAAAGAAAAAGTCAAGTGGAGCAGGATTTGGTAAAGTTGTAATACTTCCTTTTGTATGTGGAATACTTGGTGCAGCTCTTACTATTGGAATTTGTGTAAATGTTCCAAGTATTAAACAGGCATTTTTAGAAAAATTAGTAATTGCAGATTCTTCTAATAAAAATAATGATTCAAACGAAAATGGCTCTACTAATATAAACACACAACTTATTTCACTTCAAGGTTATACAGATACAGCTGTTGGAGTTGCAAAAAAAGTACAACCATCAATTGTTGCTATTAGTGTAGAATATTCAGTTAACTCAATTTTTAACCGTTCTTCTACAACAGCCACTGCAAAAGGATCTGGAATTATTATAAGTGAAGATGGATATATTTTAACAAATAATCATGTTGTAAATTCAACAAGTTCAAGTTCAAATTCATTTTATGAAATTGAAAAAGCAAATAAGGTCACTGTAAAATTATATAATGATGATACTGAATATGAGGGAACTATTGTAGGAACTGATTCTCAAACAGACTTAGCTGTTATAAAAATAAATAAAGATGGCTTAGCTGCTGCTGAACTTGGTGACTCTAGCTCTGTACAAGTTGGTGAATTTGCTATGGCTATTGGTAGCCCTCTAGGGTTGGATAATAGTGTTACAGCCGGTATTATTAGTGCTGTTAATAGAGATGTTACAGATAGTGATGGTAATAAATATACTGCAATTCAAACAGATGCAGCTATAAACTCTGGTAACAGTGGTGGAGCATTAGTAAACAGTAAAGGTCAGGTAATTGGTGTTAACACTTTAAAACTTTCTGGTACAGGTGTTGAAGGTGTTGGTTTTGCTATTCCAATTAATTCAACAAAGAGCATTTATGAACAACTTATTCAATATAGCAAAGTAAAAAGACCATATGTCGGAGTTGTTGGTATCGATTTAGATGAAAAAACTGCTAAAGCTAATAATTTAGTTGTTGGTATATATATAAAGACTATTGAAGATTTTTCTGCTGGTGAAAAAGCTGGCTTAAAAATTGGAGATGTTATTATTGAAGCTGACGGAACTAAAGTTACAACAATGGATGAATTAAATGAAATTAAAAATAAGAAACAAATTGGAGATACTATAAAACTTAAAGTTTATCGTGATGGTAAAGAAAAGACAATAACTGTTACACTTCAAGAACAACCATAATGTTTAATAATATTAATACAAAAAGCAGCTGATATCAGCTGTTTTTTTGTGTTATATATAATTATATTAAAGTCAATAGCTAAATTTAAAAGAAAACTAAAGAAAATTCGAGAAATAATGAGAAAAATGGTGGTATTTTCATTTTTTAGCATTGACATATTTACATAATTAACTCAATTTTGGTATTTGCAGGTATAAGTTATTTGAAATTGTACACACTATGTAGTATAATTAAAGATGTCGCGCATCTCAAAATGTGCATTTAAAGGAGTGTGAAGTTTATTTTAAACAAGCAAATTAAATACTATACAAAAGAAGGATTTAAACTAGTTAATTTAGTAGCAATTGCTTTGTTTATTATTATAGCTGTAATTTTTATGAAATACAAACTAGTATGTAGTGTAAGTATTTCAGGTGAACATATTGGATATGTTCAAAACAAAGAATTAATCGAAAAACAAGTAAGTGACATGTTAGCTTTAGAGGGAACTAACAATATTGCATATGTAGATTGTGCTGTTCCTGAATATAGCTTAACTTTTGTTAATAATAATACCGAGGTAAATGATGATTATGTCATTGCCAAAATTGAAGAAAATGCAAAAATAACATATAAATATTATGCTGTAACTTTAAACGGTGAACAAAAATCAGTTGTAGATTCATTAGAAGAGGCCGAAAATTTAGTTGCAGATATGAAAGAAAAGTATGAAGATATAAAATTTACAATTGGTATAAATGAGCTATATACTCAAGATTCAAATGAGTATAAAACGGTTGACATCAAAGTAGCTTCAAAAGCTGTTAATACAGAGCTTAAAAAAATTGATGATGCTTCTGTAAATGGTGTTTATTTAGCTCAAAAACCAATTTCAGGTATTATTACTTCACGTTTTGGTAGTAGAGAAAGTATACGTAGTTACCCTCATAATGGTTTAGATATTGCCGCACCTTATGGTACAAAAATTAAAGCTGCTTGTGATGGTAAAGTAACCTTTTCAGGTGATAATGGAAGCTATGGTAACTTAATTATTGTTGATTGTGGTAATGGTGTACAAATTTATTATGGTCATTGTAGTAAATTATATTCAAAGGTTGGAGACACTGTTAAAGCTGGCGACGTAATTGCTGCTGTTGGTTCAACTGGTAACTCAACTGGTAACCACTTACATTTTGAGATTAAAGTTAATGGGGTTAGTGTAAACCCACAAAATTATATTTATAATTAGAAAATATAGCCAACATTAAACAACTGTTGGCTATATTATTTTAAGTATTAATAAACTATTAATATTTCTTTTGCAAACTTGTCACTTTAAATTCACACAAAGGACAAATTATATTGGTATATTATATGTGTAGTCAATAATTAGTTACTCCGTTATTGACTATAGATTAGTAAAACATCCCCTTTTATTTTCAAAAGTAGCCATATGAGAATGGCTACTTTATTTTTTATATTTATTTAACGGCTTATCTTCCGCCCATTCCGGCCACCGCCGCCTCCGGCCGCCGCCACCACCAGAGAAGCCTCCTCCAAAGCCTCCTCCTGATGAAAAGTTACTTCCGTCATATCCACTTCTAGCAGCTTCTGCACTCATACCTCCCATGTATACTTTGTTTACTGAGGTATTAAATGTATTTAAAAATGATGTATTTAATGAGCTGTGATATAACATATGCATATATGCATATTCATACCCGTCTAAATTCTGTAATTCTGGATATTTAATTTTTAGTTGTTTTAATACTTTGTCTGCAATTCCAAATGCTGTTGCAAATACTAAATATTTTTCCCAAAGTTTTAAATCTGGTACTTCCTTTTCATTTAATAAAGAAAAGTCTTCCATATATTTTTTTAGTCCTACCCACTTTGCTTTTTCTTCTAGTCCTTTGTCTGTTAAATTATTCTTTTTGTTGCGCATAACAAAATGTACAATGGCATTTGCTATCATAAGTATTGCTGGTATTGGCATAATTCCTATAATAGGAATTCCAAATCCTAAATACCAACTTGCTGTCACAGTATGCTTAGTTGCTTCTTTTTCTATCTCTTTTGAGTAATTTCCTCTAGATATTTGATTTTCTTTTACTTTTTCTTCTATTGAATTAACTTTGTTCATAAAAGTTTCACAATGCTTTTTAGCATAATTTTCAAATTCTTTCATAGTAAATGATGTTCTTTCTGTTGAAACATTATTTAGTATTTCATAAACCACTTGTTCATCTTTTGTTAAAGCTGAAACTTCACCCTTATAATCTAAAATATTTATTCTAACTTGTGGTTTTGATGATGTATTATCTTCTGAAAATGCTATATATTTTTTTAGTGATAATTGTAGTAATGTTGCAGATAAGATTTTTGATATATTACTAGAAAATTTTCCATTTTTGAAATAATATAAATATGCTGCATCACCTGCTGATGCCTCTTTATTTGGAATTTCTCTAAAATAGTCTATTTCAGGCATTTTTTTCTTTTCTATTTTACTTGCTTTAATTCCATTTTTGATTAGCTTGTATATTAAAAATACGCTTAGTCCAGCTGTTACTATAACATAAACTATACCAATTATTCTCTCAATGCGTTCTTCCTCTTCTTTTCTTTGTATATATTCTTCTCTTTCTCTATTTGCCTGGTCTGCCCATTTTTGTTCTTCTGATAATATAGAGTCAAGCTTAGCTTTATCAGTTATTTTGTTTTTTGTAAATATGTTCTCTAAAGTAACTACTCTAGCCTCTACCATTGTTTCTGTATCTAAATAGTCTACTTCTAAATATATGCTATCTGAATTTACTGTAATATTACCATTATATGGACCATGTGCCCATCCTCTTATGTTGTTTTTTTCTGATACTGCTTTAGGCAATTTAATTGTTGCAGTTAATTTAGTTACTGGTATTTCATTATCAGTGCCCACAAGTTGCCAATATAGCTCAGAACAGTCTGTATACGTTTTCACGGCATCCACTACTTTATATTTAACTTGATAGTTTCTTGTTTCTGTTCCGTCTACTGAAACTCCCCAAGCAATTTCAAATTTGTTACCAATAATAGGTAAGCCATAATAGCAATTCTTAGTAACATGATACATCTCTTCATTGATTTCAGTTAATTTTTGTCTGTTACCAGAATCAACTCTATATACTTCTACATTTGTTATTTCTTTAAACTTAGAACTATCTAAGTAAAAATCTTTAAACATTGTATTAGTGTCTGTAATTCTAGCATTCCAGTTTTCTGTTACATCCATACTTCCATCTTCATTTAATTGAATTTGAAAGTCTAGTTTATTTAACTTGATGCTTCCTGCTTGTACTTGATTAGTTATCAGAATAATTCCTATAAACATTACTAACATAAGTAATATTCTAACTAAACTTTTTTTCATTATTTGCTTCTTCCCCTTTCAAATATTTGATGTCTATATTTTATACAATAAGTTTATAAAAAGTCAACAAAACCTCTCTATTTTTTGAGAGGTTTTATTTTTATACATTTTTGTGTCCTATTGGTATTATCTTTTTTTCAAATCCTATTTCAAATTTATTAAATGCTTTTTGTATTTCCATTATTACTAATGGCAATATTGATATTCCAAATGTATATAGCCATTGTATTTGTGTTAATGGTACGAGTTTAAATACTTCTGCTACTGACGGAATTACAACCACAACAACTTGTAATATAGCTCCTAAAATAAATGCTCCCATTAGGTATTTATTTTCAAATAGTCCAATTTTAAATATAGACTCATCACTTTTTATATTAAAGCTATGAATTAACTCTAATAGTCCTAAACTTACAAAAGCCATTGTCCTTGCAACTTCTATGCCATATAAATAATTGCCTAAACTAAATGCAACTAATGTTAAAACGCCGAGCATTGCACCTTCTGAAATTATTTTTTGCCATAATCCATCCGCAAAAATTCCTTTTTTGTTATCTCTTGGCTTTTTATCCATAATATCCGCTTCTGGTTTTTCTAAGCCTAATGCAATTGCTGGAAGTGAATCAGTTACTAAATTTATCCACAATAGTTGAATAGCTAAAAGTGGAGATTTTAAACCTAATAAAAGTCCTAAAAATATAGTTACAATTTCACCAATATTTGTCGCAATTAAAAAATGTACTGCTTTTTTTATATTATCAAATATATTTCTTCCTTGTTTAACAGCCTCAACAATTGTAACAAAATTATCGTCTGTCAAAACCATGTCTGCTGCATTTTTTGCCACATCTGTGCCGTTTTTTCCCATTGCAATTCCAATATCGGCATTTTTCAATGCTGGTGCGTCATTTACTCCATCTCCTGTCATTGCAACTACCGCACCTGTTGACTGATATGCTTTAACTATTCTAACTTTGTGTTCTGGTGTCACTCTTGCAAAGACAGAATAATTCATAATGTTTCTTTGTAATATGCTTTGCGGTATTTTATCTAGTTCTTCACCTGTAATTGCTAAATCACTACCTCTTAGTATTCCCAAATCTTTTGCAATTGCTTTTGCTGTTATTATGTGGTCTCCTGTAATCATTACAGTTTTTATTCCCGCTTTTTTACAAGTTGCAACAGCTTCTTTCACACCTTCTCTTGGTGGATCTATCATTCCTATTAGGCCAATAAAAATCAGGTTCTTTTCCACCGTTTCTGTATTTATTTTGTTTGGTAAACTTGGTATATCTAAATATGCTATTGCCAACACTCTTAAAGCTTCATCTGCCATTTTATTATTTTGATTTTCTATTAGTTTTGTTTTTGAATAATCTAATGTGGTTACATTTCCATTGTCATATACTTTGTTACACATTTTTAACAATACATCTGGCGCGCCTTTTGTTATAACTCTATATCCATTTGGCATTTTATGAATTGTTGTCATCATTTTTCTACTTGAATCAAATGGAATGTCTTTTACACGCTTCATTATATTATATAACTCATTTTTGTTTTGCCCCTCATCTAAAGCTTTGCTGACAATTGCTTTTTCAGTAGGTTCTCCTGTTAGTTCTATTTTTCCATTTTCTCTTGATATTTCCACATCTGTGCACATTGTAGCCATACCCATTAGCCATTTTATGTACTCTTTATCATTAGTTTCTCCATTTATATTTGCTATTTTAGTAACTTGCATTTTATTTTGTGTTAAAGTTCCTGTTTTGTCTGAACATATAACACTACTACTACCCAAAGTTTCAACTGCTGGTAGTTTTCTAATTATACTATTTTTCCTCGCCATTTTTGTTACACCAATTGATAACATAATTGTTACTATTGCAGGTAACCCTTCTGGTATTGCTGCTACTGCTAATCCTACTGATGTCATAAACATCTCTATTGGCTCAATTTTCTTTAAAAGTCCAATTACAAATATCAATAAACAAATTCCTAAACATGCAATTCCTAAAGACTTTCCTACATCTCCTAATTTCTTTTGAATTGGTGTTTCAGGTGCTTCATTTGTAATAATCATTTTTGCAATTTTACCTACTTTTGTATTCATTCCCGTTTCTGTTACAATTGCCTCTCCATGTCCATTAACTACTATTGTAGTTGAAAATGCCATATTCACCATGTCTCCTAAAGCTGTTTTTTCTTTTAGCATACAATTGGCGTCTTTTAAAACTGGAACCGTTTCACCTGTTAAACTGGACTCTTCTATTTTTAAGTTAGAACTTGAAATTAATCTACAATCTGCTGGAACATAATTTCCCGCTTCTAGTAATACAATATCCCCTGGAACTATTTGCTCACTTTTTATTGTAGATATTTTGCCATTTCTTTTCACTTTACAAGTTGGTGCAGTCATTTTTTTAAGCGCTTCTAATGACTTTTCTGCCTTTGCTTCTTGTACTAATCCCATAATGGCATTAAATACTACTATTGCTATTATTATAATTGAATCAAAATAATCATTACTTCCTTCTAATTTTGCTACTACTGCTGAAATAATTGAAGCAATTATTAATATAATTATCATAAAATCATTAAATTGCTTTATGAATTTTATAACTATACTCTCTTTCTTCTTTTCTTCTAGCTTATTCAGTCCAAACTTGTTTTGTTTGTCCTCTACCTGCTTTTCATTTAAACCAAACTCAATGTTAGTTTGCATTTGTTTTTCTACTTCTTTTGTAGATAATGTGTACCACATAATTATCCTCCTTTGTTTTAAGTTAGTTAATTATATGATGCTTGTACTATGTTTATGTACAAAAAAATGTAAATACTTTTGTATTTACATTTTTTCTATAATTTTATTTGCAGTCTTCTACTTTTTCTATATTTTCTTCTAACAATTCTGGCTTTTTTAGATATTTGTTAAATAATTTTACAGAATTTGCAAAATAGTATCCATCACAAATTCTTTCGTCACATACAAATGCAAGTGATATACATTTTTCTTCCTTAAAATTGTCATCATCATATATATAACTTTTTTTCTTTTTACCCATTGCTAAAAATATTCCTGTTGTTCCAAAGTCATATAAATGGTGATATATTGCATCAATTCCAAGTGATGCAACATTTGTTAAAAATGCACTTGTGTGGAATGGGCTTGCTTTTATAACAGCCTTAGGTAACATTCCATGCTTATCTAAAAACATTATAGTGCTTATAGCAAATTTTAAAAGAAAGTTTGGTATTATTGATAATGTTGTAGCTAATATATCTGTTTCATTATCTTTTTCAACATTTTTATTTTCGCTAATAACGTTTCCTAGTTTTTCTTTTATTTCGAAAATGTTTTCTTTACCTGTAAATGGTAATTTTATTGTAGTTTCTATTCCATCATCAGTCAAATTCTTTTTTATAGCTAGAGAAATTAGTATTTCATTTCTAGCAAAAGTTCTTCCATTCATAACAAATCTATTAAGCCTTGGTCTTTGTGCCATAAGCCTTACTAATGCTGAATATACTATGTCCATATATGAAATTTTAATGTTTTCTTCAGCCTTTTTATCTATATAATTATCAATTTCTTTTATAGGCATATCATAAGTATAATAAACCTGTGAATCACTTCTTGTTCGCATTACTTGCGGAATAATCTTAAAAAATGGCGGAATATCCCTTAACTTTCTTCCGTCTGATCTGTATCCAAACATAAACATCCTCCCTATTTTCATTATTATATAATGTATTTAGACAAATTTCAACAAAAATTTTTGCTATACTTTTGTATTTATATTTGTATTGCATTTTGTTATATTTTGATATAAAATATTATCAAATTTATATAACTAGGAGCTTTTATGAAACGTTATTTATTAAAAGATTATATTGATATTTTAAAAAAAGAAAATTTAATAGAAGATATTTGTTTATGCGATAGTATATTAAACACTTCAATTGAAAAGCTAGAACATAATTCAAAGGAAGTTGCTAATAACACTTTATATATTTGTAAAGGTCTAAACTACAAGCCTGAATACTTAAATGAAGCAATTGTAAAAGGTGCTACTGCATATATTGCAGAACTTGAAAATGTAACAGACCCAGATTTTCCGCATATTGTTGTAAATGATATAAGAAAAGCTTTAGCTACTGTTTCTTGTATGTATTATGATTTTCCAGCTGATAAAATAAATATGATTGGTATTACTGGTACAAAAGGAAAATCAACAACTGCTTATTACATAAAAAGCATTTTAGATGATTATATGAAAGAACATAACTTACCAGATACTGCAATTGTTTCTTCAATTGATACTTATGATGGTAAAGAATGTAAAGAGTCATTAATTACCAGTCCTGAATCTATTGATTTACAAGAACATATTGCAAATGCTGTTGATTGCAAAATGCAAAATCTAGTTATGGAAGTTAGTAGTCAAGCATTAAAATTAGACAGAGTTCATGATGTTTTATACAAGGTTGGTGTATTTTTAAATATTTCCGAAGATCATATTAGTACAATTGAGCACCCTAATTTTGAAGACTATTTTGCTTCTAAATTAAAGTTTTTCAGCCAAGTTGAAAACGCTTGTGTAAACTTAGACTCTGACTATATTGACCGTATTTTAGAAAATGCTCAAAAATCAAAAAAAATCATTACATTTAGCACAAAAAATGAAAAAGCTGATATATTTGCTTACGATATTAAAAAATTAACTCACACATCAATTTCTTTTAGAGTTAAAACCGCTAAATTTGATGAAGAGATATTACTAACAATGCCAGGATTATTTAATGTAGAAAATGCCTTAGCTGCAATTGCTACTGCAATGGTTTTGGACATTCCATTTAAAAACATTTACAATGGCTTAAAAATTGCTAGAGCTAGTGGTAGAATGGAAGCACATGTTAGTAAAGATGGAAATATTATTGTTATTGTAGATTATGCTCATAATAAGTTAAGTTTTCAAAAATTATATGAGTCTACTAAACAAGAATATCCTGATAAAAATATAATCACAGTATTTGGTTGCCCTGGCGGAAAAGCTCAGCTTCGTAGAAGAGATTTGGGTACACTTTCTGGTATTCATTCAAAGGTTAGTTATTTAACTGCTGAAGATCCTGGTCCAGAGGAAACTGTTGATATTTGCAAAGAAATTGCTGAGTATGTTGCTAAAGAACATGGAGATTATAAAATTATTGAGGATCGTGGGGAAGCTATAAAAGAAGCAATTTTAGATAATCCTAATAGTGTTGTTTTAATTACTGGAAAGGGTAATGAAACAAGACAAAAATATGGAAAAAAATATTTACCTTGTTTGACAGATACTCAATATGCATTAGAAGCATTAGAAGAATATAATAAAAAAATAGGATAATACCTAAAAAAAGAATGTCATTTAAATGACATTCTTTTTTTGTTTTATTTTAATTTAATTGATAATAGCTTACTTACTCCATTCTCCTCCATAGTTACACCATATACTGAGTCTCCTGCTTCCATTGTTCCTTTTCTGTGTGTTATTACTAAGAATTGTGTTTGTTTGCAGAATTTCTTTAAATATTCTGCAAATCTGTAAACATTAACATCATCTAATGCTGCTTCAATTTCATCTAATATACAGAATGGTGCTGGATTTATTTTTAATATTGCAAATAATAGTGCTATTGCTGTAAATGCCTTTTCCCCACCTGATAACAGCATCATGTTTTGAAGTTTTTTGCCTGGTGGTTGGACTCTAATATCAATTCCACATTCTAAAATATTCTCTTCATTTTCTAATATTAGTTCTGCTTTTCCACCATTAAATAATTCTGTAAATACTTCATTAAAGTTTTTATTTATAAGCTCAAATTTTTCTTTAAATTGGTTTTGCATTGTTGTTGTCATATCGCCTATAATTTTTCTTAGTTTAGATGCTGTATTTTCCAAATCTAAGCGCTGTTCAGACATGAAGTCATATCTTTCCTTAGTCTTTTTATATTCTTCAATAGAATCAATATTTATGCTTCTTAAGTCTTTTATTTTACTACGCAAACTATTTACTTGTTTTTGTGCTGTTGCCACATTATTAGGCTTTTGATATTCTTCTGTACTATTTGGCGTTAGTTCATATTCATTCCATAAGCTTTCAACTACTTGTTGTAAATCTTGCTCTAATTTTGTTCTCTTAACATCAAGTTTTATAATTTGCTCTTTCAAACTTTCTAATGTAAAAAATTGACTTTGAATTTCATTTTCTGTATTTACTAATTTTTCATTTTTAGCAATTCTTTCTTGTTTTAGCTCTTCAACTTTAGTTCCGCTATTTGTTACTTCTTGTTTGATTTGTTCTATTTGAGCATTATACTCTGTAATAGTTTGTTCTAATTTAGTATTTTCTTCAGTTATTGCTAATATATTTTGATTTTTGTTTTCAATACTTTGCTCATTATTTTTAATATCTTGTGAAATTCTTTCAACCATTTCTTCAATTGAGCTTTCGCTTTCATCAAAAGATGTAACAGATATTTTTAAATTTGTAATATCAAAATTCAAATCATCAATATATTTTTGATTATCTTTGTTGTTTAATGCAAATTCCTCTATTACTTTATTTAACTCTTCTATTTGTTGTGTTAAAGTTTGTATTTCCGCTTCCTTTTGCTCTTTTAAAAGTCTATTTTCCTCTTTTTGTTTCTCTGTTTGTGTAACTTCTTCTTTTAATTTAGCAAGCCTATTTTCCAAACGAGTAATATTTTCTTCAACTGCAACCATTTTTTGTTTTTCTGTTGCATATACTATTTCAATTTCTTGTAATTCTTTTTCAAGTTTTGCAGTCTCTTCAATACTATCTCCAATAGATGATGCATACTCTTCTTTTTCTGCTGTTTTGTCAGCAATTTGTTTTTCTAGTTTTTTAAGTTCTTTTTCTAGGTCTTCAATTTCTCTACTTCTTCCTAAAATATTTACTGTTTTAGTTTGTAGACTTCCTCCTGAAATAGAACCACTAGAACTTATAATGTCACCTTTTAGAGTTACTATTCTAAATGAATATTTATCTTTTTTAGCAAGTGCAATAGCTGTGTCCATATCTTCAACAACTACTGTTCGACCTAATAAGCTTAAAATTATTTGCTCATATTCTTTTTTACATTTTACTAAATCTGATGCAATTCCAATTACTCCATCCATTTTGGTTAGCCTATCTAACTTTTTGCCTTGAACAGAAGCTATTGGTAAAAATGATGCTCTTCCTAAACTGTTTGTTCTTAAATATTCGATCATCTTTTTAGCATCTTGTTCTGTTGATGTTACAACATTTTGCAATGCTTGCCCTAAACACATTTCAATTGCTGTTTCATATTCTTTTTCAACTGAAATTAAGTTTGCTAAAACACCATGAATTCCTTTATTTAAACTTGAGTCTTTATCACATGCTACTAATAAAGATTTAACTGTTTTATTATATCCTTCTTTTTCTTTTTCAGTTTCAATTAAGAATTGATGTCTTGCTTGCTTCATTCTTTGTGTATATGTAAGTTTTGAAATTTCATCTTCATATTGTTTTAGTTTTTGCATATTTTGTTCTTTTGCTTGAACACTCTTCTCTAGATTTTCTACTGCAATATTTCTTTTTGAGTCTATATCATAAAATCCTTTTGAAATTTCATTTTTACCATATCTTGTAGAATCTAGCTCAGATATAACTGAATCAATTTCATTTTTTAATTGCTTTTTACGTTTTTCTAAGTTCTCGTAATTAACATCTTGTGTATTTATTTCTGCTGCCAATTCATATTTTTTGTCTATATTATCTTGAACAATTTGCTTTTTGCCTTCTATTTCTAATTCTTTAGCAGATAATTTTTTTGATAATTCTGCAAGTTCTGTCTCTTTTTCAGCTAACTCTTTTTCAAACTTTTCTTTATTAGATGTTAAATTTGTTTTCTTTTCTAATTTTTGTTTTTGTTCTTCTTTTAGTTCTTCTATTCTGTTTTTTACTTCTAATATTTCAGCTTCAAGTCTTTGTTTATTTGCACTGTTGTTTTGTATTCTTTCATTTGATATTCCTATTTCAGAGTTTATTTTTTCTATTTTATTTGAACTTTCAAACCCTATATTTTGCATATTTTCAATTTGAGCTGTAATATCATCTACAACTTGTCTTAATTCTTCTTTAGAAGCTTGTAGAGCTTCCATTTTGCCATCTTCCGCTTCTTTTTGAGAAGTAATAATATCTTCATCTTTTACAAGTTGTTCTAACTTTTCTTTATATGTATTAATGTTATATATAAATAAACCAACCTCAATAGATTTAAGTTCTTCTCTTAAATCTAAAAATTGTTTTGCTTTATCTGATTGCAATTTCAAAGGCTCAATATTTGCTTCAATTTCTGCTAATATATCATTTATACGAAGTAAATTTAATTTTGTTTGCTCTAGCTTTTTCTCTGATTCTTGCTTTCTAGTTCTATATTTAACTATTCCAGCTGCCTCTTCAAAAATATGTCTTCTATCTTCTGATTTATTACTTAAAATTTCGTCAATTTTACCTTGCCCTATTATACTATACCCGTCTTTACCAATACCTGTGTCCATAAATAGTTCTAAAATATCTTTTAAACGACAAGGAACTTTGTTTATAAAGTAACCTGTTTCCCCGCTACGATATATTTTTCTTGTAACTGTTACCTCTGAATATTCAATAGGAAGTTTGTTATCATTGTTATCAATCACAATTGATACTTCTGCAAAGCCTAATGATTTTCTTGCTTGTGTTCCTGCAAAAATGATGTCTTCAGATTTTGCACCTCTTAAAGACTTCATGCTTTGCTCTCCTAATACCCAACGAATCGCATCTGATATATTACTTTTTCCAGAACCATTTGGTCCAATTACTGTTGTAATTCCTGGTTTAAATTCTAATACTGTTTTATCTGCAAAAGACTTAAATCCTTGCATTTCTATTCTTTTTAAATACATTTGTTATTTCACCTTTTCCAATGTTTCTGAAAATCAAGATAAATGCCTTTCTAGTATTTTATTGCACTTTATAATTACTTCATTAACATCTATATTTTTTATTTGTCTATTTTCCATTAAAATATTGCCTTTTACAATTGTGGTATCAACATTTCTTCCATTAGTATTATACACTAAGTTAGCTATTTCATTTAAGTTTGGAAGCATTGTAATATTATCTAATTTTTCTTCTATATTTACTAAAATTATATCTGCATCTTTTCCCACTTCAATGCTTCCTATTTTATTATCTAATTGTAATAATTTAGCTCCATTAATTGTTGCCATTTTTACTGCATCTTTTGCTGTGATTCTTGCCTCATTTTCATGAATTCCACCTTGAGCTAAACATGCTACTCTCATAGCTTCAAACATATCCATGTTACTTCCTGAGCCTTGACCATCTGTACCAAGTGCTACATTTAAGCCTTGTTTTAAATATTTAGTGGTATCAGCTATTTTACAGCCTAATCTCAAGTTTGATACAGGGTTATGTGCAATTCCGCAATCCATTGTTTTTAAAACTTCTATATCTTCATCTGTTAATTTTACACAGTGTGCTAATATTGTATGTATATCACTAAAATAGTCTTTTAATACTTGAATTGCAGGTCTACCATGCTTATTTTTAATGTCTTCTATTTCATCTATGCTCTCTAAAAAATGTGTATGTATTGGTAAGTTATATTCTCTTGCTAAGTTTGCACATGCTTCTAGTGCTTTGTCTGAACAGGTATATAGTGAGTGTGGTGCAACTGAATATGTAATTAAGTCATCATTTTTATCTCTTGACTCATAAAATGCTCTAAACTCATCTATCTTTTCTTGTAGGTCTGCTCCTATATCAACAATTGGCCTTGTGATAACTGCTCTAATTTTACATTTCACAGCAGCCTCTCTAATTTGCTCTGGCATAAAGTATTGATCATTTACACATGTTGTTCCTGTACTTATCATTTCAATATATGATAACATACTAGCCCAATATATGTCTTCTCTTGTTAATTTGTCCTCTATTGGCCAAATTTTGTCATTTAACCATTCATATAGTTTACATCCTTCTGTTGTTTCTCTAAATATGCTCATTGGTATATGAGCATGTGTATTTATTAATCCTGGCATTACAATATGATTTTGTGCATTTATAACTTTATCTGCCTCATCTTGTATATCTTTTTCTATTTTTGTTATTTTTCCATTTTCTATTAAAATATCTTTATTTTCAATTATAACATCTTCATTTTGTAAAAGTAATACTTTTCCATCTTTGATTAAAATTTTGTTCATACTTCCACCTCTTTCTTTGGCAATTATATCATAACATTTAATTTTTGTACAATATAAACTATAAGAGAATTTAAGTATAAAAAAAACGAATTTTAAGAATTTATATGCAGTGCAAACTGCTATAAATTCTAATAATTCGCGTATTTATCTTCTACGGAAAATTCTCCTACTAGGAGAATTTTCCTAGAATATAAAAATAGTATAGTCTACAAACTATACCATTCATTATATGTTTTTCTTATACAACATGTTCTTTAATATATTCAACAACATCGCCTACTGTAACTACTTTTTCTGCATCAGCATCAGGAATTTCCATATCAAATTCTTCTTCTAATGCCATAATTAATTCAACTATGTCTAATGAATCAGCTCCTAAATCATCTATAAAAGATGCCTCCATAGTAACTGCTGTATCTGCAACACCTAATTGTTCTATAATTGTTTCTTTTACTTTTTCAAATACTTCTTCTGAACTCATGATACCTAAAGTCACCTCCTTCATATTCTGCTTAAATCCTTTACCTAAAAGATAATACAAGTATTAACAATTGTCAAGCAATTTTAGCAAATATTTTATTTATTGATTAATATTTTTTTCTTTTTGGATGTTCTCTTTAGTAAATTGTTCTTTTAATTTTTCTACTGCTTTATTTCTTACAAATTGTTCTGCCTGTTTTATTGTAAATTCAAATACTTTTTCGTCACTACTTCCATGTGCTTTTACTACTGGCATGTTAACTCCTAAGAACAAAGCTCCTCCATATTCTTTATAATCTACACTTTTAGCAAATCTTTTTATTGCTGGCATACTTGGAAGTGCTGCTATTTTAGATAATAGGTTTTTCTTTAGGCTTTCTGATAAAGTTCTTTTTACAAATTTGCCTAAGCCTTCAACTGCTTTTAGAAAATTATTTCCTGTGAATCCGTCTGTTACAACAATATCAACATTTCCTGAAAAAGCATCTCTTCCTTCAACATTACCAATAAAGTTAACTCCAAGCTCCTTGCTTTGCTCCTTTAACAGTTTATATGATTCTTTCATTAGTTCATTGCCTTTTGTTTCTTCTGTACCAATATTTAGTAAGCCTACTTTTGGATTCTTTACTCCAATAGTAGTTTCTAAATAAATACTTGCCATCTGTGCAAATTGTAATAAATTAATTGGTTTGCAATTTGTATTTGCACCACAATCCATTAACACTAACCTACTTTTATATGCTGGTAAAATTCCTGCTAGTGCTGGTCTGTCTACTCCTTTAATTCTACCAACTAAAAGTGTAGCTCCAGTAAGTAGTGCTCCTGAGTTTCCAGCTGATATAAATACATCACCTTTACCTTCTTTTAGCAAGTTAAACCCTACTACCATTGATGAATCTTTTTTGTGTTTTATAGCCACAGTTGGTGTATCTTCCATTTCTATAACTTCTGTTGTATTATGTATTTTTATTTTAGGTGATATCTCTGATATATCATCTTTTCCATAAAATTCTTTTACTTTTTGATTTATAATATCCTTGTTGCCAATTAATAGTATTTCTGCATCAATTTGATTTATGGCCCTTACAGCACCTTTTATAGTAGCATCAGGAGCATTATCTCCTCCCATTGCATCTAAAATTATTATCATTATTATTTTTCTCTCCCTTTGATTATTACTTTATATAAGCATAATTACTGTTAAAATATATGATTACTTTTCTATTTTATAACTTATATTGGCTAAAGTCAAGAAAGCATATAAAAAAATAAACCTATAATCTTGTTATAGGTTTATTGATTTTGTTTATTATTTAAAACTATGCTAATTCTATTGTAGCGCCAACTTCTTCAAATTTAGCTTTTAATTCTTCTGCTTCTGCTTTAGCTACATTTTCTTTAATTGTTTTTGGAGCTCCATCAACTAAATCTTTAGCTTCTTTTAATCCTAAACCTGTTGCATCTCTAACTACTTTAATTACTTGGATTTTGTTTGCTCCAGCTTCTTTTAATACTACGTTAAATGAAGATTTTTCTTCAGCTGCTCCAGCTGCTGCTCCTGCTGCAGGTGCTGCAACTGCTGCTGCAGATACTCCATATTTTTCTTCAATTCCTTTTACTAATTCTGCTAATTCAACAACTGTTAAAGTGTCGATAGTTTCTAATAATTCATCAATTTTTGCCATTTTAAAATGACCTCCTTCTTTATTTTTAATAATTTTTTATTTTAATCAATACGATTTCTAATTTGGAAATATATATAATTCTATTCCCATTATTTTAATCTTAAACAAACTAGAAACGAGTATAACACTCTATTCTAATTTTTACAATTTTAATCAAAAACGAGTATTGCTAGGAAAGCTAGCTAAAAATCTTGAGATAATACTGGTGTATATCGATGCTGAGGCTGTTAAGGCTATGCCTGTTACAGCGTCAGTATGCAAAGCTATGATTTTTATGCGACGCTTGACAACGCAAGACGAAGTTTTTCATTAAAATTAGGCGTTAGCTTTTTGTTCCCTAACTGCATCAAGCGCAACAGCCAATTTTGTAATATTTCCAAGTAAAGCTCCTGCCAATTTTGCCATAAGTTCTTGTCTTGATGGTAATTTTGCTAAAGTTATAATTTCTTCAGCTGTCATTACTTTACCTTCTATAATTCCACCTTTAATTTTGTAGAATTCATTATTTTTAGAGAAATTGTATATTACTTTAGATGGTTCTAAGTAATCTTCAGTTCCAATTACAATTGCAGTTGGTCCTTCTAATAAATCATCTAGTCCACTTTCTCCATTTGCATCTAATGCTCTTTTTATAATGTTGTTTTTTATAACTTTGTATTCACTATTTGTATTTCTTAAATCTGCTCTTAGTTTTGTTACATCAGCAACATTAATTCCTCTGTAATCTGTTAAAAGAATTACTTTTGCTTCTTTTAATTTTTCAGCTAGTTTGCTAACTTCTTCTTCCTTTTGTTTTAAAATGTTCTCACTTGCCATTTTTTCACCTCCCAAATTTTATATGAATGTAATTTAATCTAAAAAAACATCCAATCAATAATGCCTATTCTTACTAAGACAAAGATTGATTGGATAATTTCCGTTTCTTTCTTTACCTCGGTAAGACTTAAGTGTATGCTTACTTTCTTCGGCAATATTATTTATTTTTGATCAATATACATACTTGGTCCCATTGTAGTAGATATTGCTACACTTTTAATGTATTGTCCTTTAGCTGCTGCTGGTTTTGCTTTAATAATAGCATTTACAACAGTTTCGTAGTTTTCTAAAAGTTTATCTACTCCAAATGATACCTTTCCAAAACCTAGGTGAACAATATTATTTTTGTCAAGTCTGTATTCAACTTTACCTGCTTTGATTTCTTGGATTGCTTTTGTAACATCCATTGTTACTGTTCCTGATTTAGGGTTTGGCATTAATCCTTTTGGTCCTAATACTTTACCTAATCTACCTACAACACCCATCATGTCTGGAGTTGCAACTATAACATCATAATCAAACCAGTTCTCTTTTTCAATTTTTGGTATTAATTCTTCTGCTCCTACAAAATCAGCTCCAGCTTTAATAGCTTCATCTGCTTTTGGTCCTTTAGCAAATACTAATACTTTTTGAGTTTTACCAGTACCATTTGGAAGTACTGTTGTTCCTCTTACTTGTTGATCAGCATGTTTTGAATCTACACCTAATTTCATGTGTAATTCTACTGTTTCATCAAATTTTGTTTTTGGCATTTTTTCAATTGTATCTAAAGCTTCTTTAGCTGTGTACAATTTTTTTCTATCAATTAGTTTTTCAGCTTCTTGATATCTCTTTCCTCTTTTCATTTTTACCTCCTTTGGTTCAATCGAAGATGTTTATCTTCTCCCAATTTATTTTTTAGTCTTCTACAACTACACCCATAGATCTAGCAGTTCCTGCTACCATGCTCATAGCTGCTTCTAATGATGCTGCATTTAAGTCTGGCATTTTCTTTTTAGCAATTTCTTCAACTTGTGCTTTGTTTAATTTTGCTACTTTATCTCTATTAGGTTTTCCAGAACCTTTTTCAATTTTTGCAGCTTGTTTAATTAAAACTGCCATTGGTGGTTCTTTAGTAATAAATTCAAATGATTTATCTTTATAAACAGTTATAACAACTGGAATAATAGTTCCTGCCATTTGTGCTGTTTTGTCATTGAATTGTTTTACAAAGTCCATAATGTTAACACCACTACCACCTAATGCTGGTCCAACTGGTGGAGCTGGTGATGCTTTACCTCCTGGAATTTGTAGTTTTATAATATTACTAACTTCTTTCTCTGCCATTGTTATAGCACCTCCTTTTTGTGTTTTGTAATATGTATATTAATCTAGAATTTTAATTTATAACTGTGTATTACTTCGTTAACCATCACAAAATTTTCTTCAACATACACACGTATAGTTTTAGAAAATTTTGCTTGGTTGCCTCGTACTACTTGTTCTAAATTAAAATTTAAATTACTAATATTTTAAAACGAATTAGAAACAAGTATTGCTAGGAAAGCTAGCTAAAAATCTTGAGATTATACTGGTGTATATCGAAAGATTTTTATGCGACGCTTGACAACGCAAGACGAAGTTTATAATTTGTTTTTATAGCTTTTGGACTTGAGAAAACTCCAACTCAACCGGCGTTTCTCTTCCAAACATTGAAACTAATACTTTTACTTTATGTTTTTCTTTATTAATTTCTGTAACAGTTCCTGTAAAATCAGTTAATGGTCCATCCATTATTTGAACTGTGTCATTAACATTATAGTCTACATTAACTTCAATTTGCTCAAATCCCATTTTTCTAATTTCTTCATCAGTTAGTGGGATAGGGTCTGTACCAGAACCAACAAATCCTGTAACACCTCTAGTATTTCTTACTATATACCATGTTTTTTCTGTTACAATCATTTTTACCAAAACATAACCAGGAAAAACTTTTTTTAAATTTGTTTTTCTTTTTCCTTCTTTAATTTCTATTTGTTCCTCCATTGGAACTATAATGTCAAAGAAGTATTCCTCTAGTTCTCTGTTTTTTATTGTTTTTTCTAAGTCGGTTTTTACTTTGTTTTCATATCCAGAATATGTATGAACTACATACCATCTTGGTACTAATTCTTCTTTTTGAGACATATTGCTAGCCTCCTTATTCTTCGTTTACTGCATTTGTAGACTCATTATTAGCATTTTCTTCATTTAGAATATTGTTTATTGCATTATCTGCTTGATTTTCTGTATTTTGTTTTTGTTCATTATAAGACTCTACAAATTTTTTTATTCTATTAACGCCTTGTTTATTTGCAACTTCAAATACTAAGTCTAGTATAAATACAATAGCAGCTGTAATAAGTACAATTACAATAACAGCAACTGTTGAATTTACAAGTTGCTTTGGTGTTGGCCAAATTACTCTTTTTAGCTCTGCCTTGAAATCTTTAAAAAAGTGCTTGTTCTCTTTCTTTTCTTTTTTTTCGTTCTTAGATACTTCTTTTTTAGGCATCTTTCTTCCCCCTTAAAAGGCTTATTTTGTTTCTTTATGTGTTGTACGTTTTTTGCAGAATTTACAGTATTTAACAACTTCTAATCTGTCTGTATTATTTTTTTTGTTTTTTTCTGTTAAATAATTTCTTCTTTTACATTCAGTACATTCTAATGTAATTGGTTCTCTTGCTCCTTTTGTAGCCATTTAACACACCTCCAGCTTTATGCTTTTCATTTTCATTTTTTTAAGCGTATGTTTCTCACATACGCTTAAATATCATACCATGTTTTTACAAATATGTCAACTATTATGCTGCATTTTCTTGATTTATTTTTTCTTTTTTTGTACTGAATACCCAAATTTTCCTACTTGCTTTCCTAATGTAAAATACTTTCCATTAGCATATGTGATTAAATCACACTTTGTAATATCAAAAGCTCCTTTACTATCTATATATTTTTCGTCTGCATCAATTGATAATATCTCTGCCATAAACATATCATGACTTCCTAGTTCTTTTACTTCAACAACTTTGCATTCAATAGATACTGGACTTTCTTTTATAAGTGGGCATTTTACAAACTTCCCCTTTTCTTTTGTTAGATGCATCTCTTTAAACTTGTCTACCTTTGCTCCAGTTTTTACTCCACACCAATCTGTTGCATAGGCAAGTTGTTTATTGGTTAAGTTTATAGCAAATTCTTTATTTCTAGCTATTATATCATGAGAATATCTTTCTTTTCTAACTGATATATAGCACATTGGTTTATTTGTATTTATTATTCCTGTCCACGCAACTGTTATAATATTGCTTTTTTTCATATCTCCACAAGATACCATTACAACTGGTAATGGATATATAAATGTCCCCGGCTTCCATATTACTTTGCTCATATTTTATTCCTTTCTTTTTGCTTTTATACTCTCTGCTCTTTTTCTTACATTGTTTTTTGGTTATTATAATTTCTTATTTTATATTTCTTATCTGTCTTTTTGCTTCTTCATATCCTCTTTGATATAAATATTTCATCTTACTAGAATCTAGTAAAGAAACATCTTCTGTATGTATCTTTAATAGATAATCTGCTCCTTCTAATTCATAGTTTGAAAGTTCATGTCCCATAATATCGATTGATCCGCCAATAACGTCTAATATATTTTTCTTTCGTTTGTATTTTACATCTTTAGTAAATACTACTGAAATTACTATATCTACGCCATTTTCTTTTAACTCTTTCCATGGGACATTTTCCCTAATTCCTCCATCTACCAATATTGTTTCTTTGTATGGACAAGGAGAAAATACTCCTGGGTAACTACAACTTGCCCTCACTGCTTTGCCAATTTCAATATCATTTATATACCTTATTTTATCTGAATATCCCCTATTTTCGTTTGTTGATGAGAAAAAATATACTGTTCCTGTATTTAAGTCAATGCTTGGTATTAACAAGTTCTTGCTAATGTCTCTTATACTAGTTATTCCTTTGTTTTGGCAAGCTTGGTTAATTATATTTTCAATTACTTTCCCACTGTTAAGCCCATCAATACAAATTTTCCTAGTTATTATTAACCCTCCAACTAGTTTTAATATATTTCTCCAATCTACATATTTTATTTTTTTTGCATAAATTTCAAACAAGTCATATATTTCATCTGCTGTATATCCACACGCATAAAGAGTAGCTACAATACTTCCTGATGATGCTCCTGATATATAATCAAACTGTATGTTTTCCTCTTCTAGTGCTTTTAACACACCTATATGTGCCGCCCCTTTAATTCCTCCTCCGTGCTAAGCATAACCCTAATTTCATATAATCACCTATTTAATAATATGAAATCTGTTTATATTTTATTATAGTCGTTCTTTATTTTTTGTTACTCTGGTATATTTTATTTATTATTGTTTTTTTCCGTTTTATGGTCTAGTTTAAATTCTTTTAATATTGGTAGTATTTCATTTTCTAATTCTGGATAAAATTTATATAATGTGTCATATGCATTTAGCTGTTTATCTGGCTTAGTGAATCTAGCACATTCCCAATCTATAATCATATCAATATAGTCATTTCTCGTCTTTTTTAAGTTGTTTTTATGATGTCTGGCAGTTTTTCTATGAAAGTTTTTAACTTTTTCAAATGGCAAAAAATTATATAATATAACTTTATCTAGGTCGTGTACTAAGCTTCTCCACGTATTATGTCCAAGTAATTGCTTTTCAATATTTTTGTATGATTTTCTATGTGCTTTTGTATAATTTATTGCATTTAAGTTTTCTTTTCTATGTCTAAGCATGTTTACATTCTCCTCTGTATGTTAAAGTTCTAGCCATTCTACACTTTTACGATCTCTGTTTTCTTTTTCTTTTTTTCTTTGGTACAATGTAGCTGCTGTAACATCTTCAGCATCATATTCTATACAATACTTATCATTTATTTTATATGTGTATAAACCCGAGTTTATTTCTTCTTGGCCACTTTTTAGTGAACTTGTCCTTCTAGATATTGTTCCTACATAGCCTCCAGCATTTGAAAGGTCAATATTTTTATCTCCAAGCAGCTCAGATAATACAGCATCTCTATATTTTGGGTTGCTCATATCAATAATAGAAATGCTAGTAAATATTTCATTAGAAATAAAGCTATTTCCATTAACTTGCTTGCTAACCCTATACTGATCTATTCCTTTTTCTACTCCAAATGCTGTTTTATAATAAAGTTCTCCTATTGACTCAAGAATTATACGTCTGCCTTCATAATCTACAAATTCATGTCTATTTGTTTCACCATTTCTATCATTTCTTATAGGTCTATAATAAATGTTTCTATCTTTTCCATTTTGAGTATTGCTTGTCCCAATTAGGTTTTCGTTAAACAACATACTCATATCATATGTGCGTTTATTATCTCCTAATATTCTCTCTGAATATTTTTCTAATATTTCATCCTTTGTTAATTCTGAGTTCATAATTTTTTCTTTTACTTTTGAATTTGAAAACATGTTATAAGTATTATCTAAAACTTCTTGAAATTCCTCAATTTGTTCTGCTTTCTCTGGTGAAACTTTTAACTGATTTTCTAATAATCTTTTGTATCCATGATAAAGTCCTTCAATTTGTTCTTGTGTTTGATTTTCCTTTTTAATTCTATATAAAAAATTTCCTAATGTAATTTCTAAAAACTGCCTTTTAGTCATAAATTTATTATTCTCCATTTTTATATTTCATACCTTTCTATTTATTATATTTAAAATTATACTATACTTTATAAAAAAAACAAGTTACCTTGTTCAAATTTCTTTTATATAATTTTTTTACTTCAAGTAATTACTCATTATTACAAATTGTTAATATGTCTTTTGACCAGTAAAACTAGCAATAATATGTTTTGAAACTTATTTATTATAAAATAAAAAACAAATTCAAAACATTATTTTTATAATCTCTTGAATTTGTTTTTTATCATTATCTTTTTATATATTCAAATAAAAAAAACTGGCGACAACCTATTTTCTCAGCAGGGTAACCCGCAAATATCGTCGGCACATTGGAGCTTGACTTCTGTGTTCGGTATGGGAACAGGTATTTCCTCCATGTAATCATCACCAGAAATGTTTTGTATACTTTTTCTAAATTCTTCACTTAATATATCACTTTTCTTTACCTTTGTAAAGTACTTTTAATATATTTCTTTTGAATTTAGTTAGCACACTCAAAAATACATAGAGAAAGTCTATCGTAAACTTAAACAATATTTAATTTTTGGTTAAGC
>CAKOVX010000010.1 GCA_934122155.1 uncultured Clostridia bacterium
CTTTTTGGTTTGCTTGGAATATTGAACCGCTTATTTTTCAATAAAATAAATTTTCAAAACATATAAATTACAATTTGTAGAAAAGATTAAAAATATGAAAGATAAGAAACAAACCAAATACTCAGTTGAAGCTATTGGGAGGTAGATATGGAAAAGATATATAATAAATTAGTAAGAGATAATATACCAGACATTATTAGAGATGATAACAGAACACCTGTTACCAGAAATTTAACAGATGCTGAATATGAAAAAGAACTGTATAGAAAGCTAGTAGAAGAATGTAATGAAGTTTATGAAGCGGAAGATAATAGTGAAACTTGTAAAGAATTAGCAGACGTATTAGAGGTAATTAGAGCCATTGCAAATGTAAAAGGAAAGACTCTTGAAGATATCATAAAATTAGCAGATGATAAAAGAAATAAAAGAGGAGGTTTTTCTAAAAGAGTATATTTAGAAAAAATCTATAAAGAAAGAAGATTTTGAAAGATAAATTGTATACAAAAATTATTATTTAATATATAATCAGTATAATCAAAAGAAAAAGAGAGGTTGAATTTTATGGAAAAGAAATTAGAAGAGTTAAATGGATTTAAAGATTTAAGAATTGTTGATAACTTTTATCAAACATCAAGCTTTTTTCCAATGCCAACAACAGAAATTGGAACATTAAGTGAATCAGGTCAAACTAATTTAGGTTCATATTCACTATGCTTTCCATACTATATTGCAGGAAAGGATTATTATGCAATGCTTCTTTGTTGCAGAAACAGCTCAAATACTGCTAAAAATATTTTAAGGACAGGTAAGTGTAGCATAAACTTTATAACTGATAAGAGAAAGTATTTTAAAGAAGCGGTAAGATTAGGTTACCCAGGAGAAACAACAGAAGAAAAGATGAAAGACTGTATATTTACTTTAGTAGATGGAAAAAGAGCTAGAGAAAATCAAAATGAAGCATATCCTAAAATTATTCAAGAGGCATTCCAAGTATTTGAATGTACTTGGGTAAAAGAGTTAGATGGAGCAGAGAATGATGTGGTTAAAGATGAATACTTACCACCATACCATCAATTTAATGGCATTACAAGTCAATATGGTGCGCATTTTATTTTAAAAATTGATAATATTTTAATTAAGCCACAATATTATGATGCTATAATAAATGGAGTAAATTCATATAATTTTCCACAAGTACCAGTTGACTATGGTTACAGAGATAATAAAAACTTCTGGTATACAAAATTCAAAAGACCTGTATCAGAGCCAATACCAGCAAGCAAAGGCATTAGTTTAGACACTGTTAAATATGCAGCTTCAAGAATTGATCCAGATGTAAAATTTACAGATGAAGCTTGTGCTAAACTTGTAAAAGTACCAAGAGTATTTTTAAGTACTGTATTAAAGGGATGTGTAGCATGGGCAAAAGAAAATAATGTCACATTGATTACAGAAAAAGAAATGGAAATTATACAAGATAAACGTAATAAAGAAAAGAAATAAAAACTCAAAAGGTCTAATATATTTATATTAGACCTTTTCAGACTGTTGACAAAGTATAAAAAATATTGAAAAGGTTGAATATAAATTAAAGAAAAGTATTGAAAATAAAAAAATGTTATGATAATCTAATAAGGAGAAAATATGTACAAAATTTTTTATGGAAATAGAGTAAAACTGTAGGATATATAATTTATAACTATAAAATGAGTAAATGTGCATAAGAAAAAATGTACATATTAAATTACAAAAAGGAAAAGAAGAGAAAATACAGAAGAAAGAGGAGGAAGCTAACCTTGAATAAAAAAGAGACAAAAATAAGTAAAGATATAAAAATAAATAAAAAAACAGCAAAAAGAAATTACTCAAATCAAGCAGGTATTACTCTAATAGTACTTGTAGTAACAATTGTAGTACTATTAATATTAGCAGGAGTGACATTAAATGCACTGTTTAATGAAAACGGTATATTAACTAAGTCAAAAAATGCAGGAAATATAATGGAAGATGCTAAAAAGAGCGACCTAAATGCAATAAATGATTTAGACAAATGGATAGATGAAAAGACAGGTAATGGAGGAAAAGAAGACCCAACCGAAAAACCAAAAATAACAGATTCAAGTTTAACATCAGATGATAGAACAAACACAGATAGTAAAACGGTAATGGCAAAAGATGAAAAAGAAAACCAAGTAGTAGTACCAGGAGGATTTAAAATAGCAGATGATTCTGGAAATACAGTAGAAAAAGGAGTTGTAATAGAAGACAAAGAAGGTAACCAATTTGTATGGATACCAGTAAGTAATACAAATAATGATGGAAGCAATAAAATAATAAAAGATGATGGAACATCAGTAGAGATAACATTAGGAAGATATACATTTGCAACAACTACTCCAGGCACACCAACATTAGTACAAAAAGGCTCAGAATATGACCAAACAACAGCAGCAAATGTAGCAGATAAAACAGTAGATACAAAATACAGAGCGGGAAGTTATTATTATGAACTAAAAGACTCAAGACCATCAAATGAATTAAAAGATAAAACAGGAACAAATACAACAGCTAAAAACTTGAAAGATTTTATAGAAAAGACAGAAACAAATAAAGGTTTTTATATAGCAAGATATGAAGCAAGCTATGGCGGCGGCTACAATGCAGATGGAACAACATCAGCAGAAAAGTTTGGCAATGCAAAAACATTATCAAAGGTATCAACAGCAAATAGCACAAGTAGTATGAGTTACACAACAGGAAGATTATGGAACAGGATAAGTCAACCAGAAGCAGCAATAGTAAGTCAAAATATGTATAAAAATGATAAATATGTGGAAAGTGATTTAATAAATAGTTATGCATGGGATACAGCAATAGTATATATACAAGCAATGGGAAATGAAAATTATGCAAATAAAACTGACGGGAATGGAACATTAAAAAACACGGGAAAAACAGAAGATCAAGTATGCAAAATATTTGATATGGCAGGAAACACAGCTGAATGGACCACAGAATACAGCACTGGCACGCTTAGCAGTGGTGGTGCTATCCCTTGTACTCTTAGAGGAGGCTACTGCATCAATTCCGGCTACTACACGAGTAGTCGTGACTTCAGCGATGCGACCGGCAGCGGCGGCAACGTTTCTTTTAGACCTCTACTTTATGTAAAGTAGCACTGACCACTGGTTTGATGAACCAGAAAAAATGAATAAATACGATGTTAGCACAAATGTGCTTAACACGTACTTTAGCGCATCCAAAAAGACTATTGAACAAAATATTTTTTTATACTTTGTCAACAGTCTGAAAAGGTCTAATATATTTATATTAGACCTTTTTCATTGGAGGGAAAAAATGAGTAATCAAGTTATAAAGGTAACTAATATTAGTGGAAGCAAAGCAACATTAGATTTATTTGATAACAATGTAAAACTATTTAGTACTAAAGCTTTTATAGGCAAAAATGGAATTACAAATGATAAAAGAGAGGGGGATGGGAAAACACCAATTGGTAAATATAATTTAGGAGTAGCATTTGGAACGCATGATGAAGTTAAATTTAGCAATTATATTAAAATAAATGAAAACTTATATTGGGTGGATGATGTGAATTCAAAATTTTATAATCAGCTGGTAGATATTACAAAAGTAAAAAGAGACTGGAATAGTAGTGAACATTTAATAGAATATCCAAAACAATATGAATATGCCATAGAAATAAAAACAAATCCTAAAAATATACCAGGTAAAGGAAGTGCAATTTTTTTACATTGTAGTGTAGAAAAACCTACAGCAGGTTGCGTTGCAATAGATAGTCAATATATGAAATTATTACTAGAAAAATTACAAAATAATGCAGTGATATGTATTGAAATATAAAATGATATGTGGTAAAATTTCCCCTATTAGGAGGCGATTATATATGAAAAGAGAAGAAGCATTTGAAATATTAAAAAAATATAACAAAGATGAATTTCATATAAGACATGCTTTAACAGTCGAAGGTGTTATGAGATACTTTGCTAAAGAATTAAATGAGGATGTTGAATATTGGGGTAACGTAGGACTACTACATGATGTGGATTTTGAATTGTATCCAGAAGAACACTGCAAAAAATGTATTGAATTATTAAGAGAAAATAATGTTGATGAAAGCATTATTCATTCTATATGTAGCCATGGATATGGATTATGTACAGATGTTAAGCCAGAGCACATAATGGAAAAGGTATTATTTGCAACAGACGAGCTAACGGGTTTAATCTGGGCAGCAGCAAAAATGAGACCATCCAAGAGTATAATGGACATGGAACTTTCAAGCTTGAAAAAGAAATTTAAAGATAAAAAATTTGCAGCCGGATGTTCAAGAGATGTAATAATAAAAGGAGCAGAACAATTAGGCTGGGATTTAGATACATTACTAGAGAAAACTATTTTAGCAATGAGAGAAGACGAAGCAAAAATAAATGAATATATGGAAAAAGAATATAATCGTTAAATTCGAAAAAATGCATTTTTGACTGTTAATTTTTTTGTTTTACTTTAAAAGATTTTTTGACCTGAAACTAAAAAAGTTATCTAAAGTCAACTTTATAAATATTTTTTTAGTGTTTCTACGCTGTCTTCTTGCATAACTACAAAATCGTTTAAGATGTTTTTTACATCTGTTGCAGCATTTTCATTTTGATTAAGTAAACGTCTTCCCTCAATAATTCCCATATTAGTGCCTTGCATTAAAAGTTCAGAAAGTTTTGATGTGCTATCATCATTCATGGTTTTCATCTGAATTCCATACCATGTCATCATTTTAGTCATTGCATTAGTTTCATGAGGCTCTTTACTACTGTAATTTGCATATAAGTCATTTACTCTGGTAGAAATGTCCTTGTATTTGTTGTATTCAGTATCTAAAACATTTTTAAATTTACTATCTGTAACTTTTTCAGAAACATATGAAATAGCGTTCATACCCATCGTTGCACCTTTATTAACTTCATCTAAAATATTCAAATTTTGATTTTCCATTTTCAAATTCCTCCTAAATATATAATTGACTAAATAAAGAAAAAATATTCAAAAATCTTGAGAAATGCGTGTAAATATGTTAAAATATATTTGTTGAAATAATGGAGGGACAAATTATATGGCAAAAGTTGAAAAAGAAAAAATAAATAAAAAAATGAAAGATGAAATGAAAAAAGCTCAAAAAGACGCAAAAAATGAAATGAGTGAGTTCAAAAAATTTATTTCAAAAGGTAATGTTGTTGACATGGCTGTCGGCGTTATTATTGGTGGAGCTTTTGGAAAAATAGTTACAAGTTTAGTAAATGATATAATTACACCTGCAATAGGCATAATAATTGGAGGTTTAGATTTTAGCAACTTAAGCATACAAATAGGTAAAGCTAAAATTATGTATGGAAATTTTATACAGACAGTTATAGACTTCTTGATTATAGCTATTTGTATATTCTCAGTAATAAGAATATTTGAGAGAGTAAAAAATAGAAACAAAAAAGAAGAACCAGCTCCAGAAGCTCCTAAAAAGAGTGATGAAGTGTTGTTATTAGAAGAAATTAGAGATTTGATGAAAAAGAATGTAAATGAAACTGATGAAATAGAAGGACAAGAAAAAATAGAAGAACCAATAACAAAAGGATAATGTATTGACATTTGTTAAAACTAAGACTATAATAGTAATATAGTGATAAAAGGAGAAAGTTATGTTAGCTAAAACATGGAAAAAAATATTATTATTTATTTTAATAATAGCTTGTTTGTTTAATATAGTAAATAAGCTGGTTCATAAAGCATCTATGAAGCAAGAGGTAGAAGCATCAGCAGAATATGTTGAACAAAAGCAAAAAGCTAATGAACAAAAATAATAAACAAAAACTTGAAAAAAATTTTAAACTGTGTTACAATAAATAACAGTTTGTTAATAGATATTAAGGGAGAGGTGAATACAAAATGAAAGAAGGAATACATCCAAATTATACAGAAGCAACAATTACATGTGCTTGTGGAAATGTAATGAAAACAAATTCAACAAAAGCAGATATTAAAGTTGATGTTTGTTCAAAATGTCATCCATTCTGGACAGGTAACTTAAAAAGAGAAACAACTGGTGGTAGAGCAGATAAGTTCAAGAAAAAATATGGAATTCAATAAAAACATAAAAAGTGTTGTAAATATAAATTTACAGCACTTTTATTTTGTATTGTACTTGAAAAAAATGCTCAATTATTGTAGAATATATTAGATTTATAAAGAAATATCGGAGGAAATATTGTGGCAAAAATAGAAGTAAATAAACAATTAGAAGATATAAAAAAAGTAGCATCATTAAATGAAGGCAAAAATTTAAAATACTGCATTTTGACAATGGGATGTCAGTTAAATGAAAATGATTCAGAAAAATTATGCGGAATGATGGAAAGCATGAATTATTCTAAAACAGAAGATTTATCTGAAGCAAATTTAATTGTATTTAATACTTGCTGTGTTCGCGAAAATGCAGAGGATAAATTGTTTGGTAAATTAGGCGAAGTAAAAAAATACAAAGAAGCCAAAGGCACTATAATAGCAATTGGTGGATGTATGATGCAAGAAAAACATATTGTAGATAAATTAAAGCAAAGTTATCCATTTTTTGATATTGTATTTGGTACACATACACTTCAAGAATTTCCAACAGATTTATATAATGTACTATGCAACAAAAAAAGAATAGAAGATGTGTTAGATATAGATGGAGATGTTATTGAAGGGTTACCAATATCAAGAGATGATAAAATAAAAGCATCTGTAACAATTATGAATGGATGTAATAATTTTTGCAGTTATTGCATTGTTCCTTATGTTAGAGGAAGAGAGAGAAGCAGAGAACCAAAAGATATTATAAATGAAGTGAAAAAATTGGCAGAACAGGGATATAAAGAAATTACTCTTTTAGGACAAAATGTAAATTCATATTTAAGACACGAAAAAGAAAAAGGTATTGAATTTGAACAATATGAAGGTGTTAATTCATTTGCTACTTTATTAAGAGCTATAAATAAAATAGACGGAATAGAAAGAATACGTTTTGTTTCTCCACATCCAAAGGACTTTACAGATGATGTTATAGAAGCAATTAGAGATTGTGAAAAAGTTTGCAAACTAGTTCATTTACCACTTCAATCAGGAAGTAGTGAAATTTTAAAAGTAATGAATAGAAAATATACCAAAGACCAATACTTAAATTTAGTAGAAAAAATGAAAAAGCAAATTCCAAATCTTACACTTTCAACAGATATAATAGTTGGATTTCCGGGAGAAACAGAAGAGAACTTTGAAGATACATTAGATGTTGTTACAAAAGTGAATTTTGAACAAGTATATATGTTTATTTATTCAAGAAGAGTTGGAACTCCAGGAGATAAAATGGAAAATCAAGTTCCAGAAGATATTAAACATAAAAGATTTGAAAGGTTAAAACAATTAGTAGAAAGTCAAATTGCAGAAAAAAACAAAGAATATGTTGGAACAATTCAAAAAGTTTTAATAGAAGGAAGAAGCAAAACAAATGATAATATGCTTACAGGAAGAACAGATTCTAATAAAGTTGTAATATTAGAAGGATGTGATAAACTTATAGGCAAATTAGTTGAAATAAAAATAATTTCAGAACATATGTGGTACTTGAAAGGGGAAACAATATAAAATGAGAGAAGTTAGTCAAAATGAGTTTGAACAATTGATAAGAAAAGTTTTAGATAAAGAAGTTTCAATGAAACAATTAATTGAGGATTTAGAAACTTCATATTCTAATATAAATAATAAAATTACTGAGATGAGAGAAAGCAACCCAGAACTATATAATGAATATATAACTAAGAGACCATATAGGCCAAAGAGAAACTTACAACTAAATTCTGAAGCCTTAGTTACACAAATAATAATTGAAAGATTAACACTGATAGAAGCAAGCGAAGAATATGAAATTCCATTAAGAACAATAAATAGAAGAATTTCAGAAGTAAAAAAACAAAACCCAGCACTATATAATGCATATAAAAGGTATCAATCAAATAAACAATTAACAATAGAAGATGAGGAAGTTCTACAAAAAAATAGAAATATGGTAAAAGCAGAAAAAGGTGCTGATGATTTGAAATTAGATGAGCTTACAACAATATTAAAAAAATATGAGTCCCTAGTTGCAGAAAATAACGGACTTTCAAATTATCAAGCCGCAGCAGAACTAGGTTTTATACCACAGCAAATTGATGAAATGTATAAAAAAGTAAAAAGAATAACAACACAAAAGAGCTTTAAAGAACAAATTAAAGTAACCCCAGAAGAACTAAACCCATCTTCAATCGAACAGGGGACAAAGCCGATAAATGAACCAGAAAAGGAGAAATAAATATGGCAGAATATTCACCTATGATGCAACATTATTTACAAACAAAAGAAGAATATAAGGATTGTATTTTATTTTATCGTTTGGGCGATTTTTATGAAATGTTTTTTGATGATGCAATTACAGCTTCAAGAGAATTAGAGCTAACACTGACTGGCAAAGACTGTGGACAAGCTGAAAGAGCTCCAATGTGTGGAATACCATATCATGCCGCAGAAACATATATTGCAAGATTAATTGAAAAAGGATACAAGGTTGCAATATGTGAACAACTTGAAGACCCTAAACAGGCTAAAGGAATTGTAAAAAGAGATGTTATTAGAGTTGTAACTCCAGGAACAGTAATGGAGAGCAATCTCCTAGAAGAAAAGAAAAATAACTATATAATGTCAATATATAAAAATGGAATTTATTATGGAGTAGCAGTTTGTGATTTGACAACAGCAGATTTTAAAACCACACAAATTAAAGACCAAAATAATTTTATCACCTTAATGGATGAAATTTCAAGATTTTCACCAGCTGAAATTGTTGTGAATACTATGATGTATGAATCAACTCAAGAAATTAGTAAAATACGTGAAAGATTTAATATATACATATCAAAACTAGATGATGAAAAATTTGATACTGATTATAATGAATTTAAAATTAAATATGACATATTAAATGAAAATGAGCAAGAAGTTGAAGATATATCTGATAGTGTATTATGTGTTGCAGCAAGTAATGGATTATTAAATTATTTGAAAGATACTCAAAAGAGTGATTTAGATTATATTCACAAAATCGTGATATATTATACAACACATTATATGAATTTAGATATAAATGCAAGAAGAAACTTAGAAATAACAGAAAAGTTAAGAGATAAAAGCAAAAAGGGGACTTTGCTTTGGGTTCTTGATAAAACTTCAACATCAATGGGAGGAAGATTGTTAAGAAGATGGCTTAATGATCCTTTAATAGATGTATGCAAGATAAATGAAAGACTAGAAGCTGTAAAAGAATTAAAAGAAGATATAATTTTAAGAGGAGATGTTGTTGACAGCTTAAAAAAAGTGTATGATATTGAAAGATTAGCAGGAAAAATATCTTATGGTAGTGCAAATGCAAGAGATTTACTTTCATTAAAAAACTCTGCTAAACAATTACCTGATGTAAAGAAAACACTTTCACAAACCAAATCTCCATTATTAACTCAATTGTATGATAGTTTAGATACGTTAGAAGACGTTTACCAAATAATTGAAGACTCAATTATTGACGATCCACCTATAAGTGGAAAAGAAGGTGGAATAATAAAATTAGGATATGACGAGGAAATAGATCACCTAAAAAAAGCAACAACAGAAGGTAAAAGTTGGGTTCTAGAAATAGAAGCAAAAGAAAGAGAAGCAACAGGAATAAAAGGTTTAAAAGTTGGCTTTAATAAAGTATTTGGATATTTTATTGAAGTAACAAAATCTAATTTATCAATGGTTCCAGATAGATTTATTCGTAAACAAACCTTAGCAAACTGTGAAAGATATATAACAGAAGAACTAAAAAAAGTTGAAAATGAAATTTTAGGCGCAGAAGAAAAAGTTGTAAATTTAGAATACAATGCCTTTTGTGAAATAAGAGAAAAAATAGAAAAGCAAATATTAAGAGTTCAAAAATCGGCAAGTATTATAGCTACATTAGATGTTTTAACATCTTTAGCAACAGTAGCAGATGACATGAATTATGTTATGCCGATAGTTGATAATAGTGGAATGATAGATATTAAAGATGGACGTCACCCTGTTATCGAAAAAATATTACCAGGTGGAAGCTTTGTTGAGAATGATACATATCTAGATAAAAATGATAACCGCCTAGCAATTATTACAGGTCCTAATATGGCAGGTAAATCTACATATATGAGACAAGTTGCATTGATAACACTTATGGCACAAGTTGGAAGCTTTGTACCAGCATCTTATGCAAAAATTGGTGTGGTTGATAAAATTTTCACAAGAGTTGGAGCATCAGACGATTTAAGTATGGGACAAAGTACTTTTATGGTTGAAATGATGGAAGTAGCAGCTATATTAAAGGAAGCTACATCAAATAGTCTAGTAATATTAGATGAAATAGGCAGAGGAACTTCAACTTATGATGGACTTTCAATTGCGTGGGCAGTAGCTGAATATATTTCAGATAAAGAAAAATGTGGAGCTAAAACCCTATTTGCGACACATTATCATGAGCTAACATCACTAGAAGAAAAATTAGAAGGAGTTAAGAATTATTCTGTTGCCGTAAAAGAAAAGGGAGAAGATGTTATTTTCTTAAGAAAAATAGTACCAGGTGGAACTGACGAAAGTTACGGTGTACATGTTGCAAAATTGGCAGGAGTTCCTCAAGTTGTAACAAAACGTGCAAATGAAATTTTGAAAACTTTAGAAAGAAAAAGTGTACTAGGGGAAAAGGCACAAGAAAAAGAAAACAAAAAAGTTGCAACAGGGCAATTAGATTTATATAATTATAAATTGGCTGAGATAGCACACGAATTGGATAAAGTGGATTTAAATGAATTAACACCAATAGAAGCATTGAATACTTTGGTTAATATGAAGGAAAAAATGAAATAGGGAGTAACAAATGAAAGAAAAATCAAATAAGCAATTTATGATTTTATCTACAATAGGCATAATACAAGTGGTTATGTGCCATCTGGCACCAGACGTAAAACTAACTGGATATATATTTCCATATACTTCGTTTTTTATGCCTATGTTTGTATTTATATCAGGATATTTTTATTCAGTAAAAAAAGAGGAACATATATTTAAAACTATATGGGAAAAATTTAAGAAAATAATGTTACCATTTCTAATTATAAATTTATGTTATGGAATAATAAATACAATATTAAGAAATACGGGGATTATAAATTATGGAAAAAATATTAGTTTATACACATTATTTGTACAACCATTTATAAACAATAGCCAATTTGTTTTCAATTTTCCATCATGGTTTATACCAGCATTTTTCACAACATATATCGTTTACTTGCTAATACATAAACTAACATCGAAAATAAAGCTAAATGAATATATCTTGTTGCTAATACTATTAGTTGGAAATATGATAGCAGTGTATAATCAGGAAATTGCTAGATTAGAAGATATAAGGTCTTTATTATTAAGAATACTATTCTTCTTGCCATTTTTTCAAATGGGTTATTTGTATAAAACAACTTGGCAAAAATATGAAGAAAGAGTAAAAACTTGGATTTGCATACCGATAGTGATAATAATAAATATTATTTTAATATCAATTTTTAAAGATATTGGATATGATTTACATGAATTTTCAGGATTTATACAAAATGCATATTATTTGCCAATATTAACATTTGTAACAGGAACTTTGTTCTGGCTTAGAATTTCTAAAATTCTTGAAAAATGGATAGGAAATAATAAATTAGTAAATTACATTAGTAATAATACATTTTCAATAATGTCACATCATTTGTTTTATGCTTTTATATTAAATTTAATATTATACTTTGCAAATGTACCATATTTTGATATATCAAATTTCAAAAATGGTTGGATATATAGATACCAATTGCCAAATTATATAATTATATTTCAAATATTATATGCAATAATAGGTGTAATGGGGCCTATTACTGTCAAGTACCTACTTGATAAAAAGAGAAACAAGCAAGTCGAATAGCTTGCTTATTTTTCTTTTGTTTGATAAAATAATACTATAAAAAATGAAAGGAACAAAAAGAAAATGAACATAAAAATGGATGGTAAAATATTAGATGTACAAGAAGGAGCATCTGTTATAAAATTATTTGAAAATGAAATTAAAAATAAAACTGAAATTATTGCGTGTAATGTAAATAATGAAATAAAATCATTAAATTATATTCCAAAAGAAAATGACAATATTACATTTATAGATGTTAAAACAAGAGATGGAAGAAGAATTTATATTAGAGGTCTTTTATTTGTTATGAGCATGGCATTTCATGAATGCTATCCAAATGCACTTTTAACTGTAAATTACCAATTAACAAATGCTATGTACTGCGAAGTTGACAACTTAGATGTTACAAAAGAAATGATAGATAATGTAAATAAAAAAATGAAAGAAATAATAGAAGAAGAATTACCTATTGTAAAGAGAGAAATGTCAAAAGAAGAGGCAATAAGATTTTACGAAAAAGAAAATAGCTTAAGAGGAATTTTGCAATTGGATAATGAACAGAAAAAAGGAGTTTCATTATATTTTTGTAAAGATTATTACAACTATTTTTATGGAGTAATGCCAATAAATACAGGATACACAAATATTTTTAACATTATTCAATACAATGATGGTTTTTTATTACGTTACCCAGATAAATCAAATCCAGGTGCTTTAGAGTCTGGCATTGTAAGTAAAAAAATGATTTCAACTTTAGATGAATATAAAGATATTCATAGAATATTAGATGTTAATACTATATATAAATTGAATAAACAAATTAGAGATGGAAAATCAGCTGAAATTGTACTATTAGCTGAAGCACTACATGAAAAAAAGATTTCAGATATAGCAGATAACATTATAAAAAGAAAAAATGTAAAGGTAATTTTAATTGCTGGGCCATCATCATCTGGCAAAACCACTTTTGCTAAGAGACTAGGAGTACAATTAAGATTAAATGGTCTAAAACCTGTAACTATTTCGGTAGATGACTATTTTGTAGAAAGAAAAGAAACACCATTAGACGAAAATGGAAACTATAATTTTGAATGCATAGAAGCAATTGATTTAAAACTATTTAATGAACATCTAACAACTTTATTAAATGGCGGAGAAATATTATGTCCAACTTTTGACTTTAAAGAGGGAACCAAAAGATATACAGGAAAAAAGATGACTTTAGCAGAAGATGAAGTATTAGTAATTGAGGGAATTCATTGTTTAAATGATAAATTAACTGAAGCTATTCCAAAAGAATTAAAATATAAAATTTATATTAGTGCTTTAACAGTACTTAATGTTGACTATTATAACAGAATATCAACAACAGACAGTAGATTAATTAGAAGAATGGTAAGAGACCATAATTTCAGAGGCTATACTGCAATACATACATTGCAAATGTGGAACTCAGTAAATAAAGGAGAAAACAAATATATTTTTCCATTTCAAGATGAAGCAGATAGCATGTTTAACACATCTTTAATATATGAGCTATGTGTACTTAAAAAATATGCATTACCAATGTTACAAGAAATTGATAATTCTTATGTTGAGTATGCAGAAGCTAAAAGACTATGTGAATTTTTGAAGTATTTTGAAGACATTGAAGATAAGTATGTTCCTCAAAACTCTTTGCTTCGTGAGTTCATTGGTGGAAGTATTTTTGAATCTTAATAAAGAGGTAAAATAAAATGGGAAGAAAATTTACCAAAATAGATGAAGCATTTGTATGTGAAAATTGTGGAAAGCAAATAAACCCACTTGGATATACTTGTAGAGATCACTGTAATTATTGTTTACATTCAAAACATGTAGATATAAACCCAGGAGATAGGGAAGAAGAATGTCATGGAGACTTGGAACCTATAAGAGTTGAACTTGATAACAAAAAAGGATATGTCATAATTTATAGATGTAAAAAATGTGGAGCAATTCGTAAAAATAAAGCAGCAGATGATGATAATATAGATTTAATAATTGAATTAACAACAAAACAATAGAGAGGTTTTACACCTCTCTATATAAATTTCCATTAGTATATTGCAAACCTTCAAGTCGTTTTCTATCATAAACTTTATCAACAATATTATTTATTTCATCAATATTTTCATCAAGAATATCAACTCTTATAAAATTTATAGGGAGATCTTTAGTAGAAATAGATAATGTTTTACTATTACAAATCAAAGTAACATTTTCTACATTATTAGGAATAATTCTAAAACTAAAGCCGAGTCTATCTTTTAAATAATATTTGTTATTACTTTTGCAGTTGGTTCCGCAGTCAGGATAGCATTTATTAGTTTTACCCAAAAAACAATAGCTGCTAACCATTAAAGGTAAATTTCCATATACTATTAATTCACTGTCAAGATTAGAATTTAAAAGTATTTCTTTTATGTTTTTTTGGTTAAGTTCTCTAGATAAAGTAATTCTAGAAAGGCCAAGTTTTTTATATTCGTCCATAGAAGCATTATTAAAAACATTTAAAGTATAGTTTCCAATAAACTCATATTTAGTATTATATTTCTTTAATAGTTCAAAATCACATACGTTAGAAACTACAAAACCTTTAATGTCATACATAGCAACAATTTGCTCAATAGAATTGAAAACAATATTTTTGTAATTTGTTTTTATAATACTAGGCATGTATATATATAAATTATATTTACAGCTCAGATATGTAATTATATTAGAATTCTTTTTATTTATAAACAATTCTAAAGGTAAGTATATGTTTTTAATTTTATTTTCATTTAACTTTGAATAACTAAAGCTTAAATCTATTCTTCTTAGAAGTAACGATATTGCTGGATTCTCAATTTTGGGCATATATGTAATGGTTTCAGCAGTTGCTTGTGGCACATATTCTAAGGTACGTTTAGATCTGTTCAATATTTCGCTTTGAAGTTTTTCTAAAGCGCTTCGTCTTAATTCATTTAAAGTACTTATGCTTGGAACATAAAGTCCATCATCTAATAAAACAGTAATATTCTCAAAAGAAAACGGAGTATTATTTGTTTTTGAAATTTGTTTTACAACTCGTTCAACACTAATAGGAGTTTTTAAAGCATCAATTGGTATCATATTAGAAATTTCTTTTATATGGATGTTAGAGTAGAGTTCATTATAACAAGTATTTTTGTTAGTATAAATTTCCATACTAATTGGTGTATTCTTTTTTATAGTTACAGTACAATTTAATGGAATCTTTTTGTTTTCACAATTATCATAAGATGATTTGGCATAATCACTTAAAGCCTTACTTGAAATCTTATAAACCTTATCACCAATTCGAATATTTCCTTTCATTCTACCAATAGTAACTTCCGTATTTGCAGTTACTAACTTTTGATTTGAGTCTTTTATCATTAATTCTGAAACTAAATATCTTGAAGGCTCATTAGAAATAGAAACTGAATCCCCAATTTCTAGATCTTCTTCTAATTTTAGAGTAATATGGCCTTTATTAGAGTTATATTTTTTTATAGTTCCTAAATATATACCCATATTGCTAGGCTTTTCAGGAAATACAAGACTGTGATTTGGCTTAGTATCTAAGTGACCACAAGAAACACCACCTCTATTAAACACTTGCATCAAATCTTTTATATCTTTTTCATCAATAATAAAATCTTTATTATTCAATATAATATCAATATATTTTCTATAAATTCTTGTAACAGTTGCTACATATTCAGGGCTTTTCATACGTCCTTCAACTTTAAAACATTTAACACCAGCTTGAATCAAACGTGGTAAATATGGAATTCCACATAAATCTTTAGTACTTAACAGATAGCCTTTGTCAACAATCTTAGACTCTTGGCTTTCAGCATTTTTACTAACTAGTTCATAAGGTAGTCTACAAGGACCAGCACATTTTCCACGGTTTCCAGAACGTCCTCCAACAGCACTTGAAAATAAGCACTGACCGGAATAGCAGATACATAAAGCACCATGTATAAAAGTTTCAATTTCAACTTTGCAGTTTTTACAAATATATTCAATTTCATCACACGAAAGTTCTCTTGAAAGAACCACTCTATCAAAACCAAGTTTTTCTAATTCTAGTACTCCTTGTAAATTGTGAATTGTCATTTGAGTACTAGCATGAACAGGAAGATCAGGAATGTTGTTAATTAAATATTTTGCCAATCCTAAGTCTTGTACAATAATAGCATCTATTCCAGATTTATATGCTTCTTCTGCTAAACTAACAGCATCTTCAAATTCTTCATTTTTTAAAAGAGTATTTAAAGTTAAGTTCGTTTTTACATTTCTCAATTTACAGTAGTTTATAACTTGTTTCATGTCATCAATACTAAAGTTTGCGGCATACATTCTAGCATTAAACTGATCAACGCCAAAATATACTGCATCTGCGCCATTTTGTACTGCTGCTTTTAAACAATCCCAGTCTCCAACAGGGGATAAGAGTTCTATTTTAGGCATAAAGAAATAACCTCCATTTTTACTCATTAAAGCTTTATCTATTGTAACACAATTTTTGTCTTTTGCATACTAATATTATATAGAAAAATAAAAAGGAGGAGAACTTTATGCCAGAAGAATCTAGAGATTGTGGATGCGGCCGTAATAACGGTGGTTGTTTCGGTAACTTATTTGGAGGATGTGGTGATAGTAGTATTTTATTCTTTATAATTATATTTTTATTACTATTTTGTAACTGCGGATGCAATAGATAAACATACTAGCTACGGGCAGCATTTGACAAATGTTGCCTTTTTTTTAATTTGTCTTGACGTAAAATTGCAAGAATGATATACTAAATTTGTAGAAATTTATCACATTTAGGAGGAAAAAATGTTGTCGAAAAACATTTTTAATATACGAAAAATTATAAGCATAATATTAATAATTTTAATATTATCTAGCTTAATTATATTATTATTTAATACAAGCGAATCAAAGGCTGCATATAGCAGTAAATTTTCAAAATATCCAGGTTATGAAACTTTAATAAAAAAATTACAAGAAGCTCATCCAAATTGGGAGTTTGAGATACTGGAAACTGGTTTAGATTGGAATGAAACAATTGTAGCTGAATCTACAAAAGATCATGGAAAAAACGTTGTACCTAAAACCAGACCAGATGCATGGAAATGTTCTTGTGGTAAAACTGTTGAATATGCTTGGAAATGTGCATCAACGGCAGCTGTGGCATACTATATGGATCCAAGGAACTCATTGAATGAAAATTATATATTTCAATTTGAACAGTTAACATATGACTCTCAAATTCAAGTAAGGGAAGGCGTAGAAATTATATTAAAGCCATGTAATTATATGCATGGAAAAGTTACATATTATGATACAAATGGAAATAAGAAAACCTTAAATAAAACATATATAGATGTAATAATGGAAGCAGCAAAACAATATAATGTTAGCCCTTATCATTTAGCTGCTAGAATTAGACAAGAACAAGGAGCTGGAGATGCTGGCTCAATGATTTCTGGTACATGGACAGAAGAAGGTGGAAAATACAAGGGATATTATAACTTTTTCAACATAAAAGCTTTCGGAAGTGATTTAGTAAAAACGGGACTAACTTATGCAAAAAATCAAGGATGGACAGACCCAGAAAAATCAATAAAAGGCGGAGCAGCTATAATAGTAAAAGATTATATTGCAGGAGGACAAGATACTCTATATTTACAAAAATTTGATGTTGTTGATGCAGGTGATGGATATTACTGTTGGCAATATATGACTAATGTATCAGCATCAAAAACTGAAGGACAATCTATTAGAAATGCATATAACAGTATGGGCTTATTGTCTGGAAATTCAAAAATTAAATTTAAAATACCAGTATATAAAAATATGCCTGAGCAAATATGCCCAGAACCAGGAACAGAAAAGCCAGTGACACAAGATGTTAAAATAACTGGAGATTCGGTTGCAGTAAGAAATGGCAAAGGAACCAACTATGCTAAAATTACTACATTAAGTAAAGGCACCAAGCTTTTAAGAATTGAATTAGATAATTCTACTACTGGAGGTTATTACTGGGACAAAGTTGTATTGGCAAATGGAACAATTGGATATGTTGCAAGAACATATTTAAAACAAATAGACTTACAAAGTAATTGTAATGAACAATATATTACAACTAGATACACAGATTTAAAAAATGGACCAGGAATAAATAAGACTTCTGTATTGAGAATACTAGCTTCAGGACAAATAGTGACAGTTGTTGAGAAAGGCAAATATAATTCGTTGGATGGAAACAGCTGGTGGAGAGTAAAATTAAGTGATGGAACATATGGATATGTAACAGAAAATAGTTTTGAAAAATATGATCCAAATAAAATCGATCAATTAAGAATAATTTGTACAGATGGATTGACAGTTAGAAAATCTGCAAGTACTAGCTCGGAATTCCTAGCTTCATTACGGTAAAGGAGCAGTAGTAACTAGAACAGAAAAAAATGTAACGAGTAAAGAGACAAGATATGTTTGGAACAAAATAATTACATCTAGTGGAATTGTTGGATATATAGCAACCAGGGATAACAAAATTAATGAAGATTGGGTTGAAGTTATAAAAAACGACAATACCGAAACCTCATCAGATATAAAAGGAACAGGTTTTAAAACAAGTGGAACTAATATTGTTTGCCAACCTAATATTACAGCTGCAAACATTAAAGCTGCATCAAAAGATATTGTAATAAAAAATGGTTCAAAAGTAATATCTGATACCGAAAAAGTTGGAACAGGGTATACGTTAACATTAAAAGACAAAACATACACAATAGTAGTGCTAGGCGATGTTAATGGAGACGGAAAAGCATCTGCTGGAGACTATGTGCTAATTAAAAATCACATAATGCAAACTAATTTAATAAAAAATTCTGCAAATCAGAGCGCAGCTGATGTAAATAAGGATGGCAAAATTTCAGCTGGAGACTATGTGTTAATAAAAAATTATATAATGAAAGGTACAGAATTTTCATTATAATTATAAGGGAGATTAAAACAAATGAATAAAAAAATATTAAAATTTAATTTATGTTTAATAATATTATTTATACTTATATCATGCACAGCACAAGTTTATGCTGCTGGAAGTTTTTCATTAAGCAAATCTAGTTCTAGTATAACAGAAGGTAAAACAGATAGTTTTACTATAAACGGAAGTGATGCAACAGGAAGAGTAGATATAACATCTTCTAATACTAGTGTAGCAACAGTTAGCTCAAGTAGTCAATGGCTTGAGAATAGTTCTGCTTCTATAACTATAACAGCAAAAAAAGCAGGAACTGCCAAAATAACTGTATCTGGTACGGTAGCTGATAAATTAGGAAATGAGTCTACTGTAACTAAAACCATAAGTGTAACAGTAAAAGCAAAATCAACATCAAGTTCTAATAGCAGTTCAAATTCTAATAGTGGAAGTACTACAAAAACACCTAAATTTACTAGTGTTAATCAAACAATGTACACCACAGGAGAAGTTAATATAAGAAAGAGTTATTCTACATCTAGTGCAATAATAAAAACCGTAAGTAAGGGTACAGAAGTTACTAGAACAGGAATAGGTAACAATGGTTGGAGCAAGATTACATATAATGGACAAACAGCATATATTAGTAGTGAACTACTAACAAAAACGAAACCAGCTGAAGATAAGCCAAAGACAGAAGAACCTAAAAATACAACTTCAAATGAAGAAACTAATAATACAACAAATGTGGAAACTAATGAGAGCAAAAACAATGAGGCAATTAACAACACCGTTGATGATAACAACTCAACTGCTAACGAGGAATTGAGTTTATCATCTTTAGAAATTGCAGGAGTAAATTTCTCAGAAGGATTTGATCCAAGTAAACACAGCTATGGACTAAAATTAAACTTTTTTGTAAAGAGCTTAGATATTACTGCTAAAGCAAATAAAGAAGATGCAAAAGTAGAAATAATAGGAAATCAAGATTTTGTTGAAGGAGAAAATAATGTTACAATATTACTTACTTCAGCAGATGGAAATGAAACAGCAACATACCAAATAAAAGTAACAGTACCTTCAGAGGTTGCAAGTGCACCACAAAATAATATTCAATTTTATTTAATGTGTGGAACAATCATATTAGCTGCAATTGTAGTTATAATAATTATTACAGCAATATACAAAAAAGCTAATCACTCTAATATTGAAAACAGCACAAAGCAAAAAGAAAATGATAATGACTTACATATAGATGCTGAAAATAAAATAAAAAAAGAAAAAACAAAAGGAAAACACTCAAATTAATAATTAATTAAAAAGGAAAAGATATTTTATCTTTTCCTAAATATATGCTACTGTAGCTCAGTTGGTAGAGCAACAGATTCGTAACCTGTGGGTCGGCAGTTCAATTCTGCCCAGTAGCTCCATTTTATATCAACATAGATAATAAAGAAATGTATCATCTAGGAGCTTCAATAAAAGACTTAGGAAAGAAATGCTTTGCAATTAATAGAATTGAAGATATGGAAATTATAGAAAAAATTTTTGATAAATAATACTAAATTCTACTTCTCCAAATGGTGACCAAAAGGTTGCCATTTTTTGCATATTATGGTAAAATATATAGGTATTCAAACAAAAGAGAGGTTGATTTTATGGGATTTTTTGATAAACTAAAAAACGGTTTAAGTAAAACCAAAAATTCATTTGATGAAAAGCTAAATAATGTGTTTAGTAATTTTAGAAAAGTAGATGAAGAACTATTAGAAGAATTAGAAGAAGCTCTAATAATGTCAGACGTTGGAGCTCAAACAGCTACTAAAATTATTGCAAATTTAAGAGATAGAATAAAAAAAGAAAAAATTCAAAATGAAGAAGAGGTAAGAAATGCACTAAGAGAAGAAATAAAAGAGATTTTAGATGAAGTTGATAATGGCTTAAAGTTAGAAACTCAGCCAGCAGTTATTTTAGTAGTAGGAGTAAATGGAGTAGGAAAAACTACTTCAATTGGAAAAATAGCAAATCGATTAAAGCAAGATGGCAAAAAAGTAGTAATTGCAGCAGCAGATACTTTTAGAGCAGCAGCAGTAGAACAACTAGAAATATGGGCTGACAGAGCTGGATGTGATATAGTAAAAAAGGAAGAGGGTGCAGACCCAGCATCAGTAGTTTTTGATGCAATTCAAATAACTAAACAAAAAGATGCAGACGTTTTAATATGCGATACAGCAGGAAGATTACATAACAAAAAATATTTGATGGACGAATTAGTAAAAATAAAAAAGGTAATAGATAAAGAACTGCCAGAAAGTTCAAAAGAAGTTTTGATGGTTCTTGATGCAACAACAGGACAAAATGCTATTTCACAAGTAAAAGCATTTAAAGAAACAGTTGATATAAATGGTTTGATACTAACTAAACTAGATGGAACAGCTAAAGGGGGAGTAGTGGTTGGCATAGTTGCAGAAAACCAAATGCCAGTTAAATTTGTTGGTGTAGGTGAACAAATTGATGATATGGAAATTTTTAATAGTACTGACTTTGTAAATGCTTTAATTTAATGGAGGGTTAAATGGAAAAACAAATAAAAGCAAATACAACAGAAGATAAAAACATGCATAAGAGAATTAATAAAGCTAAAAAATGGGCCGTTTTAATTTTTTTAGTATTAGTTTTAATTTTTACATATGTAAGTTATAGAGGCGAATACTTAGAAATATTAGAATTAGGAGAAAATTATTTAAGTATATTTTGGCAAAATTCAGCCAATTATTTAATTACTTTTGTAGTTAATTTTATAGTAATTTATTTTTTGATTCGTATAACAAATATAAGAATCAAAAAGGGCTTAACACCATTTTTTGAAAAAGAAAATAAGGTAATGCCTAAAATGCCTAACAAATCAATTGCGTTTATTGGTGCCATAATAGTTAGTTTTGTAATAAGTCAAAATGTACTTGAAAAATTCATGTTATGTATTAATGCAACTAACTTTGGTATTACAGACATTGCACTCGGATATGATATAGGATATTTTATTTTTGTACAACCATTTATTCAGTATATTTTATATTATATTTTATATACAATAGTTGGACTAACTATATATGCTGTGTTGTACTATATAATTACATTTAATATGTGTTTTGAAGGCGTAGACAGAGAAACTTTAAGTACAGGAATATTATTAAAACAATTATGTACAAATATAATGTTTGCAGCTATATTTATAGCTATAATCATATTTGTAGAAACACAAAATGTTGGACTTCAAAAAATTCTAACTCTTCAAAATGGTGATGAACCATACATACTTTGGGGAGCAGGAATTTCTGAAGTAACAATTAAATTGTGGGGATATAGAATATTATCAGTATTAGTGATTATTTCTATTGCAATGGGAATACACTATTTAAAGAAAAAATCTACTAAAAAGACTATATTTTCTTTATCAATAGTACCAATATATTTAATAGCGATGCTTATAGTTTTGGTTGGGTTTAATACTATTTTTGTAAATCCAAACGAATTGGATAAACAGCAAAATTATATCAAAGCTAATATAGACGCGACTAAGCAGGCTTATGGAATTGATATAGAAGAACATAACTTAACAGAAAATGAAGCAATAACTTCAGAAATGATAAGCCAAAATCAAAATGTAGTAGATAACATAGCACTGGCTAGTACAGAGATAGTCCTAAGAGACTTAAATACAGTACAAACAAATAAAGGGTATTATACATATAATTCAGTTCAACCTGCTATATATAATATAAATGGAGAAAAAACATTAGTATATGTTGCTCCAAGAGAAATATCAAATTCATCAAGCACATACAATCATAAAACATATGAATATACCCATGGTTATGGTACAATTATTGCTTCTGCAACATCAACAGATGATGCTGGAAATGTGAAATATCTACAAAAGGACTTCAATTCAAGTGAAGTAGTAGATATATCTCAACCAAGAATATATTTTGGTTTAGAAACAAATTACACAGCAGTAATTAATAATAACAAGGCAGAATTTGACTATCCAATTACTTCTTCAACCAAAGCTGAAAATTCTGAAAATGTATATAATGGACAGGCAGGACTTTCTTTAAACTTTGGTGACAGATTAATTTTGGCAATGAGAGAAAATGACTTACAATTAGCATTTTCAAGCAAAGTTAACTCAAATAGCAAAATTTTAATAAATCGAAATATTATAAAAAGAGTTAAGACATTAATGCCATATGTGTCATATGATGAAAATCCATATTTGGTAACAACTACTGAAGGAAAGTTAGTATGGGTAATAGATGGCTATACTACATCTGATTGTTATCCTTACTCTCAAAAATTAACTTTAGAAGATGGCATTTTAAATAAAAAACAAATAAATTATATTAGAAATTCTGTTAAAGTTTTAGTTGATGCATATGATGGAACTGTTAAATTTTATATTACAGATAGAAATGATCCAATAATTATGGCATATCAAAAAATGTATAAAGATTTATTTGCAGATAAAGATGAAGCAATACCAGAAGATATTAGTAACCAATTTATATACCCAGAATATTTATACAGTATACAGGCAGAAATAATGCAAAGATATCATAATGTTCAAACAGATGTGTTATACCGTGGAGATGATATTTGGGAAATAGCAACACGCAACACTACTAAATTGTTAAATAAGTCAAGTGTAAAAATGGAACCTTATTATACAATGGTAAAAACAGTAGACAATACAGATACAACTTTAGGTCTAGTTCTACCATATACTCCATACAATAAGCAAAATTTAACATCATATTTAGTTGGAAGTTATGAAAATGGCAAAGAAGTACTTTCTTTATATAAGTATCCGTCTGATAGTAATGTTTTAGGTACTGCTCAGTTAGATACTCAAATAGAACAAGACGAAACTATTTCTAAAGAATTAGAATCATTAAATATAACTGGAACTAAAATTATTAGGGATATGACAGTTATTCCAATAAATAACACTCTATTATATATAGAACCAATTTATCAACAGTATATGAATGAAGAAAATTCTTCACCAATTCTAAAGAAAGTTATAGTTGCGTCTGGCAATAAAGTTGCTATTGGAAATAACATTGCAGAAGCCCTAAAAAAACTAGTATCACAGTCAGCTGTTGATATTGAAGTTGAAGATACTGAAACTATTGAGGGACTAATACAAGCAATTATAAAAGCAAATAATAATTTAAAACAATCTAACAGTAATAATAATTGGGAAATGGCTGGAAAAGACATGACGAGATTACAGACACTTATTACAAAATTAGAAAAATTACAAGAAAATAGCAAAAAGCAAACTCAAAAACTTCAAAATAGTTTAACAGATAATTTATCAAATCAAGAAAATAATGAATAAAAATTAATAAAATCTTCCATCATTAATATAGATGGAGGATTTTTATTTTGGATAAAAACAAATTGGAAGAGAAATTAAATAAAAACCTAGAGAAATTGAACTATTCTTTGGAAAAGAGCAATATATTTGATTTAATGGAGCTACTAGGAAATAAAAGAAAATTATTTGTTAGGAACTTTATTTCAGGAGTATCAAAGGGAATAGGTATAGGTATAGGCTTTACAGTATTAACTGCAATTTTAATAATAATTCTTCAAAAAATTGTAACTCTAAATATTCCAGTTATTGGAGATTATATTGCAGATATTGTAAAAATTGTCGAGTCAAAATAAATCATATTTTACCGTAAAAACTACTTGACAGTTTACAATAATCAATATAAAATAGAAGTGTAGGAAAATATATTTTAATAAAATTTTTATAATTAGTTATATATATTTAGTACATTGAAAATTTAATAGAAAGAGGTGTAAGATTATGGATAATATCCTAATTGGAATCGCCGTTTTTCTAGTCTCAGCAGTAATTTTCACATTTGTAGGTATGTACATAAGAAAGAAAGTTGCTGAATCTAAAATGGAAAGTGCAGAAGCTCAAGCAAAAAAAATAATTGAAATGGCAAACATAGATGCGGAAAACAAGAAAAAAGAAGAAATTTTTAAAGCCAAAGAAGAAATTATGAATGCTAGAAAAGAATTAGATCAAGAGATTAGAGAAAGAAGGAGCGAAGTTCAAAATCAAGAAAGAAGACTTATTCAAAAGGAAGAAAACATAGAAAGGAAGCAAGACATCGTAGAGAAAAAAGAAAAAGATTTAGACAAGAAATACTTAGACTTAGAAAATAAAAAGAACGAATTACAAGAAACAATTGATAAGCAGTTATTAGAACTACAAAGAATTTCAGGAATGTCTAAAGAAGATGCTAAAAAAGTTTTATTATCAGAACTTGATAAGAAACTTACAGCTGAAAAAGCTAACCTTATAAGAGATATGGAAGCTAAGGTTAAAGAAACAGCTGATAGAAATGCCAAAGAAGTAATTGGGTATGCTATTCAAAAGTGTGCAGCTGACCATACCTCAGAAACAACAGTATCAATAGTAACTCTTCCAAATGATGATATGAAAGGTAGAATTATCGGTAGAGAGGGTAGAAACATAAAAACCTTAGAAACATTAACAGGAATTGATTTAATTATTGATGATACTCCAGAGGCAGTTGTTATTTCAGGTTTTGATCCATTAAGAAGAGAAGTAGCAAGAATTGCTATTGAAAAACTAATTGAAGATGGAAGAATTCATCCTGCTAAAATTGAAGAAATGGTTGAAAAAGCTAAGGAAGAAGTAGCAAATGTTATAAAAGAAGAAGGAGAACGTGCAGTAATGGAAACTGGTGTAATTGGATTACACCCAGATTTAGTTAAACTAATTGGAAAACTAAAATACAGAACAAGCTATGGACAAAACGTTTTAAATCATTCTATTGAAGTTTCTAACTTAGCTAGAATAATGGCTGAAGAATTAGGGTTAGACGCTAAACTTGCTAGAAGAGCTGGATTATTACATGATATTGGTAAAGCATTAGACCACGATATGGAAGGAACACATGTAGAATTAGGCGTTGAAGTACTAAAAAAATACAAAGAAAACGAAAATGTTATCAATGCTGTACAAGCTCATCATGGTGATGTAGAACCAAAAACTATTGAGGCAGTTTTAGTACAAGCTGCTGATGCAATTTCAGCATCAAGACCAGGTGCAAGAAGAGAAACTCTAGAAGCTTATATCAAAAGATTAGAGCAATTAGAAAGTATTGCAGACTCTTTTGAAGGAGTTGAAAAATCTTTTGCTATTCAAGCTGGTAGAGAGATCAGAATTATCGTAAAACCTGAAAAAATTGATGATAATCAAATGAAATTAATGGCAAGAGATATAGCAAAAAGAGTAGAAGATGAAATGGAATATCCTGGCCAAATAAAAGTAAATGTTGTAAGAGAAACAAGAGTAATTGATTACGCGAAATAATTTTAAAAAACGTTCAAGTAAATTGAACGTTTTTTCTTTTACCACTTGAAACTTCCAGGTTTTATTTATATAATATATGGTATTAGGTAAGGAGGAAAAAGAATTGACATTTATTGAAAATATTAAAGAAAAAGCTAAAAAAGATATAAAAACAATAATACTTCCAGAAGCTGAAGATATTAGAGTTTTAAGAGCAACAGAGCAAATAATAAAAGAAAAATTTGCAAAAGTTATTTTAATTGGCGATACAACACAAATTAAAGAAGATGCTAACAAGAATAATTTGGATATATCAAGCGTAGAAATTATAGATCCTAAAACTTCTGATAAATTCGAAGAATATGCAAATAACTTATATGAATTAAGAAAAGCTAAAGGAATGACATTAGAACAAGCTAAAGAATTATTATTAGAACCAATTTACTTTGGAATGATGATGGTAAAAAATAATGATGCTGATGGATTAGTATCAGGTGCCTGTCATTCAACAGCTAACACTTTAAGGCCAGCACTTCAAATACTAAAAACAGCACCAGGTACAAAACTTGTTTCTGCTTTTTTTGTAATGGTAGTTCCAAACTGTGAATATGGAGAAAATGGGGTATTTGTTTTTGGAGATAGTGGTTTAGTAGAAAATCCATCTGCTGAGGAATTAGCAGAAATAGCCAAATCATCAAGTAAAAGTTTTGAAACTTTAGTTGGAAAACCATCAAAAGTAGCAATGCTTTCATATTCTACATATGGAAGTGCGCATTCTGAACTAACAGAAAAGGTAATAAATGCAACTAATTTATTAAAAGAACAAGAACCAAATTTAGTTTGTGATGGAGAGTTACAATTAGATGCCGCTATAATTCCTGAAGTTGCAGATTCAAAGGCACCTAATAGCCCAGTAGCTGGTAAAGCGAATACTTTAATATTTCCAGACTTAAATGCAGGAAATATAGGTTACAAATTAGTTCAAAGATTAGCAAAAGCTGAAGCATATGGACCACTTTGCCAAGGTGTTGCAAAACCTGTAAATGACTTATCAAGAGGTTGCAGTAGTGAAGATATTGTAGGAGTTGTAGCAATTACTTGCGTTCAAGCTCAAAATGGTATATAATATGAAAAGATTGAATTACAGAGTTAATCTGTTCAATATATAATAATTTTAGGAGGATTTAAAATGAAGGTTTTAGTAGTAAACTGTGGAAGTTCATCAATTAAATATCAATTGATAAACATGGAAAACGAAAGTGTTATGGCAAAAGGTTATTTAGAGAAAATAGGTTTGCCAGATTCATTTTTGACACATACTGTAAATGGTGAAAAACGTAAAATTGAGGAACCTGTAAATAATCATGAAGAAGGAATTAAATTAGTATTAGCTCAATTAACACACCCAGAATATGGTGTAATTAGTAGCTTAGACGAAATTGGAGCTGTTGGACACAGAGTTGTTCATGGTGGAGAAAAATTCAGTTCTTCTGTTTTAATAGATGATGCTGTTATGGAAGCAATGAAAGAATGTATTCCTTTAGCACCATTACATAACCCAGCTGGAATTACAGGAATTGAAGCTTGTAAAAAAGTATTACCAAATGTTCCAATGGTTGGAGTATTTGACACAGCTTTCCATCAAACATTACCAGAAAAAGCATATATATATGCTATTCCTTATGAATATTATGAAAAATATGGAGTAAGAAAATACGGATTCCATGGAACATCTCATAGATTTGTATCAAAAAGAGTAGCTGAAGTTATGAATAAACCAGTTGAAGATTTAAAAATTATAACATGTCACTTAGGTCAAGGTGCAAGCTTATGTGCCGTTGACGGTGGAAAATCAGTTGATACTTCAATGGGATTAACACCTTTAGCAGGAATTCCTATGGGAACAAGATCAGGAGATATTGATCCATCAATAGTTACATTTTTAATGAACAAAGAAAACTTAACTCCAGATCAAATGGATAATATATTAAATAAAAAATCAGGAAAACTAGGAGTTTCAGGAGTAAGTTTTGATGATAGAGACATTGAAAAAGCAATAGCTGAAGGTAATGAAAGAGCTAAACTTGCAATAGATACATTTGTATATCAAGTAATTGGATATATTGGTAGATTTGCTGCTCAAATGAACGGAGTAGATGTTATAACATTTGCTGGTGGAGTTGGTGAAAATGCCATAGATGTAAGAAAACAAATATGTGAATCACTTTCTTTCTTAGGCTTAAAAATTGATGAAGAGAAAAATAATTGTAGAGGTAAAGAAGTTGAAATTTCAACACCTGATTCTAAAGTAAAAGTATTTGTTATTCCAACAGATGAAGAATTAACAATCGCAAGAGATACTATGGAAATAGTAAATAAATAAGAACAATTATTTTAAAGGGTTTCGAAAAGAAACCCTTTTTTTCTACTTGTATAACTTAAAATTTAATGATATTATATATGCGAAAGGAGATTTAGCAAATGACAGACTTAAAGGAAAATCCAACATTTTTAAATTCATTTTTAGAATATTTAACAGGTATTTTAAATAAATCAGTTAATACAGTAAAAGAATATAATTATGATTTAGCTCATTTTTTAAAGTTTATATCTCATCATTTTGGCTTATCTTCTGAAGAAAATATAAAAGAGATAGATATTCATGATATGAGTATAGAAACAGTTAAACAAATTAAATTAGAAGATATACATGCATTTTTATATTATTTAACAGAAACATACCACAGCAAAGCAGCTACACGTGCAAGAAAAGCTGCAAGCATTAGAATGTTTTTTAGTTACCTAACTCAGAAGGCTCACTTATTAGAAATAAATCCTGCTCAAGGACTTGAAACACCAAAGCTAGATAAAAGGCTTCCTAAATATCTAACTTTAGAGCAGAGTAAGGAATTACTAGAAGTTACAAAAGCAGAATCTGGAGATTTTAAAGAGCGAGATTATGCAATAATCACTTTATTTTTAAATTGTGGAATGCGTTTATCTGAATTAGTAAATATAAATATAAAAGATATAAACTTTTATGATAATAAATTAAATGTAGTAGGAAAAGGAAATAAGGAAAGAACCATTTACTTAAACAAAGCTTGCATTGATGCAATAAATTCATATTTGGCTGTTCGACCACATGATGGTGTAAAATTCGATTCTAGAGATGCTCTATTTTTAAGCAAAAGAAAAGAACGCATCAGTAACAGAATGGTCCAAGAGATAGTAAAAAGAGAGTTAGCAAAGGCTGGACTAGATATAAGTAAATACTCTGTTCACAAGTTAAGACACACTGCTGCAACTTTAATGTATCAATATGGTGATGTGGATATTAGAGCTTTGCAAGTATTACTCGGACATGAGAGTATATCTACTACTGAAATATATACACATGTAGAAAATAAACAAGTAAAAAATGCTGTTGAAAGCAACCCTTTAGCAAATGAATGAAATGGAGAAATATAATATGGAAAAAGAAGTAGAAGTTAAAGAAAAAAAGCACATAAAAATAGCTGGAATTACACTTTGGAGAATAGTTGCATACTTTATAATTTATAGTGTGGTAGGATTTATTATAGAAACAATATTTGGAATATTAACTAAAGGTGTACTTGAAAGTAGAAAAAGCTTTTTATATGGTCCATTTTGTAGTATATATGGACTTGGGGCAGTTTTAATGATACTACCGTTGCAAAGATTTAAGAAAAATAACTATACTTTGTTTGCAGCAGGCTTTGTAATAGGGTCTATTATCGAATATTTCGTAAGTTTAATTGGTGAACTAATATTTCACATTAAATGGTGGGATTATTCAGATCAGATACTAAATCTAAATGGAAGAATTTGCGTGCTATTTTCACTGTTCTGGGGCTTACTTGCAATATATTTAATGTCAGATATCAACAAAAGAGTAGACAAACTAATAGACTTTTTAAAGAAAAAGATATCAATGGGAATTTTAAAAACAATCGTTGTACTTATTAGCATATTTATTGTGTTTGACCTAGGAATTACAGCTTACGCTTTGCAAATGTTTACTATACGAATAGTATATGACAACAATTTGAACGTTGCAAATAAGCAATATATTGATGAGCAATATGAGAAAATATATGTTAAAGATACTAAACAAAAAGAATTTATCTTAAAGTATTTTGGAGACGAAAAAATGATAAAAACATTTCCAAATATAAAGATAGAAGATGCAAATGGAAATATATTATTCTATAGAAAATATGTTAAAGATATAAAACCATATTATTACAATTTTAGATCAAATTCACATTTAAAATTAAAATATCTAGATAAAGTAGATTACTAGAATTTTTTCAAATTTAGGTTTAGAAAGGATATATATGGAAGAAAGAAACAATAAGCCAAATATTTTAAGGAATATATTAATTGCAATATTAATTATAATTGTAATTAGCATAGTAGTAACCATAGGAATAGGAAACTATTTTGTTAATTATGCAATCTTAAGAACAGGAAATGGTGGGAATAGAGAAGTAAAAAATAAAGATTCAATAGAAGTTTCTAGTATAAATAATGAAACAGAAAAAATTATAGAAGAAAATCGAGAAAAAGAAATGCAACTTGCAAGCCAATGGACTAATACTATAAAAAATAAAAAAGTTGAGGTTACTGCAAAAGATGGAATTACTTTAAGAGGAATAGAATATATAAAAGACAAAAAAATTGATGATTGGGTAATTATTCTACATGGTTATCGCTCAAATCCAGAATCAGTAACATCAGTAGGAATGCACTTTTCAGAAAAAGGATATAATGTATTAATTCCATATATGAGAGCAACCGGTGAAAGTGAAGGGGAGTATATAGGAATGGGTTGGCTTGATAAAGAAGATTTAAAGTGCTGGATAGATTTAATTATAGAGCAAAACAGAAATTCCAATATTATATTACATGGTTCATCAATGGGAGCTGCAACAGTATTGATGGCATCTAGTGATAAACTTCCCAATAATATTAAAGCTATAATAGAAGATAGTGGTTATACATCTGTATGGAATATATTTGCATCTGAAGCAAAAGCAAGATTTAATTTACCAGCTTTTCCTGTATTAAATATGTTTGAAGTAGTAGCAAATTATAGAGCAAAATATGATATAAAAGAAGCCTCTGCATTAGAACAAGTAAAAAAAGCCTCTGTTCCAATATTGTTTATTCATGGAGATAATGATGATTTTGTTCCTGAGTATATGTGTGAACAATTATATGAATCAGCTAATTGCAAAAAAGATAAACTTATAATACATGGTGCAGGACATACTGAATCAAGGTATAAGGAACCAGATACATATTATAATAAGATATTTGATTTTATAAAAATTGTTATGAAAGAGGTGTAATTATAATGAATAAAACCAAAAGAAGAATTTTTAATACAGCAATCAAAATGTTTTCAGAAAAGGGATATGATAATACAAGTGTTGAAGAGATAACAGCAATAGCAGGAGTAGCAAAAGGTTCACTATACTATCATTTTTCTAAAAAAGAAGATATATTTGATATGTTATTAAAAGAAGGATTTGAATTATTAAAAAACAATATAGAAATAAAAACCAAAAACTGTACTACTGCGTTAGAAAAAATAAAAGCAGTCATACTAATACAAATAAAAGTAATTGTAAAATACGAATATTTCCTTAATGTTGTTTTTTCACAATTATGGGGTGAAGAAGAAAAAAATAAAAAGTGTAAAAAGGCAGTTTTTCAATATATCAAAATCATTGAAAAAATAGTAAATGAAGGGATTGCAAATGGGGAATTTTATGATGGTGATGTAGAAGCAATAGCATCCGGGATTTTTGGAGTTACATGTTCAAGTCTTATTTATAGAATAAAAAAGAATAGACAAGTAGATGCAATGCAGATATATAATGGCTTTGTCGATAATATTACAAGAACATTAAGTAAAAAATGAAAAATATTATTTTAGTGATATAAAAAGTGCAATAGTTAATTACAAATAAGTAGTTAGCTATTTTTTTGTATTTAGACTAAGCGTTCAGTTAATAAGTGATTTAAAAAATATATATTTCTCAAAGCACTGAAAACAGATTGTACTGACTTACCAGTCTAAAGACATTAATTTATTATTGTGATATAAATATGATACAAAGTTAGAAGTAATAGGAGAAAACATGAGTAAGAAAATATATGATTATTTAAAAATTAATGATTTAAAAGATATGTTAAATAAAACAGAAAAATTATATGCAAATAGGACCGCATATAAAATAAAAATAGAAGAAGGAAAATATCAAGTTTATACTCATAAAGAAGTTAGAGATATGATAAATGCTTTAGGAACATCATTAATAAATTTAGGACTAAAAGGAAAACGAATTGCAGTTATTGGAGAAAATAGATATGAATGGGAAATAGCATATTTATCAATTGTATGTGGAACAGGAATTGTTGTTCCGTTAGATAAATCACTACCAGCAAATGAGTTAGAACTATTGATAGAAAGATCTGATATAGAAGCGATATTTTATACAAAAAAATATTCAGATATAATTCAAAATATTAAGTTTAGTGAGAAAAATAAGTTAAAGCATTTGATTTCGATGGATAATGATGAAAATGGAGAAGGAATATATTCACAAAAAGAACTAATACGAGAAGGTAAGAAATTAATAGAAGAAGGAAATAACGAGTTTTTAAATGCAAAGATTAACCCAAAAGAAATGGAAATTATGTTATTTACATCAGGAACTACATCTAAGTCTAAAGTAGTAGCGCTTTCACACGAAAATATTTGCACAAATTTAATGGATATTGGAAGCGTTTTAGACGTAACTCAAAACGATGTTTTTCTTTCTGTTTTACCAATACACCATGTATTTGAATGTACAGTAGGATTTCTATTTTCACTATATAAAGGAGCAGAAACAGTATTTTGTGATGGACTAAGACATATAGTAGAAAATTTAAATGAATATCATGTGACAGTTATGGCGTGTGTACCAGGCATATATGAACGAATTTTCATGATGATTAGGAAAAAACTAGAAAAGCAAGGAAAACTTGAGGAAATATTAAAAAATGAAGAAAAATATAAAAATTGTTCTATGAAAGAAAGAAAAGAAGCATTTAAAGAAATACATGATATGCT
>CAKOVX010000011.1 GCA_934122155.1 uncultured Clostridia bacterium
AACTTTTGCGGATATAAAATAAATGAGTATAGACTAAAAATACGAGATAAAGGCAAAAGAAAACTAAAGAAAAAAGTAAAAGAATTAAAATATTATATAAGAGAAGGAAAAGCAATTCCAGATTATATATTTTAAGGAATATATACAGAGAAAGTATTAGTATTAAAGAGATTTATTCCTTCCTAATTTAGGTAAAAAAGTATCAGCAAATTATGTATTAGTAGGCTAAGCAGAATATACATAATTTGCAAAATTTTAATAAAAGGTATTAAAAATGAATGAAGTTATCTTACCAAATTACTTGAAATTATTCCTAGTAACAATTTTTTAAGATAATACTTGCTAAACTGTTTAAATAAAGATAAAATAGATAGAGTAAAATGATTTCATAAGTATGAAACAGTAAAATAGTGAGGTATTAACTTTGGAGATTAAAGGAAGAATTAGAGATATTATTTATCGTAATGAAATAAATAGCTATACAATAGCAACATTTGAAACAGATGAAGAGGAAACTACTGTTGTGGGTTATCTTCCTTTTATTGAAAAAGGTGACAATTTAAAAATAGTTGGTAATTTTGTTGAACACCCTGAGTATGGCAGACAATTAAAAATTGAGACTTTTGAAAAGTTAATGCCAGAAGATTTAGATTCAATAGAAAATTATTTAGCAAATGGAAAATTTAAGGGGATAGGTCCTGCAACAGCTAAAAGAATGGTTAATACTTTTGGCAAAGATGTAATAAATATTATTAAATTTGAACCTGAAAAGTTATCTTGTATAAAAGGAATTACTGAGGAAAAAGCAATCGAAATTTCGCAAAGCTTTAATGAAAATTGGGAAGTATGGCAAATTGTTAGTTATCTAGAAAAATTCGGAATTGGTCCACAAAGTGCAGAAGGAATATATAAAAAACTAGGGCCAAATACAATAACAACAATAGAAGAAAATCCATATATTCTAATAGATTTGACAGTTAGGGTTAACTTTGCACAAATAGATCAAATTGCTATAAAAATGGGAATGGATTTAGAAAATGATAAACGTATCAGAAGCGGTATAAAATATGCACTTAAATTATCTACTAATAATGGACATTGTGCAGTATTATATGAAAATTTGATTCTGTTTGTAAAAGATTTACTAAATGTTTCAGAATCGATGATAGAAAACAACATTATATTTTTGAAAACAAAAAATGAAATTGTATTAGAAGATAGAGAAAATCAGGAGTGGGTATATTTATATAATTATTACATGGCTGAAAAGAATGTTGCTGAAAGTTTGATAGCTCTAGATAATTATTTGAATGTAAAGGAAATTAGTAATTTTGAAAAGAAATTAAAGAAAATTGAGAAGCATTCTGATTTAGAATTATCTGAAAAACAAAGAGAAGCGGTAATTGCAGTTCAAGAACATAATGTTTGTGTAATTACTGGTGGACCAGGTACAGGAAAAACTACTATAATAAAAACAATAATTGAAATGTATAAACAGGAGGAGAAAAAGGTTGTACTATGTGCGCCTACTGGAAGAGCTGCTAAAAGAATGAGTGAAGCGACTGGAGAAGAAGCTAAAACTTTGCATAGATTATTAGAGATTGGAAAAACAAGCTCAGATGAGTTACAAAATATAGATCCGAATGTAGAAGTTGCACCACTAGACGCAGATGTGATTATTGTTGATGAAGTATCAATGGTTGATATATTTTTAATGAATTATTTATTACAAGCAATTTATAAAGGAACTAAGCTTGTATTAGTTGGAGATAGTAATCAGTTGCCATCAGTTGGACCAGGAAATGTACTAAAAGATATTATACAATCTGAAAGACTTACTACAATTACATTAAACAAAATTTTTAGACAAGCAGCTAAAAGTAAAATTATTTTAAATAGCCATAAGGTAAATGAAGGTATTAGTATTTTTAGTAAAGATGAGCAAAACGAAAATGAAGAGCTAATAGAAGACTTTTTCTTTATAAATGAAACTAATAAATTAAAAGTGTTAGAAAATATAATTTCACTATGTACAGGAAGACTAGAAAAATATGGAAATTATACTTTTGCTCAAAACATACAGGTAATTAGTCCAACTAAAAAAGGAGAGCTTGGAACTAAAGAATTAAATAAAAGTTTGCAACAAGCCATAAACCCGGAATCAGAAGAAAAAAACGAAAGAAAGTATATAGATTCCGTGTTCCGTGAAGGTGACAGAATAATGCAAATAAAAAATAATTATGATATTTATTGGGAGAAAAGAGAACCTACACTTGAAATGGGCAAAGGTGTATTTAATGGAGAATATGGAACAATACTAAATATAGATGAAGTAGAGAAAAAGGTAAAGATTAAGTTTGATGATGATAAACTAGTATGGTATAACTTTGATGAGCTTGAGCAAATAGAACATTCATACTGCATTACTGTGCATAAGGCTCAACGGAAGCGAATTCGATGTAGTTATTATGCCAATTGTACAAGCTGCTCCGATGCTACTTACTCGTACATTACTATACACTGCAATGACAAGAGCAAAAAAACTACTTATTTTAATTGGAAATCCTAATATTATAGAGTTTATGACGCAAAATGCAGACAGTAAAAAAAGAAATACAGGCTTAGAATATAAATTAAGAAATTTATAGTTTTATATTGAATTAGATATTAAAATAATATAAGATTAACTAAATAAATTGGGGGCAATATTTTAGGAGGTTTATATGAACTTTTTAAATAGATTGCGCTCTTTTATTTTTCCAGAAACTTGTGGAATATGTAACCATGTAGGAAATTCGTTTTTATGTGAAAAATGCAAAAATAAATTAGAAAATTCCAAACTGTTTATTAATACAGTAAGCAAAACTACAAAAGATAAAACAAAATATTTTGATGAGCAAGCATATATTTTTGTATATGATTCAATAATAAGAGAAAAGATAATTCAATATAAATTTAAAGACAAAGCATATTTAGGAAAGATGTTTTCTGAATTTTTTGTGAAAAATGAAAAAATATGTGGATTTTTGAAAAAATATGATATAATAATTCCAGTTCCAATGACGTATAAAAAAATAAAAGAAAGAGGATATAACCAAACGGAACTAATATCCATTTTGGTAGCTAAGAATATTAAATCATTGACTTTTAGAAATGACATATTAGTAAAATACAAAGAAAATAAAGTACAAAGTAAATTAACTAAACTACAAAGAATAGAAAACGTTAGAGATGTATATAAAATAAACAATAAAGAGGCAGTAAAAGGAAAAAACATTTTAATTTTAGATGATGTGTATACAACTGGATCAACATGCAATGAATGTGCAAGGATATTAAAAACAGCCTTTCCAAACAAAATTGGAGTTATTACAATTGCAAAAGACTATGAAAAAATATATAGAGAAAACTTTAGAAAGGACGGAAACAAATGGAAGATTTAGTAGAAAGTATTTTAGATTATATAAGAGCTGAATATACAGATTATGCAATTATGATTAATGGCGAGTGGGGAAGCGGAAAAACATATTTTTGGAACAATAAAATAAAACCAAAAATTGAAGCAATGCAGGTAAATGGCAAGAGATTAACACCTATATATATGTCTTTATATGGAATATCAAACTTGGAAGAAATAAGTAAAAAAATATTTATTGAAACTACTCAATTAATGGATAAAAACTTGAAAAAGTTTATGAATTCTAATGGAGCAAGTAGTATTCCTGAATATGCAAAAACAGGTTTAGATATGGCAAACTTTTTTGGTGTTACACAAAATGGAGATAGATTGGACTATGCTCAGTTTTTTGCAACAGATGACAAAGTATTATGTTTTGATGACCTAGAAAGAGCAAATGTAGATGTTATTGATATTTTGGGTTATATCAATAATTTTGTTGAACATGATCACATAAAAACTATAATAATTTGTAATGAAAAAGAGTTATCTACTAAATTAAAAAACAGTAATTTAGAGATGAAAACATTCATAGCCACATACTTGCTAGATAAAGAAAATAAACTAAATATAAAAACAGACAAACCAATGGTAGAAAGAATACGTGATACTATTGAATATGTTTTTGATAAAGCTAATGATTATGAAAGAATAAAAGAAAAACTAATAGGTGAAACTTTTGAATATGCGCCTGAATTTAATTATATTATAAATGGCTTATTAATGAGATATGAGAGTGATGCAGATTTAATAAGGTTTTTAAGAGAAAATACGGGCCTAATAACATCAACATTCAATAAAAGTGGAACAAGAAATTTACGTATTTTAAAACATGCATTAAATAACTTTAAAAAAATATTTGACACAGTTACAAAATCATATCCAAATACAAATCATAGAGTGCTACAAACAATGCTAATATTTACAATTGCAGTGTCATTTGAAATTAAGGCAGGAAAAATAACAAAGGACAAGTTTATAAATATTAACAGCAACGAAGAATATAAATCTGTTTTAGTATCTTCAAGAGTATTTATGGATAATAGGCAGTTTTATATTAAAGAATTTGATAATAACTATTACTACAACTTCAAAGCAGAATATCGTTTCTTTAAGTTTATTGAAAAATATGTGCGTACACGTATTTTTGATATGAAAATTTTCAAAGAAAATATGGAAGTAATACGTGATACAATTGATACAAACCAATTGCCTGGATATAAAAGGCTTCTTACAGAAGAATACTGGAAAATACCAGATGATCAATTTAACGGCGTAATAGACGAAACATTAGAATATGTTAAAGATGGTAAAATAGAAATAATACAAATTGTAAAGCTATTTTCATACTTTGCATACTTTATAAAAAAAGACTTAATAGACTATGATATGAAAACAATAAAATCTGTATTTTTCAATGGAATGAATATTTCTTCATTAACATCTAAATACTGTGCTAATGTAGATGAAGAACTATCTCAAGTAGCGGTTGAAGATGAATTTGAAACTGATATGGAAGAAATATTAAAACATTTTAATGAAATAAATATGCAATTAAAAACTAAAATGTATAATGAAAAAGCAGAAGAAATATTTAAGTGTATTCCAATGAAAATGGAAATGTTTTATGATAAATTTGATAAAGAATGTATGAATATACCAATATTTAAGTACTATGATCCATTTCAAACATTTCAAAGAATTTCATGTGCAAGTAATGAGGACATAGTAACAATAAAAGAAAAGTTAGTGGATAGAGCAAATAGATTTAAAAACGAAGTTGCAGATGAAATACCAAACATAAAGAAATTAAAACAAATTATGGATGACTATATTGATGGAAAATTACCTGGAATAAAAATAGTACTATTACAAGACTTTTCAAATGAGCTAGGAAATATTATAAAAAAGTATGATGTAACAGTACAAAAAGAAATGAGCAACATAGAAAATATTGAACAATAAAATATAAAAAATGTATAAAAACTTCCTTTTAAAGTAATAATAAGAATAACCAGCAAGTAGCTAAAAGTTTTAATATTAAAAGGAGGTAATAGTTTGAAAGCAACAGGCGTAGTGAGAAGAATTGACGATTTAGGTAGAGTGGTTATCCCAAAAGAGATTAGAAAGACTTTAAGAATTAAAGAGGGAGATCCACTTGAAATATTTACGGATAAAGAAGGAGAAGTTATTTTAAAAAAATATTCTCCAATAGGCGAACTAACAGAGTTTGCAACAGGTTATGCAGAGACATTAGCAAAGACAACAGGACATATTGCGTGTATTACAGACAAAGACACTGTTATTGCTGTATCAGGTGGAGCTAAAAAAGAACTTTTGGAACAGGATGTTAGTGAAGAGCTAGAAAGACTAATGGATGACAAAGAAAAATATACAAGTAAAGAAAATGATGACTTAGCTATTCCAATCACTAAAAATGAAAACAAAGAAAGAAGATACAACTCACAAGTAGTATATCCAATAATCTCAGACGGTGATGTAATAGGTACAGTAATATTATTGTCAAAAGACAACAGCACAAAGATGAGTGAAGTTGAACAAAAAGTTGCACAATCAGCAGCAAGTTTCTTGGGAAGCCAAATGGAAATATAATGTAACATATTTGTAACATACATGTAATGAAAACGTAACACAAAAAAGCTTGATTATTTGTAATATTTATAGTATAAATAATATGAAAAAAATAGTAATTGAAATCTACAAAGGAGGAGTAACAATGGAAGAATTTGAAAATAATACAGTAAAATCAGAAGTTCCAGCAGAAATAAGTGTATGGTCAAAGATTAAAAATTTTCTATTCCAAGAAATAACACTTACAATGACACCAAAACAAGAAAAAGTATTTCAAGAGGTACATGACTTCTGGCATCAAGAAGTTAACCATGATTTTTGGTTCCAAGATATTGAAATCGTAGATAACATTACATTATAAAAAGTTATAATATCTGTTATTAATATAAAACTTATTAGGTAAGACTGATAAGTTTTTTATTGTGCGAGAAAAATAAAAGAAAATAATAAAGAATACTTGAAAAGTATTCTTTTTTGATATAAAATTACATTGTTTAGGATATACTAAAAATATTAATAAAAAATGTGAAATAACATTTCAAAGGAGGAAAATTTATGTCAATAAAATTAGGAATTAATGGTTTTGGAAGAATAGGAAATTTATCTTTACAAGCAGCATTAAATAAAGAAAATGTTGAGGTTGTTGCAATAAACGACCCATTTATAACAGCAGACTATATGGCATATATGATGAAATACGACACAATCCATGGAAAATTTAATGGAGAAGTTTTTGAAAAAGACGGAAAATTAGTAGTAAACGGAAAAGAAATTAAAGTATATAATGAAATGGAACCTAAGAATATTCCTTGGGGAGCAGATGGAATTGATTATGTACTAGAATGTTCAGGAGTATTTACAACAATTGAAAAAGCAAATGCACACTTAGAAGCAGGAGCTAAAAAAGTTATTATCTCTGCACCATCTAAAGATGCCCCAATGTTTGTTATGGGAGTAAATAACGAAACATATACACCAGATATGAACATTATTTCAAATGCATCATGTACAACAAACTGTTTAGCACCACTTGCTAAAATTATAAACGATAACTTTGGAATCAAAGATGGATTAATGACAACAGTTCATAGTATTACAGCAACACAAAAAACAGTTGATGGAGCATCTAAAAAAGATTGGAGAGGTGGAAGAGCAGCAAGCTATAACATTATACCATCATCAACAGGTGCAGCTAAGGCTGTTGGAAAAGTAATTCCTACATTAAACGGAAAATTAACAGGTATGTCATTTAGAGTACCAACAGTTGATGTTTCAGTTGTAGACTTAACATGTAATTTAGAAAAACCAGCAACATATGAAGAAATATGTGAAGCAGTTAAAAAAGCATCAGAAAACGAAATGAAAGGTATAGTAGAATATGTATCAGACCCAGTAGTTTCTTCAGACTTTATACATGATGAACATACATGTATTTTTGACAGTACAGCAGGAATAGCATTAACAGACACATTTGTAAAATTAGTTGCATGGTATGACAACGAATGGGGCTATTCAAATAAATTAGTTGATTTAGCTATTTATATTGCTAATAAATAACATAATAATAAAGATGTAAGATATAGTCCAATAGTCTATATCTTACATCTAATAGAAAGGTAAAAGAATATGGAGAAAAAAACAATACGTGATATAGATATAAAAGGAAAAAAAGTGTTAGTACGTTGTGACTTTAACGTTCCAATAAAAGATGGACAAATTACTGATGACACTAGAATTAGAGCAGCACTTCCATCAATAAAATACTTACTAGAAAATGGAGCTAAAGTTGTATTATGCTCACATCTAGGAAGACCAAAGGGAGAGGTAAATGAAAAATACTCACTAACACCTGTTGCACAAAAATTATCACAAGAATTAGGCATAGAAGTAAAATGTGCACAAGATGTAACAGGACCTAGTGCAAAAGACATGGCAAATGGCTTACAAGAAGGAGAAGCAGGACTTCTTGAAAATGTTCGTTTTGACCCAAGAGAAGAAAAAAATGATGATAGCCTAGCTGTTGAGCTAGCAGACTTGGTTGGAAATGACGGAATATATGTTAATGATGCATTTGGTACAGCTCATAGAGCACATGCCTCAACAGAAGGTGTAGCACATCATGTTGATCAAGCAGTAGCAGGTCTTTTAATGGAAAGAGAAATTCAAAAATTAGGTGCTGTTCTTGAAAATCCTGAGAAGCCATTTGTAGCAATTTTGGGAGGAGCAAAAGTATCAGACAAAATTGGAGTAATAGAAAACTTAATGAATAAAGTACAAACAATAGAAATTGGTGGAGCAATGGCTAACACATTTTTAAAAGCAAAAGGATATGATATCGGCTCATCAAAATATGAGGAAGATAAAATAGATGTAGCAAAAGATATTATGAAAAAAGCTTTTGAAAAAGGAGTAGAAATAGTACTTCCAAAAGATGCACGTGTTGCTAAAATACCAGAAGGCACAGAATTGACACCAGAGGTAGTTGAAAATTCAGAACATAAGAAAGCAAAATTATTTACAGAAAAAGAAATTGAATCTGGAAAAGGCGAAACTTTAGAAGGATGGCAAATATTAGATGTAGGAGATAATACATTAACATATTTTGCTGATAGATTAGAACACGCAAAAACTGTTGTATGGAATGGACCTTTAGGATATACAGAAGTACCAGAATTTGCACAAGGAACACAAAAAATTGCGACATTCATATCTCATACTAATGCTAAATGTGTTATTGGTGGTGGTGATTCTGTTGCAGCTGTACAAAAAGTAAAAAGAGAAGCAAAGCAAAATGGAGTAGATGTAAAACAACAATTTAAGAATATATATTTATCAACTGGAGGAGGAGCATCTCTTGAATTTCTAGAAGGAAAAACATTACCAGGAATAGCAGCTTTAAATGATAAAGAAAACCAAAAATGCAAACCAGGAGAAAATGGAAGCTGCAAAAACAACGAACAGCAAATTGCTGAATAGGAAAGGCGGAATCAAATGAGAAAAAAAGTTATTGCAGGGAACTGGAAGATGAATAAGCTCCCTAATGAAGCAATGAGCTTTATAAGACAAATCGAAAATGCAGCAAACAATTCTAAGGCAGAAGTAATACTTTGCGTTCCATATACAGATTTATTTTATAGCTTGCTTACAGCACAAGATACTAAAATAAAAATAGGAGCACAAAATATGCACTGGGAAGAAAAGGGTGCATATACAGGAGAAATATCAGGTCAAATGCTAAAATGTATTGGAGTAGAATATGTAATTATAGGTCACTCAGAAAGAAGGCAATACTTTGCAGAAACTGATGAAACTGTTAATAAAAAAGTAAAAGCGGCGCTATCAAATAATTTGAAACCAATCATATGTGTAGGAGAGACATTAAAACAAAGAGAAGAAGGAAAACAACAAGAAATTATAACAACTCAAACTCATTTAGCATTAGAAGGGCTAAATGAAGAGCAATTGAAAAATGTTATGATTGCATATGAACCAATATGGGCAATTGGCACAGGAAAAACTGCTACTTCTGAGGATGCAAACAATGCAATAAAGTCAATTAGAAATCAAATTGAAAATGACTTTGGAAAGAGAGCAGCAGAGGAAACTATCATACTATATGGCGGTAGTGTAAAACCTGAGAATAGCAAAGAATTGTTTTCAATGTCTGACATAGACGGAGGTCTTGTTGGAGGAGCAAGTTTAAAAGCAGAAGAGTTTGTTAAGATATTATCAACTTAGAAAAATGGAGAAAAGGAGTTAAATTCAATTCTTTTTCAACCATACCTATGCATAAAGGAAGGAATGGAATTAATAATGAATAAAAAACCAATAATGCTAATGATATTAGATGGATTTGGAATAAATGAAAATGAAAAAGGAAATGCAATAAAATTAGCAAATACACCTAATATAGATAAACTAATGAAAACATGGACAACCACACAAATTCATACAAGTGGTTTAGCAGTAGGCTTACCAGAAGGACAAATGGGAAATTCGGAAGTTGGGCATACAAATATTGGTGCAGGAAGAATAGTTTATCAAGACTTAACACGCATTACAAAATCAATTGAGGATGGAGAATTCTTTAGCATTAAAGAATTAACAGCAGCAATTGATAACTGTAAAAAATACAATTCAAAACTTCATATTATGGGCTTACTTTCAGATGGTGGAGTGCATAGCCATATTAGACATCTATATGCACTACTAGAATTAGCAAAAAGAAAAGACTTTGAAGATGTATATGTACATTGTTTCTTAGACGGAAGAGATACTCCACCAGCTTCAGGAGAAAGCTATATTTTAAAATTAGAAGAAAAGATGCAAGAAAAAGGCGTTGGAAAAATTGCAAGTATTTCTGGAAGATTTTATAGCATGGACAGAGACAAAAGATGGGATAGAGTTGAAAAAGGCTATAAAGCTTTAGTTTATGGAGAAGGAGAAAAAGCTACATCTGCCATTTCTGGAATTGAAGCTTCATATCAAAAAGAGGTATTTGACGAATTTGTTGAGCCAACAGTTATTTGTAATGGAGATGAACCAATTGCTACAATTAATAATCATGACTCAGTTATATTCTTTAACTTTAGACCAGACAGAGCAAGAGAAATAACAAGAAGTTTAGTAGATCCAGAATTTGATGGATTTGAAGTAAAACCATTAGATTTATATTATGTATGTTTCACTCAATATGATGAAACAATACCAAATGTTCGAATTGCATTTAAACCAGAGGTGCTAGTTAATACATTTGGAGAATATGTTTCTAAAAAAGGCCTAACACAACTTAGAATTGCAGAAACAGAAAAATATGCACATGTTACATTTTTCTTTAATGGAGGGGAAGAAAAACAATATAAAGGAGAAGATAGAATTTTAATACCATCTCCAAAAGTTCAAACATATGACTTGAAACCCGAAATGAGTGCCCTTGAAGTAACAGACAAAGTTGTTGAAGCAATAAATTCAGAAAAATATGACTGCATTATATTAAACTATGCTAACCCAGATATGGTAGGACATACAGGAAATTTAGAGGCTGCAATTAAAGCTATTGAAACAATTGATGGATGTGTAGAAAGAGTTGTCGAAGCAATGGAAACAAAGCAAGGTGTAATTTTAATGACAGCTGATCACGGAAATGCCGAGCAAATGATAGACTATAAAACAGGAGAGCCACACACAGCACATACTACAAACCCAGTTCCATTAGTTTTAATAGGAGTGCAGGGTGTAAAGCTAAAAGAAGGCAAACTTGCAGATTTAGCACCAACAATGTTAGAAATTATAGGACTAGAAAAACCTGAAGAAATGACAGGAGAAAGTCTTATTGAAAAATAACATATAAAAAGGAGGATAATCATGAAAGATTATTTAGAAATTGAAAGTGTAAGAGCATTAGAAGTATTGGACTCAAGAGGAAACCCAACTGTACAAGTAGAAGTTGTAACAGAGGGAGGATTTTCAGGAGTTGCTATGGTTCCATCAGGAGCATCAACAGGAAGCTTTGAAGCAGTTGAATTAAGAGATGGAGACAAAGAAAGATATTTAGGAAAAGGTGTATTAAAGGCAGTTGAAAATGTAAACGAAGTTATTAGCAAAGAAATTGAAGGAATGAACGTATATGAACAAGCTAAAATAGATGCTACAATGATTAAACTTGACGGAACAGAAAACAAAGGCAAACTAGGTGCAAATGCTATGCTGGGAGTTTCTTTAGCAGTAGCAAAAGCAGCAGCAGCTTCATTAGGAATGAGTTTATATAACTACATTGGTGGAGTAAATGCAAAAGAATTACCAGTACCAATGATGAACATTATGAATGGTGGAAAACATGCTGACAGCTCTTTAAGTGTACAAGAATTTATGATTATGCCAGTTGGAGCTAAAACATTTAGTGAATGTATGAGAATGGGTGTAGAAGTATACCATAACTTAAAGAAAGTATTAAAATCAAAAGGATATTCAACAGGTGTTGGAGATGAAGGTGGATTTGCTCCAAACTTAGGAAGCGAAGAAGAAGCAGTAGAATTAATTATAGAAGCAATCAAACAAGCTGGATATAAACCAGGAGAAGATGTATGCTTAGCATTAGACGTTGCAGCAACAGAAATGTTTGATGAAGCTAAAAAAATAGGAAAAGATGGATATTACTTCTGGAAAACAGATGAATTCAAAACAAAAGATCAAATGATAGACTTTATAGTTAAATTAGCAGAAAAATATCCTATAATCTCAATTGAAGATGGATTAGCAGAAGAAGATTGGGAAAGTTGGAAAAAACTAACTGAACGTATTGGAAACAAAATTCAATTAGTAGGTGATGACTTATTTGTAACAAATATGAAGAGATTACAAAAAGGAATTGACAACAACACAGCAAATAGTATATTAATTAAGTTAAACCAAATTGGAACATTAACAGAAACATTAGATGCAATTGAACTTGCAAAGAGAAATGGATATACAGCAGTTGTATCACATAGAAGTGGTGAAACAGAAGACACAACACTAGCTGATGTTGCAGTTGCAACAAACGCAGGACAAATTAAAACTGGTGCACCATGTAGAACTGATAGAGTAGCTAAATATAACAGACTATTGAATATTGAAGCAGAATTAGGAGATGTAGCAGTATTTAGAGGACGTAAATCTATAAAATAATCAAAAACACTAGAGTAAAAGCTCTAGTGTTTTTTGGTTGGGGTACTGTGATTCGAACACAGGAATGTCGGAGTCAGAGTCCGATGCCTTACCGCTTGGCGATACCCCAATATATTTTAAATTTTAGTCACGAATAAGTTTACTTACCAGCGACTCACTATCGCTCCCTGCATACTGAGGCTGTAACTCAGCTAAAGCTTCGAACAGCCACAGCAGCTTGGCGATACCCCAATATATTGGTTGAAAAAATACTCTTTCGCAGTATTTTTTCAACTTAAATTTTATTTAACTTTTTTTAGCAATATTGATTTTACAATAACAAATACTATAACAGTAGCTAATATAGCAAATAAAGTAGCAGTTAAATAGTTACCAGTTTGAGGAATAGGATCTTTTGAAACTGTATTATCTGGAGTTTTTGGCTGGTCAGGAGTTGGTACTGTTAATTTAATTTTAGGAGAAACATCTGACGAAGCATTGCCTTTTCCATCAATAGTTTCAAAATCTATATCTACTTTAGCATTTGTTGGAAGTACCTTGTCAACAATTTCTTCATTATACTCATCTTTTAAAGTCAATTTGTAACTTAAAGTAGCAACTTCTCCTTCTTTTAGTAATTCAATTTCCCATGTAATACTATTATCAGAAGGATCTACTTCAGTAGAAACTTTACCAATATTAGGAGATTTTACATATTGAAAATTAAAGTTTTCTAATATTTCTTTTGGAAAATAATCTTTAATAACAATATTTTTTAAACTATTATCTTTAGCATATGTGATTTTCTCGTAAATATTAGTGTTAACTGTGGTAGATAAGCTATTGTAATCTATATAGTAAAAATCTCCAACAGTAGGGTTATCAGTAGTTCCAAATATTTCTTCTGCAAGCTCACGGTAAGTCATATTTCTTGTACCATCAGATATAGTAGGTGCAGATGGATTTGGAGTATTACTTTCAGCTAATCCCATTAAAACAGAAAATACGTGATATCCTTTATTTTTTAATTCAATTAATTTATTTTTTGTGTTAGTAGCAACTACACCAGAATATGATAGTGTTGTTGTAGTATCTAAGCAAAGGTTAGGAACGCCATCTGAAATTAATATAACATATTTTTCAGAATTGGTATTAGTTGTAAAGTTCTTTTCAGCAATAGACAAACCGGCTTCAATATTAGTGAATGGTCCTTTACTATCAGCATAGTTTGTAATAGTACTCTTAATATTTTCTTTTGAACTAGATAAATTTAGCAAAAGCTTAGCATCATTTTCTGTTCCTAAAGAAAGAGAAGAGTCACCAGAAGTAGTGTTATCTATACTAGAAAAACTAACTATTCCAACCTTAGCATTTTCAAAGTAATCAAATAGTGAATCAACAAAAGAAGTAGCTGTTTCAACAACATATTCTTTTTTAGCTTTTCCTTGATAAGTAGAAGTCATACTATTTGAATTATCTAAAATTAAAAATACTTCAATAGGTTTTGTAATGTTTTCTTTTTGAGCAATGTTCTTTAAAGTTAAAGTCAAAATAGCTTCTTTTTTATCAGCATCAAAACTTGTAAGCTCTTTTGTGAATTTACCAGAATCTTTTAGGCTAATTTCACAAATGCTTTTATCAACTAAAGTCATAGTAGTTTTGCTGGCACTCACAGTAGCAGCAAAGCAAGAGCCACAAATTGAAAACAAAATTGCAAATATAAATATAATACTTAAAATCTTTTTGTTCATAAATTTTTATCTCCTTTATATTAAACTACATATCTATTATACAACAAAAAACGGATAAATACAATTTTTTTTGCCAATAAAATTAAGCTCAGTGCTAAAAAAATACAAAAACTATTGAAAATAAAAAAACATAATGATATAATTCAAACAAATATATACAAAAGAAGGGAGAAAAGAATATGTTAGGGATAATTTCTTTTATAGTAAGTATAGTATCTGTTATAATGTCTTTCTTTCCTAATTTGCTATTAGCTTCATTTGCAATAGCTATGATAGGAATTATTATTGCAGTTATATCAGCTTATGACAAAGACACAGTAGAAAAAGAAAAACCAAGTAAAGATTCTAGAGCATTTGAAATGGGCTCTATCATAATTGCTGGAGCTACAATACTTAGCTACTATATATTTACAATAATTGCACAATTATAATAAATAAAAAAGAATAAATAGAAAATATTTATTCTTTTTTTATTGCTTTATATTATTAAAAATAAAACTAATTAAGAGCAAAATTATAAATATCCAATAATAGTGAGTAAAGAAGTTAAGCAGATTTGGAATAAAAACAAATTGATTTTTAATTATATCTATAATTAACCTAAAAATAAAATAAATAATAAAAATAAACAGTGGAACACTTAGAATGTTAAAATATAAAGCATCTAAAAAATTTAAGTTAATTATAGCAACAAAAGCTCTTGTCATGCCACAGGCAGGACAAAAAATGCCAGTAACTGATTTAAAAATACAAGCTACTGGCAGAATAGACACTATATATAAGAAAAATATTAAAATTATTAATATAATAAAATTTCTTACTCTATTCATTTTTAAATTAATCCCTTAATTCATTTCCATTTCCATCAACAGTGATGCTTCCAGTTAAAATTAAAATACCTTCAATAAGTCCCCAAACTCCTGAAACGAAAGATAAAACTCCACAACTTAATATTGTAATTAAAAGTTGTGCAATAGCCTTTCCAGTGTAACCTAAATAGAAGTTGTGAACACCAAAAGCTCCTAAAAATATACCAAGTAATCCAGCAGCTATTTTTGATTTTGCATTAGGATCAGGTACAGAATTTCCAGTATTAGCTTTTTCTTCAACTCTAGGTTCAGAAGCACTAGTATCAGTAGCTTCATTATTTATAGTTTTTTTGCAATCTTCACAAAGTTCTTCAGTATCGTCAATTGGTTTTCCACATTGTTTACAAAACATAATAATTCCTCCTTAAATGTTTAACTATATAATTATTATACAATATTCTACAAATTTTGCAATAATTTTAATGAACTTTTAATAAAATAAGAATATATTTTTTTAATAGATATATCTTGTAATATATAGTCAGAAATGATAAAATTTAGAAGTAAAATTAAAGGAGGAATATAACCTTGGAAAAACAAAAAATCTATGAATTACTAACAAATGAAATCAAAGAAGGTATAGTAAAAATAGATGAACCAATGAAAAAACATACCAATTTTAAAATTGGTGGAAATGCAGATATTCTTGTTATAGCAAAAAGCATAGAAGAAATAAAATATATTATAAAATTTTCAAAAGAAAATAATATACCACTTACTATACTTGGAAATGGAAGCAATGTATTAGTATCAGATAAAGGAATAAGAGGTATTGTATTACAAATAGGATTAAGAGAAATAAAAGTAGAAAAACAAGAAAATGCGTTAATAGAAGTTGATGCAGGAGTTATGCTAGGAGCTTTAGCGCAAATTTTATTAAAACAAAGTGTTTCAGGTTTTGAATTTGCAGCAGGCATTCCAGGTAGCATAGGTGGAGCAATACGAATGAATGCAGGAGCATATGGTGGAGAAATGAAAGACATTGTAAAAAATGTTACTATACTAAATGAAAAAGGCGAAATAAATATCCTTACAAACGAAGAATGTGAATTTTCATATCGCCATAGTAGATTTACAAATTCAAAAGAAATAATTATAAAAGCAACATTAGAGCTACCATATGGAAACGAAGATGAAATAAAGGCAAAAATGGATGAATATGCTCAAAGTAGAAAAGAAAAACAACCACTAAATTTGCCATCAGCAGGAAGTACATTTAAAAGAGGAACAGACTTTATTACAGCAAAACTAATTGATGAATGTGGACTTAAAGGGTATACTTCAGGAGATGCACAAGTTTCAACACTTCATGCAGGTTTTGTAGTCAACTTAGGAAATGCTACTGCACAAGATGTTTTAAATGTAGTAAATCATGTAAAACAGGTAGTATTAGAAAAAACAGGCAAACAAATTGAATTAGAAATTGAATTATTAGGAGAAGGGATTTAAGCAATGAAAGGTTTTTTTAAATGGTTTAGTAATAGTACTAAAATGAAAAGATGGATATTATTGATATTAATAGGAATTGTATTAGCATGTTATGGAATGTCTAGTATTTTAACAGCTGACAGGTTGGATTTTTGGCCACTTGCTAAAATTATAGCATGTTTTGTTGTAGGCTTTGTGTTTGCAATTTTAGGAATGATTCATATGCAAAAAAGAACTCTAGAATTACTAGTACAAGAGACTGACAATAGGGTGGAAAATGAAGACACAAAAGTTAATACATTAATATACAATAAAAAAGTATATGATCAAGGACCTAAAATAGTAGCAATAGGCGGCGGAACCGGGTTAGACTCTGTTTTAAGAGGTTTAAAAAATTATACAGATAACCTAACAGCAATAGTTACTGTATCAGACTATGGAGAAATTACTCCAGAATCAAGAAGAGAATTAGGAACAATGCCACTAGATGATATAAAAGAAAGTTTAGTAGCACTTGCAAAAGATGAAGAATCAATGGATAAAATTATGAACATGGAGTTTTCAAAAGGAAAATTAAGAAATTTATCTTTTGGAGACATATATTTATTAGGAATGAAAGAACTATATGGAGACTTTGCAAAATCTGTTGAACAAACTAAAAATGTATTAAACATTACAGGAAGGGTATTACCAGTAACTTTAGAGCCAATACAAATTTGTGCAGAGCTAGAAGATGGAACAGTAATAGAAAGTAGAGATAAAATCCCTGAAATAGTAAATTCAAAAACTAGTAAAATAAATCGTATATTTATAAACCCAACAAACTGTAAAGTAGCACCAGGGGTAATAGAAGCAATTGAAGAAGCAGATGCAATTGTTATAGGACCTGGTAGTTTGTATACTAATGTCATTCCAAATCTTTTAGTAAACGGTGTAGCAAAGGCAATAAAAGAAAGCCAAGCATTTAAAATATATGTAAGCAATATAATGACAACAACTGGCCAAACAGATAACTACACATTATCAGATCATATTAAAGCAATAAATGACCATGCAGGTAAAGGAGTTATAAAATACTGTATTTATGATACAGGAGAGCTAATTCCAGAATATATTAGAAAATATAATATGCAAGGACAAGAGCTAGTACAAATAGATACAGCAAAAGCAAAAGAACAAGATGTTTATTTAATGCAAAGAGATTTATCTTATGTAGTGGATGGACGCATACGTCATAACCCAGAGGCAATTGCAGCATCAATTATTCAATTGATTTGTGATGATTTAAAATTTAAAGATATGCAAAATGACACAAAGTATGTATTATTAAATGATAGATTAAAAGAGGCTAAAAAATCTCTAAAAGAAGACAAGAAGAACGACAACATGAGAAAAACTAAAAAGAAAAAAGAAAGAGGTAAAAGTAAATTCTTTGAAAAATATCAGGAAAGAATTAATTCAATACAAGAATCTGACGAAAAACTTAAAGAAAAGCAAAAATTAGAAGAAAAGGAAAAACAAGAATTTTTAAAAAAATTAAAAAAAGAAAAAGCTAAAAAGAAGTAAAACAAAAGACAGGGGATATACAAATGAAATATGAAGATTTAAACTTTGAAAATTCACTAAAAAAGGACTGGTTATTAACAAATGGGCTAGGAGGATACAGTAGTTCTACTATTTTAGGAATAAATACCAGAAAATATCATGGACTATTAGTAGCTCCATTAAACCCTCCTGGAAATAGAAACTTAATATTATCAAAGGTTGATGAAAGCTTTGAAAGTGGCGGACAAGAATACCCTATATATTCAAACATTGGAAAAGACTATATTTCTAAAGGATATCAATACTTAAAATCTTTTGAGAAAGAATATGTTCCAATATTTACATATGAAGTTGATGGAGCAACAATAAAAAAATATATATGTATGGAACATGGCAAGAATACAGTTTGTGTTTTATATAATATAAAAAATAACGAAAAAAGAACTAAATTTAAAATTGCACCAATTGTAAATTTTAGAGACTTTCATACAACAACACCAAATGCAACATTTGAATTAAAACAAGAAATAAAAGATACAAAAGTAAAGCTAATAATAAATAATCAAAGCCAAACACCAATATATATGAAACTATCAGAAGGAAAGTATGTAGAACATTTTAATGATACATTTAGAAATATGTATTATTTAGAAGAAGAAAAAAGAGGGCAAGGAGCAGAAGAAAATTTAGCAGTTCCTGGTGTATTTGAAGTAAAACTAAGAGCAAATGAAGAAAAGTTTATCACATTTATTTGTTCTCTAGAAGAAAATATAGATGAACTAGACGGAAAAACTATAATAAATAAAGAAATAATAAGAACAACTAGTGAATTATATGACTCATACTTATTAGACCCTAAAAAGGAATACAGCGACAAATATAAAACACTTATGAGAGACTACATAATAGCATCAGATAATTTTATTGCATATAGACCAGCATTTGCTTTATATACAATAATTGCAGGTTACCCATGGTTCCTAGATTGGGGCAGAGATGCTTTAATTGCATTTGAAGGAATAACATTAATACCTAGAAGATTCCAAGTAGCAAAAGAAGTATTATTAACATTTATGAGAGATATAAAATATGGGTTAGTTCCAAATGGATATTCAGGGTATGATGGAAGACCACTATACAACAGTGTAGATGCATCGCTTTTACTATTTGAACAAGTAAGAAAATATTTAGAATACACACATGACTATGAGTTTTTAAAAGAACAATTATATGATACATTAAAAAAAGTAATAGAAGCATATATAAATGGAATTGATTTAGACGGAAACAATATTCATTTAGATAATGAAGATGGGCTGTTATCATCAGGAACTCCACAAATACAAAATACTTGGATGGATGCAAAAATTGGAGATATTGTAGTAACACCTAGAAATGGAAAGGCAATAGAAATAAATGCACTATGGTATAATGCTTTAAAAATAATGGAAAGCTTTGCTAACTTATATAAAGAAAAAGAACTAGCTAAGAAATATGCAGAACTTGCAAAAAGATGCAAAGAAAACTTTATAAAAGAATTCTATAATAAAAAGAGAAAAAGTTTTGATGACTTAGTAGGAGATAATTCAATAAGACCAAATCAGCTATTTGCAATAGGATTACACTATCCAGTAGTTGAACCAAATTCAGTTGAAGCAAAAACAGCTTTTGAAACAGTTACCAAAAAATTATTAACACCATATGGATTAAAAACACTTGCAAAAGGCGAAAAATGTTATAGAGAAATATATGAAGGTGACCAAATAAAAAGAGATATGAGTTACCATCAAGGTATTACTTGGCCATGGCTTTTAGGCATATATTCAGATAGTTTTTTGAATATAATAAATGCAGAAAAAAATAGAACTAAAAAGAAAGAATTAGAAGAGCAATATTCTAAATTCACACAAAGTGTAGAAGATACATTTTATAACGAAATGTATAATCGCTCAACAGTTGGAAGCATCAGTGAACTATATGATTCTGCAAAACCATATGAAGCCAAAGGTGCATTTGCACAAGCATGGTCAGTAGCAGAAGTATTTAGAATTATAGAAAAGAGGAACAAATGAGAATCTTAGGAATAGATCCTGGTTTTGCAATAACAGGATATAGCATAATAGATTATATAGGCAACAAATTTAACTTAATAACATCTGGAGCTGTACTCACCAAAGCTGGTGAGTCGTTTCCACAAAGGCTATTAAAACTAAATAATGACCTAGAAGAAATAATAGACACATACAAACCAGATGCAATATCAGTTGAAGAGTTGTTTTTTAATAACAATGCCAAAACTGCTATAAATGTAGCACAAGCAAGAGGCGTAATACTTGTAGTAGGTTGTAGAAAAGGAGTACCTACATATGAGTACACTCCACTTCAAATAAAACAAGCAGTAGTAGGCTATGGAAGAGCAGATAAAATACAAGTACAAAAAATGGTAAAAACAATATTAAAGGTAGAAAACTTACCAAAACTAGATGATACAACAGACAGCATGGCAGCAGCAATATGTCATGCACACTCAGCCAAATTTTCAGAAAAACTATAAATCTAATGAAAGGAATTTGTTATGGCAATATATTTGTTTTATGGTGAAGAAACATATTTACTAGAAACACGAGTAAAGAAAATAAAAAAAGAATATCCACAACTAATATTAGGCATAAACTTTATTCAAATTGATGATACAAATGCAGAAGAACTAATTGCAGACTTAGAAACACCAGCTTTTGGATTTGACAAAAAACTAATAATTGCCAAAAACACAGGACTCTTCAAAAAAGAAAAAAAGACGGCTAAATCAGACACAAAAAAGAAAAAAGTAGATGATACAAAACTACCTTTAAATGAAAAAATAGCCAAATATATACAAGAAAATTTAGAAGAACTAAAAGACACAGTAGACTTAGTATTTGTTGAACAAGAAGTTGACAAAAATACATTGTACCAGGCAATTGAAAAAGTAGGAGAAGTAAAAGAATTTGCGCTTTTGAAATTACCAGATTTAATTGCAAACATAAAGAAGATAGCAGTGGCATATAAAGTAAACATAGATGATGCAACAGCAAAATATTTAGTGGAATGCTGTGGAACTAGTATGCAAGACTTGATAAATGAACTTAGAAAACTTATTGAATATAAAGGTGAAAACAGTAATATAACAAAACAAGATATAGACTTACTATGCACTAAACAGATACAAGCTGTAATATTTGACTTAACTGATAATTTGGGTAAAAAAGAAACATCAAAGGCATTAGAAGTATATAATGGGCTTATATCAAACAAAGAACCAATACAAAAAATATTGATAACATTATATAACCATTTTAAGAAACTATATATTATAAAAATTGCAGAAAAATACAATGAAGATGCTGCAACAGCAATGAACTTAAAACCAAACCAGCTATTTTTAGTAAGTAAATATAAAACACAAGCCAGATATTTTGAAACACAAGAACTAAGAGAAATATTAGAAGCACTAATAGACTTAGATGCAAACTATAAAGTAGGATTAATATCTTTAGAAATAGGATTAGAAGCAATACTTTGTCGTTATTGCTCAAAATAAATGAAATATCAAAATTTGGTTGAAACACAAAACATTTTATGATATATTGTAACAGAGCAATCAAGAATAGGAGGAAAAATTATGGAATTAAAAGGATCAAAAACAGAAAAAAATTTAATGGAGGCTTTCGCAGGAGAGTCACAAGCAAGAAATAAATACACATATTTTGCAAGTAAAGCAAAAAAGGAAGGATATGAGCAAATTGCTGCAATATTCCAAGAAACAGCAGACAATGAAAAAGAACATGCAAAACTATGGTTCAAACTATTATGTGGAGGAGAAATTCCAACAACAGCTCAAAACTTAGCTGATGCTGCAGCTGGAGAAAACTTTGAATGGACAGATATGTATGATAGAATGGCAAAAGAAGCTAAAGAAGAAGGATTTGACCATATTGCATTTTTATTTGAGTCAGTTGGAAAAATAGAAAAAGAGCATGAAGCAAGATACAGAAAACTATTAGAAAATGTTCAAGATGGAAAAGTATTTGAAGCAGGAGAAATTAAAATATGGAAATGCAGAAACTGTGGACACATTGTAGTTGGAACAAAAGCACCAGCAGTATGCCCAGTATGTGCACATCCACAAGCATATTTTGAAATAAAAGCAGAAAATTATTAAACAAAAAAGTATTACAAATTTTAACAGAGTTTGTAATACTTTTTTTATTGTATAAAAAATCAAAGATTCTCACAAATTTTATGTAAAGTATTCACTTTAAAAAAATATTATGGTATAATTATTGAATGGATAAAAATGAAAGGGTGAGAAAAGTGCCAAATTGGAGAGTACATTTAGAAATAGCCAAAAAACTAAATGAACAAATAAAATTTAATGATGATGATTTTAATTTGTTTTTACTGGGTAATATAGCACCAGATATAAATAATGGGTATATTGTAAAGGACGTATCACATATTTATGACCACGGAAGAACACACCTTTATAAAGAACATGATGGATCCACATATGTAAATTTTTATGATAAATATAAAGAATACTTTAAAACTAATCCTGTAATATTTGGGTATTTCACTCATTTATATACAGATTATCTACTAAACAAAGCATATGACGCAAAATGCGATAAAAATCACTGGGACAAAGAAGAATGCATAAAAGTAAAACATAAAGATTTAAGGAAATATGACAAAAAATACATTGACAATACTATTATATTAAAAGATTATGAAGAAGCGGTTAAAGATTTAAACAAAATTGAAGAAGTAACAATAGAAAAGGCTGACATATCAAAAGTAATAAACTTTTTAGATAAAAAAGAAACCGAAGGCGATACAAACTTAGAATTCTATACTTTTGAAGAACTAGATAAAGAAGTAGAAGATATAACAAACCAAATATACAAGTTTATAGAATTTAAGTAAAAAGTTCATAGAAATTTTTAAATACATAACCTTGAGCCTTTAAATATTTTATAGAATCTTGTAAAACATCATATGTTTTATTTACATCGCCAGTATCATGCATAAGAACAACTAAGGTTTCTTTACCTTTAGCAGAATTTTTTAAATTATTTAGTAATTGATAGTTAGAATATTTTTGCTCAGAATCTTTATTTAAACAATTCCAATCAACATAAACATAGTTAATTTTCTTAAGAACATTAACTATGTTTTTCTTTTTATATTTATAATTTGAAGACGCAAAACCATTTGGAAAACGAAAGACATGTGAACAATAATTTGAAACCCCAATAGCTTTTGAAATTTCTTCGTCAGTACATAAAATTTCATTACAAAAGCTTTCATCATCTTTATATAATAATCTATTATTGTGACTATATCCATGATTAGCAATAAAATGTCCTTCTTCATAAGCACGTTTAACAATTTCAGGATGTTCTTTAACATGTTTGCCAACAACAAAAAATGTAGCTTTAACATTCTCTTTTTCCAATACATCTAAAACTTTAGGTGTAACTTTAGAAGTAGGACCATCATCAAAAGTTAAATAAACAACCTTTTCGGAACCATTACAAATAGAAGCAAATTTATCTTCAAAAGAAGAATCTAAAACTGCACCTCTACTTAAAGACAAAGCAAAAGTAGAGGTATCTTTTAATAAAAAGCAAAGCATTAAAATTAGTATGATAAAAATAATTATAAGACTCTTTTTTCTAAAAACAAAAACCTTCATATAAAATTATATATGCACAAAATAAAAATATGCTATAATAATTGAAACTTTTTAATTATAATTGAGCACTATATAGGTGAAAGGAGAATAAAATGAGTACTCGGAATATCCTTAGAAAATTTTGAAGAAATATATAATTTAACATATGAACGCACATTAAGATACATAATTTGCAAATGTTCTAACATTGATGATGTAAATGATTTGGTACAAGATACATATGTAGAATTATATAGCATATTAGAAAAAAAGCAAAAAATATATTTAGAAAACTGTCAAAACTTTATAATAGGAATAGCAAAAAAGAAAATACAAAAATATTATGGAATTTTATATAAATTAAAAAATTACAACATTTATCAAACAAAAGATGAAGAAATAGAACTACCAGATGATTTTGATTTGGAAGTGGAAACAATTAAAAAATTAAATGCAGAAGCGGTATGGAAATACATTAAAAGCAAAGATATAAAGGTGATAAAAGTTTTCTATTTATACTATTGCGCAGAACTAAAAATATCACAAACTGCAAAAGAGCTAAATATGACAGAGTCTAATGTCAAAAATATTTTATATAGAACTATTAAAGACATTAAAGAAAACGTAAAGATTGAAGGTGATATAAATGAATAATTTAAAAGACATAATACAAAAGAACTTTGATAAAGAAAAAAATTATAATATCATTTTATCAAAAATAGAAAGGAGAAATAGTATGAAAGTAAAATTAGGATATGTTTTAGCTTCAAGTTTTGTGGCAATAGCACTGCTAGTAGGAATTGTGGCATATAATGTACCTAGAAACAATAATGAAACTATTATACCATCAACTGAACAAGGAATAATAAAACTAAATATAAATAAAGCAAAAGAGCAAAGCATGATGAAACTAGATGCGGATATAAAAGAAATACAAGTTGATTTAATTAAGGAATTTGACAAAACTTTTCCATTCGTTAAAAAAGATATTAATGCACCTAAAGACTTAAAAAATTATGGTGTAAATAGAGTTATAATGACTAGAAAAGACCCTTCAGATAAAGACTATACTGTAACTCATGATTATATTTGGGATTATTCAAATGAGGCAGAAAATAGGACAATAAGAATAGCATTTTCAAAGGTTGGAAAACCAGTAAGAGACTATCACTTAAGCTGTGATGAAAAAATATCAAAGATAGAAAACACAGATGTTATAATAACACAATATGAAGACCTATATTTAGCTGAATTTAAACTAGATGATGTGTACTTGGATATAGAAACAAAAGGATTAACACAAACAGAACTAGTAGATTTTCTAGTATCAATAATTAAATAAAGTTAAAAAAATAAGAGCTTTTACCACAATATATACTGGTAAAAACTCTTTTTTTAAAACTATTCTCTAAATTCTTTAGCTAATTTATTAATAGCTTTAGTTTCAATTCTTGAAACATATGAGCGAGATATAGCCATAGAATCTGCAATTTCATTTTGAGTTTTAGGTTTTTCACCATTTAAACCAAAACGTAATTCCAAAATAGTTTTTTCCCTTTCCTTTAAAACTTCTTTCATTTTCTCATATAGTTTTTTTATTTTAAATTTTAAATCAACTTCATCTTCAATATTTTTATCGCTATTTTCCAAAACTTCTTGTAAAGTAACTACATTATCATCTTTGTCTTTTCCAATAGGGTCATCCAAGTAAACCTCAGCTCCTAATTTTTTAGTGCTTCTTAAATACATAAGAACTTCATTATCAATACAACGAGAAACATAAGTAGCTAAACGTACACCTTTTGAGCTATCAAAACTATTTATGCCTTTAATTAAACCAATACTACCAATAGAAATTAAATCGTCTTGATCTACTCTAGTAGCAGTATATTTTTTACATACATGTGCAACTAATCTTAAGTTTCTTTCAATTAATATATTTCTAGCTTCATCATCACCAGATTTCATAAGATCTAAATATTTTTTTTCTTCTTCACCACTCAAAGGCTCTGGAAACAATGCATTATTTGAAATATATCCAACCAAAAAAATAGTAGAATTTAAAAATGCTAAAAGGCCACTAATAGAAAAGGCAAACATAAATATACCTCCAATTCAATATATAAGATTATATGCAATAAAAAAATTAAAGTGCCTGGACCCAAAAAAATCATCTAAAACCTTGACACTAATAACATAATATGGTAAAATACCTAATTGTAAGCCGCCTGAGTCGGGCAACTAAATATTGCTTTAAGCAATTGCCTTGTTATTTATGCTTAGCGAGTATACGAATATAGGAGGTGTACAAAGAATGTACGCAATTATTGAAAGCTGTGGAAGACAATACAAAGTAACAGAAGGAGATGTAGTATTCTTCGAAAAATTAGAAGCCGAAGAAGGAAAAAAAGTAACATTTGATAATGTTGTTTTATTATCTGATGACAAAAAAGTAGAAGTTGGAGCTCCTTATGTAAAAGGCGTTAAAGTTGAAGGAAAAGTAGTTTCTCATGGTAAAGGTAAAAAGATTTTAGTTTACAAATACAAAGCTAAAAAGAATTACAGAAGAACTCAAGGACATAGACAACCATACACTAAAGTAGAAATTACAAAAATAAAAATGCCTACTGAAAAATCAGAAGCAAAAGTAGAAAATGCTGAAGTAAAAGAAACAGCAGCTAAAGCTACTACAAAAAAAGCTACAACTAAAAAAGAAGCTTAGTTTAAAATTTGAATATATTATGGTAAAAACTATTACAAAGATAGAAATACCCTAAAACAAAAATTGAAGGGAGTGAAATAGGATGGCTCATAAGAAAGGTCAAGGTAGTGTTAAAAACGGTAGAGACAGTGAGTCTAAACGTTTAGGACTAAAAAGAGCAGATGGTCAAGTAGTTCCAGCTGGTAATATACTAGTAAGACAAAGAGGAACAAAAATTCATCCAGGTACTAATGTTGGTATTGGTAGTGATGATACACTATATGCTAAAGTAACTGGAAAAGTTAAATTTGAAAGACTTGGCAGAGATAAAAAGAAAGTTAGCGTATATCCTGTTGAAGAAGGAAGTAAAGCTGAATAATATAAAAGGCTCCACATATGTGGAGTTTTTTTATTATATATATTGTAAAATTAGTCAAAATTAAGTATAATTAATATGTATTTTTTAAACAAAGGAATGATGAAAATGGAAGAAAAGAAAAAACGTATTTTAACAGGAGACAGACCAACAGGAAGGTTACATATTGGTCATTATTTTGGATCTCTAAAAACAAGAGTAGAGATGCAAAATACTGGCAAATATGATACATATATTTTAATTGCAGATGTTCAAGCATTAACAGACAATTTTAATAATCCAGAGAAAGTTAGACAAAATGTAAGGCAAGTTATACTAGATTATTTATCAGTAGGAATTGACCCAGAAAAAACAACAATATATATACAATCAATGGTACCAGAAACAGCAGAACTTACAGTGTTTTATTCTAATTTAGTAACAATAGCTAGACTAGAAAGAAACCCAACTGTAAAAACAGAAATAGCACAGAAAAAAGAAATATTTGGAGAAAGTGTTACATATGGATTTTTAGGTTACCCAGTAAGTCAAGCTGCTGACATTACAGTTGTTGAAGGATCTTTAGTTCCAGTTGGAGAAGACCAATTACCTTTAATTGAACAATGTAGAGAAATCGTTAGAAAATTCAATAGCATATATGGTGAAGTTTTAACAGAACCAGAAGCTGTACTTTCAAGTGCAAAAAGAATTAAAGGACTAGATGGAAATGACAAAATGGGTAAATCTTTAGGCAATGCCATTTATTTATCAGACACTGAAGAAGAGATAAATAAAAAAGTAATGAGTGCATTAACTGATCCTGCTAGAATCAAAAAAGACGATAAAGGACACCCAGATGTATGTATGGTTGCATATTATCACAAATTATTTAGTACTGAAGAAGAAGTGAAAAATGTTTGTGAAGAATGTAAAGCAGGAGCAAGAGGATGCGTAGCTTGTAAAAAACAATTAGCTAAAAATATAAACGAATTTTTAACACCAATTAGAGAAAAAAGAAAATATTATGAAGAAAGACCAGAACTAGTCGAAAAAATATTAAAAGATGGAACAGAGAAAACAAGACAAACAGCAAGAGAAACAATGAGAAAAGTTAAAAAAGCGATGAAACTAGATTATTTTGAAGGAGAATAAAATGTTTACAGACTATGTAAAAATAATTGCAAAGGCGGGAAATGGCGGTGATGGAGCCGTTTCTTTTCGTAGAGAAAAGTATGTTGCAGCAGGTGGACCTGACGGAGGAGACGGAGGAAGAGGCGGAAACGTGTATTTTGAAGTTGATCCAGACACAAACACTTTAATAGATTTCAGATATCAAAAGAAATTTAAAGCTGAAAACGGAAGAAATGGCGAAGGTGCTAATAGATATGGAAGAAGTGGAGAAGACTTAACAATAAAAGTTCCTTTAGGAACTATTGTTAAAGATGCACAAACAGGAAAAGTTTTAGCTGACTTATCTGAAAAAGGACAAAAAGAACTTATATTACAAGGTGGCAGAGGTGGAAAAGGAAATTCACACTTTGCAACATCTACTAGACAAGCACCTAGATTTTCTCAAGAAGGAGAAAAATGCGAAGAAAAAGAACTTGTATTAGAGTTAAAGCTTTTAGCTGATGTTGGACTAATAGGATTTCCAAATGTAGGAAAATCAACACTATTATCAGTTGTAACTGATGCAACACCTAAAATTGCAGACTATCACTTTACTACACTTGAGCCAAACTTAGGAGTAGTAAAAGGCGAATATGGAGATAGTTTTGTTATTGCAGATATTCCAGGAATAATTGAAGGGGCAAGCCAAGGAGTTGGACTTGGAATTCAATTTTTACGCCATATTGAGAGAACAAGATTACTTCTTCATGTAATAGATGTATCTGGAATAGAAGGAAGAAATCCTGTAAAAGACTTTGAGATTATAAATGAAGAGTTAAAGAAATATAGTGAGAAGTTAAGTAAAAGAAAGCAAATAATAGTAGCAAACAAGGCTGACAGCATGCAAGATGAAAACCTATATTTAGAGCTAGAAAAAATGGCAAAAGAAAAAGGTTTAGAAATATATAAAATATCAGCTGCTACTAAACAAGGAGTAAAAGAACTACTTGCAAGAGTAAGTGAAGTATTAAAAACATTACCAAAAGAAGACTTAGTTGAAGTGGAAAAAATAAAAAAAGTGTATACATTAGAAGACAAAGAAGATATTACAGTAAAAAAAGAAGGCGGAATGTATATAGTATCTGGTGATGTGATAACTAAACTTATGAGAACAGTAAACTTAGAAGACTATGAGTCATTACATTATTTTCATAGAAGATTAAATGAATTAGGTGTAAATGACAGACTAAAGGCATTAGGAATAAAAGATGGAGATTTAGTACAAATATCTGACTGGGAGCTTGAATGGGAAGAGTAAAATATTTCTGTCAAAAAAGTTAATTAAAATTGAAGAAAAACATTGAAAATAAAAATTTGTTATGATATTCTAAGGAAGAAAAAAATTACACATATTAAATTACCAAATGAAAAAACAAAATGAAAATACATAAGAAAGAGGAGGAAAAAACTTTGAAAAAAGTAGGAAAATTAAGAACAAATAAAAAATCAGCAAGAGAGGATTACTCAAATCAAAAAGGTATTACTTTAATAGCGTTAGTAGTAACTATTATAGTATTATTAATATTAGCAGGAGTGACATTAAATGCGTTGTTTAATGAGAATGGCATATTAACCAAATCGAGAGATACTGGCAATATAATGGAAGACGCTAA
>CAKOVX010000012.1 GCA_934122155.1 uncultured Clostridia bacterium
AGTATTAACAATAAAACAACCTTGGGCAACACTAATAATGCAAGGAGATAAAAGATTTGAATTTAGAAGTTGGCAAGCTAAATATAGAGGAGATTTATTAATACATGCAGGAAAAGGAATAGATAAAGAAGCAATGAATAGATTAGCAAAATATATTCCGGAAGATATGCCAACTGGGAAAATATTAGGAAAAGTAACATTAGTAGATTGTGTGAAAATGTCAACAGAATTTAAAGAGATGTTATTAAAAGAAAATAAAGATATATACACAGATAGTTCTTTTAAAGAAAATTATGGTTGGCAACTAGAAAATGTAGAAGTATTTGATAAACCAATAGAAGAAAAAGGTAAATTGAGTTTATGGAAATATGAAATATAAAACAAAATATTCCCAAATTTTACAAATAATGATATAATAAAAAATGTAACCAATAGAAATAAATAATAAAGAGCTAATATAAGAAAATTTAGATTAATAAAATCACAAGCCTTAGATATTTGATAAAATAAAAAAGAGCCAAATAGAAAGGAAATTAATTATGAATTTTTTAGAGTTAGCAAAAGAAAGATATTCATGCAGAAGTTTTGCAAAAAAAGAAGTTGAGAGGGAAAAGATAAAAAAACTATAGAAGAAATCACATATTGGAATGAAATATAGCATAAAACCGAATGAGTTAATTCATTTGGTTTTTACTATACAATGAAAACAAGATTCTTTCAACTATATCAAAGTCCATTATCTTATAATAATATGCTTAAAATATTGTTCTTGAAATTCGGTTAAAGTTTCAATAGCGGAATCATCATAATTTTTACCATCTGGTACAATTATTAGTTTGTCATCATTATCATTTGTCCTGTGAATTATAGCAATACACTTGCCCTCAAAATTTTCAACAGGTTCGAAAACACCAAGCAAATAGCAATCTAATTCTTCGCCATCTCCACTAATTGTATTTGGAACAAAACCATAATTAACTGGGTATATAAATCCATGCTTTGGGTGTTTGCTTCCTAAAGGTCTATCAATTTCAATTTTTAAAACTTTTCCTAAATAATCATTAACTTTCATAATACGCTCCTAAAAATATTATATCACAATTGAATAAACAATAAAACTATGGGAATAATAAAAATAATGTGAAACTTTTGTGAATTTTAGCACTCTACTATTGACACTGCTAAAAATAGAGATATAATATAACCGAAATTGATAAAGAAAATTTATCAAAAAGTACATATGTGCCACTCCCATCAAGTGTCAACACATAAATATAATTTTAAGGAGTTGATTTTTATGATGATGATACCAAGAAGACGTGATTTTGATCTATTAGACGACATGTTCGGAGATGTATTTTTCAACGAGGGAGAAAGCAAATTAATGAAGACAGACATCAAGGAGAAAAAGGATGAATATATTATAGACATTGATTTGCCAGGTTATGAAAAAGAAGGCATTAAATTAAATATTCAAGACGGATATTTAACAGTACATGCAACAGTTAATAAAGAAGAAAAGGATGAAGAAAAAGGTAAATTTGTACGTAAAGAAAGATATTCAGGAGAGTGTTCAAGAAGCTTTTATGTTGGAGAAAACGTAACAGAGAATGAAATTAAAGCTAAATTCAAAAACGGAACACTTACAATAGAAATTCCTAAAAAAGAAGAAAAGAAAGAATTGCCTGAAAAAAAATATATTCCAATAGAATAATCAAAAAAACCTCATATTAAATATATGAGGCTTTTACTTTATATGATATAATGTAAAAATATTAAAGGAGGGGAAATTGATGGATATTACAATTGATGTTGGTGGTTACAAATTAAATGTAAGAGCAGGTGTAGTTATAATACACAATAACAAAATCTTATTACACAGAAATGTAAACTCAGATCATTATGCAATGATTGGCGGAAGAGTTGAAATCGGTGAAAACTCAGAGCATACAATAAAAAGAGAAGTACAAGAAGAATTAGGAAAAGAAATTGAAATAACAGGTTATGTATCAACAGTAGAGAACTTTTTTGAAATGAAAGGTGCAAAATATCATGAGATAATGTTCATATACAAAGCAGAATTTGTAAATGATGAAGACAAGAAAACAGAAGACACATTACAAAATATAGAGGGAAAAGATTATTTACAATATGAGTGGATTGACTTAGGTAAAATAGATGAATATCCATTAAGACCAGATGTACTAAAGGAAGTACTAAAAGAAAATAAATTTCCAGTACATAAAATAAATATTGATTAATAAAAAGAAAAATAGCAATGATAGAAAAAAGTAAAATCATTGCTATTTTTATGAAAAAAAATATAAAGGTAAGTTATATAGAAAGATAACTTAAGATAAAGACTAAAACGTTCTAGTTAACATAAGTATAACATGAAATGCATGTCGAAAAAAATAGAAACTTGTCAAATAGGCTAAAAAACTTCAAAAAATCAAAAAAAAATAGCAAAAAAACTTGCAAAAAATGGAAATTTACAATATAATTTCAACATATTAAATTCTAATAATTATTATTTCAAAAAAATTTATTCTAAAGGAGATTTCAAAAAATGTTATCAATTACAAAAAGTATGGCCTTGCATGGACTAGAAGGCTTTTTAATTGACGTGCAAGTTGACATTTCAAGTGGTATGCCATCATGGGATGTTGTTGGGCTTCCAGATGTTAGTGTAAAAGAAGCAAAAGAGAGAGTAAGAACAGCAATAAAAAATTCAGGTTATGAATTATTTAGTAGAAAAATAGTTGTAAATTTAGCACCGGCAAATATAAAAAAGGAAGGCTCAATATTTGATCTGCCAATTGCTGTGGGAATTTTAAAAAGTTTAGAAGTTATAACACAAACTCAGAATGACGATATTTTAATGATAGGAGAATTATCATTAAATGGTAGTTTAAACCCAATAAATGGAGCATTACCAATATGTATTGAGGCTAAAAAACAAGGAATAAAGAGAATAATTTTACCAAAACAAAACGAAAAAGAAGCCTCTATAATTGATGGAATGGAAATACTAGGTGCAAATGATTTGGGTGAAGTGGTTCAATATCTAAATGGAGATATAAAAATAGAAAGTTCATCAACAAATTGGGAAGATTGTTTGAAATTAGGAAAAGAAAAAATATTAGACTTTGCAGATGTAAAAGGACAAGAGAGTGTAAAAAGAGCAGTTGAAATAGCAGCAGCTGGACGGACATAATTGTCTTTTGATTCGGTTCACCAGGCTCACGGCAAGACGATGATAGCAAGAAGAATACCGTCAATATTACCAGACTTAACTTTTGAAGAGGCTTTAGAAATTACCAAAATTCATAGTATTGCAGGAACTTTAAAACAAGATACACCAATAATTACAACAAGACCATTTCGTTCACCACATCATACAATATCTGGAGTATCTTTAGTAGGTGGAGGCAGAATACCAAAACCAGGCGAAATAAGTTTAGCTCATTATGGAGTGCTATTTTTAGATGAATTACCAGAGTTCAATCAACACTCATTAGAAGTGTTAAGAGGACCGTTAGAAGATGGAATTGTAACAATAAGCCGAGTAAATGGAAGTTTTACATATCCATGTGAGTTTATGTTTGTATCATCAATGAATCCATGTCCATGCGGATTTTATGGTTCAGTAGACAAAGAATGTACATGTACACCACAAGCAATATCAAAATATATGGGCAAAATTAGTGGACCATTATTAGACAGAATTGACATACAAATAGAAGTAAGCCCTGTAAAATATGAGAAACTAGGCAATGATGAAATGCCAGAAGGTTCAGAAACAATCAAGAAAAGAGTAAACACTGCAAGAAAAATTCAAATAGAAAGATATAAACAAGAAAATATTTATTCAAACTCTAGTTTAACACCAAAATTAATTTCAAAATATTGCAAATTAGACAGTGAAGGAAAGAAAATATTACAAACAGCATTTGAAAAAATGGGACTAAGTGCAAGAGCCTATGGCAGAATTTTAAAAGTAGCGAGAACAATTGCAGATTTAGACAATTGTGAAAGCATTCAAAAAACACACATTGCAGAAGCAATACAATACAGAAGCCTAGACAAAAAGTATTGGAAGAATTAGAGGAAAGAAGTATGAAAATTTTATCTAAAACAAATAAATTTTATCCCAAACGCTTGCTAAATATCCACAACCCACCATCAAAACTTTATGTAGAAGGAAATTACGAGTTATTAAATTCAAATTCAATAGCAATAGTAGGAACAAGAAAATGTACAGAATATGGCAAAAAATATTCTGCAAAATTTGCAAAAGAATTATCACAAAAAGGAATGTGCATTGTAAGCGGATTAGCAATTGGAATAGATACTACAGCACATATAAATTCAATGGAAGAATTAGGCAAAACAATAGCAGTAATAGGAAGCGGATTTAAACACATATATCCTGAAGAAAATGAATGGCTATTCCACAAAATAATAGAAAATGGTGGATGTGTTGTATCTGAATATCATCCAAATAAGGAAAAAGACATGGCAAATTTTCCAGCAAGAAATCGTATAATAAGTGGACTGGCTCTAGGCGTATTAGTAGTTGAAGCGCCATACAGAGGTGGAAGTACAATTACAGCAAAACATGCAAGATTTCAAGGAAAAGAAGTATTTTGCATACCAAATAGATTAGATGAATCAGCAGGATATAGTACAAATTTGCTAATACAAAATGGTGCAAATTTAGTAATGGAACCGGATGACATATTACAATATTATGATTTGCAACCAGAAATTTCAATACCAAAAGAATATGAAGAAATATATAATTTAGTAAACATACAACCGATTTCAGCAAACGAAATATGCAAAATAACAGGTAAAAAAATATCCGAAATAATGCAAATATTATTTATGCTCGAATTAGATGGATATATAAAATGTGTAGCAGGAAATAAATATATAAAAAAGGAATGATATTATGATAAATCAAAGGCAAGAGTTAGGAAAAGAGGGAGAAGATTTTGCAACAAATTATTTACAAAAACAGGGATATGAAATTATAGACAGAAACTTTGAATGTAAACAAGGAGAAATAGACATTATTGCAAAAGACAAGAACGAGTATGTGTTCATTGAAGTAAAAACAAGGCAAAACTTTCACTATGGAATGCCATGTGAAGCAGTAGACGAAAGAAAACAAAAACACATATGGAACGCAACAAGATATTACATATATTCACATAAGTTAGAAAATCAATATATAAGAATAGATGTAATAGAAATTTATAAAAGAAAAGATAAATTTTACTTGAATCATATTAAGCAAATTAAATGATATTTGACAAAAGTTAAATTGAATGCTAAAATAAAAATGCACTAAAAATTATATCATATCAAAACTTAGAAGGTTACTATAATAAACCGAGAGTGCGAAGTTCGCCCTATATCTTTTAGATATAGGGTATCTTCTTGCCTAAATAAAAATGACAAATTTTGACAATTATATATAGCCATGATAAAATACTTATGTCAAACTTGATCTGGAGGTATAAAATGAGATATATAATTGGACTAGATGTTGGAATTGCAGCAGTCGGTTGGGCAGTGATAAACAAAGATAAAAATAGAATTGAAGATTTAGGAGTCAGAATATTTAAAAAAGCAGAAGAACCAGATGGAAAGTCGTTAAATTTAGCGAGAAGAGAAGCAAGAGGAAGTAGAAGAAGAATTAGAAGAAGAGCAACAAGAATGAAAAAGGTAAAAGAGTTGCTAGTTAAGTATAATTTAGTTTCAGAAAAAGAACTAGAAACATTATATGTAATTACAGAAACAACACCAGATGTATATGAATTAAGAGCAAAAGGTTTAGACCGATTGTTAAGTAGACAAGAGTTTGCAAGAGTGTTAACAAATATTGCAAAACGAAGAGGATATAAGTCAAACAGAAAGATTGATGAAGAAGACAAAGAAGTTGGAAAGTTAAGCAAAGGAACAATTGAAAATAAAAGAATTTTACAAGAAAAAGGTTATAGAACAATAGGTGAAATGTTCTATAAAGATGAAAAATTCGAGTATAATAAAAGAAACAAGGCCGGAGAGTATAATAATACTGTGCTTAGAAGTATGTTAATAGACGAAGTTCATACTTTATTTGAAATGCAAAGAAAATTTAAAAGTAAGTTTGCAAATGAAGAGTTTGAAAAAGAGTATGTAGAAGTTATGACATACCAAAAACCATATATCACACCAGAATTACTAGAAAAAATGCTTGGAAAATGTACTTTTGAAAAAGGTGAGCAAAGAGCACCTAAAAATAGTTATACATTTGAAAGATTTATGCTATTACAAAAAGTAAATAACTTAAACATTTATATAAATGGTGCGAAGGTAGAAATACCTCAGGAAAAGAAAAAGGAAATAATAGAATTAGCATATAAACAAGCAGAAATAAAATATACACAATTAAGAAAAAAATTGGAATTACCAATAGAGGCAAGATTTGCAGACTTAAATTACCAAGTTAAAAGAACTGAAGAAGATTCAGAAGAAAACCTTTTAAAAGAGATTGAAGATAAAAAGTTTGTAAAGTTAGAAGGTTGGCATAAAATCAGATTGGCACTAAAAGAAAACAAAGACAAGTTTGAAAAGATTGAAAAGAATCCAGAATTACAAAATATTATTGCAGATTCACTAGTTAGAAATAAAACTGATGAAACAATAAAGAAATATTTAGAAAAAAGCAATATAGATGAAGAAATAATAAATGCCATATTAAACATAAACTTTACAAAATTTGGTCATTTATCATATAAAGCAATGAATAAAATAATTCCAGAATTAGAAAAAGGCTTAACATATGATAAAGCATGTAAAAATGTTGGTTATGAGTTTAAAGGAAGAAAAAATGAATTGCAATATAAACTTCCACCAGTAACAGAACTAGAAGATGAAATATCAAATTCAGTAGTATTAAGAGCAGTTTCACAAACTAGAAAGGTTATAAATGCAATTATAGACAAGTATGGTTCGCCAACAGCTATTTATATTGAAACAGCAAGAGAGCTTTCAAAACCTTATGATGAAAGAATGAAAATAGAAAAAGGACAAAAGGAAAATGCAGCTAATAATGACAAAATAAAAGAATATATAAAAGAAACATTTGGATTTGATCCTAAGCCATTTGATATTGTAAAAATGAAACTTTGGAGAGAACAAAATGGAAAATGTGCATATTCAAGCAAACCAATTCCTGCTGAGAGATTATATGAAGAAAATTTTGTACAAGTAGATCATATAATTCCTTTTTCTAGATGTTTTGACGATAGCTATCAAAATAAAGTATTAGTATTAACAGCTGAAAATCAAAAGAAAAAAGAAAGAACACCATTTGAATATTTTGGAGAAGAAAAAGAAAGATGGCATCAATTTGAGGAATTTGTTAATTTAGCTTACAAATTTAACACTAGAAAAAAGGAAAATTTATTGATTAAAAACTTTAATGAAGAAAAATCGAAAGAATGGATACAAAGAAATATAAATGATACAAAGTACATATCAAAATTTATGTATAATTATATAGCCAATAACTTGAAATTTGCAGACAGTGAGTCAAAGAGAAAAGTATATAATATAAATGGACAAGCTACATCAATTTTAAGGCACTATTGGGGATTAAAAAAGGATAGAGAAGAATCTGACAAACACCATGCGCAAGATGCTGTTATAATAGCATGTGCAACAAATAAAAATATAAAGAAAATATCTGATTATAGTAGAAGAAAACTATTATACAAAAATAATGAAATTATTGATGAAGAAACAGGAGAAATTATCAACAAAAAATACAATATTGATATTTCAATAAAAGAGCCTTGGCCTAAATTTAGAGAAGAAGTAGAAGCAAGAATGGAAGATGCGGATAATAATGGACAATTATATGCATTAGTTAATGGAAATTTTACAAACTATGATGATGTTGATATAACTCAGATTAGACCAATTTTTACATCAAGAATGCCAGAGAGAAAAATTACAGGAAGGGCACACAAGGATACTATGCGTTCTCAAAAATTTATACAACAAGGTCAAAACTTTACAGTAGTAAAAAAGCCATTAAAAGCTATATCAAAACAGGAGATTGAAGGAATTATAAATAATTCTGATTTCAAAAATTTATATTTAAGTGATAAAAAGTTATATGATGATATTTATCAAAAAATGAAAGAAGCGGATTTTAAAGCAGAAAAAGCATTTGCAGATGAATATAGAAAATATAGTAAAAATGGAAATAGTCCTATTGTAAGGAGTATAAAAGTTCCATCAGCGGGAGTAACGGGAGTAAAATTAAAAAATGGAGCAATCGCTGATAATGCTAATATGGTTAGAGTGGATGTATTTGAAAAAGATAATAAAAATTATTTAGTTCCTATATATGTATCAGATTTTGTAAAAAATAAATTACCCAATAAAGCAATAGTTCAGAGCAAACCAGAGGGACAATGGATAGAGATGACCAAAGAATATAAGTTCAAATTCAGTTTATATCCAAATGATTTAGTAAAAATAAAAAGAAAAAATGAAAAGGAATTTTATGCATATTATTGTTCTACGCATAGAGGGACAGGGAATATAAATTTATTGTTAGTTAATGGAGAAGCTAGGAAGGATGGAGTAGGCATAAAGAACGCAGAGATTTTTGAAAAATACCAAGTTGATGTTTTAGGAAATATTAGTAAAGTAAATAAAGAAAAAAGAGTAAATTGTAATCAATTAAGTTTATTTTAAAAAAGAAAAAATGACCTAATTTTTATTTAATTAGATCATTTTTCCTTGCATAATAACACAGGAAAACCAGTATTATTACATGTTACAGTCTCACCTATTATATCATATCAAAACTTAGAAGAGAACTATAACGGTCGCCACGGACAGTCCAAATTATGTATAATTATATCATATTAAAATTTAGAAGAGAACTATAACTGGCGGAATTATTATATTTAACATTTGGAATTAATTATATCATACCAAAACTTAAAAGAGAACTATAACACATTTTGTGTTATTCCAGTGCAATATGTTATTATACCATATCAAAACTTAAAAGGGAACTATAACAGTGATGAAATGGATACAAAAAGATGGGACATTATACTATATCAAAATTTAGAAGAAAACTATAACGCAACAAGTTCTTTTATTGGTGTTTTGCTATTATATTATATCATATCAAAAGTAAAAATAGAAGTATAACAATGAAATGAATATGACATAATGTTTATTGAACTATTTAAGAACAGTTGACAAAGCAAACATAATGTATTATAATATTAATGTTTAACCTATAAATAACTTTTTAAAGCAATTGCTTAGGAGGGATGAAGATGAGATACTTTGATCCGTCGACAGTGTCAAATGAACAGCTTGACAAAGAAGTAGCATCTGGTAAAATGGACGATTATAATCGGACAGACAATGGTGGCATCCAGAGGTATCATGAATTGAACAATGGGGATACATTAATTAAAGATGTTGAACCTGCTGACAATGACAAAGGACATAATACTACGGAATTCACTATTAGTGGAGGATATATTACTGATATCAATCCACATTCTACTAACGAATAAAACTAAATAAAGGAAAAAGGAACTTATCAGAGATGATGAGTTCCTTTTTCTAATTTTCTATTAACCATTCAACCATCAACTGTATAAAATATATAAAACATAAAGTGAGGAGTGGTGGGTATGATTAAAACAATAGGAAATACACCTTTAATAAAAATAAAGTATGAGTACGAAGGCAAAACAAACTATATATACACAAAATTAGAAAGCTATAATTTGACAGGAAGCATAAAGGATAGAACAGCGTATTACATAATAACAAAAGCGAAAGAAAGAGGAGAATTAAAAGATGGTATGCCAATAATAGAAGCAACAAGTGGAAATACTGGAATTTCTTTATCAGCATTAGGAAAATATTATCATCATCCAGTATATATTTTTATGCCAGATTGGGTTAGTAAAGAACGAGTTCAAATTATGCAAAGCTATGGGGCAAAAGTTATAACATTTTCTAAACAGCAAGGAGGTTTTAGAAAATGTATTCAAGAATCAAGGAATTTAGTTAAAAAGATAAATGGATTTCTAGCAAATCAGTTCGCTAACATTGATAATCTTTTAGCACAATATGAGACAACAGGCCAGGAAATTCTAAACCAAGTTCCAGAAGATATTGCAGGGTTTGTATCAGGAGTTGGAACCGGTGGAACTTTGATGGGGATAGGAAAAAAATTAAGGAGAAGATATCCAGAAATAACTATAACTGCAATTGAACCAGAAAATATGCCGTTAATTTCTAAAAACAAAATAATTAAACAACACAAAATAGAAGGAATAGGAGATGACTTTATTCCAGCATTATTAGATAAAAATGAATTAGACAAAGTAATTTTAGTAAATGATGAAGACAGTATAAATATGTCAAGAAAACTAGCATCTGAATTAGGGATAGGAGTTGGAATTTCATCAGGTGCAAACTTTTTAGGAAGTGTATTACTTCAAAAAAATATAAAGGGACCAGTAGTCACAGTATTTGCAGATGATAATAAAAAATATTTAAGTACTGATTTAAGTAAGCCAATAGATAGTAACGAAAAATACATTTCCAACAAAATAAAATTATTACAATATGAAGTAATATGAGGTGAATAATATGAAAAAGGTATTAAAATTATTATCTATTGTAATAATGCTAACAGTTGCAACAATATATACAATGCCAACAAAAGTGTTGGCATTTGGGCCATCAAGTAATGAAATATACAACGGAATTGATGTAAGTGGATATCAAGGAAATATTGATTTTGAAAAAGTAAAAAACGATAGAATAGAAATTGTATATATGAAATCTAGTGAAGGTACAAATTACATAGATTCAAAATTTGAACAAAACTATAAAAGGGCAAGAGATGCAGGATTAAAGATAGGATTTTATCATTATGTAACAGCAAGAAGTGTAAGTCAGGCAGAAAAAGAAGCACAATTTTTTGCTTCAGTAATATCAGGAAAAGTAGCAGATTGTAGACTAGCAATGGATTTTGAAAGTTTTGGAAGCTTGAATAAAAGAGAGATAAACACAATAGGCCTGGCTTTTATGAAAAAGTTAGAAGAATTAACTAAAAAAGAAGTTGTACTATACAGTAATGCATATACAGCAAGTCGTATTTGGGAAGGAGAAGTAACAAATTATCCCTTGTGGATTGCACAATATGAAGTAAATGAACCTGAAAATAGCGGAACATGGAATGACTGGGCAGGTTGGCAATACACAGATGTGGGGAGAGTAGCTGGGATTTCAAATCATGTTGATAGAGATAAGTTTACAAAGGAAATTTTTATGTCAGAAGGTACTCAAATTCCAGATACAGAAAAACCAAAACCAGACGAGGAAGATGACAAAACAACAACTAAAAAAATAAAAATAAAATGGGGAGACACATTATCTCAGCTAGCTATAAAATACAACACAACAGTTGCGGAGCTTGTAAGGTTAAACAATATTCAGAATCCAAACTTGATATATGCAGGAAATTATTTAATAGTTCCTGTTAAAGGAGAAAATACAAGTAACACAACAATTTATACCGTTAAAAGTGGAGATACATTATCTGAAATAGCCCAAATGTTTAATACAACAGTTAGCAAAATTGCACAAGAAAACAACATACAAAATGTAAATTTAATTTATCCACGGCCAAAAGCTAGTTGTAAATAGTAACTGTAAACACGACTGTGGACATAAGTTATACACAGTGAGAAGAGGAGATACATTATGGTCAATTGCAAGAAGATACAACACAACTATAGCAAATATAGTAAGACTAAACCGTATACAAAACGCAAATCTAATATATCCACGGTCAAATATTTAGAATTTAATTCACTAAATTATGTATACCTTCATAAGATGTATTATGATAAATTTGAATTAGGAGGTACTTATGAAGGAAATATTGAAACTAAAGAATGTAAGCAAAAAGTACCAAGCGAAAAATGGTGAAGTAGAAGCTTTGTCTAATATTTCATTTAGTGTAAATGAGGGAGAATTTGTTAGCATAATTGGACCAAGTGGGTGTGGTAAATCTACATTACTTTCAATAATATCAGGTCTGGAACCTAAAACTTCTGGTGATATACAAATTGATGGTGGTCTTGGCTATATGCTACAAAAGGATAGTCTTTTAGAGTGGAGAAATATTTATGATAATATTACATTTGGCTTAGAAATAAGAAGAAAAAAGACAAAAGAAAATGAAGCTTATGTAATAGAATTACTAAAAAAATATGGGTTATATGAATTTAAAGACAAATACCCAAATCAGTTATCTGGAGGAATGAGGCAAAGAGCAGCGCTGATAAGAACTTTAGCTATTAAGCCTAAGATTTTATTACTAGATGAAGCATTTTCAGCGTTAGACTATCAAACTAGAATTATGGTTACAAATGATATTTTTCAAATATTAAAAAATGAAAATATTACAGCTATTATAGTGACACATGATATATCAGAGGCAATTAGTATGAGTGATAGAATAGTAGTGTTAACCAAAAGACCAGCAACAGTAAAAACCATTCATACTATTGATTTTGAAATGGAAAATAGAAATCCAATCAACTGCCGTGAAAGCCCTAAATTTAGTAAGTACTTTGATGCTATATGGAAGGAGCTTGATGTACATGTATGATAAAAATATGTCTGAGGACAGAAAAAAATACCTAAGAAAAATAAGAAAAAACAAAATATCTGTTATTTTAACTCAATTACTTATCCTAATTATATTTATAATAGGATGGGAATTACTTGCTAATAAAGGAATAATAGATAGTTTTATTACAAGTCAACCTTCAAGAATATTAAATACCTTTTTAAATTTATCAGCTAATGGACTGCTAACACACTTAGGAGTAACACTTACAGAAACACTAATAGGGTTTATTTCAGGAGTTATACTAGGTGTATTTATAGCAATTTTGCTATGGTGGTCTCCATTTTTTTCGAAGGTATCAGAACCATATTTAGTTGTATTAAACAGTTTGCCCAAAGTAGCTTTGCGGACCAGTTATAATCATATGGGTAGGTGCAGGAATGGGAGCAATTATAACAATGGGTCTTGCCATTTCACTAATTGTAACTATATTAGAAATTCTAAATGGATTTTTAAATACAGACAAAGAACTAATAAAAATGGCACAAACATTTAATGCAAGTAAATTTCAAATATTAACAAAAATAGTAATACCTGCAAACATATCTACATTTTTCAACTCATTAAAGGTAAATATAGGCCTATCTTTAGTAGGTGTAATAACAGGAGAATTCTTGGTATCAAAAGCAGGTTTGGGTTACCTAATTGTATATGGTGGTCAGGTATTTCAACTGGACTTAGTAATGACGGGAGTAATTATTCTTGCAATAGTTGCTGCAATTATTTATGAAGCAATAGTACTTTCAGAAAAAATTGTTATGAAAAAAATGTCTAAAAGAACTTAAAAATAACAGATAAAAATGTTACTTATAGGAGAAAAGTATTATAAGTAACAAGAAAAGTTAAATAACATGCCAAAATACTTGAAATCTCCTTTGGCATGAATAGATTAGAAAGGAATGAAAAACTTGAAAAAGTATTTGATTATTGTATTAGTTATTATAATAGTAGCAGCTGGGATAGCTACTTATATACTACTTAATAAAAATACAGAAACAGCAGGGTTACAAAAAATTCGTGTAAATGAAGTAACACGTTCTGTATTTTATGCTCCACAATATGTGGCAATTTCAAAAGGTTATTTTGCAGAGGAAGGTTTGGAGATAGAATTAACAACAGGTCAAGGTGCTGATAAAGTAATGACCGCAGTTTTGGCAAACCAAAGTGACATAGGCTTTGCAGGACCAGAAGCTTCAATATATGTATATAATGAAGGAAAAGAAGATTATACACAAGTATTTGCACAAATGACTCAAAAAGACGGCTCATTTTTAGTTAGCAAAGAAAAAACAGATAATTTTAGTTGGCAAGATTTAAAAGGAAAAACTGTTATTCCTGGTAGAAAAGGTGGAGTACCATACATGACTTTTGAATATGTGCTTAAACAAAATGGTCTAGATCCTAAAAAAGACTTAGTATTAGATGACAGTATTAAATTCGACCTAATGGCAGGAGCTTTTGCAGGTGGAAATGCTGAATATGTAACATTATTTGAACCGACTGCTTCAGCAACAGAAAAAGCAGGTAAAGGATATATTGTTGCATCTGTTGGAGAGGCTTCAGGAGAAATTCCATATACAGCATATTTTACTAAGAAAAGTTATATTGAAAAAAATCCTAATATAATTCAAGGATTTACAAATGCAATATACAAAGGAGAACAATGGGTAAAATCACATAGTGCTAAAGAAATAGCAGAAGCAATAGTAGACTTTTTCCCAGATACTGATTTAACTATGTTAGAAGCAGCATTGCAAAGTTATATAGATATTGATGCTTGGAGAGATAATCCAGTATTAAAGCAAGAATCGTTTGCGCTACTTCAAAAGGTTATGAAAGAAGCGGGAGAACTTGAAAAAGAAGCTGACTACGGAAAAGTAGTAAACAACAGCTTTGCAGAAAAAGCTATTCAAAAGTTAGGTAAATAAATTTAAGGCGGAGAATAAAAACTCCGTCTTTTATTGTGTGCATTTTATAATTTATGATATAATAAAAAGCAGGGAGGAATACAAATGTTAAATAATATTGAAGTGCTATACCATAGTAGTATAAGAATAAACAAAGAAAAAACAATTTATATAGATCCATTTAAAATAGACAGAAATTATAATGATGCAGACATTATTTTTGTAACACATGATCATTATGATCACTATTCAGAAGAAGATATTGATAAAGTCATAAATGAAAACACGGTTATTGTAATACCAGAAGAGTTATTAACAAAAGTGCTAAAAAAGGGAATAAATAAAAATGCAATTATTACTGTAGAACCAAATCAAAAATACATGGTGCAAGGAATTAAGTTTGAAACAGTACCAGCATATAACACAAACAAAACATTTCATCCAAAAGAGAATGATTGGGTTGGTTATGTTATTGAATTAAATGACGTTAAATATTACATTGCAGGTGATACTGATATAACAGAAGAAAATAAAAGAGTAAAATGTGATGTTGCCTTTGTGCCAGTAGGTGGAACATATACACTGGATTTTAAAGAAGCGGCACAATTAGTAAATGAAATACAACCCAAAGTAGCTGTTCCAATTCATTATGGTAGTGTAGTCGGAACAAAGCGAGACGCTGAAGAATTCATAAAGTTGTTACATACAAATGTAAAAGGTGTAATCCTAATGAGATAATAGTAAAAATGAATTTAATATATGTCCCGTATTTGCTAAAATTATGTAAATATGTTAAAATATAAGTAATATCATAATTAAATGGAGGATAAAAATGCAACTAGTTAATATCATCGGAAAGGTTGGAATGGCATGCCTGATGTTCATGGTTTTTTATACGTCTATACTATTCCTGCCAAATGGAACTAAAATTGTTGACAAAATCAACAAAAAATTCTTCCACCGGCACCAGTACATTACTCGTGCCATAATGATTCTAAGCTTTATAGGAATTATGTATGGGGTTTTTAACAACATGTAGACTCCTAAAAGCAAAAAAAGACTGCATCAGAAATGGTGTGGTCTTTTTTATATAAGAAAAATCAAGGATTTTGACCGTACAACAAGGTTAAGTCACATTTTGCTGTGTATATTTACAAAGCAAAAATTCACATATAGTAAAGTTCTTCAAATATAATAAAAATGTTGACAAAGAATATGGCACAATATAAAATAAAAACAAACATAAAAGTTATAATTCTAATGAGATAGAATAGAAAGAGTGATATATGAAAGAAAATAAAGTAGAAAATTTAATATGGATTATATTTGCAATTATTGGAGCGATATTAGTCGTAATTGGCTTTATTTTGTTTGGAAGTGTTTTTAATTATAATAATAAAATAGAAACAACAGGGATTATTACTGAAATATGGTCATCTAGAGATTCTGACAATAATAGAAATCATAAGGTATACGTTTCATATGTTGCTGAAGGCAATGAATATGAATCAACATTAAATGGATATTCTTCTAGCTTTTATGAAGGGAAAGAAATAGAAATATATTATGATAAAGATAATCCAAATAAAATAGGTATGAAATCCTTAGACTTACTATTTTTAATATTACCAGGAATTGGGCTGTTTTTTCTAGTAATAGGTGGAACGGGGATATTTATAAAAATCAATAGGAGAAATTTAGGAAAAAGATTAAAAGAAAATGGAGAACTAATATATGCAGACTATGTTGAAACAATAATAAATACTTCATATAGTGTAAATGGAAGATACCCATATAAAATTATTTGTGAATGGACGAATCCAGTAGATAGCGAAGAATATATGTTTAAAAGTAGAAATATTTGGTCGAATCCAGAAGACATAATAGAGGAAAAAAATATAAAACAATTTCCAGTATATATTGATAAAAACAATAAAAAGAAATATTTTGTTGATATAGATATTTTGACAGAGTTAAGTTAAAAGGTAATTCTACTAAAATTTTTAAATAGGAAAGTAGGGAAAATAATGGAATTAAAAATTATGTATTTTGTACATGGAACGACAACTGATAATGCTTCTGGAAAATGTAGTGGATGGAAGCAAGTTGAATTGAATGAATTAGGAAGAGAAAGAGCAATAAAATTAGGAGAGTTACAAAAAGATAAAAATTTTGATGTGATATTTACATCAGATCTAGTAAGAGCAATTGATTCAGCAAAACTTGCATTTCCAAATGTAAAACACATTCAAGACAAAAGATTAAGAGAATGCAACTATGGAGATTTAGATGGTAAAGATAAATCTTTAGTTGTTTATGAAGAACATATAGATAGCCCATTTCCTAATGGAGAATCTCTTAGAGACGTTGAAAAAAGAATTAATGATTTTATAGAATTTTTAAGAACAAATTATCAAGGTAAAAAGATAGGGATAATAGCTCATAGAGCACCGCAATTAGCGTTTGAAGTCTTAACAAAAAATATATCATGGGAAGAAGCAAACAAAAATGATTGGAGAAAAACTAAAGCATGGCAACCTGGATGGGAATATGTAATAAAATAACAAATAAAAAACTGCATCAGAAATGGTGCAGTTTTTTACTCTTTTAACAAATTTCTAATTAATTCATATAAATAAGGTTTAAATTCTTCAATTGGAAGAGGCTCGTTATATAAAATAGAATTAAAGCAAGTTGAGCTAACTAACTCTATAATCATATATAATGTTACCTCAGGGTTTTTAAGTTTAATATTATGTTCTTTAACACCATTTAAAAATAAATAAACAAGGCCCTCTTCAGAATTTTTATTTTTTTCATATAAATTTAATACAGTTTGGCTATAAACTCCCCATGATAAATTTTTAGATATAAATTTTAAAAGTAAAGGAGTTTTGGCAAGTTTATCAATAATGTAATTTATAACAAAAATCATTTGATCAGCAAAATTTTCTATATAAGTGCTTTTTACAGCATTTATTGCCTCAGAAAATAATGACATAGATTTTCTTGCAATTAAAACATCTCTTAATTCATATTTATCTTTAAAATATAAATAAAAAGTACCTTTTGCGACATCAGCATTATCAACAATGTCTTGAATAGAAGTATCTTTAAAACCTTTTTCGGTAAAAAGTTTGAATCCTACGTTTAATAATCTTTCTTCTTTATCATTTTTTTCTTTCATAATCTTGCCTCCAATACAATATAATTATTACATAAAAATGACGTATAGTCAATAGAAACAAATAAAAAAGTAATAGTAAATTGTTCTTTGAAATCAGTAAATAATGCTAAAAATTACAACAAATATCGATTTGCTAAAAATTTTTCATAAAAACTATTGACTAACGGTCAGAAAAGTAGTATATTATGAAAAGTGACCAATGGTCACAAAAATAAGGAGGCAGAAAAATGGAAAAGTTTGGACAGTTTATATGTAAACACAAAGTAGCTATTCTAATAATATCTTTGTTACTTTTAATTCCATCAATTATTGGATATAAAGCAACAAGAGTTAATTACGACATACTAGTATATTTGCCAGACAACATTGAAACAATAAAAGGTGAAAATATATTAGCAGATGACTTTGACATGGGAGCATTTTCAGTAATAATATTAGAAAATATGCAGTCAAAAGATATTATAGAATTAGAAAAACAATTTAGAGAAGTAGGAAATGTAGAAAAAGTAGTTGGACTAACAGACATTATAGGAACTGACGTACCGCTAGAAATGTTACCAGATGAGATTAAAGATAAATTATATAAAGATAACACAACACCAGTATTAGTAACATTTAAAGATGGAATTTCAGAAGATACAACAATGGAAACAGTTGAAAAACTTAGGGAAATATCAAATGAAAATTGCAAAATAAGTGGTATGACTGCAACAGTACTAGATACTAGAAATTTATCAGACTCAGAAGTAATAATATATGTAATGATTGCAATAGCTTTATGTTTGATAATATTGCAATTAGCATTAGATTCATATTTAGCACCAGTACTAATGCTATTAAACATAGGAATGGCAGTATTATACAACATGGGCACAAATGTATTTTTAGGTCAAACATCATATATAACAAAAGCAATAAGTGCTGTATTGCAACTTGGTGTAACAATGGATTTTGCAATATTCTTATACCACAGTTATAAAGCAGAAAAAGAAAAAGCTTCAAATAATGATGAAGCAATGTCAACTGCAATAGCAAAAACATTAGTATCAGTACTAGGAAGTTCATTAACAACAATAGCTGGATTCTTAGCATTATGTAGTATGAACTTAACATTAGGAAAAGATATTGGTTTAGTAATGGCAAAAGGTGTTTTAATTGGTGTAATAACAGCAGTTACAACATTACCAGCAATGTTACTTGTATTTGATAAATGGGTAGAAAAAACAAAACACAAAGAAATATTACCAAGGTTTGAAAAAGTTAAAAACTTCAATTTAAAACATTACAAAGCAATTTTAGTTGCATTTATAGTAATTTTACCATTTGCAGTATATGGATATACACATACAGAAAATTACTATAACCTAAACAAATCTTTACCAGATACTTTAAACAGTATACAAGCAAACAACGAATTAAAAGATAAATTTGATATGGTTTCAACAGAATTATTACTAGTAGATAAAAATATGCCGGACTATAAATTAAATGAAATGTTAGATAAAATAGAAAGCTTAGATGGAATTGAATGGACATTAAGTTATTCTAAAATTTCAAAAGAAGTAAATATACCAAAAGAAATGCTACCAGAAGATATAAGGTCAATATTTGAAAGTGATAAATATCAAATGGTAATTATAAATTCAAAATATGAAATTGCAACAAATGAATTAAATAGCCAAATAGAAGAAGTAAATAAAATAATAAAAGAATATGACGATACAGCAATACTTGCAGGAGAGGGACCATTAATGAAAGACTTGGTCGAAATAAGTGATCATGATTTCAACAGTGTAAATACAGTTTCAATCGCAATTATACTTGTAATAATGGTATTTGTTCTAAAATCAGTAAGTTTGCCAATAATATTAATTGCTGCAATAGAATTTGCAATATTTATCAATATGGGAATACCTGCATATACAGAAACAGTAATACCATTTATAGCGTCAATAGTAATTGGTACAATTCAATTAGGTGCAACAATAGATTATGCAATTTTAATTACAACAAAATATAAAACAGCAAGAATAGAAGGAAAAGACAAACATCAAGCTATAGATGAAGCTTTAGGAACATCAATTCAATCAATAATTGTTAGTGCATTATGTTTCTTTGGAGCAACATTTGGAGTTGGTATGTATTCAAAAATTGAAATGATTGGTTCTTTATGTAGCTTAATGGCAAGAGGCGCAATCATTAGCATGGTTACTGTATTAACAGTTTTACCAGCATTCTTAATTGTATTTGATAAAATAATTTGCAAAACAACTGCAAATATGCGAAAACTAAGCAATTAGTTTTTGGGTTTTAGTTTTGCTTTGAAAGGTAGTAATATAATACTTTTCGAAGTGAGGCTGTGGGGACCAGCAAACTAGAAAATGTTACTAAATTTTTTCAAATCATTAACAATGTTTGCAAAAAATTGTTGTTACATTTTCTTGTGCAGCTGGGATGGAACGGAAAAAAGCATTATATTACTACCAATAAAATTAATAAAAAAGGAGAAAATAAAATGAAAAGTAAAAAAATAATTGGAAGCATATTATTATGTACAATGCTAGGTTATGCAACTCCAGTATTTGCTGTAACAAAAGAAGAAACAGTATATTCAAAACTTAACAATAGTGGAACACAATATGAAACAATAGTAAATGAACATATAAAAAATGATGAATTATTAAAAACAATAGATGACATATCAAACTTATTAGACATAACAAACGTAGGTGGAAACGAAACATTTGAGCAAAAAGAAAACAAAATAATATGGAATGCTGATGAAAAAGATATATATTATCAAGGAAAAACAGAAAAGAAATTACCGATTGAAACATCTATTAAATATGAATTGGACGGAAAAGAAATGTCAGCAGAAGAAATAGTTGGCAAAAAAGGAAAAGTGAAAATTACAATAACATACAAAAACAATGAAACTCACAATGTAAATATAAATGGAACAACTGAAAAAATGTACACACCATTTATAGTAATAACAGGAACAACACTTGATACTAAAACAAACAAAAACATTAAATTAACTCAAGGAAAAGTAGTTGAAAAAGGAGAAAAAACTATATTACTTGGAGTTGCATTCCCCGGATTAAAAGAAAGTTTAAAAACAAATGAAATTGATATACCAAATACAGTAGAAATATCAATGGAAACAGAAAAATTTGAACTAGAGAACATGATTACATATATAACACCAAGAGTATTAGAAGAAAATGAATCTAAAATAGCAGACAAACTAAATGAGTTGTATTCATCAATGAATGATATGAAATCAGCTAGTGAAGAGCTTGAAAAAGGAGCAAATACATTACAAGAAGGAACAAGTCAATATGCAGAAAAATCTCAAGAATTTACAGACTATATGAATGAATTAACACAAGGAACACAAGACACAAGAGAAGGAGCAAGCAAAGTGGCTGATGGTGTAAATTCATTAGCAACAAAATCAAGTGCTTTAATTCCAGGAGTAAGCAAATTATCAGATGGTGCAAAAACTTTAAAAGAAAAAGTAGAATATATGGCAGAATCAAGCCAAGCATTAGCAGCTGGAGCGACATCAATAAACATAGGAATTACAAATACAAGTAAGGCGATAGATGCAATGAATGCCAGATTATCAACTGTTGATGTAAAAACCAAAACAGCAGAGTTAACAAAACTTGTAGACGCAGATAAAAAATTAAAAGCAAACTTAGAAACTATGCAAACTGCATTAACAGCTCAAAAAAACAGTGCAACAGATGAACAATTAAAAGCAACATTAACACAACAAATAGAAATGAATAAACAAACTATTGCATTATTAGAACAAAATATATCAGCAAATGAACAATCAATAGAATTACTAAAATCAGTAGGTACAGCTCAAACAACTGTGGCATCTATTAAAGAAGGACTAGACGGAAAAGGAACTAAAGAAGAGCCTGGATTAAAAGTAGGAGCAAATTCTTTAGATAAAAACTTAACAGCATTAGCTAAAGGTTTAGATGCAATGAATACAAAATCAGATGAATTAGTTGCAGGAACAAGTGAATTATCAACAAAATCAGCAGCATTAATTGAAGGAATAAGTACATTAAAAACAGGTGCACATAAATTAAATGCTGGAACAAACACTCTTAATGCAAGTGTAAAAGAATTATATTCAGCAAGTAAACAATTAACTGAAAAATCAGGAGACATAGCTGAAGGTGCAAAAGAGTTATCAGAAGGAATAAAAGAGTTTAACACAAAAGCAATTAATAAGCTATATTCTACAGTAAATGGAGACATTCATAACCTTACAAGTAGAATTGATGCACTAGAAAAATTATCGAAAGAATATATGAATTTCGCAGAAATAGATGAAGAAATGAATGGAAATGTTAAATTCATTTTAATTACAGATCCATTAAAACAAAATGAGGAAAAAACTAATAATTAGTCTTGAAAAATATTAAATTTAATGATAAATATAATAATATAAATAAAAATGAAAGGAGCAACAAATATGGAATATCTTGAAAAAATATTTAAAAGAACAGGATGGACATCTTTGTTAACATCATTAGCATTTGCAATACTTGGAATACTTTTAATTACAAACCCAGAGGGAAGTACAAAAGTAGTATCATTGATTGTAGGAATACTTTTCATTATAGTAGGACTATACAAATTAGTAGATTATTGCCTAACAAGAGGAAAATATAACTTTTACAATTATGACATAGCATATGGAATTATAGCTATCATCCTTGGAATTATAACAATAGCTTACAAAAGCCAAATTGAAACAATATTCAGAGTTTTAATAGGAATTTGGATAGTTTACACAGGAATAATAAGATTAAGCTTGTCATTTAAATTAAAACTAGTAGAATCACCAACTTGGATATGCAGTTTATTAATTTCTATTGTAATGATAGTATGTGGGCTATATACAATATTTGTATCAAATGCCATAGTTGTGACAATAGGAATTGTAATTCTAATTTATTCAATATTAGATATGATAGAAGACATTATATTCTTATCTAACATAAAAAAATTAGAAAAATAACTACAACAAAAAGACAACGATAAAAAATGAAACAAAAAAATAAAATTAAAACATGAAAAATAATCAAAATTAAAAAACTCATTTTTTAAGAAAATGAGTTTTTTGATTGCAAAAAATAAAACTATAAAAACATAAAAATATTGAAAAATAAACTAAAAAACCCAAAACGACATTGCTAAACAGAACTTAAAACAAAAGAAAATAAAAAAATCATTTTTCAAAAAGTAAAAAAATAAAAATAAAACATTTTTTGACATTTTTTTGAAAATAAAGACAGAAATTATATTGAAATATCAAGGAAATATAATATAAAGGTTAAAAAATATATGAACAAAAGTGCTTAAAAATCAACATTTTTACTAAAATGTAATAAAATTGTAACATATTTTGAATAAAATAAAAAAAACGTAAAATATGAGTTTTTACAAGTGAAAAATTGACTGAAAAGCAATAATTAAACTAAAAGGCAAAAGGATAAAACACGCAATAAATCAAGGAAAAGTGGCAACAGTTACATAAAAGATATGCGTTTGACATTATTATTTATATAGGATAATATAAAAGAAAAAAAGAAAAAGGTGTACTTACATAGTTATATATATAACTATGTAAGTACATATAATCAAGAAGACATAAATAGGGGGGAATAAATAATGCAAGTAGTAAAAAGGGACGGAAAAGTAGTAGATTTTGATCAATCAAAAATTAGAATCGCAATTGAAAAAGCCAACAAAGAGGTAAAACCAAAAGAAAGAGCAACAAAAGAAGAGATAAACCAAATTATAGAATATGTTGAAGATATAGATAAAAAAAGAATCTTAGTAGAAGATATTCAAGACATAATAGAAGAACAATTAATGAGTTTTGGAAAACATGCATTAGCTAAAAAATATATTACTTATCGTTATAC
>CAKOVX010000013.1 GCA_934122155.1 uncultured Clostridia bacterium
TATGCGGGTATAATTTAGTGGTAGAATGTCATGCTTCCGACCTGATAGCGCGGGTTCGATTCCCGCTACCCGCTCCAACAAACTTAAAACAAACAGGAGGAAAAAATGCATAAAAATATTGCAGAAGATAAAGAAAAATTAAAAGAAAAGTTAGAATACATTGGATTAAATTTAGAGAGAGTACCTAAATTCTTAACAGACTTCACTCCGTTTTCATTTAAACCTCAAAAGTCATATAATAATACAAACTATAAAGTATATAAGTATGTGGATGTAAATGACATTGAGATTCTTTTAACTCCCACCGATAGATTAACAAACATAGACGAAAAATATAAAAAAAGTAGTCCTATAAAAAACTACTTAGACTCTAAAACAGAGCAAAATATAGAACACTTTACAACATTTTTAAAATTACTAAGTGACACCAACATAGAAGATATAGAAAAAGTAGAGACTGAACAAGAAACACTAAAAAAACAAATACCAAACCAAGTAAAGTACAATGAAAATTATATTTGGCAAATATATTATTCAGACATTTCAGATCAATACTTTATGATGGTGCCAACAAATGAGTACAATAATGCAGCATTGTTTTTTCTTTTAAAGAAAAAAATTGAAAGCAAAAAGAATAGAAAAAAGGAAGTAATATTTGTTCCAATTAGTTATCAAGACTATTCAGGTAACTTTTTATTGAAAAATCAAATAACAGATATTGAAAATTATCTATGGTACTATACAAAAGAATGGCCCAATATTTTTGAGGTTTATGATATAAAGGGGAAAATGCAACTAAAAATAGTTGGAACAACAAATGTATATGATGATATAAAAAGTGATTATGTTATAACTTTAGAAAATAAGGAACAAGCTCTAAAACAATATAAATTAATAAAAGCATTATTTATACTTTCAACAGCATTTCCAGATGATTTTAACTTTAAGACAAAAATAGATGACAATGGAGCATTGGAGTTTGAATTAGAGACCAATACGGGCTCAATAGTGGTTAACTATGATAAACTAATAGATTTTATACAACTTGAAGCAAACCAAAAGAAAATGCTAATTAACTTAGAAGAAAAGAAGATAAAAGAAGAAACCGAAAATTTAGAAAAAATAAAGGAAACAGTAAAAGAGCAGACAGAAGAATATTTAAGTAAACAACGTCAAATATCTACATTTCTTGAATGTAAAAAAAGTTTTTTTGGAAAAGTAAAATATTATTTTTCAACTAGAAAAAAAGTTTTAAAGCCAATTAAACAAAATGAAGAAAGTAAAGTGCAAAAAACAAAATTAAAAGAAAAAGAAGATGCAACTCCAGAACCAGATAAACAATATACAATTGAAGACTTGATAGAGATTTGTACAAAACTAGAAGCAAGGCAAAAAATGATGAAATCATTAAAAAATGATGAAGAAGCGTTGCAACTAAAAAAAATCAACTTAGAAAGAAAAATAAAAAACGCAAACATTTACTTAAATGAAATAGAACTACATAAAAAAAGTATCTTTGAGTTTTGGAAATTTACTAACAAAGATGAATTACCTAGCTTAAATGAAGGCGAAAATAATGAACAAGTACAGAATAACAAGATTGAAAAAAGCTTTAATTACATTGAAGACATTGAAGACTTTGGAAAAGAAATAGACAAAACCCAAAGAGTAAAGTTATCTAAAAATGAAACAGATGCTATATTTGCAACAAAACAAATATTAGATTCTATGCAAATTATAAGCAATGCCAAAAAAATAGAAAAATTAACAAGTAAACAAAAAGAAATATTAGAAAATGAACTCAAAAACTTAAAAAAAGAGTATGAGGATAACATAGAAAACATACAATTAAAAGATTTTGATATATTTGGTGGAATATCAGAAGATATCACAAAAATAAAAACAATAAACAACGTAAAACATAGAGAAATAGAAAAAGATAAATATGAGGTACTAAACATATCAAAAGATATAGAGCTAGATATGTATATAGACATACTGAAAAATTACAGCAATTTAATAAAAGAGGCTCTATGCAAAATTTCTTCTGCACAAAGTATGCCGCTATATATAACATCAAATAAAGAACTAAACACAAAGAACATAAACATATTGCATATGGATGCTAACAAAGCAATAGATAGTAGCATAGAACAAGATGAAATATATTTATATAAAATAAACACTAAAAAAGCTATGAAAATGGTATATTATTCAAATATCATATTCTATGACAATACAAATCAAACATTACCAGTAGGAATGAACTTATCTGACGAAGTACTAATTGACCTAGGACAATATAATTTAGAAAAAATAAATGAGGAAGATTTTAAAATAAATTATTTTAAAGATGAGTATACAAATAAAATAGTCAAAGTTCATAGCGTTGAATATAATGTGAAATAGAATTTTATAAAAAAAGAATTCCAGTCATCTGGAATTCTTTTTTTGGTGCAGGTGGTGGGGGTCGAACCCACACGAATGTTACTTCGCAGGATTTTGAGTCCTGTGCGTCTGCCAATTCCGCCACACCTGCATTATAATACTACCTAAATATAATAGCAAAAAAATAGAAAAATAGCAAGTGTTTTTAAAATTTTTAACAATTTATTAATTTTCATAATATTTTAACAGGCACTAATTTGAATTGAAAAAGCAATAGGGTGGACCTATTTTTTCATCCATGTATTTGAAACTCCTAACACATATGTATATGGTAAAATATTATAAAAATATTCTGGATCCTTCATAACTAGTTCTTCAAGTTTAGGCTTTTCAGCAATTTCTAAAAATTGTTTAAAGCCTAATATTTTTCCTAACATTTCAGTTCCATATTTTGTTCTCTTTTTTATTATTCCTAAAAAGATTGTTAATGTAACTAAACATATACCTTCAACTATAAATTTAATTAAATATGTTGTATTTACTAGAATATCTTCTAACATACAAAAGAATGTAGTTAATAGAAAACATATAGATGCTAATGAAATTGTTACTTTGTTTGGCTTTCGATACACCATTACTAATGGGGTTATCAAGAAAAAGATTGTTATTGATATGGCTGCTTCAAAAATTTTTTATATCTGTATCCCATCCGTCACCAATTAAATTAAAATATAACTCATCAGCATTTTTTAAAGGGTCTTTTCCAATATTATAATTGTATTTAATTTTATAAGTCTTTTTTCCAGAAACAGTTTTACTACTACTACCAATTTTTAATACTTTATACCCATTTTGAGTTGAAGTAGTATAAGAATCACTCACACTTATATTTGAGATTTCAGCTCTATTATTAGACTTTGTCCCATCTAGTCTTGTTACAGTATTTCGTAATGGAATTTTTCTGAATATACCATGTTTGTTATAACCAGTAAAATAAACATCCATTGTTGAAAACGCTTCTTTCACCATGTTTCTTAATTTCACAAAAGAATTATATTGAATCAAAACATATAAAGCAACTAAAACAATTACACCAATCACAATATATAAAACCATTATTTTACACCTCCTTAATTTGTATAATTTTTATTTAATAATATTTTTTAACAATATAAAAAAGAAAATTGGAATAATCACATATTTTTAGGAAACAATAGATAGTAAGGTAAATAGGAGGTAAAAATATGATTAATTTTAGAACAGACTTGGCTCTAGAAAGAAGAGATTTATTTAAAAAAGCTAATAACATATCAAACGAGGTTGATGGACTAGAAACACAAGAAGAGAGTTTTGATGATAATATAAAAATATCAAGAGTAAAAGTATTAAATGAAAATGGAGAACAAGCAATAGGAAAAAGAAAAGGCATATATACTACAATTGATATTAAAAACTTAAAAATAGCAGGAGAAGATCAAATACAAAAAGCTTCAGAAGCGGTAACAAAAGAATTAAAAAGCTTAATTGGTAATTTAGTGGGCCCTCAAGATGATATATTAGTAGTTGGATTGGGAAATTTGTATGTTACACCAGATGCACTGGGTCCAAAAGTAGTAAATGAAATAGATATTACAAGACATTTGTTAAACTATATGCCAGACGTACTTGATAAAGACACAAGACCAGTAAGTGCAATAGCGCCAGGGGTTCTAGGAACAACTGGTATAGAAACATTAGAGGTTATAAAAGGAATAGTAGAAAACATTCATCCAAAATTGATAATTGTAATTGATGCACTAGCCTCAAGAAGTATAGAAAGAATTAGCAGTACAGTACAACTTGCAGACACAGGAATTGTGCCAGGAGCAGGAGTTGGAAATGAAAGAAAAGAACTAACAAAAGAATCTTTAGGTGTGCCAGTTATTGCAATAGGAATACCAACTGTTGTAGAAGCGGCAACAATAGCAGCAGATAGCTTAGACTTATTTATTCAAAAAGTACAACAAGATGCAAAATCAAATGAATTTTTAAATCAATTGCAAGAAGAAGATAAATATGAAATGATAAAAGAAGTATTAACTCCAGAAGATTATAATTTTATAGTAACACCAAAAGAAATAGATGACTTGATTGAGAGTATGAAAGATGTTGTGGCAAGAGGAATAAACTTTGCAACACAAAAATAATAAAAAATATTGTTATTTTTAAATCTATATTATATAATGAAGCTACTAGGAGGAAATGTATGGAAGAAAAACTAAAAAAACTATTAGAAAATTCGTATACTCCATATTATAAATACCCAGTAGCTTCAGTTATAGTTATGAAAGACGGAAAAGAATTTAGCGGAGTTAATGTAGAAACATCTAGTCCAGCAGCAGGAATATGTGCTGAACGAAATGCATTATACACTAGCATAACAGAAGGCTATAAAAAAGGTGATGTTAAAGAAATACATGTTATGAGTAAAACAGAGCAAGAATGTTGGCCATGTTTTATATGCAGACACGCAATAAGCGATTTATGTGATAAAAATGTAAAAATTATATCACACACATATAGTGGCAAAACTACTACAAAAACAGTTGAAGAGCTATGTCCGTTACCTTTTGGTGATGAAAATATGAAATAATAAAAGGAGAAAACAAATGACAACAATTATAAATGGCAAAGAACTTGCGGCAAAGATAAGAGCAGAATTAAAACTAGAAGTTGAAGAACTAAAACAAAAAGGTATATTTCCAAAGTTAGCAGTAATAATGGTTGGAGATGACAGTGCATCAGCTGTATATGTGCGTAATAAAAGTAAAGCATGTAATGAAATAGGTATTGAATTTGAGGAATTTTTATTACCAGAGAATACAACAAGAGAGGAATTATTAGGTTTAATTGAAGAACTAAATAATAGAAAAGATGTTAATGGAATTTTACTTCAAAGCCCAATACCAAAGCACTTAGACATTAGAGAAGCATTTAATGCTATAAACTACAAAAAAGATGTAGATGGATTCCATCCGATAAATGTTGGCAAATTAGCTATTGGAGAAGATTGCTTTATATCATGTACACCAGCAGGAGTTATGAAAATGTTAGAAGAATATAACATAGAAATAGAAGGAAAACATGCTGTTGTTATTGGAAGAAGCAATATAGTAGGTAAACCATTAGCACAATGTCTACTAAATAAAAATGCAACTGTAACTACATGTCATTCTAGAACTAAAAATTTAAAAGACATTACTAAACAAGCAGACATATTAGTTGCAGCGGTTGGAAAACCTAAATTTGTAACAGAAGATATGGTAAAAGATGGTGCAGTTGTAATAGATGTTGGAATAAACAGAAATAATGATGGAAAACTTGTAGGGGATGTTGACTATCAAAATATAGAAGGCAAAACATCATATATTACTCCGGTTCCAGGTGGAGTTGGACCAATGACAATTGCAATGTTAATGACAAATGTTGTTAAAGCAGCAAAAAATGAGTAAATAGTAAATTGGGGGCTTGATTATTTTAGGAGGAAATTTTATGAAAATTATTTATCAAGCTCAAAAAGAATATCCAAAAAAATTAACTAACATATATTCAACGCCTGCTAAATTATATTTAGTGGGTGATGAATTAATTTTAAATAAGCCATCAATAGCTATAATTGGTTGCAGAGATGCAAGCGATTATGGCAAAAGAGTGGCTTTTAATTTTGCTTATGAACTTGCTAAAGAAGGCTTTGTAATAGTAAGTGGACTGGCAAGAGGAATTGATACATATGCACATCTAGGAGCTGTTAAAGCAAATGGTAAAACAATAGCAGTATTGGGGAGTGGATTAAAACATATATATCCAGCTGAAAACAAAGAATTATGCAATGAGATTGTTAAAAAGGGTGGAGCAATAATAACAGAATATGAGCCACACACAAAGCCATTACCAATGAATTTTCCATCAAGAAATAGAATAATTAGTGGGCTTTCAAGTGGAATATTAGTAGTAGAAGCAAAACAAAAAAGTGGAACCTTAATTACAGTAGACTATGCTTTAGAACAAGGAAAAGATGTATTTGTAATACCAGGAAATATTACAAGCACAAACTCATATGGTACAAATGACCTTATTAAACAAGGTGCAAAGCCAGTTACAAACATTCAAGAAATTATAGAAGAAATAACTTAAATTTTGCTGTTTTCATTGGCAATTTCATAATAATGTGGTAAAATATATAGGAAATTTAAAAGGAGAAGCAATGCCAAAATTTTTCGTAAAAACAAATCAAATTGAAGAAAATAAGATAAAGATAATTGGAGAAGATGTAAAACATATAAACCAAGTATTAAGAGCTAAAATTGGTGAAGAGCTAACAATTTGTAATTTAGATACAACGTTAAACTATATTACTACAATATCTCAAATTACTCCTGAATATGTAATATGTGATATACAAGACTGCGTAAAAAGTTTTGTAGAAAGCAATGTGCAAGTTACAATTTTTCAGGGGCTTCCAAAAGCAGACAAAATGGAATACATAATACAAAAAAATACAGAACTAGGTGCTAAGCAAATAGTGCCAGTTGAAATGGTAAGATGTGTAGTAAAGCTAGATAGCAAAAAAGAAGGTAAGAAAATAGAACGCTGGCAAAAAATTGCAGAGTCAGCAGCAAAACAAAGTGGAAGAGATTTGATACCAACAGTAGAAATTCCAATTGATATAAATAATTTATGTGAAAAAATCAGAGATTTTGATGCAGTAATTTTAGCTTATGAAGAAGAAAAAGAAAATACATTAAAAAATGAGTTGAAAAAACTAGATGGAACTAAAAATTTAAAAATTGGTATTATAATAGGCCCAGAAGGTGGAATGGACAAAACGGAAGTAGAAAAACTTGCCAAAGCAGGTGCAAAAGTGGTAACATTAGGAAGAAGAATATTAAGAACAGAAACAGCATCAATTAGTATTATGAGCAACATTGTATATGAATTTGAATTATAAAAGGAGAAAGTAAAATGCCAACAGAAAAGGAAGAAAAAACTACAAAAAAGACTACTAAAAAAGTAGAACCAGTAGAAAAAAAACAAACTAAAAAAGTTACTTCAACAAAAAAAAGTACATCTAAGCCTGAGACAAAAACAACAAAGCCAAAAGCAAATACTAACAAACCTAAAAGTACAACTGCCAATACTAAAAAGAAAACTAATGTAACCGAAGAAAAAAAGCCAAATAAACAGAAAAGCACTAAAAAAGAAAAACAAGAAGAAAAGAAAAATGTTGAAAACTTAAACATGGAAGAAATTGAAAAAACAGTACAAGAAGAACTAAAGTCTAAAAAGGTTATTCCGATAGAAGAACAAAAAAAGATGAATGGGGAAGTATTTAAAAATTTATTAATAGCAATTGCAATAGAAGTATTTTTTAACTTTATCATTCTTGGCTTTATAAACATTGAACAATCTGTGTTTATAGTAGACTTAAAAGTATTTGCAGTGTCATTACTTGCAGTTGCAATAGGAACTTTTGAATATGCATATAAAAAAGATAGTGGTAAAATTGCTATTTATGGTATTGAAATGTTAGTACTTGCACTTTGTATGTTGGCAGCTATATATATTGACATCATGCTAAATAGTAAGTTTGTAATAATAGCAATATTAACAACATATGCAATTGCAATATACTATACTGTAAAATCAATAATAGTTTATACTAAAATGAAAAGACAATATTTTATTGATTCAATGAAAAAAATAATAAAAAAATAACTATATAGTTAGGAGAAAAAACATGAAAAGTATGACTGGCTTTGGAAGAGCAAAACTAGAAAGAGAAGGACGAGAATACTTAGTAGAAATTCGTTCTGTAAATCATAAATATGCAGATATTACAGTTAAAGCACCTAGAAATTTATTATACTTAGAAGATAAGGTAAGAAAATCTGTATTAAACAGAATAGCAAGAGGAAAAATAGAAGTATTTATAAATTATGCAAATTATGGAACAAGCGGAAAAAATGTTATTATTAATAAAGAATTAGCAAAATTATATATTAAAGAACTATCTGAACTAGCTGAAGAAGCTGATATACCAAGTGGGCTAAGAGCAACAGAAGTTTCCAAAATGCCAGACGTATTAAATGTTCAAATAGAAGAAGAAAGTTTAGAGACAATTTGGTCAGAGCTTTCAGAATGCTTAGAAAATGCACTTGATAATTTTATTGATATGAGAAGTATTGAAGGAAATAAAATAAGACAAGATTTAGAAAAAAGAGCAAAAAACATACAAGAAAATATTGACAAAATTTCTAAGCTTTCTACTGGACTTGTAGAAGAATATATAGTAAAATTAGAAGAAAGAGTTAAAGAACTATTGAAAGTAGATGTAGTAGATAAAGACAGACTAGCTCAAGAAATAGTAATCTATTCAGATAAATGTTCAATAGAAGAAGAATTAACAAGACTAAAAAGTCACATATTTCAATTTGAAAACTTAATAGAACAAGATGAACCAAATGGCAAAAAGCTAGATTTTCTTATGCAAGAAATGAATAGAGAAACAAATACTATTGGTTCAAAGTCTGGAAAACTAGAAATTACTAATTTAGTAATAGATATGAAAACTATATTAGAGGACATAAGAGAACAAATACAAAATGTTGAATAATAAGGAGGGCTTTTATGCAATTAATAAATATAGGTTTTGGCAATGTTGTATCATCTGATAGAATAGTAGCAATTGTAAGTCCAGAGTCTGCACCAATAAAAAGATTAGTACAAGATGCAAAAGACAGTGGAAGAGCAATTGATGCTACATGTGGCAGAAGAACAAGAGCTGTAATAGTAATGGATTCAAACCATGTTGTATTATCTTCAGTTCAACCAGAAACAGTCGCAGGAAGATTTGAAGATGATTCAAGTAAAATAGAAAATGAATAGAAAGAAGGGAAATATATGTTAGTAAAACCAACTGTATTAGAATTATTAGAAAAGGTAGATAACCGCTTTAGACTAGTAACTGTTACATCTAAAAGAGCTAGACAAATAGCTGCTGGAAGCACACCTTTAACAAAAAAAGATGAACCATCACCAGTATCACTTGCTGCTGATGAAATAGCAGAAGGTAAGGTGAAACCATGCTAGTATTATTATCAGGGGTTTCTGGAGCTGGAAAAGACACTATAAAGAAAGAATTAATAGCAAGAATGAAGAATGTAGAGTCTCTTCCATCATACACAGATAGAGCTCCTAGAGAAAATGATATACCAGGCAAAACATATAATTTTGTATCAACAGAAGAATTTGAGGCAATGATAGCTAGAGGAGAACTATATGAATACTCTGCTCACCATAATCATTACTATGGAACCTCAAGGAAACTATTAAATGAAAAGATGCAAAATGGCAAAATTATAGTAAAAGACATTGAAGTAAATGGTGTTGAAAACCTAGTAAAACTATTAGGTAATGATACCAAAATTGTAACTATATTCTTAAAAGTTCCAAAAGAGGAACTAAGAAGACGTTTGGAAAACAGAATAGATAAGCCAAGCCCAAAAGATATTGAGTTACGCTTAAATCGTCTACAATATGAAGAATCTAAAATAGGAATATATGATTACGTAATAAAAAATAATAACTTAGAAAAAACAGTTAATATTATAATGGAAATTATAAGAAATGAATACAATATGACAGAAGCAGAGTTTTAGACTTTGCTTTTTGTCTTAAAATAAAAGAGTAAATATGATAGCAGAAGTAATATTAAATAGTAATGCAAAGCAATTAAATAAGGTATTTGATTATAAAATACCAGATGAATTAGCACCTAAAATAAAATTAGGTGCTAGAGTTCTTGTGCCTTTTTCAAATAGAAAAGAATTAGACGAAGGTTTTGTAGTTAATATTAAAGAAACTTCTGAATATAAAGTAAAAGAAATTAGTGATGTAAATGGCAACTATTTAGATGAAAAAAGCATAAAACTTGCAAATTGGATGGCTAAACGATATTTTTGTAATATATCAGACTGTATAAAACTAATGTTGCCACCAGGAACTACTGCAAGAGTGGTAGAAAATAGAGTAAAAGAAAAAAATGCAAACTTTGTATATTTAAAAAAGGATGCAGAACAAATACAACAAGAAATAGAAAGCAAAACTATTAAATCAGATAAACAAATAAGGGCATTAGAGTTTTTAATAGACAATGAAGGAGTAATAATATCAGACTTAGAAACATTTGCAGATGTAAGCAAAGCTGTACTAAATACATTACAAAAAAATGGATATATAGAAATAGTAGAAAAACAAGTAGAAAGAAATCCATTTTTACATAAAGCAATAAACAGAGACAAGCCACTTCCACTAAATGACGAACAGAGTCAAGCATATAATGCAGTAGCAGATGCAATAGATGATCAATTTAACTCTGAATTTTTACTATTTGGTGTTACTGGTTCAGGAAAAACAGAAATATATTTGCAACTAATAGATAAAGTGCTAAACTTGGGAAAATCAAGCTTGATGTTAGTTCCAGAAATATCATTAACACCACAAACCGTAGATAGATTTATAGCACGTTTTGGAGAAGAAAACATTGCAGTATTACATAGCAAACTATCAGTAGGTGAAAGATATGATCAATGGAACAAAATAAAAAGAGGAGAGGCTAAAATTGTAATAGGAGCGCGTTCTGCAATATTTGCTCCGATGCAAGATTTAGGTTTGATTATTATAGACGAAGAACATGACCAGTCATACAAATCAGAAACTACACCGAAATATCATACTAGAGAAATTGCTAGATATTTAGCAAAAGAAAATAGTATATGTTTAGTAGAAGGAAGTGCTACACCTGATTTAGATACATATTATAAAACGCAAACAGGAGAAATAGAACTACTAAAATTAACTAAAAGAGCTAATAATGCTAAACTTCCAAATGTAGAAATAGTGGATTTAAGACATGAGCTAGAACAAGGCAACAAATCTATGATTAGTGGAAAGTTGCATCAAGCAATAAAAGAAAACTTGCAAAACCATAAACAAACAATACTATTTTTAAACCGTAGAGGATTTTCAACCTTTGTAATGTGTAGAGACTGCGGACATACTATAAAATGCAAAAATTGTGATATTACATTAACATATCATGCAAGTAACAAAAAGCTAAAATGTCATTATTGTGGATATGAAGAAGAGGTTGTAAAAGAATGTCCAGAATGCCATGGCAAAAATATTAGATATTTTGGAGCAGGAACACAAAAACTAGAAGAACAAATAAACCTACTATTTCCGGAAGCAACGACAATACGTATGGATGTGGACACAGTAACTAAAAAAAATTCACATGAAGAAATATTAAACAAGTTTAAGAACGAAAACATAGACATTTTAATAGGAACACAAATGGTAGTAAAAGGGCACCACTTTCCAAATGTTACTTTAGTAGGAGTTATTGCAGCAGATAGTAGTTTAAACATAGACGACTTTAGAGCAACAGAAAGAACCTTCCAAATACTAACACAGGTAGCAGGTAGAGCAGGGAGAGAAGAAACACAAGGTAGAGTGATAATACAAACATATAATCCTGACAACTTTAGTATAGAATGTGCTAAAAAACAAGATTATCAATTGTTTTATGATACAGAGATTATGTTGAGAAAACAATTGAAATATCCACCATTTTGCGATATAATAGTAGTTGGTGTTAGTTCAGAAAACAAAATGTCAGCATTTAAAATAACAGAGCAATTACACAAATACCTAAAAAACAGAGTAATTACCGAGAATTTAGGAATAATGTTATATAAAGGAGTGCCAGCACCAGTAGACAAAATTAAAAACAAATATCGTTTTCGTATAATTATTAAATGTAAATTTGGTAAAGAAACAATCAATTTGATAAACGATATGTTGAATGAATATGGACAAACAAAAGAAGGAAAGAATAATATTAATAGAGTTAGTATTGATTTGAATCCTAACAATTGGATGTGAGAGGAGTTTTTTATGGCAATAAGAATAATAAGACAAACAACAGACGAAATACTAAGAAAAAAATCAAGAGAAGTAGAAATAGTTGATGATAAAATAAGAGAAATATTAGACGACATGGTTGAAACTATGCACAAATATGATGGAGTAGGCTTAGCAGCTCCACAAATAGGAATATTAAAAAGACTAGTAGTAATTGATTTGTATGATGAAAAAGGACCAATTAAATTAGTAAATCCAAAAATAGTAAAAGAAAAAGGAACACAAGAAGTTGAAGAAGGTTGCCTAAGTTTTCCAAATCAGTTTGGTAAAGTAATAAGACCAGAAAAAGTAGTGATGGAAGCCTTGAACGAAAATGGAGAGAAAATAAAAATAGAGGGAGAAGGCTTGTTAGCACAAGCAATAGCTCACGAAATAGACCACTTAGAAGGAATACTATTTATAGACAAAGTTATTCCAGGCACACTAGAATATTCAACACCAGAAGAACGAAAATAGGGGGGATGTAAATGCTTAATATTATATTTATGGGAACACCAGATTTTGCAAAAGAAAGCCTTAAATGCTTAGTAGAAGCAAAACATAACGTATTAGCAGTTGTAACAAATCCTGACAAACCTCAAGGCAGAGGAATGAAAATGATAGCATCACCAGTAAAACAATATGCCTTAGAAAATGGTTTGGAAATATATCAACCTGAAAAAGTAAGAAACAACACAGAGTTTATAGAAAAAATGAAAGCTTTAAAGCCAGATGTAATATGTGTTGTAGCATATGGAAAAATATTACCACAAGAATTATTAGACATTCCAAAACTAGGTTGCATAAATGTACATGCTTCATTATTACCTAAATACAGAGGAGCAGCTCCAATACAATGGGCAGTTTTAAATGGAGATAAAACAACAGGAATTACCACAATGTATATGGATGCAGGAATGGACACAGGAGATATGATTTTAAAACAAGAAGTAGAAATAGGAGAAAATGAAACAACAGGGGAACTTTGGGATAGACTAACAAAAATTGGAGGAGAACTATTAGTAAAAACACTTGATCTGATAGAACAAGGAAAAGCACCAAGAGAAAAACAAGGAGAAGAATTTACAATGGCTCCAATGCTTAGCAAAGAAATGGCAAAAATAGACTGGCAAAACCAAACAGCAGAACAAATTAAAAATCTAATTAGAGGCTTGAACCCAATAATGGGAGCATATACATTTTTAGATGGTAAAAAGCTAAAATTTTGGAAAGCAAAACTAATGTCTGAACAAGAGCTATTAACTACATTTTCTGAACTAAAAGAATATGAATATAAACTAAACGAATTAGAAGCGGGAACAATATTATTTACAAATCCAAAACAAGGGCTATTTATCAAAGCAAAACAAGGAATACTACAAATACTAGAAATACAAGCAGAAAATGCAAAAAGAATGAGCACCTCAGACTTCCTAAGAGGAAACAACATCCAAGCAGGAAGTATATTAGAATAAAATGTAAAAACTTATAAAAAGCAACTGAGTTTAGTAGAATAATACTAACTTAGTTGTTTTTTATATTAAAGAATATTAACTTTAACTTATTTTAATATTGACTACATACAAAAATTAAGATATAATTTGAATATATAATTTGAAGGAGGAATTTATATGGCAGTAATTAGACCATCAGCAGATTTAAGAAATAATTATAGTGAAATTTCAAAAATTTGCCATCAAACTAAACAACCTATATATATTACTAAAAATGGATACAATGACTTAGTGTTATTAAGCAATGAAGCTTACGAAGATTTAGTAAAAGGACATTTAACAGAGAAGGAAATAGATAAACGAATTTCAGAAAAATTTGATAAGCAATATGCTGACTTCGAAGAATTTAAGAAAGATATACTTGAAAAAATTGATAAAGCAATAAAAGAAATAGAAGAAGGCAAAGGAATACCAATGGAAGAAGCAGTTGCAGAAATGGAGGCTAAGTATCATATAAATTAAAATGTAAAATTTGTGTGAAAAATGTTAACAAAAAGCATTATGTCGTGTATAATATAGGGCATAATGCTTTTTAGAGAGGAAGAGAATTAAATGCTTAAAATATTAAAAAACTTAAAACAGTCATGGCTAGCAGTAGTTATAATTATCATATTACTTGCAATTCAGGCGTATGCAGACTTAGCACTACCTGATTACATAACAAGAATTGTAAACAATGGAATAACAGAAGCAATAGTTGATCCAAATAACTACCAAAGCCAATATATATGGATAGAGGGGCTAAAAATGTTAGCTGTAGCAGCAGTTAGTATGTGGTATCACAGTAATGTTTTTATCATCTCGTGTTGGAGCTAAACTTGGAAAAGCTTTAAGAGAAAAGATATTCAAAAAAATATTAGGATTTTCAATTAGCGAATTTAAAGAATTTTCAACAGCATCTTTAATAACACGTAGTACAAACGATATTCAACAAATACAAAACGTAGTATCAATGATGTTTAGAGTTATTGTTTATGCCCCTATAATTGGTATAGGCGGACTATTTAAAGTTATAGCTTTAAAGCAAAATCCAATGGCTTGGATAATAGGAGTGGCACTTGGTGCAGTATTACTAATTGTATTATTACTATTTGTTGTAGCAATGCCAAAATTCAAAAAGATGCAGGAACTAGTTGATAAATTAAACCTAGTATCAAGAGAAATGCTTACAGGTATACCAGTAATTAGAGCTTTTAATACAGAGAAAAAAGAAGAAGCGAGATTTGAAAAAGCAAATAAAAACCTAATGAGAAACTTTATGTTTGTAAATAATGCAATGAACCTAATGATGCCATTTTTAATGCTTGTAATGAACTTAGTATCTTTACTAATAATTTGGGTAGGAGCAAAAAACGTAGATATAAATGCAATTCAAGTTGGAGATATTATGGCATTTATACAATACACAATGCAAATTGTAATGGCATTCTTAATGATATCTATGCTTTCAATTATGCTTCCAAGAGCAAGTGTATCTGCAAAACGTATAAATGAGGTGTTAGAAAAAGAAAATAGTATAAAAGACCCAGAAAATCCAAAACATTTTGATGAAAGTAAAAAAGGAATAGTAGAATTTAAAAATGTTACTTTCCAATACCCTGATGCAGATGAACCTTTATTATGTGATATAAATTTTACAGCTGAACCAGGGAAAACCACAGCAATTATAGGTAGTACGGGAAGTGGTAAATCTACAGTTGTAAATTTAATTCCTCGTTTTTATGATGTCACAAAAGGTGAGATACTAATTGATGGAGTAAACATTAAAGATGTTACTCAAAAAGAATTAAGAAGTGTAATAGGATTTGTGCCACAAAAAGGAGTGCTATTCTCTGGTACAATAGAAAGTAATATAAAATACAGTAATGAAAACATGTTAGACGACCAAATGAAATTAGCAGCAGAAATAGCACAAGCAACAGAGTTTATTGATACTAAAAATGATAAATACAAATCTGAAATTGCGCAAGGTGGAAGCAATGTATCTGGTGGACAAAAACAACGTTTATCTATTGCAAGAGCAGTTGCAAAAGACCCAGAAATATTTGTATTTGACGATAGTTTTTCAGCACTAGACTATAAAACTGATGCAAAATTAAGAGAAGCGTTAGCAGAAAAAACACAAAATAAAACAGTAATTATAGTTGCACAAAGAATAAATACAGTTTTAAATGCAGACCAGATAATTGTGCTAGACGACGGAAAAATTGCAGGAAAAGGAACTCATAAAGAACTTATGCAAAATTGTGAAGTGTATAAACAAATTGCATTATCACAACTTTCAGCAGAAGAGTTAGAATAGAAAGGAATAAGAAATGAATGGAAATAAAAAGTCAAATAAGCAAATAGAAAAGGCAAAAGACTTCAAAGGTACTGCAAAGAAAATATTCAAAAAATATTTACTTGACTATAAATGGCAATTACTAATAGTGCTAATATTTGCAATAGGAAGTACAGTATTTACAATAGTAGGCCCAAAAATTTCTGGAAATGCAACAACAGAAATATTTAATGGATTAGTAAATAAAATGTCAGGTACAGGTGGAATTGACTTTGCAAAAATAGCAAGTATTTTGTTTACCTTAGTTGTGCTATATGTTATAAGTATGATATTTACAGCAATACAAAGTTTTGTAATGACAAATGTATCACAAAAATTAACATATAGACTAAGAAATGAAGTAGCACAAAAAATAAATCATTTGCCAATGAAATACTTTGATAAAAAAACAAATGGTGAAGTATTATCAGTTATAACAAACGATATAGATACATTTTCACAAAATATGAATCAAAGTATTACATCAATAATTACAGCAGTATGTACACTTATAGGTATATTTATTATGATGCTAACAATAAGTGTTAGTATGACCTTAGTATCACTTGCAATAATACCATTTGCAGTAATACTAGTAAAATTTATAGTAAAAAAATCACAAAAATACTTTAAACAACAACAAGACTATTTAGGACATGTAAATGGTCAAGTGGAAGAAATATATGGTGGACATACAATAGTAAAAGTATTTAATAGAGAAAATGAAGAAGCAGAAGCTTTTGCAAAATTAAATGATGAATTATATACTTCAGGATGGAAATCACATTTTATGTCAGGCTTAATGTACCCTATAATGAATTTTGCGGGAAATGTTGGTTATGTTGGAATAGCAGTTTTAGGTGGATATTTAGCAGTACAAGGAAAAATTACAGTTGGTAATATACAATCATTTATTCAATATGACAAACAATTTACAAGACCAATAAATGAAATAGCAGAAATTTCAAGTATGTTACAAGCAATGGCAGCAGCATCTGAAAGAATATTAGAGTTCTTAGAAGAACCAGAAGAAGAACAAGACCCAGAAAATGCTATATCAACAGAAGGCATAAAAGGTAATGTAACATTTGACCATGTACAATTTGGATACAATGAAGATAAAATTATAATACATGACTTTAATGAAAAAGTAAAAGATGGACAAAAAATTGCAATTGTTGGTCCAACTGGTGCTGGTAAAACCACAATAGTAAAACTTTTAATGAGATTTTATGATGTGAATAAAGGTGCAATATTAGTTGATGGACATAATATACAAGAATTTAAGCGTGGAGATTTAAGAAAAGTATTTGGAATGGTGCTTCAAGATACATGGCTATTTGGTGGAACCATCAAAGAAAATATTAAATATGGAAAACCAGATGCGACAGACGAAGAAGTAATAGAAGCAGCAAAAGCGGCACATGTTCATCACTTTATACAAACATTACCAAAGGGTTATGATATGGTAATTGATGAGGAATCAAATAATATATCACAAGGACAAAAACAATTATTAACAATAGCAAGAGTTATATTAACAAACCCAGAAATACTAATATTGGACGAAGCAACAAGCTCAATAGATACAAGGACAGAAGAACAAATACAAGCAGCAATGGATAACCTAATGAAAGGTAGAACAAGCTTCATAATAGCACATAGATTATCTACAATAAAAAATGCTGACTTAATATTAGTAATGAATGAAGGAGACATTATAGAACAAGGCACACATGAAGATTTACTAGAAAAAGGTGGCTTTTATGCTAACCTATACAACTCACAATTCCAAGACTGTGATGATGAAGCTGTATAAATTTAGTAATTCGCTATTTGTGGGGTGTTGATTTCTTGAAAAAAATGTTATTCTCTAGCAAAGGAGATGATTGATATGGATCAAAAGAAAATAGGAAAATTTATATCTGAAAAAAGAAAAGAACTAAAATTAACACAAGCGCAGTTAGCAGAAAAATTAGGAGTTACTGATAAAACAGTATCTAGATGGGAAAATGGAAATTACATGCCAGACCTATCATTATTACAACAATTGTCAAAAGAATTAAATGTTAGTATTAACGAATTATTAAGTGGAGAAAAAGTTTCAAAAGAAGATTATCAACAAAAATTTGAGGAAAACATAATAAGCACAATTGATTATTCAAATAAAAAACTTGATTCAGTTAAAACAATAATAGCAGTTATTTCTACCACATTTAGCATAATTATATTATTAGCATTTAATTTAATTACAGTATTTGCAAAATTAGATAAAGAAATAATATGGTTATTTAACATTTGTGCAAGTGGGATGGTAGGATGTGCTATAGTTCAATTTTTACTAAATGCTAAAAAATATCAAAAAGTTATTGTATTTTTAGTAGTATTCTTAATTACATTAATATTTACAATGGCAATCAGAAATGTAGTAGTATAATAAAGTGTAAGAATTTCTAGTAGTATAACCTACCAGAAATTCTTATTACATTATAGACAAAAAGCACTATAAAATTATATAATACAAAAAGATTAAAAAGAAAAGAGAAAACTATGAAACAAAAAACTAAAATATTTAAAATAATATTGTTGATAGTAGTAATAGCAATAATGGTGGCAGTTACAATATATTTAATACCGACTTTTAAAGAGCTTTCAAGTGAAGCTGGACAACAAGCGTTTAAGCAAAAAGTAAATGATTCTGGATTTGTTGGATTTTTAATGCTATTTGGACTTCAATTTGCACAAATATTTTT
>CAKOVX010000014.1 GCA_934122155.1 uncultured Clostridia bacterium
TTTAAGCAAAAAGTAAATGATTCTGGATTTGTTGGATTTTTAATGCTATTTGGACTTCAATTTGCACAAATATTTTTATTTATAATACCAGGAGAGCCAATAGAAATATTAGCAGGTTTATGTTATGGAGGCTTATGGGGAACAGTATTTATAATGCTTTCTGCAGCAATAATTTCAGCATTTATATATTTACTAGTTCATAAACTTGGTAGAGAATTTATATATGAATTTGTAAAACCAGAAAAGATAGAAAAAATAGAAAAAAGTAAACTATTTCAGAATCCTCAAACAATTAGATATATACTTTTTATATTATTCTTTATACCAGGAACACCAAAAGATTTACTAACATATATAGCAGCATTACTACCAATAAAACCAACAGAATTTATACTGATATCAACATTAGCAAGATTTCCATCAGTAATATCTTCAACATTAGCGGGAGCTAGTTTACTAAAAGGAAATTGGAAACTAAGCTTGATTATATATGGTGTAACATTTGCAATAGTTGCAGTCGTAGTGTTGATAATGAGAAAACTTGATAAAAATAAAATAACAGACGAAGCAATAAGAACAATACAATAAAAGCTAGTGAGGTTTTAACCTCATTAGCTTTTATTTATATATATTACATCTATGTCCAATTTCTAATACTAATACTATTAGTTCACTATCTTTTATTTCACATATTAGTCTATAATTGCCAATACGATAACGCCACAGACCTGATTTGTTCTCAACCAATCCCTTACCATGAATACGAGGATCATCACAATTTACTAAATTTTTTTCGATCCAACCAATTATTAAAGAACTGGTATATTTATCTAATTTTTTCAAATACTTTTTAGCTTTTTCTGAAAACACTATTTTATATTTCAATCTAAATCAAGCTCCTTTTTTACTTCTTCAAGAGTATATGTTTTAGGATTAAGTTCATATTCTTCTACAGCTTTTTCATAACAAGTTAAATCATATTCGTCTTCTATTTTTTCAAGTAATGCAGTTCTTATTAAATCTGACAAAGAAATATTGTGCATTTCTGCATATGCTTTTATAAGTTTTGTATCTTCTTCATTTAATCTAACTGATATAGTCATTTTTCTCTCCTCCTTATGTAATACATTGTAATACAGAATACTTTAATTGTCAATAATATTATTGATATTTATAAAATATTTTATGCAAAATTAAATTAGAGTTTGACAATAACGAGTAAAAAGCGTATAATACTAGTATTGAATATAAATGCGATGAAAAAGAAAAAGTATGCATTTCTTATTTTTAGAGAGTTGAGTTAGGTGAAAGTCAACATTAAGAAACATATGGGGAGCTTTGGAGCATATTAAATAAAGTGGATTAGTATAAACTAATCAAATAGGGTGGAACCGCGGAATAAAACTTTCGTCCCTAGCAATAAAAGCTAGGAATGAAAGTTTTTTCGATTTCTAGCAAGTAAAAAGGAGGAATTTTTATGTCAGAATTAACAATGGAAAAATTAGTAGCATTGTGCAAATCAAGAGGATTTGTTTACCCAGGCTCAGAAATTTACGGAGGTCTAGCTAATGCTTGGGACTACGGCCCTTTAGGAGTAGAGCTAAAAAACAATGTGAAAAAAGCATGGATGAAAAAATTTGTGCAAGAAAGCAAATATAATGTAGGTCTAGATGCAGCAATACTAATGAACCCTAAAACATGGGTGGCTTCTGGTCACGTAGGAGGTTTTAGTGACCCATTAATAGATTGCAAAAATTGCAAAACAAGACATAGAGCTGACAAACTAATTGAAGAATGGGCTCATGAAAACAATAAAGATATGATTGCAGATGGTATGACAGATGAAGAAATGATTAACTTCATAAAAGAGAATAATATTGTATGCCCTAAATGCGGAGAACAAAACTTTACACCAATTAGAAAATTTAACTTAATGTATAAAACATATCAAGGCGTAACAGAAGATAGCAGTTCAGAAATTTACCTAAGACCAGAAACAGCACAAGGTATATTTGTAAACTTTAAAAATGTACTAAGAACAACAAGAAGAAAACTACCAATGGGAATCGGTCAAGTAGGTAAATCATTTAGAAACGAAATTACACCAGGTAACTTCATATTTAGAATTCGTGAATTTGAGCAAATGGAACTTGAATTTTTCTGCAAACCAGGAACAGATATGGAATGGTTTGAATATTGGAGAGCATTCTGCAAAAATTGGCTTTTAAGCTTAGGAATGAAAGAAGAAAAAATTAGACTAAGAGACCACAGCCCAGAAGAATTATGTTTCTACAGTAAAGGTACAACAGATATTGAATTTGCATTTCCATTTGGTTGGGGAGAACTATGGGGTATTGCAGATAGAACAGATTATGACTTAAAACAACATGCACAATATTCAGGAGAAGACTTTACTTACTTAGACCAAGAAACAGGAGAAAAATTTGTGCCATATTGTGTTGAGCCATCACTAGGTTGTGACCGTGTAACATTAGCATTCTTATGCAATGCTTATGAAGAACAAGAAATTGCAGAAGGAGATGTAAGAACAGTATTACATTTACATCCAGCTTTAGCACCATATAAAGTAGCTGTACTTCCACTTTCTAAAAAATTAAGTGAAAAAGCAGAAGAAGTATATGCAAAATTATCTAAGAACTTTATGTGTGATTATGATGAAGCAGGAAGCATTGGTAAACGTTATAGAAGAGAAGACGAAATAGGAACACCATATTGTGTAACAATTGACTTCGACACATTAGAAGATGAATGTGTTACAATTAGAGACAGAGATACAATGGAACAAGTAAGAGTAAAAATTGATGAACTAGAAAATTGGCTTAGTGAAAAAATTCAATTTTAATAAAAAACTTGCAATATATTTATTAAATAGTATATAATCTTTTATATACTATTTTTTTAGGAGAAATTAATGGGAAATATTATATATATATTAAAAAGATTAAAAACCATGGATAAAAAGGCCATGATTGAAAAGATTAATTCAATACACGATAAGACAAAAATGTCAAAATTAAAAATATTTTTGGATATGCAAAAATGTGCAAGACGTTATGGCGCAGGATATATGGATTATGATTTGTTTGAAATGTATAATTTGACAGATGAACAAAGAAATACGTATTTAACAAGAGGAAGAAACAATAATTTTGTAACTAAATATTGTGATATGGATACACTTCACTATTTTCAAAACAAAGATGAATTCAATAGCACATTTAATAAATATTTAAAGAGAGATTGGATAAAAGTAAATGGTACTCCAAAAGAAGATGTTATAAAATTTTTAGAAAAACATCCTACATTTATGGCAAAGCCAATTGACGGAGGATGTGGTAAAGGAATAGAAAAAATTAAAACTTCAGACTATAATTCTTTGGATGAATTATATAGTTATCTAATTAAAGAAGGACATAATTTTGAATTAGAAGAAGTTATAAAGCAACATCCAGATGTAGCTAAAATATATTCAAATTCAATTAACACAGTAAGAATAGTAACAGTAGTTACAACAGAAGATGGAAAATCACTTTTAACAATACCAAAAGAACAAAGAAAAAATGTTAAGCTAGAACCACATATAATATGTGCATATTTTAGAATTGGAAATAATGGAAAATGTGTAGATAATTTTAATAGTGGTGGAATGGTTGCACCAGTAGACGAAAAAACAGGTGTGGTAACACAACTTGCAATTGATAAACAAAAAAATATATATGAAAAGCACCCACAAACAGGTGAAACTATAAAAGGTTTTAAATTTCCATATTGGAATGAAGCAATTGAACTTTGTAAAAAAGCATGCCAAGAGATACCTGAAATGGGATATGTTGGATGGGACGTAGCATTTACACCAGATGGACCGTTATTTGTTGAAGCAAATGAATTTCCACGGACATGATATATACCAATTACCAGCTCACACGCCAGAAAAAATAGGAATGATGCCAAAATTTAATTTTGAAAAATGAGCGATTTGTATTGATAGCAATAGAAGTATAAAAGTAAATAAAAAATAACAACAGAAAGGAACCAAATGGAACAAAAAGAAACAAAAAAAGGAACATCCTTTATGAAAAATGTGCTAATTTTAATGTTTGCGCAAATAATGGTAAAAATATTAGGACTAGTATATAAATTTGTAATAACCAATTTTGAAGGATTTGGAGATACAGGACTAGGCTATTATTCAGCAGGATACCAAATATATTCTCTACTATTAGCCTTGTCATCAATAGGTATACCAAGTGTTGTTTCAAAATTAGTTTCGGAGAGAATTGCAAAAGGTGATAACAAAGGAGCACAAAGAATATTCAAAATATGTATGGCCTTTTTTGTAGGAATTGGAATCATATTATCTTTAGGATTGTTTATAGGAGCAGAATATATTGCAACTACAATATATGATGTAGCAGATACAAAATATGTTATGCAAGTATTAGCACCAGCAATTGCATTTGTTTCAGCATCAGCAGTGTTTAGAGGATATTTTGCTGGAATGAATGATATGAAACCTACAAGTTATTCACAAATTATAGAGCAATTATTTAATTGTGTTTTATCAATAACTTTTGTATATGCATTACTTGGCAGAGAGCCATATATAATGGCAGCAGGAGGAAATTTATCAACTACCTTAGCCATAATTTTAACATTTGTGTATTTAATTATATACTACAAAAAAAGAAAATTAAAAATAGACCCAAAGCAAAAATCAGAAGAAGAAGACCTAACAGCAGCAAAATTATTAAAAAAGATTCTTATAATTTCAATACCTGTTACAATTAGCTCAATAATATCAGTTGTAAGTCCACTAATAGACACAGCAACAGTAAGCAGGTGTATACAAGCGGCATTTGCTAATATGTATCCAGTAAAAGAACAGCTGGAAGCTCTAGCGATGAGTAAAAATGGAATATTATCAAAAGTAGATACATTAGTAAATTTGCCAATAGCAGTAAATGTTGCATTCTCAACAGCTTTGGTACCAGCAATATCTGGAGCTATTGCTCAAAAGGATATGACAACAGCCTCAAAAAGAATGACATTTTCAATGTTTGCTTCGTTATTAATAGTTTTGCCATGTGCAGCAGGTTTTATATCACTAGCTCAGCCAATACTTAATCTAATTTATCCGACAGCAAGTGATGGTGCAGAGGTATTGATGGTATATGCAATTGCAATGATATTTATTGCACTAAACCAGACAATAAATGGAGGTTTATATGGACTAAACAAAACATACATACCAGCAATTGCGTTAATAGTAGGAATAATAATTAAATTTGTATTAAATATAGTATTAATTAGCAACCCTAATATTGAAATAATGGGAGCTGGAATAAGTACAATAATATGCCAATTTGTTGCATTTTTAATATGTGCTATATCGTTACAAAAAAATATAAAGCTACATTTAAAATGTTGGAGAATGGTAATAGCACCAATATTTGCATCAATATTTATGGGAGTATGTACATATTTTATAAACCAAGGTCTAAATACAATGATTGGGCAAAATATGAGTACAATCATATCAATTATTTTAGGAGCAGTAATTTATATAATTACTATATTTGTTTTAAAAATTCTAAAAAAAGAAGACATTATGATGATACCATTTGGAACAAAAATATATGCAGTTTTGGTTAAACTAAGGCTAGCAAGCAATGATGAATAAAGCAAGAAAAAAGTAAAGAAAAATCTGAAAAATTTCTTTACTTTTTTTGTACCTATATGTATAATTAAAAATGTTATGGGCAAAAATTTACTCATAACAAATATTGTTGTTAAAACAAATTTTAAGGAGGTTCTTTATGAGTCAAAAATACGTATACTTATTTAAAGAAGGAAACGCAAATATGCGTGAACTACTAGGAGGAAAAGGTGCTAACTTAGCAGAAATGACTAATTTAGGTTTACCAATCCCACAAGGATTTACAGTTACAACAGAGGCTTGTACAAAATACTATGAGGATGGAAAAACAATCTCAAAGGAAATTCAAGACCAAATTTTTGAAGCACTAAAAACATTAGAAGAAATGCAAGGCAAAAAATTTGGAGATAATAAAGACCCATTATTAGTATCAGTAAGAAGTGGTGCAAGAGCATCTATGCCTGGAATGATGGATACTATATTAAATTTAGGATTAAATGATGAAGCTGTTGAAGGCTTTGCTGCAAAAACAGGAAATCCTAGATTTGCATATGATTCATATAGAAGATTTATTCAAATGTATTCAGATGTAGTTATGGAGGTACCAAAATCATATTTTGAAAAAATAATAGACGAGGTAAAAACTGCAAAAGGAATTCATTATGACACAGAATTAACAACAGATGATTTAAAAGAATTAGTAAAAAGATTTAAAGAGGTATATAAACAAAGCATGAATGGCGAGGAGTTCCCACAAGACCCAACAGAGCAATTAATGGGAGCTGTTAAAGCCGTATTTAGAAGCTGGGACAACCCAAGAGCAATAGTTTATAGAAGAATGAACGATATACCAGGAGACTGGGGAACAGCTGTAAACGTGCAAACTATGGTGTTTGGAAATATGGGTGAAACATCAGGTACAGGAGTTGCTTTTACAAGAAACCCATCAACAGGAGAAAAAGGAATATATGGAGAATATTTAATTAATGCACAAGGAGAAGACGTAGTTGCAGGTGTTAGAACACCACAACCAATTACTAAACTTGAAGAAGATTTACCAGAATGCTATAAAGAATTTATTGAAATTGCACATAAACTTGAAAATCATTATCGTGATATGCAAGATATGGAATTTACAATTCAAGAAGGTAAATTATATTTCTTACAAACAAGAAATGGAAAAAGAACTGCTCATGCAGCAATTCAAATTGCGTGTGATTTAGTTGATGAAGGAATGATTGATGAAAAAGAGGCTGTACTAAGAATAGATGCAAAATCTTTAGACCAATTATTACACCCAACATTTGACAAAGAAAGCTTAAAAGCAGGAGAAGTTGTAGGAGAAGCACTACCAGCATCACCAGGAGCAGCAGCAGGTAAAGTAGTATTTACAGCAGAAGAGGCAAAAAAACTAGGAAAAGGTGGAAACGGAGAAAGAGTAATATTAGTTAGACTAGAGACAACACCAGAAGATATTGAAGGTATGATTGCAGCTCAAGGTATTTTAACAGTTCGTGGAGGAATGACATCACATGCAGCCGTTGTAGCACGTGGTATGGGAACATGCTGTGTATCAGGTTGTGGAGAAATAACAATAAACGAAGAAGCTAAACAATTTGAGCTTGGCGGATATACTTTCCATGAAGGAGATTACATTTCTCTAGATGGAACAACAGGAAAAATCTACAAAGGTGACATAAAAACAGTAGAAGCTAGTGTTAGTGGAAACTTTGGAAGAATAATGGGCTGGGCAGATAAATATAGAAAACTAGGAGTTAGAACAAATGCAGACAACCCAAGAGATACAAAAAATGCTGTTCATTTAGGAGCAGAAGGTATAGGACTTTGCCGTACAGAGCACATGTTCTTTGAAGAAGATAGAATACCAAAAATAAGAAAAATGATATTAGCAGAAACTGTTGAAGCACGTGAAGCAGCTTTAAATGAGTTAATACCATTCCAAAAAGGTGACTTCAAAGCAATGTACAAAGAGCTAAAAGAATTACCAATGACTGTACGTTACTTAGACCCACCACTACATGAGTTCTTACCAACAGAAGAAGAGGATATAATTGCATTAGCAAAAGACATGGGAGTTACAGTAGAACACCTAAAAAATAAATGTGCTGAATTACATGAATTCAACCCAATGATGGGACATAGAGGATGCCGTTTAGCAGTAACATACCCAGAAATAGCTAAAATGCAAACAAGAGCTTTAATGGAAGCTGCAATTGAAGTTAAAGAAGAAGAAGGATATAATATTGTTCCAGAAATTATGATTCCATTAATCGGAGAAGAAAGAGAATTAAAATTTGTTAAAGATATAGTTGTAGAAGTAGCTGAACAAGTTAAAAAAGAAAAAGGTTCAGATATGAAATATCACATTGGAACTATGATAGAAGTACCAAGAGCAGCTTTACTAGCAGATGAAATAGCAAAAGAAGCAGACTTTTTCTCTTTTGGAACAAATGACTTAACACAATTAACATTTGGATTTAGTCGTGATGATGCTGGAAAATTCCTAGATTCATATTATAAAAATAAAATTTATGAATCAGATCCATTTGCAAAATTAGATCAAAAAGGTGTAGGACAATTAGTGGAAATGGCGGTAGAAAAAGGAAAAGCAACAAGACCAGACATCAAATTAGGAATATGCGGAGAACATGGTGGAGAGCCTTCAAGCGTTGAATTCTGTCATAAAGTTGGGCTAACATATGTATCATGCTCACCATTCAGAGTTCCAATAGCAAGACTAGCAGCAGCACAAGCAGCAATTAAAGAACAAAACAAAATGTAAATTTCACTAAAACACTTGACAAATCAATAAAAATAGTGTAAAGTATATTAGCATTACAAAAAATGCTAATATACTTTTTCTAATGTAGAAAAGTAATTATTACTCACGAAAAAGGAGTGATGTCATTTGGAGAAAAATGTAAAAGTAAGTATGCTATGCCAAATATATGGAAAAATGCTAACTGAAAAGCAATATCAAGTAATAAATGACTATTACAATAATGACTTATCACTTTCAGAAATAGCCGAAAATAATAATATAACAAGACAGGCAGTAAGAGATATAATAAAAAAGGGGGAAAATAAACTTTTCGAATTAGAAGAAAAGCTAACATTTATGAAAAAGACATTAAATCAAGAACGCAAGCTTCAAGAAATATTAGAAGAACTAAGTAAAATTGAAAATACATCTTCTGATAAAAAAATTGAAAAAATCTTGAATCATGTTAGAGAAGAGTTGAGTTGCTTAGCATAAAAATTTTAAAAATAATCATCATTTAACTTTGGCAGAATTTATTTAAAATATTACAATAGAAAAGAAGGGAGCTAACAAATGGCTTTTGAAGGATTAAGTTCAAAACTTCAAGATATTACTAGAAAACTTAGAGGTAAAGCAAGAATTACAGAATCAGATTTAAAAGAAATGCTTAGAGAGGTAAAGCTTGCACTATTAGAAGCAGATGTTAACTATGTAATAGTTAAAGAATTTATTTCATCTGTACAAGAAAAGGCTTTAGGCCAAGATGTATTAAAATCATTAACGCCAGGTCAACAAGTTATTAAAATAGTAAAGGATGAACTAGTAGAACTTTTAGGAGGTACAGAAAGTAAAATAAACTTTACTCCAAATCCACCAACAATTATTATGTTAGTTGGTCTTCAAGGTTCAGGTAAAACAACAACAGCAGGAAAGCTTGCAAACTTACTTCGTAAACAAGGTAAAAAGCCATTATTAGTTGCATGTGATGTTTATAGACCAGCAGCTATTAAACAATTACAAGTAGTTGGAGCTCAACTTAACATACCAGTATTTGCAAATGAACAATCAAAAGATGTTGTACATATAGCAAAACAAGCTATGTCAACAGCAATGAGCAAGTTAAATGATGTAGTAATACTAGATACAGCAGGTAGACTACATATTGATGAAGAACTAATGCAAGAACTTAAAAATGTAAAAGCAAATGTAAAACCACATGAAATTCTATTAGTAGTAGATAGTATGACAGGTCAAGATGCTGTTAATGTTGCAAAATCATTTAATGAAAACTTAGGCATTGACGGAGTAGTTCTTACAAAATTAGACGGTGACACTCGTGGTGGTGCAGCACTATCAGTAAAAAAAGTTACAGGCAAACCAATTAAGTTTGCTGCAACAGGTGAAAAATTAAGTGACATAGAAGTATTTCATCCAGATAGAATGGCACAAAGAATTTTAGGAATGGGTGATGTACTTTCAATTATAGAAAAAGCAGAAGAAAGTTTTGACTTAGAAGAAGCTGAGAAAATAGAAAAACAGCTTAAGAAAAAAGAATTTGACTTAGATGATTATTTAACTCAACTAAGACAAATTAAAAAGATGGGTTCATTTTCATCTTTACTAAAAATGATTCCAGGAATGAATCAGCTAAAAGACGTAAAAATAGATGACAAAGAATTCGTTAGAATAGAAGCAATGATTTGTTCGATGACAAAAGCTGAAAGAAAAAATCCAAAACTACTAAATGGAAGTAGAAGAGCAAGAATTGCAAGAGGTAGTGGAACTTCAGTACAAGAAATAAATAAATTCATGAAATCTTTTGAAATGACACAAAAAATGATGAAGCAAATGCAAAACAACAAAGGTGGAATGAAAAAGATGATGCAAGGCATGGATTTGAAGAATTTTAAATTTTAAATGTTCAATAAAAAATTTAGAATAATAATGTTAAAAGAAAGCGCAGTCCGCGTAAGGTGGAGCGAAGCGTAACAGTTGGAGAGTTCCAACCGATAGTGTCCAAAAACAAATTTATTTGTTTTTGTGACATTCAAGGGAAGGAAGCTCGACACCAAGGACCAGCGATTTTAACATTATTATGAAAAAAAGTTTTTAATTTTTAAAAATATAAATAACAAATTTTTAGGAGGTGAAAAAACAAATGGTAAAAATCAGATTACAAAGACAAGGTGCTAAAAAAGCTCCATTCTATCACATAGTTGTAGCAGACTCTAAAAGCCCAAGAGATGGAAAAATCATCGAAAAAATTGGTTCATATGATCCAATGACAGAACCTTCTACAATTACAATAGACAATGAAAAATTAGCTACATGGATTAAAAATGGTGCAAAACCAACAGATTCTGTAAAAGAATTAATAGAAAGAGCAGCTAAAAACTAATTTTCATAAGGAAGGTAAAACTTAAAAATGAAAGAAATTTTAGAAACTATTATTTTAAATTTGGTAGAAGATAAAGATAAAGTTATAATAAACTCAAAAGAAGACGATAAAACTACTACATTTGAAGTAAAAGTAGCAGAGTCAGATATGGGTAAAGTAATTGGAAAACAAGGAAAAATTGCAAAAGCAATTCGTACTGTTATGAAATCTTTAGCTGCCAAAGAACACAAAAAAGTAATTATTGAATTTGTGGATTAGAGGAAAAACATGAAACAAGAATATTTTGAAATAGGTCAAATTGTAAATCACTTTGGAATTAAAGGAATGATAAAAGTAAATCCTTTTACAGACGATATTTCTCAATTTGAAGAGCTAGAATCTATTTTAGTAGAAAAAAATGGTAAATTACTAGACATTCAAATTGAAGAAGTAAAATATAGTAAAAATCAAGTTTTATTAAAACTAAAAGGAATTGATACTGTTGAAGAAGCAGAAAAGTATAGAGGTTGCTATATAAAAATAGCAAGAGAAAATGCAAGAAAGCTTCCAGAAGATACCTATTTTATAGCAGATTTACTTGGTCTATCAGTTTATACTGACGAAGATATATTACTTGGAAAAGTAGAAGACATATACAATTCTGGAGCAAATGATATTTATGTTATAAAATCAGAAGATGGAAAACAAATATTATTACCTGGAATTGGTGAAGTAATTAAACAAATTGATTTAGAACAAGAAAAAATAATAGTTCATTTAATAAAAGGATTAGTTTAAGAAAGGAAAAATAATGAAATTTGATATATTAACTCTTTTTCCAGAAATGTTTGAAGCAGTTAAGCAAAGCGTTATTGGAAAAGCAATTGAAAAGCAGTTAATACAAATAAATTTAATCAACATTAGAGATTTTTCTAAAGATAAACACAAAAAAGTAGATGATACACCATATGGTGGCGGAGCTGGAATGGTAATGATGCCAGACGTAGTATATGATGCATATTCTTCGATACCAAATAAAGAAAATGCAAAAGTTATATATTTATCACCTAAAGGGAATGTGTTAAACCAAGAAAAAGTCTTAGAACTTTCTAAACAAGAACATCTTATTTTATTATGTGGACATTATGAAGGAATAGATCAAAGGGTTTTAGATGAAATTGTAGACGAAGAAATATCAATTGGAGATTATGTGCTAACAGGTGGAGAAATACCAGCAATGGTATTAGTAGACAGTGTTAGTAGATATATACAAGGGGTATTAAAACAAGAATCTACACAAGAAGAGTCTTTTACAAATAATCTTTTGGAATATCCACAATACACAAGACCCGAAGAATTTCACGGGCAAAAAGTTCCAGAGGTGTTATTATCTGGACATCATGAAAACATAAAAAAATGGAGAGAACAAAAGTCTCTAGAAATAACAAAACAAAAAAGACCAGATTTATTAAAATAAAAAAGAAAGGAGGATATTCAAAGTTATGGATATCGTAAAATCAATTGAACACGAGCAATTAAAAAACAAGATACCAGATTTAAAAGTTGGTGATACAGTTAGAGTTCACCAAAAAATTAAAGAAGGTAACAGAGAAAGAATTCAAGTATTTGAAGGAATTATCATAAAAAAACAAAACGGAGGAGTAAACGCATCTTTCACAGTAAGAAAAATTTCTTATGGTGTAGGTGTTGAAAAAACATTCTTAGTACATTCACCATTAGTAGAAAAAGTTGAAGTAGTAAGAGTTGGTAAAGCTAGAAGAGCAAAACTATACTACTTAAGAGACAGAGTTGGTAAAGCTGCTAAGACAAAAGAAAACACAGGTGCTAGAATCGAAAACAAAGAAATCATTGTAAAAGAAGAATTAGTAGAAGAGCCAGCAGTTGAAGCTGCTCCAGAAGAAGCACCAGCTGTTGAAACAGAAACTCCAGTTGTAGAAGAAGTTACAGATACAGTTAGCGAAGAAAAAGTTGACGAAGTAAAAGAATAATTTAGTATATAATAACACTTATCTTTTGATAGGTGTTATTTTTTCAATTTTAGTAATAAAAACTATTGAAAATTAAAAAAAATTATGGTATTCTTAATAAGATTGAATAAATAAAATACATAATACAAAGGAGGAATACAGATTTGAAAGAAACTAAAAAATCAAAAACAAAACTTTATTTAGAACAAGAAGGTATTACATTAATAGCACTGGTAGTAACTATTGTAGTATTGCTAATTTTAGCAGGAGTAACATTAAATGCACTGTTTAATGAAAATGGAATATTAACTAAATCAAGAAATGCAGGCAATATAATGGAAGACGCTAAAAAAAGTGATTTAGATGCAATAAATGATTTAGACAAATGGATAGATGAAAAAACTGGTAATGGAGGTTCAAAAGATCCAGACAAAAAATTAAAAATAACAGATCCAGAGCTAAAAGCCAAAGACAGAATAGAAGCTGGTAGTAAAACAGTAACAGCAGTGGATGACAACGAAAATCAAATAGTGGTACCTGGAGGATTCAAAGTAGCAGATGACTCAGGAGATACAGTACAAGAAGGCGTTGTAATAGAAGACAAAGACGGAAATCAATTTGTATGGGTACCAGTAAGTAATACCAATAATGATGGAAGCAACAAAATAATAAGAGATGATGGAACAGAGGTAGAAATAACATTAGGAAGATATACATTTGCAACAACTACTCCAGGAACACCAACATTAGTACAGAAAGGCTCAGAATGTGCAAATGTAACGGCGGCAAATGTAGCAGATGGAACGGTAAATAGTAATTATGCAATTAGAAGTGAAGGTGGTTATTCCTATGAATTAAGTGATAAAAATAGAATCTCAAATGAAAAAGACGATACAACAGCAACAAATACAACAGCAAAAGACTTAGATGCATTTATAACAAAAGCAAATAAAGGCTTTTATATAGCAAGATATGAAGCAAGTTATGGAAGTGGATATAATGCAGATGGAACCACAACAACAGAAAAATACGGAAATGCAAAACCACTATCAAAAGTATCAACTGCATGTAGTACAAGTAGTATGGATCATACACCAGGAACATTATGGAATTTTATAAATCAACCACAAGCAGCAATGGTAAGTAAAAATATGTATAGTGGAAATAGCTATGTAGAAAGTGATTTAATAAATAGTTATGCATGGGATACAACAATAGTATATATACAAGCAATGGGAAATACTAATTATGCAAATGCGAGTTGCGATACAAATGGAAATGCAGGAGTATTGAAAAATACAGGAAAAACAGGAGACAAAGTATGTAACATATTTGATATGGCAGGAAATACAATAGAATGGACCACAGAATATAGTCGTCACTTGAGCAAGACGTGTTTCCCAGGGATTAATAGAGGAGGCGGTATGGCTGGTGCTGCCTGTTTTGCAAGTTATCGTCTTGATGCCAGAGCTGTTTATAGCAATCAAAACGATTCTTTCAGGCCAATACTGTATGTAAAATAATAGCAACACTAATTACTTGTGTAATCAAAGTATGTCTAATGTACTAAAATAAAACTAGCTGTGTAATTTTAAAAGATAATTTTTAAAATTACACAGTTTTTTTATTGGAATAATGATTAAAAATTCTATTCTGTTATTTTTAAATGATAGAACTCAAATTTATTATCTTGAAATCCTACTAAAATAGTAGTATAATAGTAACAATTGGAGGAGATAAAAATGAAAATATCTACAAAAGGAAGATATGCCCTTAGAGTAATGATAGATTTAGCAACACACAATGATGAAAATTATATATCATTAAAAGATATAGCAAATAGACAAGAAGTGTCTTTAAAATATCTTGAACAAATTGTTGCTTTATTAAATAAAGCAGGATATTTAGAAACTGCAAGAGGTAACAATGGAGGTTACAAACTAGCAAAATTACCTGAACAATATAAAATAGGAGATATATTAAGAAAAACAGAGGGAGACCTTGCACCAATTGCATGTGTAAGTGGGGAAGAATGTTGCAGAAAGGAAAATTGTAAAACATTCTCATTTTGGCAAGGGTTAGATAATGTAATAAATGAATACGTAGACAGCAAAACATTAGCAGACTTGATAAAATAGCAAAGAACTACAATTAAGTAGTTCTTTATTTTATTAAATAACAACTATCACCTATTGACTTACTAGGAATTAAATGATATAATTCCTAGCATGCTAGTATGAAAAGGAGAGAATAATGGAAAATTTATTACAAATAAATAATTTATATGCAAATGTGGGAGATAAACAAATATTAAAAGGATTAAATTTAAATATCAATAAAGGAGAAATTCATGTAATAATGGGACCAAATGGCGCAGGAAAATCAACCCTTGCAAATTGTATATTTAATAATCCAGAATATAAAAAAGTGAATGGAGAAATAGTTTTTGAAGGTGAAAACATAAATGATTTATCAACAGATAAAATAGCACAAAAAGGTGTATTTATGTCTTTTCAATCACCAGTAGAAATACCAGGAATTTCATGTACAAACTTTTTAAAAACTGCAAAAAACAAAATTGATAATAAACCAGTAAAAATTTTTGAATTTAAAAATACTATTCAAAAATATGTAGAAGAATTAAATATGAATCCAAAACTAGTAGATAGAAATTTGAATGTAGGATTTTCAGGTGGAGAAAAGAAAAAGAATGAAATATTACAAATGCTTGTATTAAACCCTAAACTAAGTATATTAGATGAAACTGATTCAG
>CAKOVX010000015.1 GCA_934122155.1 uncultured Clostridia bacterium
ACAAAATTGTCAACAAACCAGTAAAGATTTTTGAATTTAAAAATACTATTCAAAAATATGTAGAAGAATTAAATATGAATCCAAAACTAGTAGACAGAAATTTGAATGTAGGATTTTCTGGTGGGGAAAAGAAAAAGAATGAAATATTACAAATGCTTGTATTAAACCCTAAACTAAGTATATTAGATGAAACTGATTCAGGGCTTGATGTAGATGCAGTAAGAACTGTATCAAAAGGTATTGAAATGTATAAAAATAGTGAAAATGCAGTTTTAATTATAACACATAACATGAAAATTTTAGAAAACTTAAAAGTTGACTTTGTACATATTTTAATTGACGGAAAAATTGTAAAAACAGGAGACGCTAGTTTAGCAAAAGAAATCGAAGAAAATGGATATGAAAAATACAAGAAGTTAGAGGTATAAAATGGCAAAAACAAATGTAAATGATATTGATAGAAACATCTATGATATTAAAAATAAAGATGAATATGAATTTAAAATGCAAAAAGGCTTAAATAAAGAAATAGTAGAAGAAATATCAAAAAAGAAAAATGAGCCAGAATGGATGCTAAATTTAAGACTACAAGCATTAGAAACATACAATAAGTTAGAGTTACCAACCTGGGGCCCTGACTTATCAGAACTAAAAATTGATGAAATTGCAACTTATGTTAAACCAAAATCAAAGCTAAATTCTAATTGGGAAGATGTACCAGAAGATATTAGAAATACTTTTGATAAATTAGGAATTCCAGAAGCAGAAAAAAATTCATTAGCAGGTGTTGGTGCTCAATATGATTCAGAGGTTGTATATCATAGTATAAAAGAAGAACTAAAAAAACAAGGGGTTATATATACTGATATGGATACAGCAGTAAAAGAATATCCAGAGTTAGTAAAAGAGCATTTTATGAAATGCGTACCAATAAATGACCATAAATTTGTTGCTTTACATGCAGCTGTTTGGTCAGGTGGCTCATTTGTATATGTACCTAAAAATGTAAAATTGGACATTCCATTACAATCATATTTTAGACTTAATTCACCAGAATCAGGTCAATTTGAACACACACTAATTATAGTGGAAGAAAATGCAAGTTTACATTTTATAGAAGGATGCTCTGCACCAAAGTATAATAAAGTAAATTTACATGCAGGATGTGTTGAATTATATGTAAAAGATAATGCTTATTTAAGATATTCTACAATAGAAAATTGGTCTAAAAATATGATGAACTTAAATACCAAAAAGGCTATTGTTGGTAAAAATGCTGAAATAGACTGGGTAACAGGTTCTTTTGGATCTAAAGTTTCAATGCTATACCCAATGAGCATTTTAAATGGAGAAGGGGCCAAAACAGAATATACAGGAATTACTTTTGCAGGTAAAGGGCAAAACTTAGATACAGGTTTTAAAGTAGTACATAATGCTAAAAACACATCATCTGTTGTTAACTCAAAATCTATATCAAAAGATGGAGGAAGTTGTACATATAGAGCACTTGTAAGAATAGGACAAAATGCAGAAAAGTCAAAGTGTTTGGTATCTTGTGAATCTTTAATGTTAGATGATATTTCTAGGTCAGATACAATACCAGTAAATGATATAAAAACAGATGACGTAGAGTTTTCACATGAAGCAAAAATTGGCAAAATAAGTGATAAAGAAATATTTTATTTAATGAGCAGAGGCTTATCAGAAGAAGACGCAAAAGCAATGATAGTAAGAGGATTTGCATATCCAATTTCAAAAGAATTACCACTAGAGTATGCGGTGGAAATGAATAATTTAATTAGTTTAGAGCTAGAAGGAGCAATAGGATGAGGTTAAATGAAACACCAGTAAGAACATCAAATAATTTTAATATCAATAATATTGAATTAGATATAGATATTCCAAGCAATTTAAAAATGTTTGAAACAGTCGAAATTATAAATGAGAATTGTAGTATAAGCAAAGATGTTACAGATACAAGTCTTATTTATGGTACTGGACTAAAAGTGCAAAATTCAAATAATAATTTAAAAATTGTAACAGAAGGCAAAAATGCTAATGTAAAACTAGTATATAACTTTGATGCTAATAATTTAAATTTAGTAAATAACATTGAAATATTAGCAGAAAATGATTTGAATCTTGTTATACAATATAGTTCAAATACTAATAGCAGATGTTTTCATAATGGAATAATCAAACTTAAAGCAAATGCAAATGTTAATATTGCAATTGTAAATATGCTAAATGAATTGTCAGATAATTTTGAATCAATTGAAAGTATTATAGAAAACAACGCAAAAGTAAATTATACAATTATTGATATAGGGGCAAAAAATAGTATTTCAAATTATTATGCAAATGCGTTAGGAAAAAAATGCGAAAATAATGTAAAAACTATTTACTTAGGAACTCAAAACCAATTGAAAGATATAAATTATATAGTTGATATAAATGGACAAGAATCTAGTGTTGATATTGATGTGCAAGGAGCTTTAAAAGATGAAAGCAAAAAACATTTCAAAGGAACAATAGATTTCAAAAAGGGATGTAAAAAAGCAAAAGGAAATGAAAATGAATTTTGTATATTGTTATCAGATAAGGCAAAATCATTAGCTTTACCAATGCTTTTATGTACTGAAGATGATGTTGAAGGAAACCATAGCACAGCTTCAGGAAAGGTTGATAACAAAGATTTATTTTACATTATGAGTAGAGGAATAAGCTATAAAAATGCAATAAAATTACTTGTAAAAGCAAAGTTTAATCAGATTATACAAACAATAAAAGATGAAAAATTAAAACAAGAAATATTAGAACAAATAGATAGGAGACTTGACTAAAATGGATTTCAAGAAAGATTTTCCAATTTTTGAAAATAGAGATATTAGTTATTTAGATAGTGGAGCTACTTCACAAAAGCCACAATATGTTATAAATGCAGTTGAAGAATTTTATAAAAAGTTTAATGCAAATCCACATAGAGGAGCATATAGTTTAAGCTTAGAAGCAACAGAGCAATATGAAAATACAAGAGAGAAAATTGCTAAGTTCATAAATGCAAGAAATAAAGAAGAAATTATATTTTCTAAAAATGCTTCTGAAAGTTTAAACTTAATTGCATATTCTTATGGATTAAGTAATTTAAAGCAAAATGATGAAGTTGTTTTATCAATTATGGAACATCATTCTAATTTGGTACCATGGCAATTTGTAACTAAACAAACTAATAGTATACTTAAATACATGTATATAAACAATGAGTTTGAACTATCGAAAGAAGAGATAGAAAGTAAGATTACAGACAAAACCAAAGTTGTTGGAATAACTCATATATCAAATGTTTTAGGAACAATAAATAATGTAAAAGAAATTATAAAATATGCACATAAAAAAGGTGCAATAGTTATAGTGGATGCTTCTCAAAGCATTCCTCATACAAAAGTGGATGTTCAAGATTTAGATGCAGATTTTTTAGTTTTTTCAGGTCATAAAATGTTTGCACCTTTAGGAATAGGTGTATTATATGGAAAAAAAGAATTATTAAATAAAATGCCCCCTTTTCTAATGGGCGGAGATATGATAGAATATGTATATGAGCAAAACACTACCTATGCGCCACTTCCAAATAAATTTGAAGCTGGTACACAAAATGTAGAGGGAGTAGTTGGGCTTGGAGCAGCCATAGACTATATAGAAAGCATAGGATATGAAACAATAAATAAAGTAGAGCAAGAAGTTACAGAATATGCTGTGAATGAATTATCTAAGCTAAACTTTATTGAAATGTATGTTACTCCAAATAAACAAAATCATTCTTCTGTTGTATCTTTTAATGTAAGAGGAGTACATCCACATGATGTTGCAAGTATTTTAGATGTAAATGGTGTATGCATAAGATCTGGAAACCATTGTGCTCAACCACTACTAAGATACATGGGTATGGATTCTACATGTAGAGCAAGTTTTTCTATATATAATACAAAAGAAGATGTAAATAAATTAGTTGATGCACTAAATAAAACATATAAAATGTTTGAAAAGTATATAAATAAGGAGTAAAATAGTGGAAGGACTAGGTGATATTTATAATGACCTTATAATGGAACATAGCATGAATTCATATAACAAGAAAAATCTAGAAAGCTATGATTATTGGGAATTGGGTCATAATCCAAATTGTGGTGATGAAATACAAATACAGGTTAAACTAAATGGAAACATAATAGAAAACATGGCTTTTACAGGACATGGATGTGCAATATCTCAAAGTTCTACATCTATTATGATAGATACTTTAAAAGGTAAAACAATAGAGCAAGCTAAAGAAATTATAAAAACATTTATAAATATGATAAAAAGAGAAACCAAAAGTGAAAAAGAACTAAAAAAGTTAGAAGAAGCAATTGCATTTAAAAATGTATCAAATATGCCAGCCAGAGTTAAGTGTGTACTTTTAGCATGGCATACAATGGAGGAGTTATTAGAGAAAAATGGAAAATAAGAAAGTATTGTTAGGAATGAGCGGTGGAGTTGACAGCAGTGTGTCAGCATTATTACTAAAGCAACAAGGATATGAAGTAATAGGAACAACATTAGAACTATTCGCAGGAAGCAGTTGTTGTAATATAAATACATATATAGATGCTAAAAATGTTTGTAGTTCAATTGGGGTACCACATTTTACTTATGACTATAAAGAAGAGTTTAAAAAACATGTAATAGATGACTTTATTAACTGTTATGCAAACTGCAAAACACCAAACCCTTGTATTGAATGTAATAAGTATTTAAAATTTGGTGCAATGTATGAAAAAGCAAAAGAACTTGGATGTAATTATATTGCAACAGGTCATTACGCTAAAACAGAGTATAGTGAAAAATATAAAAGATGGGTTTTAAAAAAGTCAAATGCAGGTAAAAAGGATCAAAGTTATGTACTATGGCAAATTCCTAAAGACTTAATTGAACATGTATTGTTTCCCTTAGCAGATTTTGAAAATAAAGAGCAAATAAGAGAGATAGCAAGACAAAACAATTTGAAGGTAGCAAACAAACCAGACAGTGAAGATATATGCTTTATTCCAGATGGAAATTATAAAAAGTTCTTAGAAAATAATTCTAATATAAAGCCAGAAGCGGGAGATATAGTAACTTCAGATGGAGAAGTATTAGGAAAACACAATGGACTATATAATTATACAATAGGACAAAGAAAGGGACTTGGAATTTCGTATAAAGAGCCTTTGTATGTAATTGGATTTAATAAAGAAAAAAATCAAGTTATTGTTGGTAAAGAAAGTGAAATATATAGCACAGAAATGTTAGTAAATGAAATTAACTTATTATTAGTTGATGAGATTAAAGGCAAAATGCCAGTTCTAGTAAAAACAAGATATTCAGCAAAAGAAGACAAAGCAACAATAGAAATTGTAGGAGACGACCTAATCAAAGTATGCTTTGAAAAACCAACAGCACGTGTAACGCCAGGCCAATCAGCAGTATTCTACATAGATGATATAGTTCTAGGTGGAGGAAAAATAATAAGTGCAAAATAAAAAAGTATTATATACTACTTATATATAAAAAAATAACTAGTTTAAAACTAGTTATTTTTTTGTGAAACTTGAGCATATTTTTTTAATTTTTCATAAGCTAGATAATTAATTGAACCAGCAGGGAAATGTCCATTTGCATCTTTCTTACCAGCAGGAACTCCGGTTAATAATTCAATTCCTTCTTCAATAGCAGAAATAGCATAAATATGAAAATCTCCATTTTTAACAGCCTCAATAACTTCATCAGAAAGATTTAAATTATGAACATTTTGCTTTGGAATAATAACTCCGTGTGTTCCATTAAGTCCACGCATTTTACAAATTTGGAAAAATCCTTCAATTTTATCATTAACACCACCAATTGGTTGAATTTCACCTTTTTGGTTAACTGAACCAGTTACACTAATAGCTTGATTTATAGGAATACCAGACAAGCTAGAAAGTATAGCATATAGCTCTGTACTTGAAGCACTATCACCATCAACACCATTATATAATTGCTCGAAACATACACTAGCAGTAAGAGATAGAGGAATATCCTGTGCAAACATCTGACCTAAGTATCCTGTTAAAATTAAAACACCTTTTGAATGAGAAGAACCAGAAAGTTCAACTTCACGTTCAATGTTTATAATTCCACTTTTACCTGTATAAGTATTAGCTGTTATTTTTACTGGCTTACCAAAACTGTATTCACCAACATTCATAACAGTTAAACCATTTATTTGACCAGTTACAAATCCGTCAGTATCAATAAGCAAAGTGTTTTCTTTTATCATTTCCATATAACGAGAATCATATTTTTTAACTCTATTAACTCTTTCTCTTAAAGCTTTATCAACATATTCAGCAGTAACTAACTTAGAACGACCTATTCTAGCCCATGTGGCTGCTTCACCAATTATTTGTGCTAAATCATTAAAACGAGTAGAAAGTTTTTCTTGACTATCAGCAACTTTAGAAGCATATTCTACAACTTTTGCAACAGCTTCTTTAGTAAGAGGAGGTAGTTCCTCTTGCATACAATATCCTGCAATAAATCTTGCTAATTTATTTATATTTTCAGAAGTAATAGGAGCATCATCCTCAAATTCAACTTTAATTTTAAACAATTTTCTAAAATCATTATCCATTGCAAGTAAAGATTGATAAATGTTTTCTTCTCCAATAATAATTACTTTTAAATCAAGAGGGATAGGCTCAGGTTTTAAAGAAATCATTACCATTGAAGAACGAGGGTCAGCTGCATTTTCAATTCCTAATTCTTTAGTTCTTAAAGCTTTTTTCAAAGCTTCATAACATAAACTATTACTTAGTAAATCAGTTGCTTGGAAAATGATATAACCACCATTTGCTTTATGAAGCAATCCAGGTTTTAACATAGTAAAATCTGTTTTTAAGCTTCCATAATAATTTTCATATTCTAACTTACCAAAAATATTGTGATAAGAATAGTTGGAGTCCATAACCACAGGAGCACCTTCAGTTTGGCTGTTATCAACAAACAAATTAACTCTATAATTTAACCAAGGTTTTACCAATTCCGGTTTTGGTTGAGGAACATTAGGTTGCTGTTTAACCTTACCATCATCAATAAAACATGAAATATTTTTTAAAATATCTTTTTTAATGCTATCTAAAAAGTGATTAACTTTTTTGTTTCTTTTATATTTAGATTTAATATAATTTATATGAGTATTAACAGTAAGTAGGGCAACATTAGATTGCCATTCTTCTACTTTTTTTGCAGATTCTCTTTCAATAGCTTTGATCTCTCCAATTGCCTCCATAATATGTTGTTGTACAATTGTAGATTTTTCTTCATACTGTTTTTTAATATTTTCATCTAATTTATTAAACTCTTCCTCAGGCATAGCTTTGCCATTCATAACAGGCATCATGTAGATACCAGTTTGAGAAGATTTAACTTGAAATCCATATTCAGAAGATTTTTGATTCAGTTTAGCCATCAAAACACTACGTTTTTCTTCAAATTCTTGTTTAATTAAAGCTCTTTCTTTTTCAAATTCTTCATTATTAAATGTAGATTTAATATCAACTTTAACATCATTTATAAAGTGGTCCATCAAATCTTGAAATTCCTTACCACCACCAGCAGGGAGTGAAACAGCAATTGGTTCATTTGGATTATCAAAGTTATATATATAGCACCAATCTTGAGGCACTTTTTTCTTTTTAGAAATTGTGTCTAAATAATTTTTAGTATACATGGTTTTGCCAACTCCACTAGGACCTTCTATATATAAGTTATATCCTTTTACATCAACATTTAGGCCGAACTCTAAAGCCCTAATACCTCTATCTTGACCAATACCAGTGTCAATAGGGTCAAGCTCTTCAGTAGTATCAAAATTAAATTGATTTGGGTTGCAAAACATTTTCAAATCTTTATAATTAAGTTCATTCGTTTTTTTCATTTTATTTCCTCCTTTGTCAGTACAGAGCCTCTCTTTAGTAAACTGCTAAATAAAATTATAATACTAAGTCCATCAAAATAGCATTATCTTCATTATTATAATATTTTTTTCTAAGACCAACTTGTTTAAAACCATATTTTTCATATAACTTAATAGCTGGTATATTTTTTCCATTTACTTCTAATGTAATAGAAGCAGCACTATGTATTTTAGAAAACCTGATAATTTCATTCAAAAGTAAAGAACCAATACCTAGTTTTCTTTTGTTTTTTCTTACAACAATATTCATAATATTAACTTCGTCAATAATTAACATTACTCCGGCAAATCCTACAATTTCATTCTCTTGCTTTGCAACAAAGTACTTTGATTTATCGTTTTCTAATTCTTGTTTTAAAATATTGTATGACCAAAAATCATCGAAGTCAGTTAATAGGCAATCTTTAATATCTTCTAAATCTTGTAAATTCATTTCACTAATCATTTTTTATTCCATTCTTTTCTTCTAAAGCAAGTTCTGCTTGAGATTTTCTTAAATAAATAGGAGATAAAAAGCTTGAATCACCATAATTTCCGTTTTTGTAGTTAGTGTAACCAATTTTTCCAACACTTATTCCTGTTGAAATATTCTCAATACAAACATCAACATCATATGGCTTTTTTAATATTAACTGCTTAATTAAATCTTTATATAATATTGCTCCATCTCCAACAAAAGAAATGCTTGAATATTTATTAAATAATTCAGCATCACTTTCGATAAAAGTTTTTAAAGGATTTAATGAAATATTTCCATTAGAATCTTTTAAAGAAAGAAAAGATAATTTACTTTTTAAAGTTTGGCTTTGTACAATTTCAAAAATTCCTGCATATACGTTTCCATTATTAGCATTAATTAAGCTACATATAAGGCCATCTTGATTTAAGTTATGAGCTAAAGCTTCTAAAGACGATACTCCAAAAGTTGGAATATTTTTACTATCAGAAAATGCTTTAGCTGTTGCTATTCCAATTCTAACACCTGTAAAAGAGCCAGGACCAAGACAACAACTAATTAAGTTAATGTCATCTAATGATATGTTTGATTTTTTAAAAGCTTCATAAATCATAGGCATTAATTTTTGAGAATGTGTTTTTTCATCATCATTATTTAATTCAATTATTGTATTTTGATTTTCTAAAATTGCAACAGCTGCATTTTTAGAAGAAGTATCAATTGCTAATATTTTCATCTTGAGATCCTTTCAATATTTAACTCTCTATAATTATCATTTTCTTCATTTTTACTAAATGTAATTTTTATATAATTAGAAGGCAATGCGTCTTCAATTATTTCTCCCCATTCAATAAGACAAATTCCATTTTCAAAATATTCTTCTCCGCCCATAGCGTAAAACTCATCAATATCAGCTAAACGATATACATCAAAATGATATATAGGACAAATATTTGCGTTGTATTCATTTACAATAGTAAAAGTAGGACTAGAAATTTCATTTTCTAATCCAAAATGTTTTAATACACCTTGCACAAATTTTGTCTTGCCAGAACCTAAATCACCTGACAAAACAACAATATCTTTTTTATGTAATTGCTTAGCAAAGTCTTCAGCAAAATTTATAGTATCTTGCTCACTTTTTGAAATAAATTTATTCATAGTCTTTCCTCAAAAATAATCTAAACATATTTTATATTAACTTAACCTTTTTGTAAAGAAAATTGACAAAATATGCTAAATATTTTATAATTAAAGTATAAAATCGATTAAGGGGGATTTTTTTATGGGAATAGCTTCATTAATATTAGGAATAATTTCATTAACTACTGGATGGATACCATTTATATGCTTTATCATGTTTGCAATAGCAATAATTGGTTTAATATTAGGTGCAATTGATGTATCTAAAAAGAGCAAAATTGAAGGCAGCAAAAGAGGAATTGGAATAGCAGGAGTAGTTATTAGTGCATTAGCAATTCCAACAATAATTATAAGCTCTATAATTACCATTGGAGTAGTAATGTCTGTAATAAACGAACCGGAATTATATGATGACGAAGATGAAATATATAACTATGAATTTAATGATGACTATTGGCAAGATTATTATAGAAACATTTTACCAGATATAAGATCTAATGATACTAACTCTATATAAGTTCTAACATACAGTTAGAACTTTTTCAGACTGTTGACAAAGTATAAAAAATATTGAAAAGGCTGAATATAAATTAAAGAAAAGTATTGAAAATAAAAAAATGTTATGATAATCTAATAAGGAGAAAATATGTACAAAATTTTTTATGGAAATAGAGTAAAACTGTAGGATATATAATTTATAACTATAAAATGAGTAAATGTGCATAAGAAAAAATGTACATATTAAATTACAAAAAGGAAAAGAAGAGAAAATACAGAAGAAAGAGGAGGAAGCTAACCTTGAATAAAAAAGAGACAAAAATAAGTAAAGATATAAAAATAAATAAAAAAACAGCAAAAAGAAATTACTCAAATCAAGCAGGTATTACTCTAATAGTACTTGTAGTAACAATTGTAGTACTATTAATATTAGCAGGAGTGACATTAAATGCACTGTTTAATGAAAACGGTATATTAACTAAGTCAAAAAATGCAGGAAATATAATGGAAGATGCTAAAAAGAGCGACCTAAATGCAATAAATGATTTAGACAAATGGATAGATGAAAAGACAGGTAATGGAGGAAAAGAAGACCCAACAGAAAAACCAAAAATAACAGATTCAAGTTTAACATCAGATGATAGAACAAACACAGATAGTAAAACGGTAATAGCAAAAGATGAAAAAGAAAACCAAGTAGTAGTACCAGGAGGATTTAAAATAGCAGATGATTCTGGAGATACAGTAGAAAAAGGAGTTGTAATAGAAGATAAAGATGGAAACCAATTTGTATGGATACCGGTAAGTAATACAAATAATGATGGAAGTAATAAAATAATAAAAGATGATGGAACACCAGTAGAAATAACATTGGGAAGATATACTTTTAAAAGAGAGAAAAGCTCTACAACAAATTTATATGAAGATGGAACACCCAAATTAGTACAAAAAGGTTCAGAGTATGCAGCAGTAACAGCTGCGAATGTAGCAGATGGAACAGTAAATACAGATTATTTAATAGGAAGTTACTATTATGAATTAAGTGATAAAAGCAGACCATCAAATGAATTAAAAGATTTAACAGGAACAAATACAACAGCTAAAAACTTGAAAGATTTTATAGAAAAGACAGAAACAAATAAAGGTTTTTATATAGCACGCTATGAAGCAAGCTATGGAAGTGGATATAATAAAGATGGTAAAACAACAGCAGAAAAATATGGAAATGCAAAACCATTATCAAAGGTATCAACAGCAAATAGCACAAGTAGTATGAATTACGAACAAACAGGAACATTATGGAATTTTATAAGCCAGCCACAAGCAGCAATAGTAAGTCAAAATATGTATAAAAATGATAAATATGTAGAAAGTGATTTAGTAAATAGTTATGCATGGGATACAGCAATAGTGTATATACAAGAAATGGAAAATACTAATTATGCAAATGCAAATAGAGATACAACTGGAAATACATCGTTAAAAAACACGGGAAAAACAGAAGATCAAGTATGCAAAATATTTGATATGGCAGGAAACACAGATGAATGGACCACAGAATACAGCACTGACACGAATAGCAGTTTTGCTCTCCCTTGTACTTGTAGGGGAGGCAGCTACGGCCTTTCCATCTGCTACACGAGTTCTCGTGACTACTTCAATGCGACCAGCAGCAACAACAGCCTTTCTTTTAGGCCTCTACTTTATGTAAAGTAGCGCTGACCACTGGTTTGATGAACCAGAAAAAATGAATAAATACGATGTTAGCACAAATATGCTTAACACGTAAGCGGGGCGCCCCTAGTGGGGCGCCTTTATTGTGTTTGCAAACCTGCAAACACAATAAAGGCGAAATACATATAAATTTTTCGCAAAGGGGTGATAAGAGTGAGTTTTAGTACAATGTTAGAATTATTACAAGAAAAAAATAATCAAAGAGTAGTTTTTATAAAATCAGGAGTCTTTTACATAGCAACAAGAAAAGATGCTATTTT
>CAKOVX010000016.1 GCA_934122155.1 uncultured Clostridia bacterium
TCACTACCTAAATTTGCAAGCCAAACTTTAAAAGGTTCTGCTTTGCTACTTGGAACAGATTCAATAAGTCTAAAAATTCCTTTTGTATCCAAAGTGTCTGTTTCTCTCATTTTTCCATCTTGTGCTTTCATTTTCAACTGCACGATATTTTCGTGCAGTTCACTTCCTTCAGATTTTAACTTTCTTTTCAAATCACTCCAATAATTTCTTGGAATATTACTATCTGTTAATGCACTTATAACATCTACGACACTAAAAAAATATTCTTCTTTTTCAGAATCCCATACACTTCTAATTTCCTTATCTTCAAAGAGATTTGAAATCGTTTCTATTTTGTTATTATCCATAAAATTCCTCCTTCCTAATTTATTCATTACGCGTATCCCGTCGAATTCGACGGATTTATATTAATCTTAAGCATTCTTTCTCTAATTTTGTTTTCAAAGGTCTCGGATTCGATACCTTTAAAATTTATAATATGTTTTTATCTATCCAATCAAAAAACTCTTTACTTGCATTTTTTATTTCATAATATGATATTTCTGCAACTTCATAGTCATGTATTTGTTTAATTTCATTTTCTATTTCATTGAATATAGTCTCTTTTGTTCTAAATTCTAATTTGTATTCATCACATTCTTCTAATTTATTATTCCACCAATATTTTGAATGAACTTTAGTCACTTGGCTTCCAACTATAAGTTTCTTTTCCAATAATGTATCTATAATCTTATTTGCTATTTCTTCCTTATTGCAAAGTGTTGTTACTATAATATATTTATCCATTATAATTACCTCTCAATTTTTCTGTTAAAATTTTTGCATCACAATATGTTTTTGATTCTTCTCCATATCTATTTTTTATATCTTCTAGTCTTTTATCATATCCAACATCATTACCATATTTATCAATTTGCATATCTGCTTTATTTAAAATCTCTAAAAACATTGATGTATATTCTGAAATGATATCTCCATGATAATAAACTTCTTTCCAATATTTATAATTATTTCTTTTTAATATTTCTCCACCTATATGTGCATGATTTGAATTATCTCCATATTCATATCCAATATCATGATTAAATCCTAATACAAATAATTCTTGTAATTCAAATTCATTCAAATTATATCTTCTTCCAATTTCTATCATTTTTCTAGCAACGGCTATCGAATGTTTTAGTCTATCTTCATCCATATATTCTCTCCAATATTAAAGTTTTATCAAAATATGTAATATATTTAAAGTAAGAATGTCTGTATTTTCAATGCTTTTAGGAAGTTTTCCATAAATCCGTCTCACCCAGTTTATATTTGTTTTATTATCATTACTCATTTTCTCACCTTTATATTTTTTAATACTTTTTATATTTTAACATAAAAGCAAGTGATTTTCAATTAATCGCTTGCTTTACATAATTTATTGTACAACATTCAATTATTAAATCTTAGTAAATATCCATCTGGATCTTGTATAAGAAATTCTATATCAGTTGAAATCTCATCATTCACTCTATATTCATGAGTTTCCAGTTCACGAAAAAAAGTTATTTTTTGTTTTTTTAAATCTTCATACATTTTGCTAACATCTGATACGGCCATACTTAAATTTATACCTCTGCCATATGGGTATTCTAATTTTCCAACATTCCAGTTGTCATTTATTTGTTCAATCATAATTTGATTATTTTCTAGTTCTAAAAAGCAAAATTTATTTTCAGGCCTTTCATATTTTATTTTGAAGCCCAATTTTAAATAAAAGTTTTTGCTTTGTTCTATATTAGATACACTTAATTCTGGTATTAAACTATTAAATGATATATCTTCTATGTTCATAATAAATTCTCCTATATAAATTTTACTTATATCTAAAACAAACACTGACAATGAAATAATTGTCAGTGTGCTTAATTGTTAGACTTCACTCTTATAAAGTTCTATATTGATTTTTATCTGCTCTTTCGTCTAGTTTTCTATCATAATCTTTATTTTTGTAAAACCAATCTGTTTGTTTATCTATTGGATTAGCTTTTCTATTTTTGTCTAATAGTACATCAAAAAACGCTGCTGCTGGTATAGCTATGCCTATTAAACATACAAATAATTTTATATATACATCTAAAGATACTGAACCTGCTATTACATTAGCAATATTTTGATATATGTATGCTCCATAGTATATTAAATGTGAGGCAAAATATATCATTGTAGGTAATAGTTTCCTTTTTGCAATAAAGCATATGCAAATAAATGTTATAAATAATAGAACTATTTCCATTGTCATATTCATTGGTGCTAGTACAAAATCTGTACCCATAGAATATAATGTTGTTGCTACAACTCTAAACCCCCAAAATGCAAATGCAAATATTGCAATTAACCAGCTAGATAAATTTTTCATACTTATACCTCTTTATTAAATAATATGTTTTGTATATAAATGCATAGGGACATTCCTAAAAAAGAATATCCCTCTTTATTTGTTAATCTACAAAATTAAACTCATCTTCAAATTTTTCTTTAAATTTTTCAAATACCTTATTAAGTACTTCTTCATCTTCTACACTAACATAAGATTCTTCATCTTCTGATTCTGTATCTTCTAGTTTAAGAATTACTACTTCTCCAGGTTCATCTGATTCTTCATCTTCAACTGGTAGAAGTACTACATATTCTTCTCCTTCAAATTCGATTAAGTCAAGGAATTCAAATTCTACTTCATTTCCTTCCTCATCATTTAATACTATTATATTGTCTAATTCTTCTCCTTCATTTACATTTTCTACATCTTTGTTTAAGTCTTCTTTACTCATTTTTATTTTCTCCTCTCGTTTTTTATATATTATAAAAATTGTATTTCTACAATGTTAATATCTATAATCTATTATTTGTATTTTGGTTATATTTATACACTATTTTTTTGTTTATTCATATATGTTTCAAGAATATATACTGCTGAAATTGTGTCAACAATTTCTTTCTTTTTGTTTTTGTTTATATTTAGATAGTTCATAGTTTTATGTGCTGCAACTGTTGTTAACCTTTCATCTACCGTTTCTATTGTAACACTTGGAAATTTACATCTTAGTTTGTGTATAAATTTTTCCGTTATTTGCACCCTGTCTGCTTTACTTCCATCCATATTTAATGGCATTCCAACTATAAATGTATCAATAGAGTATTTTTCTAAAATTTCATCTAACCTTTTTAAAACTATTTTGTCATTTCCATTGCAATGTATTGTTTCTAGTCCTTGTGCAGTAATACCCAGTTCATCGGTTATTGCTAGTCCAACTCTACTGTCACCATAGTCAATTCCTAGTTTTCGCATTTTTGTTATTCATCCAATCCTATATAATTTTTTACCATTTTTTCCAAAAGTTCATCTCTTTCAATTTGTCTAATTAAATTTCTTGCATCATTATGGCTTGTAATGTATGTTGGGTCTCCTGATAAAATATAGCCTACAATTTGATTAATTGGATTATATCCTTTTTCTTCCAATGCGTTGTAAACCTCTTTTAAAATTTCTCTCGCTTTAATATTTTTATCCTTTTCTACTTTAAAGCTAACTGTTTCATCAGATATCATATTAAAATCCCTCCTTATAAATAATTAATTGTATTTTCATCTTTTGAAGCTTTATCTAAATATTCTTCTAACTTTTTAGTTAGACCTTCTAATGCTGTTCCCTTATAATAAGTTGATAAAACTATATTTAATTTTGGTACTGCCTTTTTTCCATCTTCTACATCTATTTGCATATTTTCTACTTGTTCTTTTATTTGTTTCATAAAATTGATTATTGTATCCATTTCAATTCCAGAAAATACTATTGCAAATTTTGGTCCCATATATCTGACAAAGATATATTCTGATGCCAAACTTTGTTTTATTTGATTACTAACCTCTGTAACAACTTTGTCTCCTATTTTTCTTCCATATATTTCATTTATTTCTTCTAGGTTTGTAATTCTAAATAAGCATACTGTTGAAGTTGTATATTTATCAATAGTTTTCTTGCCTTCACTAAACAAGTACTCTGCTGATTTTAATTTTGTAAATTGATCTTCTCTTACTATGTTTTCTAATACTTGTTGGTTTTCAACCGTTTTCAGTACAGATACAATATTATTTTTTATAACTTCTAATATTGTTGTATCAACATTGTCAAATTCATGTGGTTTGTTGCCTTCTATAATCCAATAGCCTATATATACATTTTCTATGTAAAGTGGAAAGAATATAGCAGATTTTGCTCTTCCAAATTCCATTTTTTGGTATGGAAGTCTTTCACCTTCTTTTTCTATGGTTATATATTTTGGTATTGCTGATTGTATGCTATCTTTAAATATTTCTTCACTTTGTAAATTTCTTAAAGTTTCCCAGTGTTTTTCTTCAACATTTGATGCTTTAACTACATACTCTGTACCATTGTATATAACTATTGTAGAATATTTAATATTATATCTTTCAATTAATATATTGTTGATTTTTTGAATTTTTTCGTTTACAGAAGTGACTTCACTAATAGTATTCATAAAGTCTTGTAATATATTTAGATTTGTTATTTTTTGATTTATGTTATTGAAATTTTCTATTTTTTTACTTATTGATAAATTATATATAAATAATCCTATAACAATTAGTATTAGTATTAATATTACTGCTAATGTCAAAAAATCACCCCTTTTTATGTTTAGTAGTTATTTTTCATTTTATTTAATGTATCATTCATACTTGGTGTAAAGCTATTTTGTGGGTTATATGAAGTATTCCTTGTATTATTTCCTATTAAAGGGTACACCATGTTGCTCAAAGTTTCAAGTGTTGATATAAATGTTCTTGAATATCCATTTAATGTAATTTTACAATTTATAATTCCATCTAAATATTTTGAATAAGTTTGTTCTTCAAATGGTATAACACAGTATTTAACTGTATCTTTATTAAATAGTTCAGTCATGAAAGACATTGCAGGGTCATTGTAATATGCTATTCCTCCAATTATTGTTCTTTCTGTAACACTTTTTAGCCTTACCATTTTGTTTAACACTATTCTAATTTTTTCTGGAGCTAATACATTTCTTGATTTTAAATTTCTTAAAAATGCTGTCAATGGTTGTATTGTTAAAATATCTGGACTTTGTACTAAATAGAGTTCATGTGCTTGTGCAAAGTAGTTATAGTCTGTTTCAAAGTCACAATCTAAAATTACTAATGAATAGTTTCTTGCTAATGTTTCTAATATATTTGCATAATTTGTAGCCTCTTGCTCTTCTCCTGGAAGTGTTGTATATACTGTTAAATTTTTATGTACTTGAATTCCTGTTGCATTACCATTTTTTAAATTGTCTATACAGTTATAAGCTATATTACGTAATTTTTCTTCATTTTCTGTGTATATATAATATGCATTTTTATTTCTTGTTAAATCTAAAATTGCTGTATTGATGCCTTTTTGTGAAAGTAACTCTGCAACATTATTTACTAAAAATGAGGTTCCATTTTTAGAAGTTCCAACAAAAGCAACAATTTTTTTATCTTTAGATATAATGCTTGCTGTATTGTATTCATTATAGCTACTTGTAGTAATAGGTGAAGCTACATTTATTTTTGGCTCATTTATAGGTTTTGGTTGTGGTATTTCTTCTTGTTTTACAGAATTTTGTGATTCAAAAGTATATTCAGGTTCATTTTCTTGTGCAAATAAAAATTCATTGTCTAGTCCAGGCAATACAATATTATCTTCATTATTATTAGTATCCTGACTTTCTTCATCACCTAATTCAAATAAATTTACTGGTGCTGTTTCTTCTTCTGCATTTGGCATAATAGTAATTTGTCCTTGAATACTAGCATCTCTTTGTTCTATCGTTTCTTGTTTTTTTGGTCTGCCTCTTCCTCTTTTTACTACTGGTTCAGTTTCTTCTTCTACCTTAACTTTTTTAGGTCTGCCTCTTCTTTTTGGTTGTGGTTCTTCTTGTGCTACCATATTATTGTCTTCATTGTTTTCAACTTCCATTGCCATATTATTACTAGATATTGCATTGCTATTGAAGTTTTCTTCATGTTCCACTTCTACGGCACTTTTAATCGGTGTATCATTTGTGCTTTTCTCTTCTTGTATTCTTTTTACCGTACTAGTATTAATAGCAGATGGTATTACTACTGGTTCAGTTACTATATTTTTATTTAGATTTTGTCTTATTATTTCTAAGTCTTCCATGTTTTCATGAAGGCTTTCTTTTTTTACTTTTTCTTTTTTATTGTATTGATTATATTTTTCTGCTGGTTTTGAAGGTATTCCAAAAGCTACAACTTCTTGATATTTTGGGCTATTGGCTTCTAGAACTGCTTTAACATTTAATGGCAAAAATTTAGCAATTAATCTTAGCTGTGCATCAGTATACTGACTAGCAATATGATCAAAGCTTTCTACATATTGTTCTTCATTTCTGCCTAACCTTTTATAATGATTTAAGATATTTTGAATTTCAACTTCACTGACATCACCTTCGTTTTCTACTTTGTAGTCAACGTCATCTGGGTCTATATGATAATATGCCTTTGCTTCTTTTTTACCGCGTGGTCTATTTAATAATTGGCATACAGCAGTAATACTCCTATCTTTTCCAATAAGAGCATTATATACACCTATGCCAAATAGCTTAACTAGCATCTGTTCTGACTTTTCTCTTCTATCTGCACATATTAAAATTATCGGAATATCATTTCCTTCTTGATTTGTTGCTTCATCACTAATAGTGTCTAATTTTTCGAATATAAATTTATCAATTTGATCATAATTATTGCTTGAAAATGGTTGTAAATCTTCGCTTATAACAATTCTATCATAAGTTTTATCTCTTTGTAATTCTTTAATAATTGCATTAAAATAATATACATTTTTTACTGAGATAATTTCTTTATATTCTTGTTGATATTTTTTTGTTATTGACTCAGAAATGCTTTCATTATTAACTGCAAATAATACCTTCATTTGTTTTAACCCCTCCAACCTCTTACAACTATTGCAAAGATTAATGGTAGTACTTGGCAAATTACCATTACTGTGATAATAGCTACTAGTACTCCAAATCCTTTATCTTGTATGTCTAATTTTCTAATTCCTATAACATAACGATATATAGCTGCAAACACAATTCCAACGAATCCAAATGGTATACTATAAATTCTAACAATATTTAAAATATATGCCACTAATCCATATGTATTGTTTCCATATACTGCTTGATAATCTTCTAATTGTTTTAATGCTTTATCTTTCATTTCTACTAAATTAGTAGTTGTCGTTTCTGAAGTTAATACATTATTTGAATTATTAGTTGCATATACTGTAACTGTTCCAAATATAATTAATAAAATAAATACTACTGCGATTAATTTTTTCATAAAATATTTACTCCTTTTTAGCTTTTTGCTTTTAATTTCTCATCTATTATATCATACAATAAACTAAGGAAAATAGCAAGAAAAAACTGGAGATTTTTTTAAAAAACTCCAGTTTTTTCTGTTGTATTATTTTCCAGTAAATTCTTTTGTTTCAGAATATGGTCCATATTCATAAGTACCATTGCTATTTATTTTGTATGCTCTTATTGTTGCAGTGTATACCCAGTCTTCTTTCATTATTCCTGTAATAACTTTGCTGTTTGTATCTGCTGTTAATCTGATAGAGCCACCTAAACCTGGTACTGTAAACTCAATTTCATATCCATCTGCATTTTTTACTTTATCCCAGTGTAAATATGCTGTATAATCATATACAAAAGAAGAAATATTTTTTACTTTTTCAAGTTTTTGATATTCTTCTGTTGAAAAAGTTCTCGCTGATGAATATTCTCCTGTAATTTGTTTTCCATTAACAGTTCTATAAGCGCAAACCTTTACTTTATATGTTGTATCATATTTTAAATCATCTAATACTGCTCTTGTTCTTGTTACAGATTTTTTATATCTAAAATTACCATTTTCTTCAGCAATGTAAATATCATATCCATCTGCGTTTGATACTTTAGACCAAGTTAAGCTTACTGAATTTCCATCAACTTCTCTTTCTAAGTTTTTAACCTTGTCCAATTCATATTTGCTTTCTGTTGTAAAACTTACTTTTGCAGAATCTGGTGAACATACTTTTTCACTCTTCTCGTCATTATATGCTACTATAATTACTTTATACTTTGTATCATACTCTAAATCTGAAACAGCTGTATATGTTCTTTTAGTATTTTTTACACGATTGAATTTTCCATTTCCTTCAGCTAGCCATACTTCATATCCTGTTGCATTTTTTACTTTTTTCCAACCAATATATGCTTTATTTTCTTTAACTTCATCTACATATACACCTGTTACTTTGTCTAATTTTAACTCTGTGTCTTGTTTTGTTGTGTCTTTAATAGTAATAGAAGCCTCATTTGAAAAATCACCATATATTGTGTTTTCATTTGCAGCACTATATGCTTTTACCTTAAATTTATAGGTTTTTCCTACTTCTGCACCTTTGATAAATGTATTTTCTGTTAAAACACTACCAAGATTCATATATCCAAAGCCTGGCATTTCAACATATATTTGATATCCTGTTGCATTTGAAACTTTAGACCAATTCAAATTAATATATTGACCTGATTGTGAAACAGTTAAATTTTTGACCTTTTCTAAAGATATTGTTATATTAGAATTATATTCAATCTTAATTTCTTCTGAATATGATAATTCTACTTTTTGTCCCTTATTGTTTAGGTAATATGCACATACTTTTGCTTTATATGTATTATTGCTATTAAAACCTATTACTGATGCTTTTGGACTTTTAACAGAACCAATAAGTTCATAACCTTTATTTGAAGTATTAATATATAGGTTATATCCATCAGCATTTTGCTGAGCTGACCATGTAAGGTTTACTCCAGTTCCACTTTGTTTTGCAGCTAGATTATATTTGTTACTTGCTGCTTGTACTGGTATTATCATTTGTAATAAAATTAACATTGTTGCAATTATAATTGTAATACTTTTTTTACATTTCATAAAAACAACCTCCTTTTATAACCTTTCAAATTATACCACATTACTTTAATTTAGTCAATATTTTCCAGTGTTTATATCCTCGTTTTCTATAATTCTTAATTGGGTTTCTGTGTCATTTACTACATTTTTATTTTCCTTTAACTTATTTTCATAATATTCTCTTTGTAATACTATAATTGTTGCAAAAATAATGCATAATATTAAGATACAAGATATGAATAATTTTCTAGTAACCATTCTTTCATTTTTCATAATTAAATTTCTCCTTTATATTAAAATAACTTGAGCATTTTCTTCTCCAACTAGTTCTTGAAATTCTTCTAAAATTTCTGGTGTCATATAAATTCCACCTGCTTTATCAAGCTTTTCTCCATTTCTTATTTGCATTTGCATATTGCTTCTTTCGCCATTAAAAAAGTGAATTGCACCTTTAAGTTTTTCTTTGGTTGCTTCATCTAAATTTGTAACATTTAATTCAAATGCCTTTTTCTTGATTTCTGCAAATTCTTTTATTGTTCTAGCCACAATCTTAGGCTCTTCATCTTCTCTAATACTTAGTCTACCTTCTACTTCAACAATATTATCATTTACTAATATATCAGAACATTGTCTATAACAACTATCAAAAACTATAAATTCAGTTGCTCCATATAAATCTTCAATTGTGACAAATGCCATGATTGTATTGTTTTTAGTATATTTTTTCTTAACATTTGTAACTATTCCTGCATATACTACATTTTGTCCATCTTGATATTCTGTAACTTTCTCATCTTCTTCTATTTCACTTGGTTCTGATAATTCTCTTAATTTCAAGCTATTTATAGTAGTTTTTGCTTCAATTTGTGCTCTTATTTTTTCTAATGGATGTCCTGAAATATATATACCTAGCATTTCTTTTTCCATTGAAAGCTTCTCTTTTTCATCATATTCAGGTTCTATTATATAATTGTACTTTATCTCTTCTTTTTGAGTTTCTCCTCCTAAGTCAAACATTGAAACCTGACCATCAAATCCTTTTTTATCATTGCTTATTGTATCAATAATATTTTCGTAAGATACCATCAAAGTCTTCCTTGTTTGTCCTAGTTCGTCAAAAGCTCCTGCTTTTATTAAACTTTCAATACATTTTTTATTAACTGTTGTTTCTTTTATTCTTTCACAAAAATCACTAAAGTCTTTAAATTCTCCATGTTTTGTTCTTTCTTCTACTATTTCGTCAACAGCAGCTGTTCCAACATTTTTAATGCTTCCAAGTCCAAAGCGAATTTGATTTTTATCAACTGTAAATTTTGTATAGCTTTTATTTATATCTGGTTTTAATATTTGAATTGATAGTCTTTTACATTCTTCAATATAACCTGGTACTTTATCTAAATTTCCTAAAAAACTGTTAAGCATCGCTGCCATAAATTCTGTTGGATAGTATGCTTTTAAATATGCTGTTCTATATGATACAACAGCATAGGCTGCAGCATGTGACTTATTAAATGCATATTTTGCAAATTCAGCCATTTCATCAAATATTTTATTTGCAGACTGCTCATCTATACCATTTCTAATGCAACCTGGAACAACAATATTTCCATTTTCGTCTGTTTGTCCATGTATAAATATTTCTCTTTCCTTTGCCATTACATCTAGCTTTTTCTTACCCATGGCTCTTCTTACTAAGTCAGCTCTTCCTAATGAGTAACCTGCTAAGTCTCTAACTATTTGCATAACTTGTTCTTGGTAAACCATACAACCATAAGTAACTTCTAGAATTGGTTTTAATGCTGGATGTGTATATACTGCATGTTCTGGATCTTTTTTATTTGCAATATATCTTGGTATCTGGTCCATTGGACCAGGTCTGTATAAAGAAACTCCGGCAATTATATCTTCCAAGCAGTCTGGTTTTAATTCCTTCATGAAGTTTGTCATTCCTTGACTTTCAAACTGGAATATGCCAACAGATTCTCCATTTTGCCATAGTTTATATACTTTAGGATCATTCATCTTTTCGTCAAACTTAACGTCTATTCCTTGATTTTGTTTTACCAAATCTATTGTATCTTGAATAACAGTTAATGTTCTTAGTCCTAAGAAATCCATTTTTAAAAGTCCAAGTTCTTCTAGTGTTGTCATTATATATTGTGTTGATATAGCTCCATCTCTTACATAAAGTGGTACATAGCTTACTACTGGTTCTTTTGTAATAACTATACCACAAGCATGTGTTGAAGCTTGTCTTGGCATTCCTTCTAAAGCCATGGCAATATTTAACATTTTTTTAATTTCTTCGTCTGTATCATAAAGGTCTTTTAATTCTTTGTTTTGCTCCATAGCTTTTTTTATTGTAATATGTATTTCATTTGGTATCATTTTAGCTAGTTTGTCTGCTTCTGCATAAGGCATATCTAGTACTCTTGCAACATCACGAATAACCATTCTAGCAGACATTGTTCCAAATGTAATAATCTGTGAAACATGGTCTTTACCATATTTTTGCTCAACATATTCTATAACCTTATCCCTTTTTTCATAGCAAAAGTCAACGTCAAAATCAGGCATACTAATTCTTTCAGGATTTAAAAAACGCTCAAAAATTAGGTTATATTGAATAGGATCAATATCAGTAATCTCAATACTATATGCAACTATTGAACCAGCTCCAGAACCTCTACCTGGTCCAACTGGTATATTATGTGTTTTAGCATAATGAATATAGTCCCATACAATTAAGAAGTAATCTACATACCCCATTTTTTTGATGACACTTAATTCATATTCTGTTCTTTCTAATATTTCTTTACTTGGATTTTCTCCATATCTATTTTTTAGTCCATCATAAGTAAGTTTTTCCAAAT
>CAKOVX010000017.1 GCA_934122155.1 uncultured Clostridia bacterium
AAACAATAAAATATATAATTTCTATTTGAATAAAGTTGAGAAAGAGTCATGTTAATGATAGCGAGAAATTACAATTTGCAAAAAGAAAACTTCAAATGCGCTTATATAATTTAAAAGATAAATTGAAATACCTAGATGAAGTTGCAAAATTGAAATATGATGAAAGGATAGATAATTTTTTATAATTATCTATCCTTAAATTTTAGGTGCTTTAAAAACATTACAAAAATGTAGGATTTGTTACTTGTAATGTATGATATAATGATAACGGAGGTAGTACAAAATGCAGAAAATATTAATAGTGGAAGATGATGAAAAACTAAGAAATGAATTAGAAATATGCTTAAACAATAATGGATATAAATCAGAAAGTTTAAAAAACTTTGAAAATACATTAGATGATATTCTTAAAATAAACCCAGAATTATTGTTACTAGATATCAATTTACCAGGAGCAGATGGAGAATTTATATGCAAGGAAATAAGAAAAAAATCTAATATGCCAATTATAATGGTAACAAGCAGAGACAATGAAATAGACGAACTATTAAGCATAAATAATGGAGCAGATCACTATGTTACCAAACCTTTTAATATTCACATTTTACTTGCTAAAATAAATTCATTGTTAAGAAGAACAAATATGTCAAATGAAAATGCTGATATTATAGATGCAAAAGACTTTGTATTAAATATAAATAAAAGTACAATTCAAAAGGGTGATAATTGTATTGAGTTAACTAAAAATGAGTTTAGAATTTTGAAATATCTAGTACAAAACAGAGATAAAATTGTATCAAGAGAAGATATAATGGGTTGTTTATGGGATAGCGAAGATTTTATAGGAGATAGTACATTAACAGTTAATATCACAAGAGTGAGAAATAAGTTAGAAGAACTAGGATTAAAAGAACTACTAGAAACAAAAAGAGGACAGGGCTATATATTAAAAGGAGCGAAGATGGAATGAGTTTTTTAAAGTTTATAAAAGAAAAAGCATTAACAATATTTTTAATAATATTTTCTTTAATTACGATAGAAATATTTTTTATGGCATATCAAACAAATCAATTCATTAAAATATATATTCCAATAGTAACTATAACTTCATACTCAATAGGCTTGCTTTATGAATATTTTAAAAAGAAAAGGTATTATACAAAATTACAAAATATACTAGATGAGTTAACTGAAAAGTATTTAATTACAGAGATTGTACAAACTCCAGATTTTATAGAAGGAAAAATATTAAAAGATACACTTGATCAAGTAAACAAGTCTATGCATGAAAATGTAAATAAGTATAAATACTTACAAGAAGATTACAAAGAATATATTGAATTATGGATTCATGAAATAAAAACTCCAATAGCAACAAGTAAAATGATTATAGAAAACAATAAAAACTCAGCAACTAGAAGCATAGAAGAAGAACTAGACAAAGTTGAAAACTATATTGAACAAGCCTTGTTTTATGCAAGAAGCAATACAGTTGAGAAGGATTATTATATAAAAAAATGTAATTTAAAAGAAATTGTGAATGAAAGTATTAAGAAAAACAAAAATGTTCTAATACAAGAAAAAGCTGAAATCAATATACACGACTTAGAAAATACAGTAAACACAGATAGTAAATGGATAATTTTTATTTTAAATCAAATTATACAAAACAGCATAAAATACAAAAATAAAGATGTTGAGCCTAATATAGAAATTTATAGCAAAGCCCAAAAAGAAAATGTTATTTTATACATAGAAGACAATGGAATAGGAATAAAAAAAGGTGAAATTACAAGAGTATTTGAAAAAAGCTTTACAGGAACAAATGGAAGGTTATCAGGCAAAAAGTCTACAGGAATAGGCTTGTATTTATGTAAAAAGTTATGTGACAAATTAGGAATAGCAATTGAACTTAATTCTGAAGAAGGAAAAGGAACAGAAATAAAAATAGTATTTCCAAATAGCAGTTATACAAATTTGGCTTAAACATTACAAAAATGTAATGTAAATGTAGGCAAAATCGATGGCAACTAATTTATAAAGCTACTATAATGAAAGCATAAAGGGAGGTAAATCTAAAATGGAAAATATATTAGAAGTAAAAAATGTTGAAAAATATTATGGTAGCAAATCAAACTTGACAAAAGCTGTAGATAATATTAGTTTCAATGTAAAACCAAAAGAATTTGTTGGAATAATGGGAGCATCAGGCTCAGGAAAAACAACACTTTTAAATTGTATATCAACTATTGATAAAGTAACAACAGGACATATTATTATAAACGGAAATGATATTACAAAATTAAAAGGAAACAAACTTAATAAATTTAGGAGAGAAGAATTAGGATTCATATTTCAAGATTTCAACTTGTTAGATACACTCACGGCATACGAAAACATTGCTTTAGCCCTTACAATTCAAAAAGTAAATGCACATGAAATTGATAAAAGAGTTAAAGAAATTGCCAATAAACTAGATATAAGTAATATTCTTAGTAAATATCCTTATCAATTATCAGGAGGACAAAAACAAAGAGTTGCATCTGCAAGAGCAATTATTACAAATCCACAATTAGTATTGGCAGATGAGCCAACTGGTGCTTTAGATTCAAAATCTGCAAAACAATTACTAGAAACATTTACAACATTAAACGAAAAATTAGGGGCAACTATTTTAATGGTTACACATGATGCCTTTACAGCTAGTTATGCAGACCGTATTATATTCATAAAGGATGGAAAAATCTTTAATGAACTAATAAAAGGCAATGATACAAGAAAACAATTCTTCGAGAAGATAATTGAAGTGCAAACCCTTCTTGGAGGTGAGCTAAACGATGTTATTTAAATTATCTGCAAGAAACATGCAAAAAAGTTTTAAAGATTATGCAATATACTTTATTACTTTAGTTTTAGGTGTAGCATTATTTTATATGTTTAACTCTCTTGACAGCCAAGAGGCAATGCTTCAAGTATCTAGCTCTACTAAAGAAATGATAAAACTTATGATAAATATGTTGGGTATGGTATCAATATTTATTGCAGTAATATTAGGACTTTTAATTGTATATGCCAATAATTTTTTAATAAATAGAAGAAAAAAAGAATTTGGAATATATATGACCTTAGGAATGGGCAAAAGACAAATTTCTAAAATCTTATTACTAGAAACAATATTTGTAGGAATAATTTCACTTGCAATAGGACTTATATTAGGAATATTTGCATCACAATTTATGTCAATATTAGTAGCAAAACTATTTCAAGCAGATATGAGTGAATTTGAATTTGTATTTTCACAAAATGCTTGTATAAAAACTTGTATATATTTTGCTGTAATGTTTTTAGCAGTAATGGTTTTCAATACATTCACAATCTCAAGATATAAATTAATAAGTCTGCTAACAGCAAGTAAAAAGAATGAACAAGTAAGAATGAAAAATCCAATAATATGTATTATTGTTTTTATAATTGCTGCCATAGGTTTAAGCTATGCTTACTGGATGGTAACAAAAGGTGTTTTCAAAATGAAGAATGTTGATGAAACAACTAAAGCAATTGGAATATCAGTATTGATTGGAATTGCTGGAACGGTTTTAATATTCTGGTCTTTCTCAGGACTAATTTTAAAACTTCTTCAAACTAAGAAAAGTACATACTTAAAGGGAACAAATATGTTTGTATTAAGACAATTACACAATAACATAAATACAACTGTAATTAGTATGAGTGTAATATGTTTAATGCTATTTATGACAATTACTGCATTATCATCATCAATTGCATTAAAAAATTCTATGCAAGCAGACATAGAAAAAATGACGCCAGTAGATTTGAATTTATATAAGTCTGCTAATTTGAAAGTAAATGATAATAAAAATAAGTATTCACAAGAATTACAATATGATTCAACCCAAAGTATTTTATACACTCTTACACAAAATGGTTTTGATATAAAACTATTAAAAGACATTATAGAAATACCAATTTATGATGTAGAAGAATTTACGTGGGAAAAGACATTGGGAGAAGCCACAGAACAAATAAAAAAGCAATCACCAATGATGAAACTAGACACACCAGAAAGCATTATAAAAATATCAGACTACAACAAAATCGCAAAATTATATGGAAATGAGCAATACTCTCTAGAAGATGATGAATATATTATAATTTGTAATTATGGAGGCATAGCTAGTATAAGAAATTTTGGATTGAAAACAAAACCAATAATTAGCTTGAAAGGAAAAGAATATAAACCTAAATATAGTGAATGTAAAGATGGATTTATACAAATATCTACAAGCCATACAAACGTTGGTATTGTATTAGTTCCAGATAGTTGCAATTTAAGTAAAGATGAGCAACAGTTATGGTTCTTAGCAGCAAACTATAATGCTAAAACAGATGAAGAAAAAGTAAATATAGGAAAAGTATTTTCAGAGGATGACTCTGAACTAATGAAAAAACTAACAAGCCAAAATAATACATTAAATGTAGAAACAAAAATAAGATTAGTTGAATCAAGTGTTGGATTATCAACTATAATAGTATTTATTGCAATTTATCTAGGAATTATATTCCTTATAGCAAGTTGTGCTATTTTGGCATTAAAACAGTTAACTGAAAGTTCGGATAACAAGCAAAGGTATATCATTTTAAGAAAAATAGGTTGTGATGAAAAAATGATAAATCAAGCATTATTTAGACAAATAGGAATTTTCTTTATATTGCCACTTGTTTTAGCGGTAATCCATTCGATATTTGGAATACAATTTGCTATGTCCATATTTGATACACTTGCATCTAGAGAACAGCTATTGCCATCAGTTATAGCAACTGTAATTGTTATGGGTGTGATTTATGGATGTTACTTCTTAGCAACATATGTAGGAAGTAAAAATATTATTAAAGAGGAAGAATAAATAAAATTTAAGGAGGTATTTTTTGAATAATTTAGGTGTATTAGATTCCGTAGTGCCTTGTAAATAAGAATTTATAAGAAAAGAGGGATAAATATGAAATATATAAAAACAGAAAAATACAATAATGAATTAATTAATCAAAAAATTATGGGACCTAACCCATTAAAATTGGAAGAAGAACTTATGAATGACAACAAGATAAAAGCTGGTTCAGTTGTTATGGACTTAGGAAGTGGACAAGGGATTACTTCTGTATTTCTTGCAAAAGAATATGGCTTTAAAGTATATGCAGCTGATTTATGGAGTGAGCCAGAAGAAAATCAAAAGTTTTTTGAGCAAATGGGTTTAAGTAAAGAAAAAATTGTAGCTGTAAAAGCAGATGCAACTGATTTACCATTTGAAAAAGAATTCTTTGATGCTGTTGTATGTACAGATTCATATAATTATTTTGGAAGAGATGAAAAATATTTAGACGAAAAGCTTTTACCTTATGTAAAAAAAGAAGGCTATATTTATATTGCTATTCCTGGAATGAAAAAAGACTGTCATGATAATATTCCAAAAGAATTATTGCTATCTTGGACGCCAGAACAATTAGATTATATTCATGATATAGAGTATTGGAAAAATATTATTTCAAAATCAAAAGACAGCGAGATAATTTCAATTAGTGAAATGAAGAGTGTTGGAATGATTGGTTAAAATGTGACAATGAATATTCTAAAAATGATAAAAAAGCTATTGATGCAGGAGCAGGTAAATACCTAAACTTTATTGCAATTGTCTTAAGAAAAAAAGGATAAAAGTGTGGCAGATAATTGGTTGAAATTATCTGCCATTTATTATATAATTATGCAGTAATAATTAGTAAAAAACAAAAGAAATAAGAGGCGAAAAATGAAAGAAGATTGGAAAGAATTTATAAAGAAAAACTTAAAATGGATTATATTATTTATTTGCCTAGTTGTATTTTTATCTATAGCTGAAAATGTTTTTAATAAAGAAATAATGTATGCAGATATTATCGGATATAAGCTTGTATCAACATATCTAATATCTGACTTTGTAACACCAATAGCAAAATTTATAACTAATTTTGGTGGGGCAATATTTTTATCAATAGCAACAGTTATGTTATTTTTACTTATAAAAAATAAAAAAATTGGTCTATCAATTATTTCGAATATAGTCATTATTACAGTTTTAAATCAGTTATTGAAAAGAATATTACAAAGACCAAGACCAACTGAATTTAGAATAGTTGAAGAAACAGGATATAGTTTCCCTTCGGGGCATTCAATGGTAAGTATGGCCTTCTATGGTTATTTAATATATTTGATTTATAGATATATAAAAAATAAATATGTAAAATGGACATTGATTACAATATTAAGCATACTAATTTGTTTAATAGGTATAAGCAGGATTTATCTTGGAGTACATTATACAAGTGATGTACTAGGTGGATTCTTGTTATCAATATCATATTTAGTTATATATATAAGTTCAATTAAAAAATTATTACCAGAAGAATAAAAGTATAAAGGAGAAACTTTTATGAAACGAATCTGTATAATTGGAGGAAGTGGAACTGGTAAAACAACACTTTCAAATAATTTGAGTAAAGAGTTAAATTTACCAGTTTACCATATTGATGGTATACATCACTTGGAAAATTGGAAAAAACGAGATAAGGAAGAACGTGACAGATTAATTCTTGAAAGAGCTTCAGAAGAAAAATGGATTATAGATGGAACATATCGTTCTACATTACAACAACGTCTAGAAAAAGCTGATTATGTTATATATTTAGATTATTCTACTATGGCGCAAGTAATAGGAGTATTAAAAAGATTTATAAAAAACCATGGTAAAGAAAAAGATGAGATACCAGGTTGCAAAGAAAAAATGAGTTGGGAGTTTTTATGGTTTGTAATAAACTGGAGAAAAGATAAAAGAAATGAGATAATTGAAAAAATAAGTAAAATTGACAACAACAAGGTCCATGTCTTTTATAACAGAAAACAACTTAATAAATGGTATGAAAATACATTTGAAAAAAAGATGGAGCACTAAAACGATTAAGAGATAATATGAAAGGGGAAAAATATGAAAAAATTAAATTCAAACCATTTGAAACTAATTGCAATTATAGCTATGACAATAGATCATATTGCAGATTTAATATTTCCTGGTATGCCTAATAATATATGGAGTAATATTTTACATATCATAGGTAGACTGACAGCACCAATTATGTTTTTCTTTATTTGTGAAGGATTTTACTACACAAAAAACTTGAAAAAATATGTAACAAGGCTATTTCTATTTGCTCTAATATCACATTTTGCATATTGTTTTGCATTTGGTATTAACTTTATTCCATTTATTAATGGAGAAATATTTAATCAAACAAGTATTATGTGGTCACTTGCATGGGCGGTAGTCGCTCTTTATATTGTATATGGAGATACAAAACTAAAACAGTGGCAAAAAACAGTACTATTATTAATAATATGTGCTATAACTTTTTGTGCGGATTTTAGTTCAATAGCAGTTATGTGTATAGTAGCAATGTATGGCAAAAGAGGAAACATAAAAAAACAAGTAGTAAGTATGGAAGTATGGTTAGGAATTTATGCACTTATATCATTTATATTTGTAAACAAGACATATGGAATTATAATATTGTTTTCAATATTAGTATATCCAATACTAAAAATGTATGATGGTTCAAGAGGAAAATTAAAGTGGATGAAATGGCTATTTTATATATATTATCCATTACACTTAGCAATAATAGGACTACTAAGAATATTAATGTATGGTAATGTACCATTGTTATTTTAAAAGAAGCCATAGAAAAGATCAAGAAAGATTCTACTATAAAAGAGTATTTTATAGTTTAGAGGACTTGAGAAATCAAGGAAAAGAATGGAGAAAAGAATATAATAATTTTCCTATGAGACCACTAGGATGGTTGAGTCCAAGGAAATTCATAGAAAAATATAAAAGTCAAGAAGAATCGTTATTTGCAATATAGGTGTTCAAAGTAATTATTTTAAATAATTTGTGACAAATGATTGACTAACCTACAACAAGAAGTGATTGATATAATGAACTCTATTGAATATGGAAAAATTGTAACATATAATGATATATCAAAAATAATTGCTAAAAAAAGAAACTTGGAAAAAATGTCATCACAAGCAGTAGGCGGAGCCGTTGGTTGGAACCCTATTTGTATTATAATACCATGTCATAGAGTAGTTGGAACGAATGGAAGCTTAACAGGATATGGTGGAGGAATAAAAAACAAAATAGAATTGTTAAAACTAGAAGGAAATGATATGAGTAGATATTTTGTTCCAAAGAAAGGTACAGCATTATGACAAGATGTAAATGGTGCAACTTAAAGAATGAGAAATACATAGAATACCATGATAAAGAATGGGGAGTTCCTGTATATGATGATAAACATTTATATGAAATGCTAATCTTAGAATCTTTTCAAGCTGGTTTATCTTGGGAATGTGTCTTAAACAAAAGAGAAGATTTTAGAAAAGCATTTGATAATTTTGAAATAGATAAAATATCTGCTTATGATGATAAAAAAATACAAGAGTTATTAAAAAATAAAAATATTATAAGAAATAAATTAAAAATAAATGCAGCTATAAATAATAGTAAAATATTTAAAGAAATACAAAATGAATACAAAAAATTTTCAAACTATATTTGGAGCTTTACAAATAACAAAGTAGTGTATGAAATAGGAAAAACAAGCTCAGAGTTATCAGATATAATTTCAAAAGATTTACAAAAAAGAGGAATGAAATTTGTAGGAACAACAATTATATATTCTTATTTACAAGCAATAGGTGTGATTTACTCACATGATAAAGAATGTTTCTTAAACAATAAAGGGGCTAATATTAAATGAAAATAGAAAGAACAAAAATAAATAACATCCCATCGATAGTATGGGGAGAAAAAAGCAGTAAAGTTTTTATAGCAGTACATGGGAATATGTCTAATAAGGAGAGTTTGTTTCAAACACCATATTAAATGCCAATTCTTTTGAAAAGTTAATTAAATAATACAAATTGAAAGAGAGCTAAGAACATGGCAATCAAGTTAGTATTATAGAAATCTTATAAATGAGGTATACAATAATGAATAATAATATAAAAGTAATAACATTATGTGGAAGTATGAAATTTCAAAAAGAGATGATGATTACAGCTGAAAAACTGGCGTTAGAAGGCAACTGCGTCCTTACGCCAGTTTATTCAGTGTTGGATAATTATGAGAAAACAGATGAACAATTAGAAAAACTAAAACAAGCACATTTTAAAAGAATAGAATTATCAGATGCAATTTTAGTGATAAATAAAGATGGATATATTGGAAATAGTACAAAACTTGAAATTGAATATGCTAAGAAACTTAATAAAGAAGTTATGTATTTGGAATAAAAAAGTTACCAAATAGGCACGGAAAAATTGGTAACAAATATGGCAAATGATATATTATATGATAGAATAAATAAAAAAATATATTTGAGAAGGAGGTAAGAGAATGAAAAAGACAAAAATACTATCAATATTATTTATACTTTGCCTATTAGCTAGTTTAATAATTCCAATAACCACAGTATATGCAGAAAGCAAAAATGAAGTAACATTAAATTTTGAAGGTGGGATTATTCACGATGGTTATGTAGAATATAGCAAGAAAGCAAAATTACAATTATTCAAGGGCGAGGATTTAGTTGTTAATATTTCAAATAATATGGTAATTGATTTAAACGAAGCAGATTATGAATTTGTAATACAAGAAATCCCAGCAGAAGATACTGGAAGTGTGGTAGGACCTGCACCAGTAAAATTAAATATTAATGATTGGTATTATGCTACAACAACACTTAATTCTAAAGTTATATTTAAATTAGAATCAAGTAAATTTAGTGGAACATTAGATGTTAAACTTGTAAGAACAAGAACTGTCGTTAACACAACAGTTAAAAATGTTTATAATGATATATCATCAAAAGGTGTAATTGATTTAACTGGTGGGCAAGAATATGTGATTGATTTTTCTAAAGATGATGAACTTACAAATGGGTTAAAATCATTTGCAGATTTAGATAAAACACTATATTACAAAAGAGACAATGAAGGTCTATTAGCAACAGACAATGAAAGTGAAGCTGTTATAAAGATAGTAGGAAATAAATCAGAAAATAAAGCAATA
>CAKOVX010000018.1 GCA_934122155.1 uncultured Clostridia bacterium
TTTTCTTATATTATCCTTTTTGGTTTGCTTGGAATATTGAACCGCTTATTTTTCAATAAAATAAATTTTCAAAACAGATAAATTACAATAAGTAGGGCTGATAGTTAGTTGAAGTTATCAGTTCTTTATTATATAATATGAATTGTAAAAATAGTAATTTTTAGTTCAGGTTGACTTATAAAAGAAAAGGTAAAAGGGTGGTTGTTATGAAAAAAAGTTTAAAAGTAATTGGAATTGTTTTAGGCGTTATAGTTATTTTAGGAATTGTATTTTTTGTAGTTGATTATAATAGAGTACAAAAACAAGAAAAACCTATTTTCTGCATACAAAATCCAGCAGGAATTATAAATGATGGAGGTACAGTAGAATATTTTGGATTAGGTTATAAAGTTATTGACTTTCATACCATTGCAGGATTTGATGATATCAAAATTGGTACTTGGTTTATGGATTATAATGACTTTAATGAAGAAATGAAAGTATATGAGGAAAAATATGAAGAAGAATTAAATAAAAATAAGGAATATGTAATTAATTTATTTGAGTTAAAAGAAATATCAAGTATAACAATAGATACTTTAGCTCAATATGATAATAAAAAAGAGTTCAAAGATAAAGAATCAATAGAAGAAATTTATGAGGTTTTTGCAGATAAAAAAACTAATGTAGAAAGTGTAAATGATATTCCAGTTAACCCTGATATATTATATTTTGTCAAATTTAAAAATGAGTCTGGAAATTATAAATCAGCTTATATTTATAAAAAAGGCAATCAATATTATATTGAGCAACCTTATAATGGTATTTATCAGATAACTGAAGATGAATATACAAAGATAGAGGAAGCTGTTAAGTAATATACAAATTACAATAGATAGGGCAGGTAATTAGTTGAAAATTATCTGTAATTTGTGATATAATGCAAACAATAATTAGTAAATTGTAGAGGTAGTTATGGAAAAGAAAGTTATATTAACAATAATATTTATTATTAGTTTATTGCCGATGTTATTAAATCAATATGGAGGACTGAAAGGTGTTCAAGAGATTACTGGTTTAATAAATTTGTTTAACCCAATAGGTATTATATCGGTATTATTATTTATTATAGGTGTATGGGTAACATTTAAAAACAAAAAGATAAATAAAATTTTAGGTGGATTAGGAGTAGTAGGAATAGTAATTTCAGAAATATATAAATTTTTTACTTGGTACATAACGAATATAACAGGAGAAATGAGCATACAAAACAGCATTAACTTTGCTTTCCCTGAATTTTATATAGGACTAGCAATATCTTTAATAATGGTTGTTGCTTATTTTGTTATTGATAAATTTATAAAAGAATAACAACGTACAATTAGTGTATAGTAGTAAAATAGTAATTTGAATGAAAGATTAGATGTAAAAGTCTAATCTTTATTTTTTTCGTAAAGTATGGTATAAATATAAGCAGTGGAAAGGATAACTAAAATGGAGAAAATAAATGTTGAAGAATTAAGAGAATTGTTTATAGAAATAAAATATGGCAATAATATAGCCTTTGAAAAACTATATAAAAACTATAAAAATTTAGTATATAAGATTGCATACAGCATATTAAAAAATTCATACGATTCTGACGATATAGTGCAAATTGTATTTGAAAAGATATATTCTATTGATAAAGATAAGTTACCCACTCGTAATGAATCTAGTTGGTTATATTCTGTTACTAAAAATGAAACAATAAATTATTTAAATAAAAAGAAAAATCATATTGAACTTGAAGAAATATATGAACTTGAAGATAATAATAATGAAATAAATGAACTAATAAATAAGGATAGTTATAATAGATTAATTGGTAAATTAAATGAAAATGAAAAAGAAATTATTTCGTTAAAAATACTATCAAATTTATCATTTAAAGAAATTGCGAAATTACTAAATAAACCAACAGGAACTATAAAATGGATATATTATAAATCAATAAATACTTTAAAATTATTATTAAGTAATTTAGCAATGTTTATTATTTCATTTATATCAAGTTGTTTTGCAATGAAAAATAGGAAAAAGCTATCTCCAAAACTTAATGTGAATGAAAGTAATCAAACAAAAGAAGAGATAAAAGATGAAATAACAGAAGATAAAGAGCTTTTGCAAGACAATAAAAAAAGTACAAAAACAAATGATAAGAGTTCTCAGATGCAAGAAAGTGTAATTGAAGAAGTACCAAATATAAGCAACAATTACTTAAGTATAAGTTTAATTGGAGTATCAACAATATTTTTTATACTAACTATAATTTTTTCAATTATTTTTACAAAACACCAACTAAAACGAAAGAAAAAATTGTCTAAAAAATAGAAAGGTTAAAAAGGTGGTATGTATGAATAAAAGTATTTTCAAATGGATAATTGTAGTTATAGCTATATTAGCAATTATAATTGGAATTATGTATTTAATTGATTTTAATAGAATGAAAAATGGAGAAGAAGTTATATTTAGCACGTGGGGAACAAAATATGCACCTGTATTGGCAATAAGACAAAACAACAATGTGGTTAGTGAAAAATATCAAAAATATTCTAAAACAATAAATAATGTTCATTTAGAATTGAATATTCCAAATGAGTGGAAGTATAAAGAAGTACAAAAAAACGAAGATGAGAGTTCTTATGAGTATGCTTTAAAATTATACAAAAATAGTGAAGAACAATATGCAATGCTATATATTTATAATAATCAATTTGGCGTTTGTGGTACAGGAAGAACATCAAAAAATATAACCTTAAATAACGGAAATGAAGCGACTGTCGGATATTATGATGGAAATAAAAATTGGAGCGATATTTCGTTTTATAGTATGAATAAAAATATGGCAGTTATTAATTATGGATTAATAGATAATGATGCAGAAGAAGTAATTGAATTTATAAAAACTATAAATATTGTTTACTTATCAACGGAAAATAGTAATAAAAAACCAGAAAATGTAACTATTGAAGTATTAGAAAATACAATAACAAACAAAGCAGCAGAAATATTAATTACAGATAATAATAAAAATCAATATGGCTGGGGAGTTGAATTTAGAGTACAACAAAAAATAGATGGAAAATGGAAAGAACTAAATTATATATCAGATGATTTGGCTTGGATTGAAATTGCTTATGAATTAGATAAAAATAACCAAGTAAAAATGAAAGTTGATTTTGAAAAATACTATGGAATATTAAAGAGGGGAATTTATAGAATAGTAAAACCAGTTTATGATAATGGATATATAGATTTGTATTCAAATGAGTTTGAAATTAAATAAAGTATCAAAAGTAATAATTTAGAAAGGAAAAAATATGTTAGGAATTTTTATTTTATTAATTATAGCAATGTTGCTAGTAGTTAAGTTTTGCAAGAAAACATTAAAAATTGTATTATCTATTATAATTGTTTTAATTTCATTATATTGTATTATAATATCTGTTGATATGAATAGAGTACATAGCTTTAGAGAACCTATATTTGCTACAATTAAGCAAGAGGATGATTTGACTATGAAAACAAAAATATATCAAGGTTTAGGTTATGAGGTCAAAATGGTTAAAGATGTAACAAAGGATAAAATAATAAAAATAGAAATGTATATGTTTGATAAAGTAATTGCAGGAGCTGTAGAGTAAAAAGCTATACAATTATATTTTGAAAGTAAAACAAAAGTACAGCTCAAGGTATTGAACTGTACTTTTTTTACAAATTATTTCTATTTATATATTCTAGCATTAGCTCAATGAATTGTTTAGGACTAATTCTATTGGTTAGATCGTGATACGGAAAAAATGTATTTAAATGTTCTCTCTTAACATATTTGCTCATAGTTTTCAAAGAGCTTTCAATACTCCATTGGATATTTTTTTCAGATACATTATACTTATGAGACAAAATAACACAGAGACACTTAAAGTTATCTAATAAATTTTCATTATCGTAGCAAAGAGTTATTGCATCCAACAAATACAAGCCACCTTTTGAAAAATGATTTAAATGTAATTTTGAAAATACCATTTTTATATCATTTATATTTAAAACAGGTTTACTATTAAATTTTGCAACATCATATATTTCTTGTATTAGAAAATCAAAATTTACAGGTTTAGGAATCAAGTTATATATTTTTTTTAATTCTCTAAATTTAATTTGTTCTTGTGCTTTCCCTGATACAATTAAAATATTTCTCTTTTCATTTTCTTCTGGCAATGCGGATAAATTGTTAGCAACATCTGCACCACTCATTTTAGGCATTTCTAAGTCTAGCAATAATACATCAGGTTTATTTATTAAATAGGAATTATAAGCTTCCTCACCATCCATAGCTATACCACAAAGGGCGATATCTTTTTCTTTTGTAAGAATTGTTGAACAAGATGTAATCCAATCTGCATTATCATCAGCGATCATAACTCTAACCATATAAGATATCCTCCAATTTTAATTGCCTAAATTATATCACGAAAACGCCTGAAATTCAATAAAATCAACAATATTTATGCCAAAAAGTCAGTTAAAAAAAAGTAAGATTATGGAAACTTTATACCGATTTTTTCCGATTTAATCCAATATGCACCAATTATTCGATAAAATACCTTAAAAAATGATAGTATTCCCATAGGACAATAGTCCGAAATAAGGGAAGTATTACCTATGATATGAATAACAAACATAAGATAATATTTATAAATACTATATTTCAGACTATTGTGTATTAGGAGGATTTTATTTATGGATGGATAAAAATTTTATTAATTAAATAATTAACAATGGAATATAACTTCCTTTGTTTTGGACATTGTTCAATTTTTATGATTGGAGAATGTTTATGGAAAGGAAGAATTATTTAATAGAAGGATTATCAAAAGATGAAACAGCATATTTAAAAAGTATTATTGTAAATACAAGAAAGAGGTATATAAAGGATAACTATAGCTATATCAATAATCAATGTGTGAGTATGGAAGAAGTAGAAGAAATTGAGGGAGAATCTGTGCTTGATTTAATTATTAATAAATGTGAAGATGAGATTAAGTCTGCTGTTGAGTTTGAAAAAGTTATTTCTGATAGTAAATTGTATTATGCAATAAAAGCATTGTCTTTGAGAGAGAAGATGGTGCTTTTTTCTTTGTATAAGGAAAATAAGAGTATTAATATGATTGCAATGGAAATGAATTTAGAAAGAACTACTATATGGAGAATTAAGGCAATAGCACTAGACAAAATAATGAAATATCTTATAGGAGGAAAGAGAGATGTTTAATGATTTTAGTTTATCAGATGAGGAAATTCTAAAGATAATAGAAGAGTACAAGCCTTTAATATTAAGTAGATCAAAGATAAATTTTAAGTTTGATGAAGACCTATACCAAGAAATAATGATTGTTATATTTAAAAAACTTTCAGAAAATCGAAAAAAATAAAAAAATTTTCAAAATTTGCAACATCGACAAAAATTTTTGACTTCATATGGGTAGATAAAAAAAGGAGGTGTACAATATGGAGTCAAAAACACAAGAACTTATGGACATCGATTCAGCAATTGCTTATGCTCAATTAGCAGTACATACTTTGCAGAATAGTGCAACAGAGGTAAATGCAAAAGAACTGCGAAGTGAAATTAAAATGTTGCATTTAAAGTTTGGAACATCAGAAGTCAAGAGATTGGCAAATATTATTGTAAAGGGGAAAAAATAATGTGCTATGCAATTCTAATTATTTTACTAATTATCTCCTTTACAATAATAGAGTATTTAACACATAGAAGAAAAAGGAAATATAAAAAAGTAAAACCTTTAAGTAAAATGAGTAAAAAAGAATTCAAAAAAGCTATGAAAGATTTAGAAATTAAGTAGAGTTATATTTTAGCTCTATTAGTTTCTTCATATTCAAAAATTGTTAGTAAAAAGTTAAGTAAGGAAATTTTAGAGTGTATGGATAAAAATAAAGATATAATTATAAGAATGTATTTCATAGAAAAATTAAGACCAATTGATATTTCTAAAAAACTTGCAATATCAAAAAGTGCAGTTACTCAAGTTTTACAAAAAGATAATAGATATTTAAAGGAAAAAGAAATAAGAAAACAAATAAACAGAAAAAAGAATATTGAATATACAAAACAATATATAACAACTACAAGAAAAAATAAGAGTATAGATGTGGACTATGCAATATTAAAACAAGCTCACGAACAGGCAAGTAGAGAATTGTCTGGTGGAAGAAAACCAATAAGTAATAGAGCTTTTAGAGATTGGAATCCATCAATTTATAAATATAATGAAAAAAGTAAAAGTTATGTATTAAGAAAAGGAATTAATGTTGGAGCAGATGTTCCAAAACGAATAAATTGGAAATAAGGTGGAGATAAAAATGCCAAACAAAATAATAAATCTAAAAATAAAAAACGAATATATTATTGGAACTATTGAATTACAAGCATTGAAGAAATTATTTAAAAATAATCTAATTACGGAAGAGAAATATAAATTGCTGAAAGAAAAAATTATAAAAGAATATCATATTTTAGTATGAAATGATTTGAGAAAGAATTAAAAGAGAGTTATAATACAAACTGGAAAGACACAGTTGGATTGGAGGAACCGTTGCAAGTAAAAGTAATAAAAAAGGTCGATGGTAGAATCGATAGAAAAACTGGGAATGTCTATAACGAAAGATTGAGAGTATGTGCATATTGTAGAGTAAGTACAGATTCAGAAGAACAAAAAAATAGTTATGATTCTCAATTAAAATATTACAAAGAGAAGATTACAACTAATTCAAACTGGTCATTTGCAGGAATTTATGCAGATGAGGCTATAAGTGGTACACTTGATTATAAAAGAGATGACTTTATGAGAATGATAACAGATGCATTAGAGGGGAAATTTGACCTAATAATGACAAAATCAATTTCTCGTTTTGCAAGAAATACTGTAGATACATTAAAGTATGTCAGAAAGTTAAAAGAAAAGAACATTGCAATAATTTTTGAAGAAGAAAATATAAATACATTAGAAATGGCAGGAGAACTTCTTTTAACTATATTAAGCTCTATAGCACAACAGGAAAGTGAAAATATTTCAACTCATGTTAAGTTGGGATTAAAAATGAAAATGGAAAGGGGTGAACTAGTAGGATTTAATAATTGTCTAGGTTACAGATATGACTATAAAACAAATACGATGTCTATTAACGAAGAAGAAGCAGAAATTGTGAAATATGTATTTAGAAGATATTGTGAGGGAGCAGGATCTACAGTTATTGCTAGAGAATTAGCAGAACTCGGACATAAAAGCCCAAAAGGTGAAGATGCTTGGGCAGAATCTACAGTTAGAGGAATTATAAAAAATGAAAAATATATTGGAAATGTTCTAATGGGAAAAACTTATACGATAGATCCAATATCACATAAAAGAGTTACTAATATGGGAGAAGAGGACAAGTATTATATAGAAGAACATCACGAGCCCATAATACCTTTGGAGGTTTATGAAAAAGCTCAATACATTTTAAACTCAAGAAGAGTGTCTAGAGAAACAGGCAGAAAAGGAAGTAATTATAGTAGAATGTATCCTTTTAGTAGTATGCTATATTGTGGATTTTGTGGGGAACATTATGTTAGAAAAAATTTATACCCACATACAAATTATTCACATAGAGCTTGGCAATGTATGAAATATGTAAAAAAAGGCAAAAAGTTTTGTCCTGATTCAAAAATACTAAAAGAGGAAATAATAGAAAACTGTTTTGTAGAAGCATACAGAATATTAACTAATGACAATAAAGAAATCATCAAAAATTTTATTGATAAAATTGACGATATACTAGAACAAAATAATGCCAAAAGTATAATTGAAAAATTAGAACTAGAAAAACAAAATTTAGAAGATAAACAAAATAAATTGCTAAATTTAGTTTTAGATGGTACAATAGATAAGGAAATGTATGCATCAAGAAAAGATGAACTAAATAAAAAAATTAAGAAAATAGATAAACAGCAAGAAGAATTATCGAGAGAAGTAGAAGATGATGCAATAATGAATTCTGGTAGAAATAAGATAAAAGCCTTTTTTGAAAAAGAGGATTTAAGACTTGAAGAATTCGATGAGGAAATATTTGAAACACTTGTACATAAAGCCATAATAGGAGAAGTAAAAGATAATGGAGAAAAAAATCCTTATGTAATTAACTTTGTATTTAAAAGTGGTTTTGAATATGATAAAATAAAGACAAAAACTGATAGTTTAATTTCTAGTGAAGAGGTACTTATTTTACAATTTGATAGTTTTCAGAATTTTGTTTCATTTGAGAAACAGCCTGATGGAAGTTTACAGAAAAAATTAAAAACTAAGATAAAAGTTAAAGTGACATTAAATAACTAATTACCTGTTAACAAGCAACAAACAGGTAAAAAACTACCTTTCAACAGTTGAGCTTCTGCACATGTTGAGTGTGTTTCAGTACTACATCGAAAAAGCTTTGAAAAATAAAGCTTTTTGTTTTTAGACGAAACTAAAAAGGTGATATTTTAATAAAAAATTCAAAAATATTCAAAAGGTTGTTTGAGTATGATATGTACACGACGCTGATATGACTGATATAATAACAAATGTAATCGGTGGAATTATTGGATATGTGATATATTTGATTTTTAGACCATTATTAATTAAAATATTAAAATATATAAAAAAACAAGTAATAATATTACAATTTAGTAATTAGTCGGGAAAATTAGTAATTTGTCGTGATAATAAGAGATAAGAATAAAGGCAGCTTAATGCTGTCTTTTAATTATAGCTTTCTATA
>CAKOVX010000019.1 GCA_934122155.1 uncultured Clostridia bacterium
AACCTAGTACAAATGGTTTAAAACAATGATGTTCATTATCATATTCAATAAATTCATCTATCTTATCTATAATTTTTCTTAACATCTTATTCTCCTAAAATCCTATTATAAAGAATACAGCCCATAACAATCCAAATATTGCGCAATAAATATATTCTTTAATCTTTTGTTTTGTTTTTTTATTTAGCTTCTTTTTCATTCGTTTTTTCTCCTTTCTAAACTTGTCCAATTGTTTCGTTTTATTTTTTTCTTTCTACAGTAACTTGTACTTTTAAGTTCTGCTTTTCAGCAAATATATCTGCCATTGTTTGAAACAAGTTCTGTACATTCTCTATTGTCATTTCTGTTTTTTCCTCCATTTCAATCACCTTTTAAATGTTTATTCATTTTGCTTGTACTTGTTGCTAAATGTATCGGTCGTGGTTATTTTGTTATTGTTTTGTGAACACTTCTTATAAAAAAAATTTCATCAAATTTTTCCCCAGTTAGTTCACATATTTTAATTGCTACTTTTTCATTTGGGTTTCTAGCTCCTGTTACTATAGAACTTACATATGCTTTTGAGTATCCTAATTGTTTAGCTCTTGAAGTTATTGTATTCTCACCAGTTGTTAATATTGTCTTTAATCTTTGAGGGTTTTTTACAACTATCAATCTTATTCACCTCGCTTTTTTGTTATCTTGTTGTGAACATTATATATTTGTGTTGTTACTTTGTCAACACTTTTTTCAAAATTTTTTAAAAAAAGTTTTACTTTTGTGAACAACTGTGTTATAATGTGAACGGTAAGGAGGATTAATTATGATTTCAAAAGAAGAATTAGGTATGTATTTAAAGTCTATTAGACAAGCTAGAGATATATCTTTAAGGGAAGTCGATAAAAGAACAGGTATTTCATATAGTCATTTAAATATGATAGAAAATGGAAAAAGAAATGTTACCCCAGCTTTATTAAAAAACTTAGCATTACTATATAATGTAGATTATATAGATTTATATGAAAAGGCTGGTTATATAGATTTGATAGAAGATGAAAAAAATAATATACTAAAAAAAATAGGTGCTGTTCCTCTATCTGAAATAGAAACAGTAAGAATACCTATTTTAGGAATAGTAAAAGCTGGATATGATTATTTAGCAGAAGAAAATATAATAGATTATATACCATTTAAAGTTAATGGCACTGACAAAGAAAATTATTATGCTTTAAATGTAGTTGGTGATAGCATGACCCCACTTTTTGATGATGGTGATACCGTTATAGTACATAAACAAGAAGAATTTAAAAATGGCGATAACTGTGTTGTACTTATCAATGGTGATGAAGCCACAATAAAACAAGTATATAAAGGCACTACTGGTATTGAATTAAAAGCTGTCAATCCTTATTACCCACCACGAATTTATACAGAAGAAGATGTAAAAAAGTTACCAGTTAAAGTAATAGGTATTGTAGAAAAATCAATTAGAAATTTTAGAAGGAAAAAATAAAAAAGGAAAATAGATGTTATCAAGTTTACCACGACCGATACATTTATTTTCCTCCAAACAAACACTTAAAAAGTGGTTGTATATTTATTATACACAAATATACCTCATTTTTTCAAGTGTTTATGAATAAATTTTTAGAAATGAGGTATTTTTTTTATGAAAGACTTTACAAAACATGTTGAAGAAGTTGCTCTTTATGTTAGAGTGAGTACAGATGAACAAGCAATAAATGGAGACAGCCTAAGAACACAAAGAAATGAATTAAATAAATATGCCCTAGATAATCGGCTTTCATGTTTATGGTATTTATGAAGATGATGGTTTCTCCGCCACCAACTTAAAACGTCCTGCATTACAGAGACTATTAGAAGATGTTCGACAAGGAAAAATAAATAGAATTTTAATCACTAAATTAGACAGACTTTCTAGAGGTGTTAGGAATTATTATAAAATATTAGACACTTTAGATGAATACGGAGTTTATTGGTCTACTATATTCGAAAAATACGATAGTTCTACTGCAAGTGGAAGGCTACATATAAATATTATGCTTTCTGTTGCTGAAAATGAAGCTGCACAAACTAGTGAGCGTATTAGGTCTGTATTTAAAACTAAACTACAAAATAATGAAATAGTGAGTGGTAAAATACCTGTGGGGCTAAAAAAAGATGGAAAGAAATTAATTATAGATCCTGCAAAAAAAGATTTTATTATTGATATTTTTGATTTTTACTTGAAATCGAATAGTGTTTATAAAACTTTAGACCATGTTTTAACAATAGATAATACTTATAATTACATGAGAATATATAATATGTTACAGAATAAACTTTATATAGGCGTCAAGGAAAGTAAATACGGTAAAATAGAGAATTATTGTGAAGCAATTATAGAAAAAGAAAAATTTGAAAAAGTCCAAAAATTATTAAAAAAGAATGACCGAAAAAGAGATACATCTTCAAAAGGTTATATATTTTCTGGTCTTCTTAGATGCTCTCATTGTAACTATAAAATGTCTGGAAAAACATATAATGGATACTATTATTACTTATGCCATCATTCAAGATTTAGTAAAAAATGTAATATGGGAAAAAGCCTTAATGAAACTAAAATTGAAGAAAAATTATTAGAACAGATTGTTCCTCAACTCAATGACTATATCCAACAATTCAATATAGAAAATAAAAAAGAATTGCCTAAACGCAATGTAGAAAAAGAAAAATCTGATATTAACAGGCAATTAGAAAAATTGAGTGATTTATATATTAGAGATATTATAAAAATTGAGCACTACGAAAAACAATACAAAGAGCTTACTTATAAACTCGAAGATTTAAACAAAATAAACACTACTAAGTCGACCAATAATTCAAACAACATAAAGCCGTTAAAATCAATTCTAAACAAAAATTTTAAAGAAAAGTATAATTTGTTATCTAGGCAAGAAAAAAGACGCGTATGGCTATCTATTATTGATTGTATATATATTGATGAAGACTATAATTTAAAAATAGTTTTTATTTAATATTTTTATGGTACTTTTTCAAGTAACCAGAAGATAATAGAACAGTTATTTATGGAATTATTAAAGATTGCTATAAAGAGCCTGTTTGTGACGCCGTTGTTAAATTAGTAGAAGTTGTTTGTGAACATGGTATGGAAGAAAGAAGACCTGTTTCTCACACATTTACAGACAAAAATGGTGAGTTTGTATTTGGACCTTTATGTGCTAATCGTGTATATGAAATTGAAGTATGGGTTGACCGTGTAAAACACTGTAAAATATGTACTTCATGCAAGCATGAAGGAAAATGCTTAAAAGGTGTTGAACTAAATTGCCCTCCATGTCAAGAAAAACCATGTGAAAGACCAGAAATGCCATGTAATAAACCTTGTAGATAAAACAAGTAATTATAAAGCAAAAAGTAGAGCTTAGAAAAATTCTAAGCCCTACTTTTCTTATTTTAAAAAATTCCCATTCTTTTTGCTAATTTTTTACCCTTTTTTATCATTTTTCTTTTGCTATCCCCCATAGTTTCTGAATACATCATTGCAACACCTGCTGTTACTATACCACCTATTAACATACCTTTTACAAACTTCATATAACTAATCCTTTCTACAAATATTATTGTTTAGTTTTATTATACCCTTTTTTATTTTTTATATACATGTTGTACCAAGAATATATTTCATATGTTGCAATAGCCAATAAAAAAGCGCCAAAAAGTTTTCGCAAAAATTCTACATTCATGTTACTACTTATATTAGCACTTATAATTGTTCCTATAATCCCAGAAACCACAACTATCCAAGCTTCTTTTATATTTATATTTTTATTTTTTATACCAACAACATTTGATATAGTTGCTGTCGGAATAAAAAAAATCAAATTGGTAGACTGAGCAACATGTTGGTCCATATTTAAAAAAATAGAAAGGAGAAGAATTAATATTGTTCCTCCTCCCATTCCCATTCCGGCTAACAACCCCAGAAATAAAACCTATTAGTATTTCAATCATTTTCATACGCTCCTGTTTTAAAATAGCATGTTATATGCTGCATATATTAAAAAAATGGCAAATATAATTTTTAAGTATTTATCTGTTACTTTATTTAACAGTTTCGCTCCTATGAATCCGCCTATTACTCCTCCTATTGCGCAATATATACCTGTTCTCCAATTTATCAAGTTGTTTTTTGAGTAAAAAATAGCTGTTGTAATTACCATTGGTAATATGCAAAAAATTGATGTGGCTCTTGCTTTTTTTGGCTCCATTTTTAATATATACATAAATGCTGGAACTAGTATAAGCCCACCTCCAGCTGTAAAAAGACCACTAATTATCCCAGCACAAAAACCTATTAATATTTTTTTTAAGTTACAATTAAAATTACTTTTCATTTATATTAGTATGTATTTTTTTTCACCAATTATACTATTTATTCTTCTAATTTTAACCTACTTTTTTGAATTTCTTTTTCAGCAATTTCAGTCAAAGCTAAATCACATTTTAGCATTTGTGTAATAATATGTTGTTTGATATCTTCATCTTTTATTCTATCTGTTGCATCTAAAAATTTTTGTAAGCTTCTTAAATATCTTTTATTTTTCTCTTTCCAATCTCTGTTACTACTGGGCTCGTCTTCCTTTGTAAAAAAATTTTTTAAATTCATAAAATGCACCTCTTTCGCTTTGATTACTTTAAAATAACTTTTAATTACCTTTATCGTTATGTTTCCTTTGTGATATGTAATTTTAATACATCTCGTGGTAAAATACAAGTACTCGACAAAATATGACAAAATTCTTCATTAAATTATAACAGAAAGGTTTGAATTACATGATAAGAATAAAGTTATCTGATCTACTTGGAAAACACAAAATGACTCAGAAATCATTAGCTGATGCTGCTCATATTAGGCCTGCTACTATTTCCAAAATGTATTATGAAGAGACCAAAAGAGTAGATATTCAACAATTAAATAGTATTTGTAAAGTATTTAATTGTGAAATTTCTGATTTATTAGAATATATTCCAGATACAAAAGATAAATAATTATTTAGTTTATTTTTACTAATAAGTTTATATTATTATATCAAAAGATACTAGCTTTTGCTAGTATCTTTTACATATATTTACTTAATATTATCTCTGTGATAGTTTTTACTAAATATTCTACATCCTCTTTTGTATTATATTTTCCAAATGTAGTTCTTAAAGTTCCGTTTAATAAGCATTTGCTAAGCCCTATTGCAACTAATACATGTGATGGTTCTGGGGTACCAGTACTACATGCCGAACCTGCTGAAGCACATATTCCTTTTTCATCTAATTCTAGTAATAGTTGTTGTGCATCAATATTTGGAAATGAAAAATTTGCATTTCCTGGTAACCTATTTTCCCTTGCTCCATTTAATTTTGCATAAGGAATTTTTTCTTCTATTTGTTCTATATAAAAATCTCTTAGTTCTTGCAAATGCTTGTTATATTCATCATAATTAGAATATACTTCTTCTATTGCTTTACCTAAAGCAACAATTTCTGCAACATTTTCTGTCCCTGCTCTTTTATTTTTTTCTTGATGTCCTCCATCTAAAATTTTTTCAAAATTTACACCATCTCTTACATATAGTGCCCCAATACCTTTTGGTGCATAAAATTTGTGACCTGACATTGAAAGGCTATCTATATTCAAATTTTCCACATCTATTTTTACATTTCCAATTGCTTGAACTGCGTCTGTATGAAATATAATGTTATGGTCTTTAGCAATTTTTCCTATTTGTTGTATTGGTTCAATTGTACCAATTTCATTATTTGCAAACATAACTGAAATTAAAATAGTGGTTGGCCTTATTTCATTTAATAACTGATTTATATCCACAACACCATTTTTATCTACATTAAGATATGTTACCTCAAACCCTTGCCTTTCTAGAGTCTTGCAAGAATTAAGTATCGCGTGGTGCTCTATTTTACTTGTTATTATATGGTTTCCCTTGTTTTTATTAGCATATGCAATTCCTTTTATTGCTAAGTTATCACTTTCACTTCCACATGATGTAAAGTAAATTTCTTTTGGTCTTGCATTTATGGCACTTGCTACTCTTTTTCTTGCTAATTCTATTGCTCTTTTCGATTGTCTACCTATTTCATACATTGCAGATGCATTTCCATATTGTAATTCAAAATATGGAATCATTTCTTGTAATACTTCTTTACTAACAGGTGTAGTTGCAGCATAATCAAAATATAGTGTTTTCATATTTTTCCTCTTTTCTTTAATATGAATTGTCCTATATTTATTATATGTTTTTTTTATGAGATTATTTACTGTTTTTATTAAAATTACAAACTAAAAAAATTATGATTTTCAATTAAAAAAATCATAATTTTTTTGCTGAATTTTCTTCACTCCATCTTGTTACTCTAACGTTTTGATATGCTTGTAATACTTCTGAATATTTTCTGTACTCATCTTCCCATACAATTGATGGAATTTTATCATATGCTTCAAAAACCTTTTCGGCCTCAGCCAAAAATATTACTTGCTCTTGTGGGCTCATAAGTTTATATCTTTTTGAAAATCTATATAACTTATCTAGCATTTGATTTGCTTGAATAAAACCCCAAAAGTCTTTAATTTTTATGCCTGCCATTCTAATTTGTAAAACAGCTGATGCAATCAAAGCAAATATTACAAATACCAATAAGTAAATTATCATTAATGCTTCCATTTGTTTTTTCCTTTTCTCAATTTTTTTTATTGTATCATTATTTATTTTTTTGTGCAATATTATTTAAAAGGTTTTGATTATTTTTTATAATTCATTTTTTACGTTTATATCTGCAAGTGCAAAAAAGCGCCCCTGCAAGGAGCGCCATATTTTTGATACACTAATTTATGTTATATGCCTTAGTGTTATAGGCATATTTAATTATTCTGTCTAGTTAGTTACCGGTTGGCTGTGCTATTTCACATAAAGTAGAGGTCTGAATGAAGCACTGTAATAGCCACTAGTTGTATGATCATATACACGGTTACCTGTGTAATAGTCGGAAACACTACAATTGCCTCCTCTGATAGTACAATGGCTACTATTATAACTATCATACACATAAGTGCTATATTCAGTAGTCCATTCGCGTAAATTTGCTGCTATATCAAATATGTTGCATACTTTGTCCCCTGTTTCTCCTGTGTTTTTTAATGATTTATTTCCAGTCGTGTCTCTATTTGCATTTGCATAATTAGTGTTTCCCATTTCTTGTATATATACTATTGCAGTATCCCATGCATAACTATTTACTAAATCACTTTCTACATAGTTATTTCCACTATACATATTTTTGCTTACCATTGCTGCTTGTGGTTGTGTTATAAAGTTCCATAATGTTCCAGCATCATAGTTCATGCTCTCATCACTGTATGCAGTTGATACTTTTGATAATGGTTTGGCATTTCCATAATTTTCTGCTGTTGTTGTTCCAGAACTATTATAGCCACTTCCATAGCTTGCTTCATATCTTGCTATATAAAAGCCTTTATTGGCATTTGTTTTTGTTATAAATGCTTCTAGATCTTTTGCCGTTGTGTTTGTACTTGTTGCATCATCTTTTTCATTTGATAGCCTATTTTTATCACTTAATTCATAATAGTAACTTTCTATTAAATAATCTGTATTTACAGTTTTATCTGCTACATTTGCTGCTGTTACTGCTGCATACTCTGAACCTTTTTGTACTAATGTTGGTGTTCCTGGAGTTGTTGTTGCAAATGTATATCTTCCTAATGTTATTTCTAC
>CAKOVX010000020.1 GCA_934122155.1 uncultured Clostridia bacterium
TCTTTATATAGTAGAATCAATAAACACTAATTCAGAACTTGTAAAAAATGTTAATATGGGATTAAGTGTATGCATGATGACGGCAGGAAAACTAACATTTGCATCATCAGAAGAATTAGAAGAGAAAAATGTTACAATGGAAACACTAGCAACAGTAAGTAATAAGGCTTTTTATAGAACTGACTTAAGTTCAAGTAGCTCAAGTAAGATAAAGAGTGATGAAGATGCGGCAGATGCTGTAATAGCAGCAATGCTTACAAAAAAAATTGATGATGACAAAGCTTCAAAATTAATAGTATTTGCTAATACTGCGTTTGCAACAAATATTCAAATACCAATGGGAACTTATTATAGATATGCAATAGAATTTGTAAATAATGAAGATGTAATATTAAATTCAGTATCATATTTAACTGAAAGAGAAGATAATATTACAATTCGTAAGTCAAGCGAAACAGTTACAACTTATGATGTTACTGAAAATCAATTAAGAATTGTTTTAGGAATTATTATTGGAATACCAGTATTTATAATCATTTTAGGTATTGTAGTATGGCAAATTAGAAGAAGAAAGAAATAATTTTTTAAACTCTCTCATATATATTATGGGGGAGTTTTTATATATGAAAGATATTTTAAAAACTATTTTTGTAATAATAGGTACAATAATTGGAGCCGGATTTGCTTCAGGACAAGAAATTTATATGTTTTTCAATAAATATGGAACAATAGGAATTTTAGGAATTATAATTTCGTGCTCTATAACAGGAATTATTATTTATAAAGTATTAGATATAGTAAAAAGCAAAAATGTGTATACATATACAGATTTTTTAATGCTGCTAAGTAACAATAAAAGCACAAACAAGGTTATGCAAATAATGATACAATGTTTTTTATTAGTATCATTTTATATTATGATAGCGGGATTTGCAGCATATTTTAATCAGGAATTTGGAATTTTAATATATATACCAGCAACAATAATGGCAATATTATGTTATTTTACGTTCAGAAATGATACAAAGGGAATAGTATGCATAAATACTATTCTTATACCATTTTTATGTTTATTTATATTTTATTTAGGAATAAGAAATTTTGATTTTGCCATTGCTCATTTTGAAAACAATATTAATAAAAATTATCAATTTGGCTGGCTACTAAGTAGTGTTTTATATGCAAGTTATAACAGTATTTTATTAATTCCCATTTTAATAGAACTAAAAAAATATATAAATACAAAAAATAAAATACAAAAAACAAGTATATGGTGTGGGGTAATATTATTTACGCTTGCATTAATATTATATTTTTTACTACTAAGAGGAGAAAATTATATTCAAAATTTAGAATTACCAATGATTCAGATAACAAGAGAATTTAGTAATATACACTCAATAATATATGGAACAATAATATTAATCGCAATTTTCACAACAGCAATATCGTCAGGTTATGGATTTTTAAAAAATTTAGCACCAAAAAATTATAAAAGTGCAACAATAATTATATGTGTGACATCTATATTAGTTGTACCAATAGGCTTTGCAAATTTGGTAAATTTATTATATCCAATACTTGGAGTGTTAGGTGCTGTACAAATATTTAAGGTATTAAAAGTAAGGTAAAGTACTTGTAATTTGCACTAAATTAGTATATATTAAACATATAAAAACATAAAGGAATAAAATAATGGAAAAAATAGTAGAGTTTAGAAAAGATAAAAAGCCAAACAAAAAGAAAATATATATAGCAATTTCGATGGTAATACTAATTATTCTTGTGGCTACAATGGCTGTAATATACAATACAAATAAAAGTTTTAGAAATTTTATGGATAAATATATATTTAGAAAAGATGTAACAGAAGAAAATGTTCCAACAATTGATATAGATTATAATTCAAACACAAACATATTTACATATGGAAAATATATCTGCATTTTAGCAGAAAATACATTAAATGAGTATAATTATTCAGGCAAAAAAGAAAAAGATGTAAAAATTGAAATAAATAACCCTATTTATGATGTAGAAGGAAAGTATTTAGTAATTGGAGAAAATGGCAGTCAGAAACTATATTTGATTTCAGATGATCATATTATATGGGAAAAGAATGTAGACGGAAACTTGAACAAAGTAACAGTTAACAAAAATGGATATGTAAGTGCAATAGTTACAGGAACTACACATAAATCAGTAATTACTACATATGATCCAAAAGGAAATGAAATGTTCAAAACATATTTATCTAATACAATTGCAGTGGATGCATGTGTTTCTACTGATAATTCTGAGTTCGCATATGCAGAAGTTAACAGTTCAGGAACAACAATACAGTCAAATATAAAAATAATATTGATAAAAGATGTAAAAGAAAAAGACACAGAGCCTAAATATGAGTATAATGCACCACAGGACAGTTTGATTTTAAGGATAAAATACCAAGATAAAAACCGATTAATATGCATGTATGACAACAGTATCCATAAATTTGAAGAAGGGGTAGATGTTGAACTTACAAAATTAAATGAAGACAATACAAAAATAACTTTTGCAGATATAGAACTTAATAATTATATATTTAGAACATATGAAAAATCCACAGGGTTATTTAATGCAGATACTATTATAGAAATGCAAAATACATCAAATGGAAAAGAAAATGTATACACTATTGAGGAAGTAGCAAAAACAGCTGTATCAAACAACAATGTAATAGCAGTTAATTTAGGAAACGAAGTATATTTTGTTGATACGAATGCTTGGCTTATAAAAAGATATTCATCTTCACAAGTAATAGAAAAAATTATATTAGGAGATGGACTGGCAGGAATTATTTACAGTGATAAAATTGAAATTGTTAATTTATAGGAGGGTATAATGAGTATAATAATTGATTTGGTAATAGTTGCAATAATTGCATTATGTGTTTTAGTTGGTTACCACAAAGGGCTAACAGGCTCACTTTTAAAAATAGTATCATTTGTATTAGCATTAATAATTGCATTTATACTATTTAAACCGGTTTCAAACTTTATAATTGATAAAACAGATTGGGACGAAAATTTAGAACAAGCAATTAGAGAAAGCATTTTAAAGGATGATGGCAAAACAGATGATGAAACGCAAAAAGAAAAAATGCCAGAGGTTATTACAGATTACATAAACAATGCAGTAGAAAAAGCCGGCAATGAAGCTAAAACAGCAATAGTAGATTCAACTGCAAGAGATGTGTCAGTTATGATTATAAACATTGCTGTTGCAATTGCTTTATTTATAGTTAGTAAAATAATATTATTGTTAGTTAAAGGCTTAGCTAATTTACTAACTAAACTACCTGTAATCAAACAATTTGATAAACTAGGTGGAATTATATTTGGAATATTACAATCTTTAGTAATTATTTATATAGTTTTAGCAATAATTTCATTTGCAAGCCCAATGATGAGTGAAACAGGAATAATAGAAGGCCTACAGAAATCATATATTGGAAGCAACATGTATAATAACAATTTATTGTTAAAAATTATATTTTAAAATTTGATTAAAAATCTTGCTATTTAGCAAGATTTTTGTTATTATATAAAAAAATTAATATCAAAAATAAGTTGAAATATTTAGAAAACAGGTGAAAAAATTGAAACAAGTCAAAAAGAAAAAAAATAAAATATGGAAATGGGTTTTATTAGTATTAGTAATATTATTAATAGTAGTTGGCGGAACCTTTGCATATAAAGTACATAAAAATGGTGGAGGTTTAAAAGGAATATTAGCTACTGCAGTTGGCCATGACCAAGAAACAATAAAAACACTACCTAAAATTTATTGTGTATTACTTGGACAAAGTCAAAACTTAACAGATACAATAATGGTAGCAGAATATGATCCACAAAAACAACAAGCCTCTATATTATCAATACCAAGAGATACTTTTATTGGAGACAACAAGGCAACAGCCACACCATGGGAAAAAATAAATGCTGTATATCAAACAGGACCTGAAAATGTTTTAAAAGAGATAAATGAGCTAACAGGACTAGATATAAAATATTATGTAAAAGTTGATACAGAAGCATTTAAAGCATTAGTTGATGCAATAGGCGGTGTAACATTTGATGTTCCAATAGATATGAAATATACAGATAAAAAGCAAGGATTATATATAGACTTAAAAGCAGGAGTCCAAAAGCTAGATGGAGATAAGGCAGAACAAGTAGTTAGATTTAGGCATAATAGTGATGGAACTACATACCCATCAGAATATGGAATTGAAGACATAGGAAGAATGAAAACACAGAGAAACTTTTTAAAGGCTTTGGCAAAACAAACGTTGAAAATAGAAAACATATTTAAAATAAATGAATTTATTGACATAGCAAAAAAATATGTTGAAACTAACATGAGTTTGGATATTATCAAAGATTATGTTCCATATATAGCAGAATTTAATTCAGATAATTTAAGAACAGAACATTTACCAGGAAAATCTGAAAAATGTAATGGCTGGTGGATGTATACAGCAAATGAGAGCAAAACAGCAAAATTAGTAGATGAAATGTTTTTAAATCCTGAATTACAAGATGAGAAAATAGATACAAGCAGTATTGATACTACAGGAATTGATAAAGGAAAGATCAAAATCGAAGTTTTAAATGGAAGTGGAAGCACTATTAAATTAGATAGAATAACAAGTAGATTAAAAAAAGCAGGATATACGGAAATTACAACAGGAGAAACATCAAACATTGATAATACTATAATTATAAACAGAGAAAATGTTGAGAAATTAGCAATTGAAGAGTTAAAACTATTAACACAAACTCAAACAGTATCAAGCGGAGATAGCACAGACGTAAATGTTACAATTATACTTGGAAAGGATAAATAAAAAATAATGGGGCACTAATAATTAATTAGTGTCCCATTGTGTTTTAATATAAAAAATGCAAAGACTTTTTATAAATTGTTAAAGTGAGTAAATTTATAATTTCCACCATTCGACTTTTTATTATATGGCTTTCTGCCTGTCTTTTTAGGATTTTTTAAAAGTAAAAATAGTAAATACAAGACTACAAAAATTAATAAAACCCTAAATAAAATTGGTAGAAAATCAGATGATAGTACTTGAGTTTCTGCAATTAAATCAGATGAATATATTTGACCATCATAATTATAAGTTATTTTTCCAATTGCACTATTAGCAGAAATTGGAGCCTTTAAATTTTCATTCAAAGTAATTTCAGGTTCTAAACTAGACAAATCAACATCATTTTTAGCAAAAATTTCTATTTTATCATTTATAAGAACATTCAAATTTTGAGTTTCTTTAGTAGCTCCATGAACTGTAATTTGTTTTAAAACAGCATTTTTTTCATTTAATGTTTTTATCGAATAATCATTAAAAGCATAATCAAATAGAGTTTTACAATCTAAATACCTTTGACTTAAACCAGTATTTGTAGATTCACCACCAAGTACAACCAAAATAACCTCAAAACCATTCTTCTTAGCACTTGCAATAATACAGTTTCCTGCTTCACCAGTATAACCAGTTTTTACACCAGTAGTTCCTTCATAATAATATCTACTATATGTATTTAATAAATCATTTGAATTATTAAAAATTCTATCAGTCTTACTGTACTTATTTGTTGCAGGTAATGTGAATTGCTTAGTTGAAACGATTTTTCTAATAGTGCTATTTTGCATAGCAAATTTTCCAATCAAAGCTAAATCGTATGCAGTAGAAGTGTGATTTTTGTTGTGAATACCATTTGGATTCACAAAGTGAGTATTTTTACAACCAAGCTCTTCAGCTTTTTTATTCATTAATTTAGCAAATTCTTCAACACTACCAGAAATATGTTCTGCTAAAACTATTGCAGCATCATTGGCAGAAGGGACCATAAGAGCATATAAAAGCTGTTCAATTGTGAGTTCTTCACCTTCTTTTAAACTAGCATGAGTATAATCATAAGGAATTGAGTAAACAGCATTGTGGCTAACTGTTGCAATATCATCAAGATTGCAATTTTCAACAGTCAAAATAGCAGTCATAAGCTTAGTAGTACTTGCGGGAAACCTTACATCATTAGCATTTTTCTCATACAAAATTTTTCCGGTATTAGCTTCAATTAAAATACATGAAGGACAATATGTTTTTAAATTATCACTATCAGCATAAGAAGGAGATATAAATATGATAAATTGCATTAAAAATATAAAAATAAAAAATATTATTTTAAGTTTCTTCATGAAATTTCTCCTATAAGTTTATTATATTAAGTTACAAATATAAATATATATTAAAATTGTTAAAATTTCAAGTCTTTTAGAAAGGAATAAATATGGAATTAAATTTTAAACAAAAATTAATTATAGGAATAGTGGGTGGACTAGTAATAATAGGAATTGGCATATACATATATGTGGCAAATAACCCAAAAGGAGAATATGATTTTAAGGAATTTAATAGTAATGTGGAATCAAAAGAGATAAAAGGAAACACAATAATTGTACATATTACAGGGGAAGTAAAAAATGCAGGAATAATAGAATTACCAGAAGAATCGAGAATTGCAGATGCAATAGAACAAGCAGGAGGAGTTACAGAGAATGCAGATTTAGATGAAGTTAACCTAGCATTTGTGCTATCAGACGGGCAAAAAGTATATATACCAAATAAAAAAGAAAAAGAACTAAACGAAGCAAAGGTGTATATAACAGCCGAAAGTGGAAATAATGTAATTATAAAAGACAAAGTAGAAGGAGGCAAAAAGCAAAAAGTGAATATAAATGAAGCAAAACAAGAAGACTTTGAACAACTGCCAGGAATAGGCCCATCAATAGCAAAAAAGATAGTAGAATACAGAGAACAAAACGGCAAATTCACATCAATAGACGAACTACAAGAAGTAAAAGGAATAGGAGAAGCAAAATTTGAAAATATAAGGGAATATATAATGATAAAATAGCATAGGATTATAGCATGAGCGAGGTAAGGGGCGAGCTCATGCTACAAAAATATTTCTAGTATTTATAAATAAAAATTTATAAACCTAAAATTGGAAGCATATATTTTAATTAAACTTAGCAATAGAAAGCAGAAATTCGATGATTTTTACGGATATGTATTGACAATACACAAAAAAAGAAGTATACTAATAAAGGTTAGGAAAACTAAATACATCGCGGGGTGGAGCAGTTGGCAGCTCGTCGGGCTCATAACCCGAAGGTCGTAAGTTCGAGTCTTACCCCCGCAACCAAAGTATAAATACTTACAGTTTCAACGACTGTGGGTATTTTTTTATGCTTTTAAATTGGTTGCGATAATGCTTTAAAATAGCACTCTTATGTCAAATTGGGGAATAATTGGGAAGTATTTTAACTTTTTTATTCCTAAAAAGACTATGTATATCAGTAAAAAACATGGGAATTTATAAATTGCTTTTTACTGATTTTCTTCCGACAAAGTAATTTTGTGATTT
>CAKOVX010000021.1 GCA_934122155.1 uncultured Clostridia bacterium
TCTTTGTTCCTTCTGCTTTTACTGTTACTACATTTGCCCACTTCTTTTCATTCTCACTGTAATTATACCAATCATGCTCTGCATTATTTACATCTGCTTTTTCCCATGTTGTCCCATTCCATTTTACTGGTATCATTCCTTTTTTTATATTTGGTTTATTTACTTCTCCATCCCAATATTTTGTATATTCTACTTCTTCTACATTTTTGTCTAGCCAATTTGCTATTGAATTTATTCCTTCTAAGTCTCCTTGCGTACCTTCACCAGCTTTATTTTGTACCTCTTGTGCCTTTTTTATTATTCCACTATCCCCTAATACTAGGCTTATACTTACACCTGCTAATATTAATAATACTACAATGGTTACCACCAGTGCTATTAGCGTAATACCTGTTTGTTTTGAATCACATCTATTATTTATTTCTTTATTCCCATTTAATTTCATCTTGATTTTCCTCCTTTTGTTTTTGCCTTTTAAAAAACACAAAAAACAGGCTATTTAAGTATTATGCACTTATAGCCTGTTTTGTATACGTTTAATAAAGCTAATTTATTAGCTTGTTTGTTATCTAGTAAGTTAAGTGTGTGTGTGTGTGTGTGTGTACTCTTGCAATGCTTTCAGCGTTTGTCATCTTGTGTTCCTCTTTCTCCTCTATGTTTTTCTTTTGATTTTACTATAATAATGATATAACAACTTTTAAACTTTTGCAATAGTATTATAAACTTTCATTTATTCTTTTGGATAGTTTTTATACATAATCAAAACGTTTATCCAGTCTAATACTTCACATTTTAAGAGTACTCTCCCAAATCATTTATACAACTACTTTTTGTATTGTGTTTTCAAAATTTTCGTTAGTTTTCATTTTTACTACCATATAGTTTGTAGTATGTCCTTTTAAATATTCTCCTTCTCTTTCTTCTAATAGTACTTCTACTTCTCTGCCTATGTATTTTTGATTATACTCTTCCTCATTTTTATCTGATAATTCTATTAATTTATTGCTTCTTTCCTCTTTTACATTTCCGTCTATTTGATTAGGCATTTTGGCTGCAACTGTTCCGCTTCTTGGCGAATACTTAAATACATGCATTTTATAAAATTTTATTTCTTTTAAGAACTCATAAGTTTTGTTAAACTCTTCTTCTGTTTCTCCTGGGAACCCAACTATAACATCTGTTGTTAAATGAACTTCTGGATATGCATTTCTAAGTAATTCTACTACATGTCTAAATTGATCTGTTGTATATTTTCTATTCATTCTTTTTAATGTCTCATCACATCCACTTTGTAATGATAAATGAAAGTGGTCACATATTTTTGAAAGATTTTTAAGTCTTGTTACAAATTCTTCTGTTATTAGTGTTGGCTCTAATGAACCTAAACGTATTCTTTGTATTCCATCTACTTTTTGAATTTCTTCTAATAAGTCAATTAGTCTATACTCTGGTTCCATATTAAAGTCTTTTCCATAAGATGCTATATGTATACCTGTTATAACTACTTCTTTTATACCTTCTTTTGCAACATCTGTAATTTCTTTTATTACACTTTCTGGCTTTCTGCTTCTAATACGTCCTCTTGCATAAGGAATTATGCAATATGAACAAAACTGATTACATCCATCTTGTACCTTTATTACTGCTCTCGTTTTTTCCGTGTATGTGACATCTCCAAAGTCTAAGAACTCAGTTTGATGTAATACATCTGATACATGTGTATTCTTACTAGCTTGTTCTACATATTTAACAATATCATTTTTTTCATTTATTCCAAGTATTAAATCAATTTCTGGTATTTGTTCTAGCTTTTCTTTTGCTACTTGGGCATAACAACCAACAGCAACTAAAATGGCTTCTGGATTTATTTCTTTTACTCTTCTTAACATTTGTCTTGATTTTTTATCTGCCATATTTGTTACTGTACATGTATTTATAATATAGATATCTGCTTTTGTTTCAAAGTCTACTACTTCATAACCTGCTTCAATCATTTTTTGCATCATTGCATTTGTTTCATATTGATTTACTTTACATCCTAAAGTACAAAACGCTACTGTTTTCATATAATTCCTCTTTCTATTATTACTTAAAATATTATAACATATATGTCAAGAATTTTTTCACACAAAATCCATAGTAATTAAATGAATTCTATGGTATACTATTTGTAAATTTTAAAGAAAGGAGTATATGTTATGCCAAATGTAAAACAGAGAATGATAGATATTGTTAATTCAGTTCCTGAGGACTACTTTGACAATTTGAAGCCAACAGAGATGGTATTTAAACTTATGTTAGAATATTTAAGAATATATGGCGAAGATGAAACAACCATAATTCCTGGTACTAATAAGCATTTTGATTATGAAACTTTAAAGAAAATGTTTGAATCTAAAAATCCAAGTTAAAAGGAGGTTATATTTATGGATTTTATGAAAAAAACTTTAAATCAAGTAGAGTTAACCGAAGATACATTATATGATATCATTTATAATTTAATATTTTTTGCTGAACTTAAAGAGAGCGAAGATGATATAAAGAATGGTAGAGTATATACTTTAGAAGAAGTTGAAGCCGAAATGGAGGCGAAATATGAAAGTTATAATAACTCGAAAAGCCAAGAATAATTTACTGAATTTATTTGATTATAATGCAAAAATATCATTAAATTATGCAAGGCGCATTGATAAGAAAATTCGCTTATATATTAAAGAACTGGAAGATGCGCCGTATATTGGAAGATATGTCCCTGAAATTGCGAGTAAACATTTCCGAGAACGAATCTGTGAAAAGTTTAGAATCATTTATTTTATTTCTGAAAAAAACAATATTATTTCTATTAGATACATATTTAGTGTAAGACAATCTAAAAAAACATTTTTCAAATTATATTTTTAATTTTCTATATATATCTCCTTATATGTAAAATAAAAAGTAGGAGTTTGTGCTCCTACTTTTTTACGTGTGCCAATTTTTTCTGTTACAAATGGCACATTACATTTTAATACATTCCGTCCATTCCCGTTGGTTCGTGGTCTGAACATTTACAACTATTTGCTTCTTTTTTATCTGTTACTAAACTTTCTGTTGTTAGTATCATTGATGCTATTGATACTGCATTTTGAAGTGCACTTCTTGAAACTTTTGTAGGGTCTACAATTCCTGCTTTTTTCATGTCTACATATTCATCTGTTTGAGCATTAAATCCTACGCCTGCTTGGCTATTTTTTATTTTTTCAACTATTACTGATGGCTCTAATCCAGCATTAATTGAAATTTGTCTTGCTGGCTCTTCTAGTGCTCTTAAAATTATTTTACCGCCAATTTTTTCATCTCCATGTAATTGTTCAACTACTTCTGTAACTTTTGGTAAAATATCAATATATGCTGTTCCACCACCAGGTACTATACCTTCTTCAACTGCTGCTTTTGTAGCAGATAAAGCATCTTCTATTCTTAATTTTCTATCTTTCATTTCAACTTCAGTAGCAGCTCCAACACCAATTACGGCAACTCCTCCTGCTATCTTTGCTAAACGTTCTTGTAAGTTTTCTTTTTCAAATTCGCTCTTTTCTTCTGCAATTTGAGATTTTAATAAAGCTACACGTTTTGCAATTTCTTGTTTATCTCCCATTCCATCTACTATAATTGTGTTTTCTTTTTGTACTTTTATTTGTCTTGCTCTACCTAATTGCTCAATTGTTGTATCTTTTAGTTCTAGTGCTAAATCTGATGTAATAACTTCTCCACCTGTTAATATTGCAATATCTTCTAGCATTTGTTTTCTTTTGTCACCATAGCCAGGTGCTTTAACAGCTACTACATTTATAACTCCTCTTAGTTTGTTTAAAATTAATGTTGATAATGCTTCTCCTTCTATATCATCACATATAATTACAAGTTTGCCAGATTGTTGCATTAAGCTTTCAAGTAATGGTAGTATTTCTTGAATATTGCTTATTTTTTTATCTGTAATAAGTATATATGGGTTATCTATAACGGCTTCCATTTTTTCTGTATCTGTTACCATATATGGTGATACATATCCTTTATTGAATTGCATTCCTTCTACAACATCAAGTTCTGTTTGTGATGTTTTAGATTCTTCAATCGTAATAACTCCATCTTTAGATACTTTTTCCATTGCTTCTGAAATAAGTTCTCCAACTTCTGGGTTGTTTGCAGAAATACTTGCAACTCTTGCAATATCTTCTTTTCCACTTACTTCAACACTAATTTCTTTTAAAGCATCTACTGCTGAAACTACGGCTTTATCCATACCTCTTTTTATAGCCATTGGATCTCCACCAGCTGCTACATTCTTTACACCTTCGCGGATCATATTTTGTGCTAATACCATAGCTGTTGTTGTTCCGTCTCCAGCAACATCATTTGTTTTTATAGATACTTCTTTTACTATTTGTGCTCCCATATTTTCAAATGGGTCATCTAGTTCTATTTCTTTAGCAATTGTTACACCATCATTTGTAATTAGTGGTGCTCCAAATTTTTTGTCTAGTACAACATTTCTTCCTTTTGGTCCTAATGTTACTTTTACAGTATCTGCTAATTTATTTACACCATTTAATAAACTTTTTCTGGCATCTTCGCCAAATTTAATTTCTTTTGACATTTTAATTATCTCCTCTCTATTCAACTATGGCTAATATATCATTATATTTAACTATAACTAATTCTTCTCCATCAATTTTAACAGTAGTTCCAGCATATTGATTTAAAACTACTTTATCTCCTTCTTTTATAGCCATTTCAACTTTTTTGCCTTCTGAATTTGTTCCGTCTCCTACTTTTATAACCTCAGCAATTTGAGATTTTTCTTCTGATTTTCCAGCTAAAATAATTCCACTTTTAGTTGTTTCTTCTTTTTCTAACATTTTAACAACAATTCTGTCTCCAATTGGTTTTAACATGAAAATTACCTCCTTATCAATCATTTTATTATATGCTAATTTTTATTTTTTAGAATTTTTGCTCACGCCTTCTTTCTTTTTTAATTGCATATGATAAAATTAGCAGTCTTTCTTCAAGACTGCTAATACTTTATACCCATTTATATAAAATGTCAAGTACACTATTTAATTTTTCACACATTATTCACATTTGCTTTTGCAATAATCTTTACTTTTCTCTTCAAGAGTTTTAAAGTCACAACATATCTTTTTAAAGAAATTATTTTTAGTACTTTTTTCATATGTTTTCAATGCTCTTTCTTGTATTTCCCTTATATGTTTGTTACAAAAATGGTATTGACTTATTAAAATTTGTTTATATTTTTTATTCTCATTATTTATATTAAATTCAATAAGTTCTTCTCTTTTTATTGGTATCATGTTATTAAAACCTAATATGCCATATTTTCCATTATGTATTTTAAAAATATAAATGTTATCTTTCATTTTTTGATGTGCTTCTCTAGGATGCTCCAGTGGCACAAAATACTCAAATTCATTAACCTGCAATACTACTCCTAAGTATGGTCTTTTCTTAGTATACTCATCTTTTTGTTCTTTGTTGTATTGAACCTTATTATCAAATGAATATAGATATTTTATGTAATTAATATCTACTTTATATAACTTTAATTTATTCATTTTACTCCTTAAACGCAAATAGAGTAGGTGCTTAATTGCCCCTACTCTATTGCCATATTTTAGGATATGGCTGTCCTCTTTATAAATACCCTACTTTAATACTCTTACAAGTATTTGGCTAAGGATCTCCTTGTCGTAATATTTTTTAATATTACTTTATCAGTATATTCATTATATACTATTTTTATTCTATATGTCAAGCTTTTTTGTTTAGATTTCCATTATTTTACTCTTCAGTTTTGATTTTCACATTTGCTTTTGCGGCTTTTACTAAGTTTACAAATAATGGATGTGGTTTGTCTGGTCTTGATTTGAACTCTGGGTGGAATTGTGATGCTATAAAATATTGATGATTTTTTAGCTCTACAATTTCAACTAAGTTTCCATCTGGTGATAATCCTGAACAAATTAAACCTGCTTTTTCCATTTCTTCTCTATATTTGTTGTTATATTCAAAACGATGTCTATGTCTTTCTGATATTTTATCTGTTTTGTATACATTTTCAGCTAACGTATTTTTTAATATATTACATGGATATGCACCTAATCTCATTGTTCCACCTTTATTTGCTATACGAATTTGATCTTCCATAATATGAATTACCTTACATGTGCTTGTTTCATCAAATTCTTCTGAGTTTGCATCTTTGTATCCTAATACATCTCTTGCAAATTCTACGACTGCCATTTGCATTCCTAAACATATTCCTAGAAATGGAATATTATTTTCTCTTACATATTGTATTGTTGCTATTTTTCCTTCTATTCCTCTATTTCCAAATCCACCTGGTACAATTATTCCATTGTATTTTCCAAGTATCTCTTTTACATTTTCTTTAGTTATTTTTTCACAGTCTATAAAATCTATATGTACTTTGCAGCCATTTGCAAATCCACCATGTTTAATACTTTCTGCAATTGATAAATATGAATCTTCTAGTTTTACATATTTTCCAACTATTGCTATATTTACATTTTCATCTTTTAGGTTTTTAATATTTTTTATCAGTTCTTCCCAATTTGTATTATTAGGTATATCTCTTAATTTTAACTTCTCACATATTCTATTGGCTAGTCCTTCTTTTTCCAGCATTAGTGGTACTTCATATAAGTTTTCTACTGTTTTATTTTGTATTACGTCTTGTTTTTTTACATTACAGAATAAAGCAATTTTCTGTTTTAAGTTCTCATCTATTTCTTGTTCTGCTCTACAAACTAATATGTCTGGTTTTATGCCTATTGATTGTAATTCTTTTACTGAATGTTGAGTTGGTTTTGATTTTAGTTCATTTGAGCCATAAATATATGGTAATAAAGTTACATGAATATATGCAACATCTTCTTCATTTCTTTCTATTCCTATCTGTCTAATAGCTTCCAAGAAAGGTAGGCTTTCAATATCTCCAACAGTTCCGCCTATTTCTGTTATTACTATATCTACATCTGTATTTTCAAATTTATATACTTTTTCTTTTATGGCATTTGTAATATGTGGTATGACTTGTACTGTTTTTCCTAAGTAATCTCCTTTTCTTTCTCTTTCAATTACTTCTGAGTATATTCTTCCTGTTGTTACAGAAGAATATTTAGTTAAATTTTCATCTGTAAAACGCTCATAATGCCCTAAGTCTAAATCTGTTTCTGCACCATCATCTGTTACAAAAACTTCTCCATGTTCATATGGGCTCATTGTTCCTGGGTCTACATTAAGGTATGGATCAAATTTCTGGTTTGCTACTTTATATCCTCTATTTTTTAATAATCTTCCTAATGATGCAGCTGTTATCCCTTTTCCTAGTCCAGATACTACTCCACCTGTTACAAAAATGTATTTCTTATTCATTGTTTCCTCC
>CAKOVX010000022.1 GCA_934122155.1 uncultured Clostridia bacterium
GTTGTTGCAAATGTATATCTTCCTAATGTTATTTCTACTTCTGTTCCATCATCTTTTATTATTTTATTACTTCCATCATTGTTTATATTACTTACTGGTATCCATACAAATTGGTTTCCATCTTTATCTTCTATTACAACTCCTTTTTCTACTGTATCTCCAGAATCAGCTGCTATTTTAAATCCTCCTGGTAATACCACCTGATTTCCTTTTTCGTCTCTTGATATTATTGTTTTGCTATCTGTTGTTGTTCTATCATCTGATTTTAAACTTGAATTTGTTATTTTTGGGCCCTCTGTATAGTCTTTTAACATATTTGCTAATGCATTTACTTCGCCTTTATCTCTTTGTATTCCTTCATTCATCTTGCTTTCCGAATCTTTAGCTTTGTCCATTATTCCGCCATCATCAAATACTGCACTTATTGTTATCCCTGCTAGTATTAGTAATACTACTATTGTTACTACTAGCACTATTAGAGTAATACCTTTTTGATTTGAATAGTTTTTTTCTACTGTTTTCTTATTTATTTCTAATTCTTTACTTATTTTCAATTTTCTTTCTTCTTTATTCAATGTTATCTTTCTCCTCTTTCTTCCGTATTTTTTAGTTTATTTTTTCTATTCTGTAATTTAATATGTACAATTCTTTTACTTTTATGCATATTATTAGAATACCATAACAACTTGTTGTTTTCAAGTTTTTTTTATTTTTTTACAATAGATTTTATGATAATAAACCAAAATTTTTTAGGACATTTTCAAAAATTATTAACATATTATTTAAAAGGTTTTCATTATTTTTAGTTTGCAATATATAAATATATGGTATAATTATAAAAAATATTGAAAGGGTTTTATATTTATGGATCGTTTTACTCAAACACAAAAAGCTGGTTTGATTGGCATAGTTGGCAACATATTTTTATTAATAATTAAAGGCTCGGTCGGACTTATTTTTAAAAGTCAATCAATGATTGCAGATGCTGCTAACAGTGCTGGTGATATTTTTGCCTCACTTATGACTTTTATTGGTAATAAAATTGCTAGTGCTCCAGAAGACTCTGACCACAATTTTGGTCATGGAAAAGCCGAATATTTATTTTCTATGTTTATTGCTATATCCATGATTGTAATTTCGTTTAAGCTTTTATATGACTCTATTTACACATTAATAAATGGTAGTAATTTAAAGTTTTCGTGGCTTTTAGTTATAGTTTGTACAGCTACAATTATTGTAAAATTTGCTCTTTATTTATATACTTCAAGTTTAGCCAAAAAATATAACAATATTTTACTTGAAGCTAACAAAAAAGACCATTTCAATGATTGTATTGTAACTAGCCTTACTCTAATTTCTATTTTACTTACTCTCATTAATGTTTATTGGTTTGATAGTATAGTTGGTATTGTTATATCGGTTTGGATATGTATTACAGGATTTAAAATTTTTATAGAAAGCTATAACATTTTAATGGATAAATCAATTGACCCTAAAACAGAAGAAATAATTATTAATATTGCTCATAATTACAAGGAAATACAAAAATTAGATACAATTTCTTCAACTCCTGTTGGATATAAATATATTGTAGTTTTAACTATATATGTTGATGGTAATATGTCTACATTTGATAGTCATAGTTTAGCCGATAAGTTTGAAAAAGATGTTAATAAATTAGATGATGTTTATAAAGCCATTGTTCACGTAAACCCAATTTAAACATCAAAAAAGCCAGGCATCACCTGGCTTTTTTAGATTAACTTATTACAATTTTGTCATCTTCTGCTTTTATTTTTACTTTTTTATTTGGTTTAATATTTCCGTCTAAAATTTCTTCTGCAATTTTATCTTCTAATATGCTTTGAATTGCTCTTTTTAGTGGTCTTGCACCATAGTTTGTGTCAATACCTTTTTTAGCAATTAAATCTTTTACACTATCATCAATTTCTAACTTAATGTCCTTTTCAGCCATTCTTTTTACTACTTGATTTAGCATAATATTAATTATTTGTTTAATATTTTCGTCATTTAATTTATGGAATACAATAATTTCATCTATACGGTTTATAAATTCTGGTCTAAATTGTTTTTTTAGTTCTCCCATAACATCTTTTTTAATTGTCTCATATTCTTTTTGGCTTTCTTCCTTTTTGTCTCCTGCTGCAAATCCTAAAGTAGTTTTATCTGTAATTAGTCTTGCGCCAATATTAGATGTCATTATTATAACTGTATTTTTAAAATTAACTGTTCTTCCTTGAGCATCTGTTAGTCTACCATCATCAAGAATTTGAAGTAGCATATTCATTACATCTGGATGAGCTTTTTCAATTTCATCAAATAGAATTACTGAATATGGTTTTCTTCTAATTTTTTCTGTTAGTTGACCTCCTTCGTCAAATCCTACATAACCTGGAGGAGAACCAATTAATTTAGATACTGAGTGACTTTCCATATATTCAGACATATCAATTCTAATCATTGCATCTTCATTGCCAAATAAGCTTTCAGCTAGAGCTTTTGATAACTCAGTTTTACCAACACCAGTTGGTCCTAAAAATAAGAATGAACCTATTGGACGATTTGGATCTTTTAGCCCAACTCTTCCTCTTCTTATTGCTTTTGCAACCGCTTCAACTGCTTCATCTTGGCCAATTACTCTTTGATGTAAAGTTTGCTCTAAGTTTCTTAGTTTTTCATTTTCACTTTGTGTTAACTTTTTAACTGGTACTCCTGTCCAACTAGCAACTACTTCTGCAATATCTTCTTCTGTTAGAGCTGTTACATTTTTAGTATTTTTGCTTTCCCATTTTTCTTTTTCTTTTTGTAGTTTATCTTTTTCTTCTTTTATTTTATCTCTTAATCCAGCAGCTTTTTCAAAATCTTGAACTCGTATTGAGTCTTCTTTTTCTTTATTCATAGCTGCAATTTTTTCTTCTAGCTTTTTTAAAATATCTGGTTGAGTATATGTTCTCATTTTTACTCTAGATGCTGCCTCATCAATTAAGTCTATTGCTTTATCAGGTAAAAATCTATCATTTATATATCTTGTAGATAATTCAACTGCTGCATTTATTGCCTCATCTGTAATTTTTACATTGTGATGTGCCTCATATTTATCACGAATTCCTTTTAATATTTCTATTGTTTCTTCATTTGTTGGTTCACCAACTGTTACTGGACTAAAACGTCTTTCTAATGCACTATCTTTTTCAATATACTTGCGGTATTCATTTAAGGTTGTAGCACCAATAACTTGAACCTCTCCTCTTGCAAGAAGTGGTTTTAAAATGTTTGCAGCATCAACTGCACCTTCTGCCGAACCAGCTCCAACAATAGTGTGGACCTCATCAATAAATAGTATAACATCTCCTGCTTTTTTTACTTCTTCTAGACATTTTTTTATTCTTTCTTCAAAGTCTCCACGGTATTTTGCACCAGCAACCATACTAGCAATGTCTAAACTAACTACTCTTTTATCTTTTAATGTTTCTGGAACATCTCCTGCCACTATTTTTTCAGCTAGTCCCTCTGCAACTGCTGTTTTACCAACACCTGGTTCACCAATTAAACATGGATTGTTTTTAGTTCTTCTTGATAAAATTTGTATAACTCTTTGAATTTCTTCTTTTCTGCCTATAACTGGATCAAGTTTTCCCTCAGCAGCTTTTTTAGTCAAATCTGTTCCATATTGATTTAAAGTTGGTGTTTGATTATAACTGCCTCTAGCTTTTCCTTTAGTTTGTTTTTCACTTGTTCCTATATTTTCGTCTTCATTAATAACTTTTATAATTTCATTATATAATTTTTGAGGATTTACATTTAAGTCTATCATTATTCTAACAGCTACACTGTCTCCTTCGCGCATAATTCCCATAAGTAAATGTTCTGTTCCAATAAACTCAGATCCTAATTTTCTAGCTTCTATAAAGGCATTTTCAATAACTCTTTTTGATCTTGGAGTAAAACCTATTTCTACTCTATTTTGACTTTTATCTCCTCTACCAATTAATGCTTCAATTTCTTCTACTATATTTTCTGGTTTAATTCCTTGCATGTTAAGTACTTGACTTGCAACTCCATTGCCTTCTTTTACTAAACCATATAAAATGTGTTCTGTTCCTATATAATTGTGTCCAAACTCAATAGCTAAATCTCCTGCAAATTCTAATGCTTTTTCAGCTCTTTTTGTAAATTTATATATCATAAATATGCACCTCCTTATTAGATATTATCATTTATTATTTTGCTTATTATTTCTGGTCTTTTTACTTCTACCTCATATACATCTAGTTGTTCTCCAAAATGTTTTTGCAAATTAGCTGGTTGAGTATATAGATATAATTTGCTTACTTTTGTATCATTTAGTTCTTTAATTATTCCCAAATCTGTACCAAGTTTAACATATGACAATAATTTTTTTAGTTCATTACTTGATATTTTTTTTGCATATGTTAAAGTACCATATGCCCTATATACTCTGTCTTCCAAGCCAATTGAATTTTTAGCTAAATATTTTCTTGCAATTCTTTCTTGCTCAATAACTTTTTCTGTTATTACATTTAATTTTTTTATAATTTCCTCTTCTGTAATTCCTAATGTCTGTTTATTTGAAATTTTATAAATATCGTCTTGTGTATTTTTACTATAAATGTTCATTCCAAAATCATTTATTATATTTAATATTTTAGCGTTATTTCCTGTTAAGGCAAGTGCAGTTAAATGCAAAGTTACACAAGCTTTCATTGCAGTACCAACATTTGTTGGGTAAACTGTTAAGTAACCATATTTTTTACTTGTAGCATATGGTAATATTTCTGCAATTTTTTCATCAATTTCAACTGCTAAATTTTTTAAATTTTCTAGTTCTAAACCAGAACTGAATACTTGTATTTTAATATGGTCTTCTTCATTTATTGTTATGCAAATATTCTCTTCTTCATTTATTAGCATTGCTCCTTGCTTATTTATAGAAAATTCTGGACTAATTATACCTTTTTCTACTAGGCTTAATTTAGTAACATTATCTAAATCAGATAAGTCAATATATTTTAGCCCATAGCCTAAACTTGGTGTAACTTCTTTTATTGTGTCTTTTATTTTTTGAGCTTGCTCTTTTGAAAACTTAGTTGTAAATGGAATATCTTTAAAATTTCTAGATAAGCTTACACTAGAATTAATTACTACATCTGAATCTTTTCCATTTTGTAAATACCAATTCAACATATTTCCTCCTTTTTACCAGTTACTTGGTATGTTATTTTATTCTGCTATTTTTTTTATCTCATCTCTTATTTTTGCTGCATCTTCATATCTTTCTTCTTTTATAGCTACTTTTAATTCATTTTCTAATTTTTGTACTTTTTCACTTTTAGTGTCTTTAATTTCATCTTGTTTTTTAGTTGCTTTTTCAATATCTTTTAGCACTTCATTTTTTTCAGCCTCGTTTAGTCTTCCTATGTGACTTGCTGAACCATGTATATTTTTTAATACTGGGTTTAAAGCTTCTGAAAATACATCATAGCAATTTCCACATCCTAATTTTCCTTCATTTGTAAACTCATCATATGTCATTCCACAGTTATTGCATTTTAACATATTAGTTTTTACAAAGCTTGGTAAAAAGCTTTCTTCTGATGCCATGTTTAAAAAGTCTCCTAAGAAACTTGAAAAATTTATTGGCATATTAAAATCTAAGCTCTCTAATCCTAGTTCTTTTGCACACTTATCGCATAATGCCATTTCTTTTTTTACTCCATTTATAACTTGAGTATATTTAAAGTTTACTTCATTTTTTCCACAGTTTTGACATAACATAATAATTACCTCCTTTAAAATTATATGTGGTCATTAATCCTCAACTAAATTAATAAGCATATTTTTAAATATTCTTGCTCTTAAGCTATCTTTAATTTCTTGAGGAACTGTTAATATATTGTCACTTGTTGCTACTTTTAATAGTTTAGCCTCTTTTTTAGAAATAATGCCTTCTGATAAGAAGTTGCTTATAAAAATGTCTACTTCTTGAGATGTTATTTTATTTTCCATACTATTTATTACATGCATTAAATAATTGCTTTTAGTCACATTAACTTTTTCTATTTTTATATGACCACCGCCACCTCTTCTGCTTTCTACATAATAGCCTTGTGATGGTTTAAATCTTGTTGCTATTACATAATTTATTTGTGATGGCACACAATTAAAATGCTGAGCTAAATCATTTCTTTGTATTTCAATAGTATCTTCGTCTTCAAACATTTGCTTTATAAACTCTTCTATTATATCTGACATTTTCATTTTGTTCTTCTCCTTTGACTTTGACTTTCTTTGACCTATGTATTTATTATACACTCTTTTTTTATTTTGTCAATACATTTTTCGAATAATTTTTAAAATATTTTTTAACTTTTTAAATCTATGTTTTGGCATAATAAAACCCTAGTTGTTAGTTGTTGTACCTAATAACTAGAGTTTACTTTTATTCTTATTAAGTTCAAACTATTAACTTTTTTCGTAAAGTTTGCGTTCTCGTTTTATCTGGTTCATCAAACCAGTGGTCAGTGCTACAAATATAAAGCTAGACGAAAACCCATGTCGCCGTGGCTGACATCCGGAGAGGCGCTGAAACGAACAGAAGCTGGACGATTAGAGCTACTGAGGTTGTAAATGCCACCTCTGTCAACTCGTAAACTACTACTATTGAGAGCTTCCATTGTCCATTCTGAAACATTTCCTGCTAAATCAAATATATTTTTAGCTTTAAAAGTATCGCTTGCTCCTGTTGTTAATAAATAGCTTTCAGAATTTGTTTTTGATTTTTCTGAAGTTATTGATGTCCAGTTACCTGATGCTGGATCTGTTGTAAAACTTGCTGTTGTTCTATTTATTGTCCATACATTATCTTGGTAATTGCCCCAAGTTGTTGAATTTGAAATATCATTTGTATTAGATACAAAATCCATTGTTGCATCCCATTGTACTCCATAGCACAATGTACTTGTTGCTCCTATTTCATTTGCACTATACATATTTTTACTTAAATATACTGCTCCTTCCTCTCCCACTTTGGCCATTCCATTTCCCCATTTTACATATATATATGGGTATGCATCTCTTTTTACTACTACTTTACTTGTACCTGTTGTTGAACTTGTTCTTGGATCTGTTGTTCCTGCTTCATATCTTCCTATATAAAATCCTTTGTTTTC
>CAKOVX010000023.1 GCA_934122155.1 uncultured Clostridia bacterium
TAAAAATTTAAAATCAAAAAATAAATTCAAAAAAGACTATTGAACAAAATATTTTTTTATACTTTGTCAACAGTCTGAAAAAACGTATTGAACTTAATTCAATACGTTTTTTAAAATTTAAAGAATTATGCAAATTAGTCCGCCACTGCCTTCGTTAACAATGCGTTCTAATGTCTCTTGAAGTTTAGCTTGAGCATCATCTGGCATTCTAGCTAATTTATTTTGCAATCCCTCATTAACAAGTTCATGTAGATTTTTACCAAAAATGTTAGACTCCCAAATTTTCTTAGGATCTGATTCGAACTCAGAAAGTAAGTAATTTACTAAATCTTCAGATTGTTTTTCGCTACCGACAATAGGAGATACCTCTGTTTCAATATCTGCTCTTATCATATGTATACTTGGAGCTTTAGCTTTTAATTTTACTCCAAAGCGAGTACCTTGTTTTACCATTTCAGGTTCTTCTAAAATCAATTCATCAATAGAAGGAGTTACAATTCCATAACCAGTAGCTTTTACTTCTTCTAAAGCATATGAAATTTTATCATATTGTTTTTTAGTTCTTGCAAACTCTGTCATAGTGCTAAATAATGCACCTTCATTATCAATTTCAACTCCAGAAATTTCTGTTAGTACCTTATAAAATAGTTCATCAATAAGTTCAATAGAAACTCTTACACTACCTTCACCAAGTCTCACTTCAGATAACGAAGTTCTGGTAATAACTTTAGTATTTTGAAGCTGACCAATGCCGCTATCTACTTGTTTTAATATACGAATATTATCAAAAGCTTTTTCAATTTCGTCATATAATTCAACTTTTAACCAGTGATCATCAGGTAAACCATCAACCCAACGAGGAAAATCAATATTAATTGTCTCAATAGGAAATTCATATAAAATTTTACTAAAAATGTCATCAATATCTTCAATATCTAATCTAGCACAGTCAGTAGGTAAGACAGACACACCATATTTTTCTTCTAGCTTTTTAGCCAAAGCCTTAGTATAATCAGAAAATGGATCATCACTATTTAAAACAATAACAAAAGGTTTGTTAAGTTCTTTTAATTCCTTTACAACACGTTCCTCGGCATTAATATAATCTTCTCTAGGAATATCTGTAATACTTCCATCAGTAGTTACTAAAATACCAATAGTAGAATGCTCGGCTATTACTTTTCTAGTACCAATTTCGGCAGCTTCTTCAAAAGGAATTTCCTCCTCATACCAAGGCGTTTTTACCATACGAGGCATATCATCTTCTAAATAGCCAATAGCATTATTAACTAAATAACCAACACAGTCTACAAGCCTTGTCTTGAATTTTAAATTATCTCCAACTGTAATTTCAACAGCCTCATTTGGAATAAACTTAGGCTCGGTAGTCATAATTGTTCTTCCACCAGCACTTTGTGGAAGCTCATCTCTAGCTCTTTCTCTTTTATACTCGTTATCAATATTTGGAATAACAAGCAAATCCATAAAATTTTTAATAAAAGTTGATTTTCCGAGTACGTACAGGGCCAACAACACCAACATAAATGTCGCCATCAGTACGTTCTGCTATATCTTGATATAACTTTAAATTCTCATCCATGAATTATTTAAACCCCCTCTAAGAAATGTTTGTACTAAACTTTATTTAATGTATATTTAGCCAATTAAAAACTTATGACAAAAATAATAAAATAACTTTAAAAAAATAAAACTTTGATATATAATAAAAACAAAAGGAGGAGTATTTATGAAAAAAGTATTATTAATTATACTAGCAGTAATAGTTGTTGCTGCACTTGCAGTAGGAATTTATCTATTAGTTTCAAACAATGCTACTAAAGTAAAGTTTGAAGGAAATCAATGTCTAGCAATAGGCTTTATAGCCAATGGAAAAGAAAAAGACTTTAGTGAAAAATATTTAAATAGTAGTGAGGATTTTAGTAAACTTACAACAATTACTGCTGGAGATGAAGAACAATTTGTAGTAGTTCCTAAAGGTAAAAATTCAAAAATTAAAGTTTGGACATATAAAGTTACAGAAGCTGGAGAAATTGTAATAGACAAAGTTATTGCAGAAAATGTAAGTGAACCTATACTTATAAAAGCAGAAACAGCTGAGGTTGTTCCAAAAGTTGGTATAGAATATGACGGAAATAATCAAAAAATAGTTTTACCATTAACTCTTAGTGGAAAAGACGGTAAAATAGTTCTTGGAGAAAAGAGTAACTTAATAAAAGATATATCTGAATATTAAGAGCAAAAACAGACTGTTGACAAAGTATAAAAAATATTGAAAAGGATAAATTAAAGAAAAGTATTGAAAATAAAAAAATGTTATGATATTCTAATGAAGAAAAAATATGTACAAAAATATCTTTTATGGCACATTGAAAATTAAATAGAGTAAACCTGAGAGATATATAGTTTAGAACTATAAAACGAGTAAATGTGCATAAAAGTTTAAATTTTGTACATATTAGATTACATAATAGAAAAATACAGAATAGAAATACTGAAGAAAGAGGAGAATGATAAATTTGAATAGAAAAGAAACTAAAATAAGTAAAGATATAAAAATAAATAAAAAACCAGCAAAAAGAAATTACTCAAATCAAGCAGGTATTACACTAATAGTTTTAGTAGTAACAATAGTAGTTTTAATAATACTAGCAGCAATAACAATAAGTGCAGTATTTGATGATGGCGGAATAATGGACAAGGCTAAAGAGGCAGAAAGCAAAATGAATGAAGGCATACAAAGAGATAAAGACGAAGTAAACACGTTAGCAAATATGCTGGATAATTATACAAAAGAGCCAAAACCAAAAATAACAGATCCAAGTTTAAAATCAGATGATAGAACAACAGATAGCAAAACAATAATATCAAAAGATGAAAAAGGAAACCAGGTAGTATTACCAGGAGGATTTAAAATAGCAGATGACTCTGGAGATACAGTACAAGAGGGAATTGTAATAGAAGACAAAGATGGTAACCAATTTGTATGGATACCGGTAAGTAATATAAATAATGATGGAAGTAACAAAATAATAAAAGATGATGGAACAGAAGTAGAAATAACATTAGGAAGATATACATTTGCAACAACTACTCCAGGAACACCAACATTAGTACAAAAAGGTTCAGAATATGCAGCAGTAACAGCAGCAAATGTAGCAGAAAAGACAGTAAATACAAAATATGGAATTAAAGGCGATGGAGATTACTATTATTATGAGCTAAGTGATAAAAATAGAATATCAAATGAAAAAAGTGGTACAACAGGAACAAATACAACTGCAAAAGATTTAGAAACATTTATAACCAAAACAAAAGCAAATAAAGGCTTTTATATAGCAAGATATGAAGCAAGCTATGGAAGTGGATATAATGCAGATGGAACCACAACAACAGAAAAATACGGAAATGCAAAACCGCTATCAAAAGTATCAACTGCATGTAGTACAAGTAGTATGAGCTATAAAACAGGAACATTATGGAATTACATAACACAACCACAAGCAGCAATGGTAAGTAAAAATATGTATAATGGAAATAACTATGTAGAAAGTGATTTATTAAATAGCTATGCATGGGATACAGCAATAGTGTATATACAAGAAATGGGGAACACTAATTATGCAAATGCAAATAGAGACACGACTGGAAATAAATCATTAAAAAACACAGGAGAAACAGGAGACAAAGTATGCAACATATTTGATATGGCAGGAAACTTATGGGAGTGGACCACCGAATACAGCACTAGCACGGGTAGCAGTAATGCTCCCCCTTGTACTGGTAGGGGAGGCTACTACAACTATTCCGGCAAGTACACGAGTTCTCGTGGCAACAGCGATGCGACTTACAGCCTCAGCCTCATTTCTTTTAGGCTCCTACTTTATGTAAAGTAGCACTGACCACTGGCTTGACAAACCAGAAAAAATGAATTAAATACGATGTTAGTACTAATGTGCTTAACACGTACTTTAGCGCATCGAAAACGCTAAAGGAGAAAATTTTTCTAAAATTTCTTAAACAGACCTTTATTGGTCTGTTTTTGAAATTTTATTTAAAAATAAAATACAAAATTAATAAATGAACAGGGTAGAAAACATAAAGCAAATACTTTATCTTTTTGCCTTGTTTTCCATTATATAAGCAAATAAATATTATAGGTAAAATAGTTCCTAAACACAAAAGCACATATAAGTAATGGTACCCATGAGTAATAATACTAATACCATATTTAATAATACAAGCAATAATATAAAATATTATCATACCAGGTTTATTATTTTTAAATAAATAAAATAAAAATATTATTGCAACACCCCAGAAACCATAGTCAAAATGACATGCCTCAGAAATTATTCCGAATGCTATAACAGCAATAATACCAAATAATTTGCTTACTAATAAATTGAATTTTGGGCTTTTGGTAAAAACAAAGGAACAATTTGTAATTTTATCATATATAAAAATAGAGAGTAGCCCAACAAATAAAGTACCAAAAATATTAAAATTGAAATTATTTGTAAACATAGAATCAAATAGCATAAAAGGAACTTGTGAAATGATTGCAAATAAAAATAGTCTGAGAAAATATTTTTTTATATTTTTAGTATGAATATATCCCTCAGAAATTTGAAAAGCAAATATAGGGAAGGCTATTCTACCAATTACATTAAATAAAGAAGTATATTTTAAACATGCAATGCTCGTATGGTCTATAAGCATTGTAATCATAGCAATACATTTTAATACAAAACTTGTCATAATTAACTATAATCCTTTCTAATTTAGGTATATTATATATTAAAATACGGAAAAAATATAGTAGTGAAAATTAAAAAATGTACAAAGATTAAAAAGCAATAGTTGCACATTTAAAAACTTTGTGATAACATTATAAGAATAATAACAGAGAGGAAAAACTATGATAGAACATAAAGTATTAATAGACGAAGAAACTTTAAATAAAAGAATTGAAGAGCTAGCTAATCAAATTTCAAAAGATTATAATGGAGAGGAAATTATTTTAATTTGTACATTAAAAGGTGCAGTATATTTTACAATAGACCTTTCTAAAAAAATCAAAAAAGGTGATGTGATAATAGATTTTGTAAGAGTTAGCAGCTATGGAATAAATAACAGAGAAACAACAGGAAAATTAGATTTTAAATTAGATATAAGTGAAAACATAGAAAACAAAAATGTAATAGTGGTAGAAGATATTATTGATTCTGGAATAACATTAAGTTATTTGTACGATTATTTAAAAACTAAAAATCCTAAAACTTTAAGAATATGTGTGCTTTTAGATAAAAAAGCAAGGAGACAAAAAGAAGTAAATGTAGACTATGTGGGCTTTGAAATAGAAAACAAATTTGTATTAGGGTATGGACTAGACTATGATGAAAAATATAGAAACTTACCATATATAGGGTATGTAGAACAATAAAAGGTAAACGTTAAACGGTTACCTTTTTGTTTACTATAAGTAAAAATTAAAGCTTTTATTTTTGATGTATATCAAGTTGCTCATATGGTATAGTTATATTATTTGCATCTAACATTAATTTTATTATTCTTAAAGCATATCTTCTTGTTGATAATTTGTATTCTGGAGAACAATGGATAATTAATCTATAAGAAATAGAGGAACTTTTAAATTCATTTATTCCCACATATTTTGCATTTTTAACATGTGAATTTTCTTTTATTTGTACAACCATTTTTTCTATAAGACTCTCAATTTTTAAAGTTGGCTCATCATAAGAAATTGGAATATCAACAATAAGTTGATCAGACAATCTTAAAGATTGAGATATATTTCTATTTGCAATAACAAAAATGTTATCAGTATTTACATCTTCTAATTTAGTTGACTTTACTCCAAGTTCAACTACTTTTCCTTCAACATCACCAATTTTTATAACATCACCAACAGAAAAGTAATTATCAACTATAATATTAAATCCCATAATAATATCTTTTAAAGCGTCTTGAAGCGAAAGCCCAGCTATAACTGAAATTACTCCTAGACCAGCAATAAGGGAGCTAACATTAAAGCCTAATAATTGTAAAATAAACAAACAGGCAATTATTATAATAACATAATTTATAATGTGCCTTGCAAGTTTTATATATGTAATTTCACGTTTGAAACTTCTAGAATTATCTCGCTGTTCTACTTTTTTTATTGCACTGTTTAAAAATCTGTCTTTTAATTTTAATAATATAATAGATATGATAATAGTTGCGAGTATACCCCATACATGTTTATTTATCAAAAATTGATTTAAGTTTTCTATATTCATAATAAACACACCTCAATAAGTATTATACAGAAATAAAAATAATAATTCAATAGTAAAGGCAGACAAAAATATTGCAATTATTTATATTTTGACTTATAATAGTTATATGTAAGATATGCGGGTATAATTTAGTGGTAGAATGTCATGCTTCCGACCTGATAGCGCGGGTTCGATTC
>CAKOVX010000024.1 GCA_934122155.1 uncultured Clostridia bacterium
AAAAATATTATGGAACATTTAATATACCAGATGGTGAAGTTGCAACATGTCCAGTAAAAAATAGTGTTAATGGTTATATCACTTACAATACTAAAACAAAATATAATGATATTGTATTTGAAGACATAAGGTTCGATTTTATAGATGGAAAAATTATAAAAGCAACAGCTAAAGAAAAAACAAAAGAACTAAATGAAATTCTTGATACTGATGATGGAGCTAGATATATTGGAGAATTTGCATTTGGGCTAAATCCATATGTTAATAATACAATGTGTGATACCTTATTTGATGAAAAAATAAATGGAAGTTTTCATTTAACTCCCGGAATGGCTCTAGAAGAAAGTGATAACGGAAATAGATCAGCAATTCATTGGGATATAGTTAAAATTCTTAGAAAAGAATTTGGCGGTGGCAAAATTTACTTTGATGATATACTAATAATGCAAGATGGAAAATTCACATTAGAAGAGTTGAAAAAATTAAATGCTGAAAATTTAAAATAAACATTAAAACAGAGTTTTATGATTAGAACTCTGTTTTTATCATAAAAAATAAATCATCATGATTTGAATCATTTAATATCTATGCATTATGATATTTGATTTTGTTAAGATCATCTTTAGAAATTTGTCTTATAAAAGTTAATAATCTGGATAATTTAAATAGTTTAGGTAAATTATTAAGTAATAATTTACCTAAACTATAGACAACTATTTGCTTTTATAATAAAATATGTACAATAGTTTAAAAATAAGGGAGAATATAATAAAAAATTTGTTGTTTGAATAATTAATCAAAACACTGAAATGTAAGGATTTGTGAAGAATAGACAGATTGTTAAAAATGTGTTGTTCAAAATAAATGTCGAACTTGTTAAAATTAAAGAAAAGGGTATTAATAATAGAATAAAATAAAAGAAAGGTGAAAGAACAATATGAGAATACTTAATTTGAATGGTACACCATATGAAAATGGTAAGAAGTCAGGAGAGTTTTTTAAAGAACGATTAAATCTTGATATTAAAAATATTGAAGAAAAACTATATTCTAATACTTCAATTAAAGAGATGGTTGAATATCAATTTAGTAAATTAAAGGAAGATTTTCCTAAATATTATGAAGAAGTTATTGGAAAAGCTGACGGATTGAATCTTGATCGTTTAGTTTACTTTTCTATTATGTGTCCAGAGATAATAGATTTAAATTTTGAACATTGTACAACTGTAGTTTATAGAAAAAATAATGGTAAATTTATGATCTCTCATAATGAAGATGATGATTATATTAGTGGAAATTTTTGTTTAAGTAAAGTTAAAATAAATGATAAAAATTGGTTCATAACTAATGACATGTATAATATGCCATTTGGTAATGGTGTTAGTTTTAATAGTTATGGAATTGTAAAGACAATTAATTATTGTCATAATGATAATTCTATAGCTAATTATACACCTAGATATTTTTCTCAAAGACATATATCTGAATCATCATCAATTGATGATCTAATAAAAAGATGCAAGGAAATAAAAAATGCTTCAGGTTATCACGTAACAGCAATTGATATAAATAAAAATGTTGCTGTATCAGTTGAAGTGTTTAATGATTCAATCGATGTTTTATATATTGATGATTGTTTTGTACATTCTAATCATTTCCTTCGTGGTGAATATGCTAATAAACCGTCACTAGATGATGGTTCAAATAGTTGCTTTAGATATGAAAAAGCAAGGGAGTTACTGTTAAACATGGATATAAAATGTTTAACAGATTTAAAAAGTATTTTAGATTATCGATCTAAAGATGATACATTTTTTGAATCGATATTGCAAACAAAGAAAGATCCATATGAAACTATTTTTAATTTTTCTTATGATACTGAAAATAAGGAAAAAGTGTTTTTAGATGCTTATGCAGTCGGAAAAAAAGTTGCTTTAGATTATAATATTGATGGAGTATATCAAGCCTTAAGTTGAAATTAAAAAGTTGTAGTATAAATCTTGGAAAGCTGAAGATGAAAGTATAAAAATAAATATACTAAAGTTAAATACTACAGTTTTAAAAATAAATAGAAATAATAGAAAATGATTAGGAGTAAATATAAATGAATACAATGAATGAAATTACAATAGTTGATTTAGAAAATGAGCAAAAATATCTAAAAGAAGTATCAGAGTGGATATGGAAAGAGTGGTCAAAAGAAAATGGTGCAAAATTAGAAGATGTTATATATAGGACAAGACACTCCATTAATAAGAATGATATACCAAAGATGTTTATTGCTAAACATAATAGTGAAGTAATAGGCGTAGTATCTTTATGGGTAAATGATTTAAAATCAAGACAAGATTTATTTCCTTGGATGGCAACTTTATATGTAAAAAAAGACTATAGAAATAAAGGTGTAGGAAAGATGCTGCAACAAGTAAGTATAGAATATGCTAGGCAAAAAAATTACAATTATTTATATTTAATCACAGAACATAATAATTATTACGAAAAAACAGGATGGGAGTATATAGAAGACGCACCATTAGATAATGGTAAATATGAAAGAATCTATAGATATGATTTAAAAAGGAGGTAGTTATTATTGAAACAAGAATTAGTTAGAATAAATTCTACAGATAACATTGAAATGGTAGGAATTCTATATGAGCCAGAAATAATTGGCAATAAGATAGTAGTTCATGTTCATGGATTATGTGGTAATTTTTATGAAAATAGATTTCTTGATATATTAGCAAAAACATATACCGATAAAGGAATAAGTTTCTTAACTTTTAATAATAGAGGTACTAATTTCATTTCAGAATTATTAAAAGGTAATGAGTTTAAAGTAATTGGTGGATGCTATGAAAAGTTTAATGATTGCATATTAGATATTGATGGAGCAATAAACTTTGTTAAAGAAAAAGGTTATTCAGATATTATTTTGGAAGGCCATAGTTATGGCTGTAACAAAATATCTTATTACTATAACAAGAAAAAAGACAAAAGTATAAGCAAAATTGTATTATTAGCGCCATGTGATATTCCACAAGAATGTGTAAAGTGGTTAAGCAAAGAAGAATTAGAGAAAGCAAAGAAAGAATCAACAAGATTAGTTAATGAAGGAAAAGAAAATGAATTAATTGATTTTTCTGTAAACGCTAATGGTAAAATTGCAGCTGGAACATATTATAATGATTTTTTACCCAATGGAGAAAATGACTTTATTAGATATAGCGAAGGAATAAATGGAAGAAGTAAAGTTCTAAATGATATTGATATTCCAGTATTAGTTGCTTTTGGAGATGAAGATGAGTGTGTATTAACACAAGATATGGAAATAGTAAAAGGCTACTTGAATAATAACATTAAAGAATGTAATATTCAAATTATAAAAGGTGCAGATCATTCTTATACAGATAAGTGTAAAGAATTAGGTCAGATAATAGAACAGAATATATAAAGAAATGTAAAAATAGAATGGAGAAATTAAACAATGAAAGATTTATTAAAAATTGTTTTGATGTGATAATATTTAGATTACTAAATTAATTTCCATAAAAATAAGTAGAGTAGGGAAGATAGTTATATTTTTTTATTTTTTAATATATGCATTTTATATTAAAAAATAAAAAAAATATTTTGTGCAAAGTTTTTTATAAAATAGAATTTGCTTCAGATTTATAATTAAAAATTTTTAAAATTATAAATTAGAGATTTTAATTTTATAGAATCTTAAAAAGCGAACATTTGTTAATTGCAAATTTTAATATTTAGTTTTGCAATTAATATATATTTAATTATTATAATTTAAACTTACGAAAATCAATTTTAAGCAATTATAATATTGCAATATTATAATTTTTCATCTAAATATTAAATTTAGATTTATTTAAGTTGTTTATAAAAATTTTAGTTATATATATGCAATTTTTTATAATTATCTGCAGATACTAAAGTAATCTCTAAAAAGCCTAAAATAACGGCTTACGAGAATCGACTTTAAGCTATTTTCATATTTAAGCCATATAACTTGTTGTTTAGTATTTGATAAAAATATTGATAATTCCAAGTTTGAGAGTTTTTAGATAAAAAATGACTAATTTTTTTATACACATATATAAGTATAAAAAAATACAAAAATAGGTCAAAAAAGTGACGCGCGAGAATCGATTTTAAGCCGTTTTTATTTTTAAGACTTATAGTTTGTTGTTGCTAAAATACGGCAAATATAGAGAAATAAGCATTTTGAAGATTCTTGGAAAAATTATATAAAATATAATATGAAATAAAAATTATTAAGTAACGAAATTAAATTTTAAATAGAAAAATTATTTAGATGCAAAATTATAAAACTGATTTAAAATTGATTTTAGAAATAAATATCTAGGACTAGACTAACGTTATTACAAGTAATAAACGACAGTTAATAAATAGCTAGCAAAGCCGTTAAGGCTAGTAGTTACAAAAACTTGTGGGTAGGACTCTAAAATGGGTTCTATTATTTTTACTCCTATCTCTTTTTGCACAAAACTTTGATAATACAAACTAAATGTAACTTCTTAGAAAAATTGTTGAATAATAGGTAAAATATCTTTACTTATTCAAGAAAATATGATATATATTTGATATAAATAATAATATAAGAGCTATATATTTAGGAATATAATTAGGTTCAAATCCTAATAGCTCTATTTTAAGAATATGTATGAAAGTAGTTGAGGTGTGATTATAACACTATGTAATTGTTCTCCAAGAAAAGCTAATCCTTTTTTATTGTGTTAGCATAATATGTATTATTAAAAATAGATACAAATATGAAAACATATTTAATTATAAAAAAAGCAGATAATTGATTGATAATTATCTGCTTTTATGCTATTATGATAAATACAAGATGCAAATTACAGTATATAATGAGTTAAAGTAGTATAAAATTAGGAGGAAAAAATGAAAATATACATTTCACATTCAAGTAAATATGATTATATAAGCAAAATTTATAATCCAATCAAAAATTCTGACTTAACTCAATCGAATACATTTTTTTTGCCACATGAGGAAAAAGATAAAATAATAAACACAAAAGATATTATTTCCAATTACGATTTAGTAATTGCAGAAGTATCATTACCAGCTACTGGACAAGGTATAGAATTAGGTTGGGCAGATTATGCTAGAACACCTATATTGTGTATCTATGAAAAAGGAATAAAAGTAAGTTCATCTTTGAAATTTATCACAAGTCATTTTATTGAATATGAAGACATTAATGATATGATAAACAAAATGAGAAATTTTATTGAGAAAATGGGTAAATAATAACAAAATAAGTGGTATGGAGACAAGTTGATACAAAAGCTAATAATATTGATAATTTAAGTAGTTTGGACAAGTTATTAAGTAATAATTTTGTTCAAACACAGCAAAAGAATAACTTAAAAGCTATATAGTATTTTTTCATGTATACAAAGAAATAAATAGGGAATAGGGGAATAGGCTATTTTTAGAAATGTATAAAAGTATAAAAAAGAAATTTAAAATATTAAAAGAAATTTTAAAACAGAAAAATAAATACATAAAAAATTTATTCTATATAAAATATAAAATAAAAATTTCTTAAAAGTATAAAACTAAACTTAAAATAATTTAAAGTAAAAAAAATATTAATAAATATTCAGAAATTTTAAAATTTAAAATTTTGTGTAAAGTTAAATTTTTTATATAATTTTTTATTTACGAACATTTGTTAATAATGTTTGTAAATAATTTTACATTATAATATTTATAAAATAATTTAATAAATTTTTTTATAAATATTATATAATTTTAGATTACAAATCCATAATATAATTTTATAATTATAAAGCACTAAAATCGATTTTAAGACATTTTTATATTTAATTAAACAAGTTATATGTTTATGATTAGATATGTCAATTTATAAATTTAGTGTTTATTGTATAATTTTAGTAGAAATGCTGATTTTTAGGCATTT
>CAKOVX010000025.1 GCA_934122155.1 uncultured Clostridia bacterium
AAATAATCATAGTGAGTTGCAAATTCTTGTGGAACATCATAATTTGGTAAAATTGTATGTCCAAATTCAAACTCCACATTACATTTTTCTGATATTTTTACTGTATTTTCAATTGCATCTGGTACATTTTTAAAGTAGTCACTCATCTCCTCTGGTGATTTAACATATAACTCATCTGTGTCAAATTTCATTCTATCTTCATCTGTCATACGTTTTCCAGTTTGTATACAAAGTAAAACCTCATGATTGTATGCATCTTCTCTTTTTAAATAATGAGCATCATTTGTTGCTACAAGTGGAATGTCCAGCTCTCTTGATAATTGTATTAATTTTTGATTTGCTAAAACTTGTTCTTTTATTCCATTGTTTTGAATTTCTAAGTAATAGTCTTCTCCAAATACAGATTTATACCATAAAGCAACTTCTTTTGCTTTTTCCATATCATTTGCAAGTATTGCTTGATTTACTTCACCAGCTAAACATGCACTTAGGCATATTATTCCTTCATGATATTTTTCTATTATTTCGTGATCTATTCTAGGTTTATAATAAAAACCTTCTGTATAACCCAAAGAAACTAAAGTCGCAAGGTTTTTATATCCTTGATTGTCTTTAGCTAATAATATTAAATGATTATATTTTGCATCTAAATTAGGGTCTTTATCTTTTCTATTTCTTGGTGCAACATAAACCTCACAACCTATTATTGGTTTAATGTCATTTGCTTTACATGCTTTATAAAAGTCAATTGCACCAAACATAGCACCATGGTCCGTAATTGCCATAGCGTTCATTCCTAGTTCTTTTGCTCTTACTGGTAAGTCTTTTATTCTATTTGCTCCATCTAGTAAACTAAATTCACTGTGTATATGTAAGTGTACAAAGCCATTCATATTATTTTATTTCTCCTTTTTTAATATTTCTTACTATATTATTTCTATCAGTAGTAATATAAGTACTTTTCTCCGTTCCATCCCTGCTACGCAAGAAGATGTAACTACAATTTTTTGCAAACATTAATAATGATTTGAAAAAATTTAGTAACATCTTCTAGCTTGCTGGTCCCCACAGCCTCACTTCGAAAAGTATTATATTACTACCTGTATATATACAACTACAACATTTCTAAATAATATTCGCCTTTTACTAGGCATAAGGCTGTTTTATTTACTTTTCTGTCTAATGCTTGTTCTAGTGCTGTTTTATATATTTCTAATTGCACCTTATATTTATCAAGTATTTTTTCTTTTGCATTTGTTTCATTTGAAATGTAATCTGTTTTAAAATCAATTAGTATCAAATTATCGTTTTTATCAATATAATATAAGTCTATAATACCTTGTACTAAAATGTTTTTGTTTGAATTTTCCGCTTCTCTAATAACTTCTTTTGCAGGTATGTTTATATAAAATGGTTGCTCTTTGTGTACTTCTTTTGCTTGTCTTAATTCTTCAAACAATTGCGACTTTGTATATTGATAAATTAAATCTACATCAATTGCATCTGCTTCATTTTGTGTGATTATTTCTTTTTGGACTAAGTTAATTATCATGTTTTGAATATCTTTTAGCTCATAGTCTTTTTTCTCATCTAATCTTTGAATACATAAGTGTACTAATGTACCTTTTTCAGCATTTGATATTTTCTTATCTTCTTGCATGAATTTTGGTGTATATGATTTTTTGTATTCCACTTCTTCACTTTCTACTTCTTTTAGCATTTCTTCTAGTTTGATTTTTTCTTGTTTAATTTTCGTAACAGATGATTTAGTTGGAAGTGTTGTGTCTACAATATAGTCATATTTCCATTCTAGTAATTCTTTTAATGCTTGTTCAGATTTTTTATTTTCTTCTTCTGATTTATTTTTTAGTATTTTTTCTATCTTTTCTTTTAAATCAATTTGTTCAGCCACTTCTTCTTTTGACAGAGTTTTTAATAAATCTTTTTTATTACTTACATTTAAAGTTATAATATCACTTAATTTGTATTGTTCTCCTTTTAGTGTAATTGTTCTTCCTTGATTAAACAAATACACATACATAATCCAATCTAAATATGAATTTGCTTTTTTCATAAGTTTAGCATCTAGTTTTATGTTTTCACTTTCATACATTTCAAGTACTTTATTTTTCTCTTGTACATATTTAGTAAAATCTTTACTTCTTCCTGTAATATATAGTTTTTCCTTTGCTCTTGTTAATGCAACATACAAAATTCTTTGTTCTTCTGAAAGTGTTTCCTGTTTCATTTTTAATTTAATTGCATCTTTTGCTATGCTAGAATACTTAATTTTTCTAGTTGTATCCATAATTGTTGGACCAAAGCCAATATCTTGATGTAATAAAATATTGTCATTTAAATCTTGCATATTAAACTTTTTATGAGAGTTGCACAAAAACACAACTGGAAATTCTAGTCCTTTACTTTTATGAATACTCATGATTCTAATTACATCTTCATTTTCTCCAATAAGTTTTGCTGAAGCTAAATCTCCATTCTGTTTTTTTAGTTTATCTATAAATTGTATAAAATTGAATAACCCTTTAAAACTTGCTTTTTCATATTGTTTAGCTTTTTCAAATAATGTTTTAAGGTTTGCTTGTCTCATTGCTCCATTTGGAAGTAGTCCGACATATTGGTAATATCCTGTATCTAAATATATTTGCCATATAAATTCATCTAAAGGCATATATTGTGATATACTTTTCCACTTTTCAAGTTTTTCTAAAAAGCTTTCTATTTTGTTTTTTAAATCTCCATCACATATTAGCCTTGTTTTTATTAAAGCCTCATAAAAATTACAATTTCTATCTGTTAATCTTATTGTAATTAAATCATTATCTGTAAAATTGCAAATTGATGACCTTAATACTACTACAAGTGGAATATCTTGTAATGGGTTATCAATAATTTTTAGTACTGATAATATTGTTTGTATTTCTACTGTATCTAAATAAGTTCCTGATGTATCACTAAATACTGGTAATTCCAAATCAGATAGTTCTTTTTCATATATTGGAGATAAATTCGATGTTGCTCTTAGTAAAATTACAATATCTTTTGGTCTAATTTTTCTATAGCCTTGTTTCTTGTCAAATACCATATAATTACTATTTAATAATTCTTGTATTTTGTTTGCTACAAACTTAGCCTCTAATACATCATCTTCAACTCTTTCTTGTTCCTCTTCGTCTTCTTCACCTTCAAAAGCTGTAATTGATTCATCTTCTTTTAAATCTATAATATCTAACTCAGCAATACCTGCATAATTTTTTATTTCTTCTGGTTCCGGGTAATTTGCTCCATAGTTTAAGTATTCGTTTTCGTTATAATTTATATCTCCTAATTCTTTGCTCATTATTGATTCAAATACTAGGTTAGTAATATTTAATATATTTTGCCTACTTCTAAAATTGCGAAATAGCTGTATTTTTAAATTATCTTCTTGTGTCTTTTCTTCTTTATTTTTGTATTCATCATATTTTTGTAAAAATAGCTCTGGCCTTGCTTGTCTAAATTTATATATACTTTGTTTAACATCTCCTACCATAAAAATATTGTTGCCTTTGGAAATGCTTGTTAATATAGCCTCTTGTACTAAGTTACTATCTTGATACTCGTCAATTGCAATTTCTTCAAATTTTTCTTTATATTTTTTTGCAACTTCTGTTGGATTATTATTTTCATTTAATAATATTTTTAGTGCAAAGTGTTCTATATCATTAAAATCAATACAATTTTTTTCTTTCTTTTTTTCTGCAAAGTTTTTTGTAAACTCTGTTACCAAATTTGCAAGTTTTTCTAATATTGGAGTAATAATTTTTAAGTCTTTTATTGCCTGTTCTTGTGAACAGCTTAATAGCTTTGCAGTCTTTTCTTTAATATGCTTTTTTACTTTGTCTCTTATTTCTTTTGAGTCTTCTTTTAAGTCATTTGTTACTTTTTTATCAACTGGCCATTTACTAAAGTTAAAATTTAATAATTTTATATATAGCTCATCCCAAGAGTTATAATTTTGCAAGTCTTTAAGAATTATTAAGTCCTCACATATTTTTTGATAAAACTTTGCCATTTCAGGGTATAGTGCAATTTTAGATTTAATTGCTTCAAGTTGCATAATTCCCTCTTGTACATCTTCTTCTACTGTTTGAATTATAAGTTTTCCCCATATTGTTTGCGATATATCTTTATCTTCTATTTTTAATAATTCTAATTTTTCTTGTAACCATTTTATTGGAAATGGACTACTCTGTATAAATTTATATATTTTTAATACTAATTCTTGTAGAGCTTCATCACCACGATAATTTGTATAATTTTCTAAAAGCTCTATAAAGTCTTTATCATTTTCAGTATATTTTTGCTCAAATAAATCATCTAATACTTCTTGTTTAAGAAGGTCTATTTCAGCTGTGTCTGCAATTTTAAAATTGCTTGGTAAATCAATTTCATAAAAATGATTATGAATAACATCTAAGCAAAAAGAGTGTATTGTACATATACTTGCTTTATTTAAAAGTATTATTTGTCTTTGTAAATGAACATTTTCTGGTTTTTCTTCTAGTTTTTTATATATTGCTTCTAGTATTCTTTCACGCATTTCACTAGCTGCTGCATTTGTGAATGTTACAACTAATATTTTGTCAATATCCATTTGTTCATCAATTATTTTGTGAATTATACGTTCTACAAGCACAGCAGTTTTACCACTACCTGCTGCAGCTGCTACTAATATACTCGAGTTTTTTTCTTGTATAGCTTGTAATTGCTCATTAGTCCATTTAACTTCTGCCACTTTTTTGCTCCTTTTTGTATGTTTATTAAATATTAGCAATCTTTTAACTGTTTTATATTTTCTTTATATTGGGGCCTGTAAATTATTTTGTGTAAATTATACTTCCTTATGTTAAAAACTTTTTAATATATTATATAATATCTGTCAATATACTTACAAGTATGCTGGCAGATATATTTTTATATTCTACCTTCATACATTATTTCTAATTCTCTTAAACATTCACCCCATTCAGG
>CAKOVX010000026.1 GCA_934122155.1 uncultured Clostridia bacterium
GGGCTAACTGTCTAAATAAAAAAGATATATCTTTCTCTTACCTATTGGTGAGAGTTTTTTTATTTATAAAAAAATTATAAAATATTTATTGTAATTTATTAAAATTATGATATACTTTAATAAATTGATTGATATTTGTATCAATCGTCAAGAGAGCCAAAAAGTTGTAGATAACAACTTCGTTGGCACCAAAAATAGTGTCCAAATGGACACTATTTTTCTATATATCCAGTTGTATCTGGTCTAGCTACATCACTATCTTGTACAGTTCCTATTTCTTTGTAATAATCTTGAATTATTGGTTCATCATCATATTCACTTATCATTCTAAGTAATATTCCTGTATCTGCTTCAATAATATATTCCCAAAGATATTGTTGTACTAAATAACATTCTTTATCTCTAAACTTTATTTTTTCTACTTTTGAATGGATAGCTGCACTAAGGGAAGTATCTAATGCCGTATCAGTGTTTTGCACTACAAGGTGTCCAACCAAAGTAGTATTATCTTTAATTTTGCTTTCTCCATCATTTATTAATTTAAAACGTTCATATTCATCTTCATAAAATATTTCACATATTAAATTTCTTTTTTCACTATTTGAGTAACTACTATGATATCTTACTCTTTTATTTTCTTTTGCATATTCTTCTACATAAGAGATAATACCCGCTTTAACTCCAATTTGTATAATATGATAATTATCTGTTCCTTCTTTTATTTCAGATATTATAGCGTTATTATATGAATTATTTATTATAATATATTTTCTAGTTGTATTTATAACAAATGCAAGAACAATAATTAATAATATCAATCCTAAGAACTTAAATATTTTTAATTTATTTCCATACTTTTTCATGTATTTAGTTTCTTTTTTACATTGCTCTTTTGCTTTTAAACCTATGTCATTTTTCATGTTTTCTAATATTTTGGTACACTCTGAACAATTTTTTAAATGTTCTTCTATAATTTTATTGCTTTCTTCGCTAGTTAGTCCTTCTATATAATTTGGTAATAAGTCCTGAACTAATTTACATTCTTTTTCATTCATATTACTCTACCTCCTTTAATTTTTGTTTTCCTCTGTAAAAAGTTGTTCTCGCCCAATTTTCTGTTTTATTAAATATGTCACCTATCTCTTTAAAACTTAAATCTCCAGTTATCCTTAAATATATTACATCTTTTGTTTTTTCGTCTAGCTTTTGTATTTTTTTATATAGCTCTAATTTGCTGTGATTTGAAATTGCTGTATCTTCTGTGGTTTCTAATGATTCTATTGAAAATAGTTCATCTTCAGATGTGGCTTTTATATTTTTATTTTTCTTTATACTATCAAGCCAAGTATTTTTAGCTATTTTACATAGCCATACAGAAATTTTGCAATCTTCTTTAAAAGTACGTATATTTTTTACAGCTTTATAAAAGGTTTCTTGAGTTAGTTCTTCAGAAATATCATTGTTATGGGTTAAACAGAATAAATATTTTTTTACTGTTTGAAAATATTCTTTATATATTTCTTCCATATTCTGCATAAAATTTCCCCCTTTACTTATATGACGATTAAAAAGCTTATTTGTTACAAATCTTATTTCATTTTTAATAAAAATTCAACCATGGTTACTTAATAAAAAAACAAACATGCTAAATTTTAAATAACATGTTTGTTTTTTACTAAAATATTGATAAAAATAACCCTATAAAACCAAATATCAAGAATAAAATTCCAGACAGCTTTTGCATTGCATTTTCGGAAATATGATTATTTAGAAACTTTCCAAAAGCAATTGCAATTGAATCAGAGGCCACCATTGCCGTAATGGCACCAATAATAAGACAGATTTTATAATTTGGATATTGAACCCCAAGCCCGATTGAAGCTAAAAAAGTTTTATCACCAAATTCTCCAATAGCAATGTATAATGCAATAAGTAAACAATAATTTATTTTTAAGTTTGAAATTTTTAATAGTAAATTGTTTTTTTGTGAATCATCCATTACTAGTTTTTCTTTTTTAGGGAGCAGAGATAAAACACCAATTATAACAAAAGAAAAGTATGTAATAAACTCAATTAATTGATGAATAATAGGGTTACTAAAAAGAGATAAACTACTTCCAAACAAAATTGCTAATCCATGGCTAAAAAAAGAACCAATTGCTACACCAAGTAATATTCTAAAAGTTTTGTCTTTTCTAGAAAAAGATAAGACTAAAAGTTGAGTTTTATCACCAAGTTCACTTACAAAAACTATTGCAAATGATATAAGAAATGGATAAATAAAGTCCATAATTTACACCTCTTTGATTTGATGTATATTCAAAAATGTAAATTCTATGTGAAATATTTATAAAAACATTGATATAAAAATAATATAATGATAAGATAACGAAGTACGAAAACATACGGAAATAAGAAAGAGGAGGAAATTAAGGTGATAGAAGTTAAAAATGTCACAAAAAAATACCCTAATACCAAAGCTGTTGATAATATAAGTTTTGAAGTTAAAGATGGTGAAGTAGTAGGACTTTTAGGACCTAATGGAGCAGGAAAAACAACTACAATGAATATGATAACAGGTTTTATTGAACCTACTGAAGGACAAATTATTATTAATGAATTTGATATTGTAAAAAAATCTAAAAAGGCCAAAAAGCAAATCGGGTATATGCCTGAGGGAGTTCCACTATATACAGAACTTACACCTAGAGAATTTGTAAGCTATATGGCTGATTTAAAGGAAGTTAAATCAAAAGAAAAAAAACAAATGGTAGATAAAGTCTTAGAAGAAACAGGATTAGAGAGTGTTCAAAATAAATTAATCAAAAATCTATCAAGAGGGTATAAACAAAGAGTAAGTATGGCAGGTGCATTGGTAGGAGATCCAGATGTTATAATATTAGATGAACCTACGGTTGGGCTAGACCCAAAGCAAATTACTGAAATTAGAAATTTAATAAAAGAACTTGGAAAAAAGCATACGGTAATTTTAAGTAGCCATATTTTATCAGAAGTAAGCCAAATATGTGAAAGAGTAATAATTATAAACCATGGAAAAATTATAGCAGTAGATACTCCTCAAAATCTAGAAGAAAAAACTAAAGAAAAAAATACTATTTTAGTTACTGTTGAAGATTTAAAAGGAAATATGAATAATCTAAAAGAAAAAATAAAAGAAATTGAAGAAATAAGAATGGTAAAAGATAATAATGATGGAACAAAGCAATACTCAATTATATCAGCTGAAGAAGTCGATTTGAGAAAAAAATTGTTTGAAGTATTACCTAAAGAAGAAATTACCATATTTGAACTAAAGAAGGATGAATCTACACTTGAGGATGCTTTTATTAAATTAATTGATTCAGAAAATGAAAATGAGGAAGATGCCTCAGAAAAAGAAACTAAAAAATCAGACAAAAAAGAGAAGAAGAAAAATAAAAAAGATAATAAAGGAGGAAAAGAATAATGTTTGCAGTTTACAAAAAAGAATTAAAATGCTATTTTTTATCTCCTACTGGATATATAACAATAGGGCTATTTTTGTTAGTATTCAGCTTGTTTTTTTACTTAACCACAGTTCGGTATTGGGGCATATGATATGGGAAACCTATATTTTAATACAGCAAGATATGGCTTATTAATAATTGTTCCAATTCTTACAATGAGAATGTTTGCAGAAGAAAGAAAAAATGGAACTGAACAATTACTATTAACTTCACCTAGAAGTATTACAGGCATTGTACTTGGAAAATATTTTGCAGCAGTTAGTGTAATCATAATAACATTAGTATTTTCACTAATATACTATGGAATTTTATGCTTTTTTAAGGCTCCAAGTTTTGGGCCAACACTTGTAATGGTATTAGGATTTTTACTAGTAGCTATGGCAGCAATTGCAATAGGAATGTTTATATCTAGCTTAACAGAAAACCAAATTATTGCTGCTGTTATCACAATAATATTTTTTGTGAGTTCTTGGTTTTTACCAAATATAAGTGACAGTCTTTCTATTATTGACCTAATGAGTAATTATCAAAAATTCCCAGCAGGGCTTATATCAATAACAGAGGTATTTAATTTATTAGGAATTGCAATAATGTTTGTATTATTTACAATTATTATTATGCAAAGAAAGAAATCAGTAAAATAGAAAGGAACTTAAAATAATGGGAAAAAAGTTTATAGAAATTATAAAAAAGAGATGGTTGCAGAGTGTTGTACTTACAATATTACTATTTGCAATTATAATATGTGCATTTTTAGCCATAAGTTATGGAATAAAAAAAGCAAATATTACAGATTTCGATTTTACACAAGACAAAATTTATTCTATATCACAAGAAACAAAAGATAAACTTGCAAACTTAGATCAAGAGGTTACTATCTCAATATATAATATGTATGAATATGTAAATGATTTTGCTTATAAATATGCAGCTTTAAACAAAAACATAAAAGTAGAAGAGATAGAAAACTTAACAGCAAAAACAGAATGGAAAACTGAATATGGAGTTTCTGATTCATCAGCATTTATTATAATAGAAAGTAACAAAAAATCAAAACTATTAGACTCAGACAACTTATATACATATGATTATACAACTAATAGACAAATTGACGTAACAGAAGAGGCAATGACAAATGCAATTCTAGATGTTGTTACAAATGTAAAACCAAAAGTATGCTTTTTAACAGGACATAATTTATATAGTGATGGTGCATTTGAATACTTAAAGAATTCATTAGTATCAGAAATTAATGAAGTTGAAGACTTAAACTTATTAACTGCTGGAACAGTACCAGAAGATTGTAAGCTATTAATAATAACAGCATTAAAGGAAGACATAACCCAAAAAGAGGGAGACGAGATATTAAAGTATATTAAAAACGGTGGAGAAATTCTACTTTTATTAGATCCAAACTTAAATAATATAAAAACACCAAATTTTCAAAAGGTGTTAGATGAATATGGAATAAAAAATTCAGATGGATTTATTATAGAAGGT
>CAKOVX010000027.1 GCA_934122155.1 uncultured Clostridia bacterium
CAAGAAAAAAATAATCAAAGAGTAGTTTTTATAAAATCAGGAGTCTTTTACATAGCAACAAGAAAAGATGCTATTTTTTTAAATAAGGTATTAAAATTAAGGAGAATATCATAAAGCAAAATAGAAAAAGAACAAAGGTTAGAATATATAAACAAAATAGATGCAGAACTAAACTGTCAGAGAATTTACTTAAGAATAATGTACAAAAATAAATGGATAAATAATAAAAAATTTAATGTAGCAATAACTAAAATAGGTGAAACAAGAAGAATATATTATGTGGCTATATGAAAAGTTAAAAAATAAAACATATAAACATGGGGGATATACAGTATTTTATATAACAGAACCTAAGGTAAGAAAAATAGAAAAAAGTAGATATATAGACAGAATAGTACATAGATGGGTGGTAGATAACTTTCTTGTTCCATATTTTGTACCAACATTTATAAATACAACATATGCATGTTTAAAAGGTCGAGGGATGTATAAAGCTTGTTTGGATGTGCAAAAAGCAATGCTACATTGTAGAGGATATACAAATTTTGCTATAATTTCAAGTGTTTTCTTCAATATTGTTATTAAAAAACATTGTTTCTTAATTTATTTTAAAATTGTTGTTGGGTCTTTTTATAGGAATTTTGCAATTTCTTTAAATGTAATATCTTGATATTGCAGTGACTGTCCACAAGCAATAGGGTGTTGCAATAAGAAAGAATACAGAACGATAACTAGACACATTTGTGAAGAACTAAATGAAGAAATGCGAGAGCGAAGATTATCTGACAGAATTTTTCTAAAAATTTAAAATCAAAAAATAAATTCAAAAAAGACTATTGAACAAAATATTTTTTTATACTTTGTCAACAGTCTGTAAAAGTTCTAACATACAGTTAGAACTTTTTAATTGCTTTTCAAATATAAATATGCTAGAATATTATATATGTAAAAACAAGGAGAAATAATATGCAAGATAGAAAAAAGTTTATTCGTAATTTTAGTATTATTGCACATATAGATCATGGCAAATCTACCTTAGCAGATAGGTTAATTGAAATGACAGGCGTATTATCTAAAAGAGAAATGGAAAATCAAGTTTTAGATAATATGGATATAGAAAGAGAACGTGGAATTACAATTAAGTCACAAGCTGTTAGAATGAAGTATCGCGCAAAAGATGGCAATGACTATGAACTTAATTTAATAGATACGCCCGGGCATGTAGATTTTAATTATGAAGTTTCTAGAAGTTTGGCGGCATGCGATGGAGCAGTTTTGGTAGTGGACAGTAGCCAAGGAGTTGAAGCACAGACTTTAGCAAATGTATACTTGGCAATTGATAACAATTTGGAGATTTTACCAGTTATAAATAAAATCGACTTGCCTAATGCAAGACCAGAAGAGGTAAAAAAAGAAATTGAAGATATTATAGGAATACCAGCTCAAGATGCACCATGTATTTCTGCAAAGTCAGGTTTAAATGTAGAGCAAGTACTAGAAAGAATAGTAACTGACTTACCAGCACCAACAGGAGATGAAACAGCTCCTCTTAAAGCTTTAATATTTGACTCTATTTATGATAACTATAAAGGTGCTATTGCTTATGTACGTATTAAAGATGGAACTGTTAAAGTTGGGGACGAAATGAGTTTAATGTCTTCAGGTAAGAATTTTACAATTACAGAAGTGGGGTATTTTGAACCAGGCAAATATGCACCTAGCAATGAACTAAGAGCTGGAGAAGTTGGATATATTGCAGCAAGTATCAAAAGCTTACAAGATGTACGAGTTGGAGATACAATTACTTTAGAAGAAAATCCTGCCCAAGAGCCATTACCTGGGTATAAAAAAGTAAATCCAATGGTTTACTGTGGAATTTATCCTATAGATGGAAGCGATTATGAGAATTTAAAAGTGGCATTAGAAAAATTAAAATTAAATGATGCCGCACTTGAATATGAACCAGAAACATCAGGAGCATTAGGTTCAGGGTTTAGATGTGGATTTTTAGGCTTATTACATTTAGAAATAATAGAAGAAAGATTGGATAGAGAATTTGATTTAAGCCTAATAACAACATCACCATCAGTTATATATAAAATACATAAAACAGATGGAACAGTATTAGATTTGTATAATCCATCTGATATGCCAACACCGAATGAAATAGACTATATGGAAGAACCAATGGTACAAGCAGAAATAATCACTCCAAAAGAATATGTTGGTGGAATTATGGAAATATGCCAAAACAGACGTGGAACATATATTGATATGAAGTATTTAGATGCAACAAGAGTTAACTTAATTTATGAAATGCCTTTAAATGAAATTATATATGATTTCTTTGATACTCTAAAATCTAAGACAAAAGGTTATGCTTCATTTGATTATGAATTTAAAGAGTACAGAAGGTCAGACTTAGTAAAATTAGATATATGGGTAAATGGAGAAGGTGTGGATGCTTTATCATTTATAGTACACAGAGATAGTAGTTATGAAAAGGGAAAGAAAATGGTAGAGAAACTTAAAGATGTTATACCAAGGCAATTATTTATAATTCCACTACAAGCTGTTATTGGAGGCAAAATCATAGCAAGAGAAACTATATCAGCCATGAGAAAAGATGTACTTGCAAAATGCTATGGAGGAGATATAACGAGAAAGAAGAAATTGCTAGAAAAGCAAAAACGTGGTAAAAAGAAAATGAGGCAAATAGGAAATGTTGAAATTCCACAAGAAGCATTCTTATCTGTTCTTAAATTAGATGAAGAGTAAATCTTAAAAGATAACTTAAATAAAAATAGGAGAATATTTGATGGAAAAGGAAGAATATAATGACCAAGTAGAAGGAAGAAATGCAGTACTAGAGCTTTTAGAATCAGGTAGAGATATAAATAAAATATTAGTAGCTAATGGAGAAAAACACGGTTCAATATATAAAATATTGGCAATAGCTAAAGAAAGAAAAATAATTGTTACAGAGATGGAAAGAAACAAGCTAAATCAAATTGCACAAACTCCAAATAACCAGGGAGTCATTGCAATAGTACCACCTTATGATTACTGTGATGTAGAAGATATTTTAGAAGAAGCCAAAAGAAAAAATGAAATGCCATTCATACTAATATTAGATGGAATAGAAGACCCACATAACTTAGGATCTATTATTAGAACAGCAGAAACAGCTGGCGTTCATGGAATTATCATACCAAAAAGAAGAGCGGCTTCTGTAAATAGTACGGTTAGCAAAGTGTCTGCGGGTGCAGTAGAATATATGAAAATAGCTAGAGTCAATAATATAAATGAAACAATTAGATATTTAAAAGAACAAGACGTATGGATTTGTGGAACTGACATGGATACAGATACAATATATACAAAACAAGACTATAAAATGCCAATAGCAATTGTTATTGGCAGTGAGGGGGTTGGAATGAGCAGATTGGTAAAAGAAAATTGTGACTTCTTAGTAAAAATTCCAATGAAAGGAAAGATAACCTCATTAAACGCATCTGTTTCGGCAGGAATTATAATGTATGAAGTTGTTAGAAATAGAACTTGATATAATAAATCAAAATTTAAAATGGTAATATAATATGAACAAATCATGCAATAACACGTGACAAAAACAGCTATAAATAAAGGAAAAAACAAACTTTAAAAAATATTTTAAAAAAATTTAAAAAATGTGTTGACTTTATAAAATTGCTGTGCTAAAATAGATATTGTCTTCAGCAAGAACATCTTGTTGAAGACTAAAAAAAGCACATTGAAAAGTAAATAACAAACCTTTGAGAAACCAAGAATAATAAAGGAAGATAGAAGCAAACTATCTATA
>CAKOVX010000028.1 GCA_934122155.1 uncultured Clostridia bacterium
TGCAGAGGGTATAAAAGAATATGAATTCAGAACATGGAAAACAAAATATCGTGGAGATTTTTTTATTCATGCAGGAAAAGGAAAAAATTTGGAATACATGAAAAAGTTTGAATATTTAAATTTGGATTATCCGTCTAGTTGTATTATTGCTAAAGTTACTCTAGAGGATTGTATTGAAGTAACAGATGAGTTCAGGAAAATACTAAAAGAAAAAAATCCTATTCTTTATTCTCATGTTATAAATGATAAGACATGGAAAGGATATGCCTTTAAATTAACTAATGTAAAAAAATTTGAGAATATTCCAGCTCAAGGTAAATTAAGTTTTTGGAAATTTGATTATTAAATATATAAAACAAGGAGCAAAAAATGTACTTAAATTCTATTAATATATATAACATAGGTCCGATTGATAAATGTTCTATAAAAGCAAAATTCGATGAAAACGGAAACCCTTATCCCATAGTAATAATAGGAGATAATGGCAAAGGTAAAACCATATTATCATCATATATAGCAGACTCAATATTAGAATTGGCAAAAAGTAATTCTACTTATGACAATATTGTAGAACAACAAGGTGCATATTATCGAATTATTAGTTCAACTAACATAAAAAATGGGAAAAATTATGGTGCAACTATTTTATCTTTTAAAGACAATAATAACAACTATTTCTCATATGTTGAAAAAGCAGGAGAAGTTAATATAGAAGAAATTAAAGATGAAATAGTGGCATTACCAAAAAAGGATAACATAGTAGAGGCATTAAATAAAAAACGGGAATTATAAAGATATAATTAATGTTAATACAAAAGAAAAAGTTGAAAATTATTTTAACAATAATGTATTATGCTTTTTTCCATCATATAGAAGCGAAAAACCAATGTGGATGAATGAAGCCTCTATAAAATATAATGAAATATATGATCATACTAAATATAATGGCAAACTAAATAAAGAAATAATAATTGAACACTCAGAAGAAAGAAACACTCAATGGATAAATTCCGTTATAGTTGATTCTTTAATTGATATTGAACCCACTGAAAATAACACTTATCAAGTTAATGGAAATATATCAAACCAACAATTATTAAAAAAGGCTAAAGAAAATCTAGAAATAATTTTAAGGTATATATTTAAGTGTGATTCTGCTAAATTAATAAAAGAATATCGAAACCAAAATAATAGTTTTAAAATACTTTGTAATAAAATCACACAAAAAACAGATAACATTACTACTGCAACTAATACTTACATCAGTAGTTTAAAACATTTCTCGCTTGGTCAAGCAGTATTATTTAATTTATTTACAACAATAATAAGACATGCTGATATTAATGATATCATGAAATCTATAAATCTTTCTGATATAACAGGAATTGTTGTTATAGATGAAATAGACATGCATTTAGATGGCGAAATGCAATATGAAGTACTACCTAAATTGCTAAAATTATTTCCAAAGATACAATTTATTATTACGACTCATTCACCTTTATTTTTATTAGGTATGGATAAAGAATTAAATAACAAATATATGTTAGTTGAAATGCCTAAAGGAACAGAAACAACTACAGAAAGATTTTCAGAATTTGAAAACTCATATAAATATTTAAACGACACAAAAAAACATGAAGAAGAAATAAATACTATTTTGGAAGAGAAAATTCAAAGTATAAAAACAAATAATTCTACAAAAACATTAATTATAACCGAAGGTCCTACTGATTGGATGCATATAAAATATGCACTAGAAAATTTTAAAACTAAAGATAATAAATATACTAATTTGAATATAGAATTTTTAGAATATACTGATGATTTTGGAGAAGCAGAATTAGTTAAAATGAAAGACAGTTTACTAAAATTACCTAATGTAAGAAAATATATTTTAATATCCGATCGAGATACAAAAAATAAAGAAATAGAATTATTCGATGGTAATAATAATTATAAAGATTGGTCTAATAATGTTTATACATTTAGAATTCCTGTACCAGACTTTAGAAAGAATACACCTAATATATCTATAGAGCATTATTATACGGATGAACAACTAAAAACTGAAATTACTGATGAAAATTCTGTAACTAGAAGACTATATATGGGAAATGATTTTAATAAACAAGGTTTAAATATATCTAATTCTAAAAGATGTAATATTAAAAATAAATGTGGTACAGAAAGTATTGCGATACTTTCTGGTTGTGGTAATGAGAAAGTATTTGATATATCAGATGAAGATGGATCTACAACTAATTATGCACTATCTAAAAAGAATTTTATTGAAAAAGTTGTTAAAGACGAATCAAAAAAAATTGATTACCATGCCTTTTCATTAATTCTTGACAAAATAGAAGAGATTGATAATTTATAATTTGGAGCAGATGGAACTGCTCCTTTTTCTTATAGTACTCTCTTTTTCTCTTTTTTATTCAAATCCTTTTCCAGCTCTTTTTTCTCTTTTACCATTTCCTCATAAATTTTATCTTTTCTATAAAACTCCATTCTCTCTTGAATTTGCTTACAATATTTTAAATCTTTAGTAAGAGGAAAAATTTCTTTAGAAATTTCTGTAATTCTATTTTCAATTTTGGATTTTTCATTTTCATTTTTTGCTCTTTTATGTTTCTTCCATAAATTTTCTCTTTCACTTTTCAAGGGATTAATCTTCTCATAAACAATTTTTTCAAAATTATCTAATTCAGTTTGAGTTTTAATATTATATTTAGTCAAAAATTCTGCCTGATTAGAATATTCTTGCATCTGTTTTAAATCTCTAATCAATTCTGGTGTGTATTTTACTATATTTAATTTTGATACATTTTCTATATTATAGATGAATACTTTTTCATTCCACAAAATTAAATCGCTGAAAACGGATTTATTTAATAATAATTTGTTTTTTGAATTATTATAATAATTTAATCTAGTATTTACCGTTAAATATGCTTGAGGTAAATGTTTGAATAAAGGTTGTTCCTCTAAAATCCTCTTTTTAATGTTTTCCAAAGAATAATCTTTACCAAATTGCCTTAATATTCTATTATTTCTTTTATATGGTTCTCTTCTAACAGAAAGTTCTTCGTTTCTAATTGTTACTTCATAATCTAAATCATTCAAGATAGAAACAAACTTATCATAGTTACTTGCATTTTCAATTGCATAATCAATTGATTCTTTCATTAATTCTTTATACAAATTATTTGTTGCATATTTTGAATAATCATATTTTTTAGGCAATACACTTAATCCATATTCCTTACATAGATTATCAGATGTGAATTGCATTTTATTATAATCTTTATTTTTATTATCAAATTTTTTACCATCTTTAAAAGAAACAGAATTTAATACAAAGTGATTGTGAATATTATTAGTATTTAGATGTGTTGCAACAATTACTTGGTATTTATTTCCCCATAACTTTTCAGCAAGTTTTACACCAATTTCATGAGCTACTTCTGGAGTAACTTCGCCTGAAACAAAAGACTGATAGCCATGAAAACATTCAATGCCATCAGTCTTAAAAAGTTGTTTCTTAGTATTCATCATTTCTTGATATGCTATGTTGGGGAAACAATTTACTCCAGACACAAATTCTTTATTATTTGTTTTTTCTTCATTTGTAATATAATTTAATAGTTTTTTCAAACTACTATTAAATTTCCATAGACTTGTTGTTGCCATTCGTACC
>CAKOVX010000029.1 GCA_934122155.1 uncultured Clostridia bacterium
CCTTTAATTATGCAAAATGATGAACTTGATTTAAATAGTGTTATTAAACTAAAAGAAAAATTAGATATAGCATTTAATAAAAAAGTTAGAATTGAAATACTTCATGGTAAATTAAAACAAAAAGAAAAAGATGAGTTAATGAAAGAATTTCAATGTGGAAAGATAAAGATACTAATTTCTACCACAGTTATTGAAGTTGGAATAGATGTACCAAATGCAACAATGATGGTTATATTTAATGCTGAAAGATTTGGTTTAGCAACACTTCATCAGCTTCGTGGTAGAGTTGGAAGAAGTAATTTACAAAGCTATTGTTATTTAGTTACTAACACAAAGAACAATGAAAGACTCAAAGTTATGGAAGAAAGTAGTGATGGTTTTTATATATCTGAAATGGATTTTAAACAAAGAGGTCAAGGTGATTTATTTGGTATAAAACAAAGCGGAGATATGTCTTTTAAAATATCTAATTTAAATAGAGATTATAATATACTTATGCAAACTAATAAAGATTCAAATGAATTTTTAACTAGTAATAATTATAAGGAAAATGAACTATATACAAATATTGTCAAAGATATAGCTAATTTAGATTAACATATGGCTAACTTTGCAAAAATATATTGACAAACTTTAAAAAAAATATTAAGATTATACTAGCATGATACAAGTCATGCTAATAACCTGATCTCTCTTACGAATCTCAATGTGAAGAGATCAACCAAAACCCCCTGAAGGAGCCGAAAGGCTCCACTTTTTGTTTGTTTTGTGTACTTTTTGGGTAGTAAAAAATGCTCTATATGGCAGTTATGTGGCATTTTATTTTTTTAGAGATAACTTAAATAATTTTTTTATGATATAGATAATATTTGTTATATTTGTGTAGATAATATTAAAGATTTTAAAATAAATATATTAGTCATAAATAAAATAACTAGCAGAAAAAGCGGCACAGGCTGTTATATGCGCCTGAAATAAAAAACAACTATCGTTCTTTTTCGATAGTTATTTTTATTTTATGTACTTTACATATAAATTTAAGAGTTTCAGAATAATATCTTTAGGTTCATAATCGTTAAATTTTATTCTCATACTCACACTCTTTTAGAGTTTTATTCTAGGTTCAATTTCTTGACAAGTATACCATCTATTTAGTATAATAAGTTTGATAACTACGCTATTAGTGTGGATTTATTTATCGGAAAATATACTTATATTTTTTAATTGAGGTGGTCTATGTGTCTGAAAAAAAATGGGTTAAAGATGTTATATGTAAATTAATTGATACAGAACTTAATAAGACAGAAAAAAAATATTATGTTGCAACAGAAGTTGCTTTACCATATGGTTGTGATTTAAACAATCTGAAAATAAATTATAAAGAAAAAAGTAAAGGACAAATTAGAGAAGAAAAAGTAAAAGAACTATCAAATAATTCTTCTATAACCCTTAATAAATGGAATGTCGATTTATTTATTGGTGAATATGATAATAATAATAAAGACCTTATAAAGCCAAGAGTTATAATTGAAGCAAAATATAATAAAGTAAATTTACACGAGCCAATAGTGTATAATTATAATGCTTTATTACATAAACGATTATATCCGGGTTTACGTTATGGTTTTATATTAGGCAATTCACAATATAAAAATATTGATATACCAAAACAATTAATAAATTTTGGTGATAATTTTGATTTTGTATTTGTGTTTGATGACGAAAGTAAAGATAAATTAAAAAAAGATTTAAATAATAAAAAAGATAAATTATTAGAAATAATAATTAAAAATATTGAATATGCTAAAAATATTGAAGAATTATTAATTGATAAAAAAGATAGAACTAAATATTGGTTTATATCAAATGAATTACACTCAAATAATGATTGAGCGTGTAACATAAGATAAGTTATACTGTTGCGGGATGTCATTTATATGACAGATATAACTAATAAAAAAAGGAAGATGAAATATTATTTATTAAAAATTTAACTGCCTTTGAAGTAACTAATAATATCATTAGTAAGATTAGGAATTGCAATAAAAAAATATTATATTTCAACTACACATACACAGAAGAAAAATTAAAAAATAAATTTAAAATATTTAATAAAAAAAATATAATAATAGTCAATAAAAGAACAGTTACAGTAGATGATTTAGAAAAGTATATTAAATATAGTAAACCGAGCTATCTATTTATTGATTATTTTTCGTTAACTAAAGTTAAAAAAGATTTAAAATAGGAAATAAAATATTAAGATATGTCTTAGATAAATTAAAAAAATATATGGCTATTTATGATACTGTATTTATTGTTGTAATTAATGAAGAAAGTGAGTGATTTTATGAACAAAAAGAAAAATGTGACTATTGAAGCAACTCTGATAGATTATAAAGTAGTTAAACATCATGATATAACTGCAACTATATTAAAATTAAAAGGTGAAAATTACCTTATTACCGGTTTATTTGTTGATGAATATAATAATTTGATAAAAGATAACAAATATAAAATTAGAGGTAATATTATACCCATAAAAAATATAGACATAGATGATTTTAATAAGATAATAGATGGTGATATAAAAAAGTTTATTAATGATGATAGATTGTTCTGCATTACAGCAATAGAGCCAATTAAATCTAAACCTCTTATTACATCAATTGAACTATCTCTATGGCATGATAATATTAATGATTTAGTTAAATTAAAAATACCAATATCGGCAATAGAAATATTAGAAATTAACAAGATATCTACATCAATTGAATATTTAAAAGATGGTAGATATGATAATATAACTACTTGTGATAACTTAGTACTTAGATTATTAATTGATAAATTAAGTGAAAAAACAGCAAAGGTATTATTAGATAATATTTGTTTATTTTCAATTACTTTATTGTTTGATAATGGAGATGAAAAATATTACAACTTACCATATCATTCTAAAGATGATGAAAGAAATGATTTACAGCGTATTGATAATAAAAATAATAAAATAATTATACTTGTAGATGAGGAGTTAAAATATGGAAAATTTGAAAAGTAAATTAATAATAGTATATGGAAAGGCTGGAACATATAAATCTACTATTGCTAAATTATTTTTAAATAATGTTGATGGATGTTATATTAATTTAGAAAAAGATTTATATGATTTAAATCATATAACTAATTGTATAAAACAAAATAAAGTTACTGTAATTGATTATATAAATTTAATTAATTTAACCTTAAATGATATAGTAAAATTAAAAAATATGATTAATAATACTGATAAAACACTTGTTATGGTATCTTGTTGTGCTTGTAATAAGAATTTATTTAATGAAAATTATTATAAATTAAAAGAAATTTCTGATTTAATGGTATTAACTGATAAATAAAAAGGAAGTATTGTTTGGTAGAAAGATGAATGAAATAGAAGTAGTTAATGAGTGGAAAAAGAAAAAAATAACC
>CAKOVX010000030.1 GCA_934122155.1 uncultured Clostridia bacterium
CTACGCGGGTTTGGTCCTTGTGAGACCAAAGTAAATAATATCTATCTACAATATATATTATTCATTTATCTAATAAGATTATACACTAAATTAAAAAAAATGTACAGTGTTTTTTTAAAATTTTTAATCCTTATCTTCTTTTAAGTTTTCTAAAGCAATTTTTACAGCTTCAACAACAAAGGCCGTAAAAGTGCAATCTTTACCTTTAATTGCATTTTCTACTTCTTCAATTATATTATTAGGAAATCTAATACATTTATTAGTTGTCGGTGGAACTGATGGAATTTTAAATTTTTTCATCTATAAATCACCTCTGCAATACATTTGTATATATTATATGCAAAAATGTATTTTTTATCTGCATAACAAATGTATTGCAATTTCAAATAAAATATGATAAAATTTTCTAAAATAAAATGAAAGGAGTGATGTTTTTATGGAAAATACTAAAAAAAGTGGTTTTGCAACAGCAGGTCTAGTACTAGGAATAATTGGAATCTGTACATCATTTATTCCAATTATTAACAATTTATCTTTTTTTATGGGAATTATTGCTATTATATTTGGAGTTATAGCACTTATAAAGAAAGCAGGTAAGGGAAAGACTATTACAGCAATTATTTTAGGCATTTTAGCCATTACCATTACATTAAATACACAAAAAGCTGTATCAGATTCATTAAATGAAGTTAGTTCTAATCTTGATAAAATGGCAGGAAATAGTACTGAAGAAATACTTGCTAATGATGTTGATGTTGTACTGGGTGATTTTGAAGTTAAGAATGGAACATACATAACCGATACTAAACTTACAGTTAAAGTAACTAATAAAACTGCTGAAACAAAGTCATTTCAAATTCAAATTGAAGCAATTGGTAAAGATGGATCAAGATTAGCTTCTGACTATATTTATGCTAATAATTTAACTGCTGGACAAAGTCAGAATTTCGAAACATTTAACTATGTAGCTTCTGATAAAATTTCTGAAATGAAAAATGCAACATTTAAAATTGTAGAAGTTTCAATGTATTAAATATTAAAAGCACTCGTGTATTTTAGAGTGCTTTTTAATAATATTCTAATTCATTTTCCTGTTTTTCTTTTTCAAATTTTTTTATATTTAACTGTTTTTCAATATCAAAATTCATATATGTTTCTTTTTCGAAATCTCTTATTAAGTCATCTTCAGATGGTGCAGAAAACTTGTGGCATATCCAAGAGATAAACTTTTGAACTGTAATCTTAAATCTCTCAATAACTTTCTTTAAATAGTTATTTTCATTTTCTAACTTGTTTATAATTTTTTGATATTGACAGTCTATTTTATAAGTCTTGTGTTCATATTTATATTTTAATTCTTTTTCCTTGTCTGAAAAATCTAATTCTAAATTTCTACATTTGACTTTTAATTCCGTATTATAATTTAGTAAATCTTTTTGTTCTTTTTCAAATTTTTCAGCTTTATCAATAATTGTTGTTTGTTTTGATAATTCTTTATGAAGTGATATATTTTCACTATATAATTTTTTTATTAAATCATCTTTAGGTTTTATTATTTCATTTTTTATTTTTTCATCTCTATTTAGCATAATTTTTTTGAAATCTTTTATATCTGGTGTTTCTGGTAGCTCTAATTTAATGCTACTTAGTAATTCTTTTGTATTTTCGAAATTGGTTATTCTCTTGTATTCTTGCACAGAATAATGCTCTCTATTGGTTACTTCAACTAATTCTCCTCTTTCTAATTTAAATCCTTTTTCAGAGATATGTTTAAAATAAGCATTTTGTAAATCTCTATAACTATTTTTTCCTTTCCAAAAATCTCTACAACAAACTTTATCTATTTTATTGCCTTGCTTATCTATTGTATGAACTACGGGAATAAATAATAAATGCATATGTGGTGTATCTTCGTCTATATGAACTACTGCAGATATTATATTTTGTTTACCTAGATTTTTATATTCACATATAAATTTGTAACTTTCTTCAAAGTATCTTTTATTTTCTTCGTAACCAATTTTATCAAAAAATTTTTGATCAGAAGTAAATACCATTTCGCACATTATATTGATATTACTTCTAATTTGACCTTTTAAATCATATTTTTCTTTTATTTTATCAAATTCTTTTATATAACTTAATTCATTTTTCTTTAAATAATAATTTAGTTCTGTTTTACTACTATCTATATTTTTATTTGAATGATTTTTTGTTTTTCTTTCATTATGCTTATATGCTCCCATAGCTTGTACTCTAGTCAATTTTTCATTTCTGATTATGGCATAGCTCATATATTACTTATTGCTCCTTCTTAAATTTACGAGATAAGATTTTCTTGTCTAACACACTAGACAAGTTTTTTCAAAACTTATCTGTGTGGCAGGAGTTCCTGCACCCTTTCCTAAAAAATAACTAAAGTATTTTTTAGGCTTGACTCAAAATAAACAAGTCATTTTGAATCAAGTGAAGTTGCAATATAAAGCATACTTTTGCAACTTCATATCAGAGCAAAATTCTACGAAG
>CAKOVX010000031.1 GCA_934122155.1 uncultured Clostridia bacterium
AATAAAAGTAATAATAAAAGATGTAGGATGGAATCAAAAATGGTATTTAGTAGTTTAGAATTTATATTTGTTTTTTTACCAATATTTTTAATTATATATGCATTTGCACCAAAAAAGTATAAAAATTTTATTATACTTTTAGCAAGTATAGTATTTTATACTGTAGGTTCAATAAACCATCCAGAATATATTGCTTTAATACTACTTTCAAGCTTTATAACATACTTTTTAGGAAGATTTACAAAGAAAAATAAATTAGCTTTAATAGTTGGCATATTATATAACATAGGAACTCTTGTCTTTTTTAAATACTACAACTTTATTTTGTCTATTTTGTTTGACTTATTTAAATTAGAGTTTACAAAGATTGATTTAGCACTTCCAATAGGAATAAGCTTTTATACATTCCAACTAATATCATATTTAATTGATGTATATAAACAAAAAACACCGTCTGAAAAGAACTTTCTGAAATTCTTAACATATGTGCTTATGTTTCCAAAATTGATTTCAGGACCTATTGTGGATTATTCATCAATTAAATATGATTTAGAATATAGAAAACATTCAAGAGATAAATTTATGCTTGGATGCAAATACTTCATTGTAGGGCTCGCATATAAAGTTCTACTTGCAGATAAGGTAGGGTTACTTTGGAATGAAATACAAACAATAGGAATAGATAGTATTTCAACACCACTTAGCTGGCTCGGTGCATTATCTATTTCACTTCAATTATATTTTGACTTTTATGGTTATTCGTTAATGGCGATTGGAATAGGTCATATAATAGGTTTTGATTTGCCAGAGAATTTTGATAATCCGTATTTATCTACAAGTATGACAGAATTTTGGAGAAGGTGGCATATTACATTAAGTCAATGGTTTAGAGATTACATATATATTCCACTTGGAGGAAATAGAAAAGGTAAATTAAAAACCATAAGGAACTTGCTTATAGTATGGATTTTAACAGGTCTATGGCACGGAGCAAGTTACAATTTTCTAATATGGGGTATAGGAATATTTATAATACTTGTAATTGAGAAAATAGGACTAAAAAAATTATTGGACAAACATAAATTTGTATCACATATATATATGATATTTTTAATACTAATTATGTGGACAGTTTTTACAGTGACCAATATATCTGAACTTGGTATTATGCTAAGTAAAATGTTTAGTACTTCAACAGGAGTATACGCAATAGATTTTGTAAAATATGCAAAACAATATGGTGCTTTACTCATTGCAGGGGTAATCTGCTGTACAAGCTTGCCACAGAAAATATTACTTAAAGATAATGATTCGAATTTAAGATTGATATTATTATTTGTTCTATTTTGGGTATCTATATATTTCTTATACAATGGATTACATAACCCATTTTTGTATTTCCAATTTTAATTATAAAAGGATGTGAAGATATTGAAGAATACGAGTATTTTTATTGTTATTTTAGTAATAAGTGTACTTATAGTAAGTCCATTTATTACTAAGAAGTTGATAGATGAAAATTTAAGAAAAGAAGCAGAAGCGGTAATTGATGATGATTTTAATGATATAGATGAAATCGTAAAACCTGATGCTTTAAATACAGAAGCAGAAAATTCGGATGTGATTAAGATTGAAAAAGGAAAAGTTAATGAGATAAAAAATAGTGATGCGAAAAATGAAGTAAAAGACGATAAGAAAAATAATAATACTTCATCTTCATCAAATAAACCGGCTACAAGCAGTACATCCACTAAAAATAGCAAAGATTATTTTACTGATGCATTGTTTATAGGAGATTCAAGAACAGTTGGAATTGCTGAATATGGCACTATAAAAAATGCAACATATTTTGCAAATACTGGTATGAGTGTTTATAATATATGGAGTCAAAAAATTGATATTTCATCTGTAGGAAAAGTATCACTTGAAGAACTGCTTGATAAGAAAAATTTTGGGAAAGTATATATAATGCTTGGAATAAATGAAATCGGATATAACATGAGTCAAACAGCCAAAAAATACCAAGAACTTGTAAAATATGTAAATACAAAACAACCTAAAGCTATAATATACTT
>CAKOVX010000032.1 GCA_934122155.1 uncultured Clostridia bacterium
GCGATTGTGGCGGCGGTCGTGTGTACAATTGCGGCTCTGGCAAAGTGCTTCAAGAGTGTATAAATAGATGCAATTTTTATAATTAATAAAACCGTCAAATGGAATTTCTTTTTGTTTGATTATCTTGTATAATAAAAGGAACGAATGAAAATGAAATTGGGTATATGTGATGATGCTAATGGAGGGATAGAGAATGAGGAAAAAAACCATTATAGAAATTGCAATGCTTATAATTGCAGTGATACTTATAAGCATAGTAATATTTATGATGTTGTTTTATAGAAAGACAAGTATGATTTCTGTTGAGCCGAATGAGGTGACTTCTGTTAGGATTGTTAATGGAAATAATGGTAATATGTTAGATCTTTCGGAAGAAGAAATTAGTGATTTAACAAACAGATGTCGTGTAATCGATTGTAAAAGAATAATAAATAAAGAACCAGGTTCAGGTTGGAGTTATAGTATAGACTTTTCGTATGGCAATACATCAAAATCGATTGTATTGGTATCAAGTGAACTTTGTGAAATCGATAATGTATATTATAGAATGGAAGAAAAAGATGGAGAAGATGTAATCAACATAATTAAGAAATTCTATGAAGAGAATAAGGAATGAATTAAGAGCGGAACAGGTAATTAAATATGGTAAACTGGATATATGAATTAGAGTGGAATTGTGATGGTAATTTACTGTTTTATATACAAAATGAAGGAGAAGGTGTTGCGCTTTTGTGGCAGTGTGAAGGTCAACATTCGGCGGCAGTATATGTCTTAAATCATGGGTTTTTATATAAATGGGGAAATAAAGCAAAAGAAAAACGAAACGAATTAAATGAATTTGTCAAAAATTTCATGGAGGATAGTGAAATTCCTGATGAAAATTTTAATATTTATTATAATAAAAATGTCTGTAAATACTATGAGGATTTTCGATTGGAGCAGAAACCATTTGATCTGCTAGAATATTTATACAATATGTACGGTATGGAAACGAATGGGCTAAAAGAAACTATTGACAAAAGATGGAACCATTTGATACAAAGGGAGAGAAAACAGGCGTGATTAATTACCTATATAAATTAGTATGGAATGAACAGGATCAGATGCTTTTTGAAATCACGAACGGGAAAACGGTAATATCCTTGTTATATTTAGAAGATATTAATCGCCCGGGTGAACTTATGAGAGATTTTCCTTATTTGTATCCAACATATTATGCTTCAGAAGAAGAATGGGACGATGATAGAAATATGGTTTTGGCATGCAATTATGTTTTCGATTATAATATCTGGAAAAGCACCGAAGAGAAATTTGAAAAGGTACGAGAGGATTTGTATTATATTGCAGAAAGCATGATTGAAAACCGGGGGAATATTCGTGTGAAGTTCGACATGAAATATGACCAGGAAGTCATTACAATGTATGAAGAGAATAAAGCAAAAGAGCAATTAATGGCTGCTTTAAAAGCGGAAAATTAAAGGATAGTGTCAGCTCGGCCGAAGACAATTTTAATGGGACTGATGTTCAAAGTTGGAGGTTATCAATATGGGAAAAAGACAGGAGCTTGATTTTGAAGACAAATGGACATATGTGAAAAACAGAAGTGTAATGTCCACAAAAAACAGAAAGATAGGACATATGCAGAATAATTGAT
>CAKOVX010000033.1 GCA_934122155.1 uncultured Clostridia bacterium
GGGGGTAGTTTTATGGTTGTTTAGGTTTGTTGTCAATCTGCTTGCCGATATGATTTGTTTTTTGGTTCGGATGGATGCGTTCAGCACCGAGCTTGCCTGAACAGCACAATTTAATTAATCTCATACCAGTCGCCAAGGCTCAACAATGGTTTTGACACTTTATTATAAGGCATAATAATTTGATTTTCATTCGCGTTTACCTCTTTGCAGACTTTAGCAAAACCATTGCCGTTTTGATAGGGGGAAAACTCTTGAGCAGATAACACTATAAAGTCAGCTCTTGAAAATGTCCCTTCAACCAATGATACAATTTGATAGTAAATTGGGGTATCAGAATCGATAGTACATTTCCGTCTTCCGCTAACGGAAAACATAACAAATTGATTATCGCTTACTTCAACATAGCCAAGAAGCTTCAATGTACTTAATTGTAGGCAGGCGAAAAGAAGAATAAAGAACGCCGCTCCGATTATTAAAATATAATCTTCTTCATCATAACTTTGGATGCAAAATACAGCAGTTGCAGCAGCAATAATTGCAGAAAGGCATATCATAAATATGCTGCTTTTTCTCCAATAGTTTGACAAATATATTTTCATACAATCATCACCGATTAAAACAGCTCAATTGAGCTTTTGGGGGTAGTTTTGTGGTTGTTAGGTTTGTTGCAGACAATCGGGTTTCTCTGTCATGCTCACCCCACTTTACCTCACATATAAATCTATTTGAATGGTAGCATTCAAATAGTTTACCATATCAAGAAAATCTCTTTCAAAATACAATGCAGGTTTATTATTGCCATCAAAAAATGGGACGATATCGAAAATAACTGTTCCTCCGTTTTCATCACAGATTTTTTTGATATCCGGTAGTTTATCAGATATATTCCCCTTTAACTCATTCAATACAACACCCAAGTCCCGTTCTTCTTTTTCTTCTGTTTTTAGCGTCCAAAAACCCTCAATAGGCTTATTTGTCAATGGTGACATTCGTGTTTCATTACGAGATTTACATTCTGTTGGGGCAATTCCTAAACGCTTTGTGATCGAGTACACATCAAAATCATTATCAAAAATCATGTGCATCTCTGCATAAATTGTACAGTGATTACTCACAGATTATCTTCTCCCTATTTTGTTTTATAAATTGTATCCGTTTCAAATTTCCCGGTCGCAGTAACTTTTAATATTTTCTCACTATTTTGCCGTCAAACAGTTTTTCAAATTCTTCGAGAGTTCCTTGTGTGAGCAAATCTTTTTGACAGACAAAGTTTCCGCTTTTCTTCCCCATCGGAAATGACAAGAAGTAGAACTCCCCGTAGTCATAAGCTGTTTTTACTAATTCGATGCCTCTGCTCTCGCTTTGTTTATCGGAAATACAAATGAGATTATCATCTATAACATATATTCTTTTAGGAGTTATTTCTTTTCTTCCCTTTGGGGTTTTAATGCGAACCGCTATCATGGCGTATGCAAAAACCGCACAATATCCGTAAAATATTGAAAATGTCTGAAAAGTTCTCATCAGCATAAAAATCAAAGGCAATACCATTACCAAGCCAAAAATAAATGCGTTTTGCATATAAGTAACATACTTTTT